>VGUJ01000005.1 GCA_016874235.1 Gammaproteobacteria bacterium
GCTCGACTTGCATGTGTTAAGCACGCCGCCAGCGTTCAATCTGAGCCAGGATCAAACTCTTCACTTGAAGATTTTGAGCTTCAAACAAAAAGAGTAATCAAATTAGGCCCATTGCTGGACAAAAATTTAGTTACTCGGTCTATGCACCCAATGGACACATCGACGCGAGTCCCCACACAAATTACCTGCCAAATTTTTAAAAAGCGCTTGCGCCGCTCGGGCGACAAGAGGGCCGGGAAGTATAGCCCTGCGGCTACTTCCGTCAACCCGATGATCAACCTGTTTGGGCCCGCCGGGGATCCCGGCACAGCCCGAAGCTGAGGGCGCGCATTATAGGCGGGTAAGGCCCGCTGTCAACGTATTGAAACGAAAAACCCGGAAATAATTTAACTTATTGAATTAATTGGATTTTTCTATCTTGACGCGGACGAAACGACGCGGTCCCACCTGCAAAATGACTTCGGTCCCCGGCGCCAAACGAAGGGCCCGGTCGGTGGCCTTCTCGCCATCTATCCGGACGGCCCCCTCAGAGAGCTTTCGAACGGCCTCCGAGTTGCTACTCGCAAGCCCTGCCGCCTTGAGCGCACCCACCAGGCTTTCGCCCTCGGGATCGGCCGTCTGGAGCACCTGTACCGGCAAGTCGGTCGGCAAACTCTTTTGCGAAAAGCGGGCAATAAATTCGCCCTGCGCTCGCTCGGCGGCCTCGACCCCGTGGAAACGACCTACGATTTCTTTGGCGAGCTCAAACTTCACGTCTCGGGGGTTGCGCCCCTCCGCGATCGCCTTGCGGAGCGCTGTGATTTCATTGAGCGGCCGGAAGGACAGCAACTCAAAGTAGCGCCACATGCGATCGTCGCTGACCGACATGAGCTTGCCGAACTGAGCATCGGGCGCCTCGGTGATGCCGACGTAATTTCCGAGGGACTTCGACATCTTGTTGACGCCGTCGAGACCCTCAAGCAACGGCATGGTGAGCACGCACTGGGGTTCTTGGCCGTAAGCCTCTTGCAGCTGACGCCCGACCAACAAGTTAAATTTTTGATCGGTGCCGCCGAGTTCAACATCCGCCCGCAGCGCCACGGAGTCGTAGCCTTGCGCAAGCGGATAGAAGAATTCATGCACGGAAATAGGCTGTCCAGCCTTGTATCGCTTGGCGAAATCGTCGCGCTCGAGCATACGTGCCACCGTGTATTGCGCAGCGACTTCGACGAACTTGGGCAGCGGCATGTTACTCAGCCACTTGGAGTTGAACTCGATTTCGGTACGCGCAGGATCGAGGATCTTGAAGATCTGCTCTTGATAAGTACGCGCGTTCGCCTGGACATCCTCTGGGGTGAGCCGAGGCCGGGTAGCGTTACGACCGGTCGGATCACCGATGAGACCGGTGAAGTCGCCGATCAAGAAAATCACCTCATGCCCAAACTGCTGGAACTGGCGCATCTTGTTGATGAGCACGGTATGCCCGAGATGCAGATCGGGAGCGGTGGGATCGAAGCCTGCCTTGATGCGAAGCGGCTTGCCACGAGCCAGTTTTTTGACGAGCTCGGCCTCTACGAGCAGCTCGGCACTACCCCGGCGGATTTCTTCGAGTTGTTGCTGAATACTCACCATGTTGCAGCGATGCCTCTACCTCTCCGCCCTGCCGAGTCCACTTTGCGAAAAACCGCCCGACCGATGGGTTGACCCTATCTGCAGTCGCGGGTACCGTTCGCCGCTCTCGTGTCGGCGAAGTGTAGTCCATGACGCTGGAAGTCGGATCAAAAAACCGCGTTCTCGCATTGCTCAAAGGCCGTGGGCTGCAGCTGACCGTGATCGCGGTACTCGCGCTGACCTGGTGGCGTGGAGAGTCTTGGCTTTCGGACATTGGTCGTTTAGACGAGAACGCCATTAGCGCCATTCAAGCGGCTGAAGCTGAGACCTCGGCCCAGGCCATCCTCGTGCCGCTGACCGTCGATGTCATCGTGGGCGCCAACGACACCCTCGAGCGGATCTTTCGGAAGCTCGAACTCTCGGTGACCGATCTCGCGACGCTTCGCGCTTTACCCGATATCCGTCGGAGCCTCGACCGACTCTATCCAGGGGAAACCCTCAAGTTCGGCGTACGCGACAAACAACTCGTCAGCCTCGAGCGACAACTCAGCCCGAGCGAAACCCTGCAGGTTCGCCGCGATCAAAACGGATTCGACAGCGAGGTCATCGTCAACCCGCTCGAAAAGAACATTCGGGTCGGCGAAGCGACGATCAAGAATTCGTTGTTCCAAGCTGCGGGCGAAGCGGGACTCAGCGATTCGCTGGCCATGAAGATCACGAACATCTTCCGATGGGATATCGACTTCGTCCTCGACATCCAGCCGGGAGATCGCTTTCGCGTCATTTATGAAGAGTTGAGCCAAGACGGCACGCCTCTCGGCGAAGGGGATGTCCTCGCCGTCGAGTTCATCAATCAGGGCACGGTCTATCGCGCGCTTCGCTTTGCGCCGAGCGGCGAGAGCACTGACGCCGAAGAAGATGACTTCGGTTACTACACACCCGATGGGCGCAGTCTTCGTAAAGCATTTTTGAGAGCGCCGCTCGAGTTCACCCGCGTTAGTTCGCGATTCAACTTGTATCGCCGTCATCCTGTGCTCAACCGAATGCGCGCGCATCGCGGGGTCGACTATGCCGCGCCGACGGGCACTCCAGTGAAGGCCGCGGGCGAGGGTCGCGTACGTTTCGTCGGAACCAAAGGCGGCTACGGCAAGGTCATCGAAGTTCAGCACGCCAACAATGTCCGAACCCTCTACGGACACCTGTCACGATTTGCGCGTGGGCTCCGTCAAGGCGAGCGCGTGCGTCAGGGTGAAGTGATCGGTTACGTGGGTATGACCGGCCTTGCAACCGGGCCGCACCTTCACTACGAGTACCTGCAAAACGGCGTCCACAAAGACCCGCAAAAAGTCCCGCTACCGAACGATCGACCGATCCCGGCCTCTCTCATGGCCGAGTTCCGAACACAGGCCGGTCCACTCCTGGCGAGCCTCGACGCAGGCCGGGTAACTCCCGCGCTGTTGGCCGCCGCCCTGGGATCTGACTCAGCCGCCGGAGAACCGGGGAAAACACCCGCTGACGCCGCTACCGCAAAATCCAGCGTCCGCAGAGCGTCGTTGTAACAATCTTTCGTGACGTTCATGGTCTACTAAAGACCATGGACACCGCAGCGGCCATGGCGGCCTCCGCGCCGCCTCCCCTCATCAATCGCGAGCTTTCGTTGTTGGAGTTCAACCAACGCGTGCTCGCGCAGGCACTCGATCCCTCGGTGCCGCTCCTAGAGCGTCTTCGATTTCTTTGTATCTCATCGAGCAATCTCGATGAATTCTTTGAGATTCGTGTCGCTGGTATCAAACAGCTGCAGGAAAGCTCTCCTGCAAGTCTCGGCGCCGATGGCCTGACCCCGGCGGCGCAGCTTGCAGCCATCCACCGTCGAGCAACTCTACTGGTCGCCGAGCAGTACGCCTGCCTGCGCAACGTTTTGTTGCCAGCGCTGCGTGAGGCCGGGATCGCCCTCGTTCCCAAGGGCGAGTGGCCAGAATCCACCCACGAGTGGCTTGCAGCTTACTTCGAAAATGAGGTCGAGCCGGTACTGTCCCCGCTCGCACTCGATCCGTCGCGTCCGTTTCCTCGCATCCAGAACAAGAGCCTCAACTTCATCGTACGACTTCAAGGCGAAGACGCCTTCGGCCGCGAGGCAACGTTGGCTGTCGTTCAAGCGCCTCGATCGCTCCCACGCGTGGTTCCTTTGCCTTCAGAAGGTGGCGAGCCTCAAAGATTCGTGCTGCTGTCGACGATCATCGAGGAGTTTGTGCCGCGACTCTTCGAGGGCATGAAAATCATTGCCTGTCACCAATTCCGACTCACCCGGAACAGCGATCTTTTCATCGATGAAGAAGAGGCCGATGATCTGCGTCGAGCACTCGAAGGCGAACTCGCTCAACGGCGATACGGGTCGGCAGTCAGACTCGAGACAGCAGACGACTGTCCACGCGACCTCGTCGATTTTCTAGCCAAGCAGTTTGGCATTTCGCCGCTCGATATCTTTGCCGTGCCATCACCGGTCAATCTGCACCGACTATCCGCCATTTATGATCTTGCTCAACGAAGCGACCTGAAATATCCGGTGTTCCGTCCGAGCCTACCGCGACGTCTTAACGATGGGCCTGATATGTTCGCAGCCATTCGCCAAAGCGATCTGCTGCTGCATCACCCTTTTCAGTCTTTTGCCCCGGTAGTCGATTTTTTGCGTCAGGCGGCAAATGATCCGCAGGTTCTCGCCATCAAGCAAACGCTCTATCGAACTGGAAACGACTCCGCCATAGTCGACGCACTCGTCGCAGCCGCTCACGCCGGCAAGGACGTCACGGTAGTCATCGAGTTACGCGCTCGCTTTGATGAGGAGGCAAATATCGAGCTCTCAGACCGTCTGCAGGAAGCCGGCGCCCACGTGATGTATGGCGTCGTCGGCTTCAAGACCCACGCCAAACTGGCGTTGGTCGCGCGACGAGAGCGCGGCGGGATTCGTCGCTATTGTCATCTCGGCACCGGTAATTATCACTCGCGTACCGCGAGAGCCTATACCGATTATGGCCTCTTCACCTGCGATCCGGAGATCGGACAAGATGTTCATGAAGTTTTCCTTCAGCTCACCAGCCTGACTCGCACACCGCGTCTTTCGTGTTTGTTGCAATCCCCGTTCGAACTACACCGCGCCATGCTCGTGCGATTGGAGCGCGAAGCGGCTCATGCCTCAGCAGGGCGACCCGCCAGAGTAATTTTGAAGATGAACGCGCTCGTCGAGCCCGAATCAATCGCAGCGCTTTGCAAAGCATCACAGGCCGGAGTGCAGATCGATCTCATCGTTCGCGGCGTATGCGCGCTGCGCCCAGGCGTACCCGGTGTCTCGGATAACATTCGAGTGCGCTCGATCGTCGGAAGGTTCCTCGAGCACTCGCGTGTTTTCTGGTTCGCCAACAGTGGTGATCCGGAGATTTTCTGCAGCAGTGCAGACTGGATGGATCGAAACTTCTTCCGACGCGTCGAGATTGCTTTCCCGGTTCGTCGCGAGAAATACAAGAAGCGTATTCTCGAAGACCTCGAGATGTATTTGCGCGACGACACTCAAGCATGGGAACTCGATCACGACGGGCACTACCGGCGAGCCGCTGGACGGTCGACTCCAGGGGTGTGCGCACAGAACGAACTACTCGACGCCTATACGGCGGGCAGACCTCTCGAAGAGTAGATCCGCAGTCGAAAGTCCACCGCCTTGAGAAGATCGATCTCTTGGCTGAGATCAGCGACCGTGAGGGGATGGTCCCGCAACCAACGAACGGGAAATCTCGCCTCCAGAACGTTTCGCCCTCGAGCAATGAGCGTGAGCTCTGGCAACGGCGCTCGTCCGCGTCCCCGGTGTAGCAAGACGGCGAGCCTCAAAAGAACGATGAGGTGAAGGATTCGGCGATCCCAAGGCGGCAGAAGCTTGTCGAGCCCTTCGAGAGAAAGCTTGCGACGATGTCCGCCGACGAGTCGGGCAAGCAAGCGCTGCTCCTCTCGCGGGAATCCCGGCATGTCTGCGTTCTCAAGCAGATAGGCGCCGTGCTGGTGATAGCGCGAGTGAGACACATCGAGGCCGATTTCATGCAACCGCGCCGCCCAAGCGAGAATCTGGTCTGCAGCAGGATCTTCGAGCTGCCATGAATCGGCGACCTGCTCGAGAAAATTGATAGCGGTGGCCTCGACGCGCTCTGCTTGAGCCGCATCGACGTGATATCTAGCCTGCATCGCCCGAACGGTACGATCCCGCGCATCTTCGTGAGTCATGCGTCCTACGAGGTCGTAGAGCAACCCATCGCGCATCGCGCCCTCTGACACATCCATTTTTTTGATGCCGAGACTCGCGAACACCTCGAGCAGGATCGCAAGCCCTCCGGCAAACACCGTACGACGGTCTTCGCTCAACGATTCAAACGCGACGTCCCAGATATGATCGGCCTTGAGGGTGGCATCCAGAACGGTCTCGAGAGCCTCGGCGGTGACGTGTTGAGCTGCAGGATCGAGTTCGCGTACCGCATCCGCCACGGATTTCACTGTGCCTGAGCTACCGATGGCGGCTTGCCAGCCCATTTTTCGATAGGCCTGCTCGATGGGCTCAAGTTCACCCCGGGCCATTACTCGCGCTCGGGCAAATCGTTTTCCGGAAATTCTTCCTCCAGCGAAAAAACGTTCGCTCATCGTGACGCAACCGAGTTCGGTACTCGCCAATCGCATCGGAGTCAGTGACTCGCCGATGATGAGCTCGGTACTTCCTCCGCCGATATCAACGACCAGACGTCTGCCCTCCCCCATGGGTGAGGTGTTGGCAACACCGGAATAGATGAGACGCGCTTCTTCCAGCCCCGAAACAATTTCGATGGGTGCACCCAGTGCGGTGCGGGCCTTTTCGAGAAACGCTTGCTTACGATGTGCGCGTCTGAGGGTATTGGTGCCTACGACACGCAATTTATCGGGATGGATTTCCCGCAGTCGCTGACCGAATCGTTCGAGACACGCCAAAGCTCGCGCGGCGACGTCACGATCGAGGCGACCTTCTTCATCGAGCCCCGAACCGAGACGTACGCTTTCGCGGAGACGGTCGATGACCGTGAGTTGCCCGTGAATGTAACGGGCGACCACCATATGAAAACTGTTCGAACCCAGATCGACTGCCGCCAGCAACTCTGGCGCAGCTCGACCGTTCCCCCGACTCACGTCACCCCTTGAAAAGACGCGGGCTGGGTTACGCCGAGAACGAAGACCCGCAACCGCAGGTCGTCGTGGCGTTGGGATTACGGATAACGAACTGGGCACCCTCGAGACCTTCGCGGTAATCGATCTCGGCACCCGAGAGATACTGCAGACTCATCGGATCGACGAGCAACTTGACGCCCAAGTTTTCGACCATGGTGTCCCCATCTTGCGCCTGCTCGTCGAATTCGAATCCGTATTGCATCCCTGAGCAGCCGCCGCCCTGCACAAAGACGCGCAACATCAGGGCGGGATTCCCCTCACTCTCGATCAGCGATCCCACCTTGCGTGCCGCCGCTTCGGTAAACACCAGCGCCGGAGGCATGTCGAGCGGTAGATCGTCTATCACAGTCGTCATCGTCAAATCCTCAAGAAAATCTCGCTGCGCTATCGCGCGCGAATGCTAGTTCCGACCCTGCCGAAGGTCAAAGGGGCGAACGACATTATCCCCCCAGTTTGACTCAGGCGTCTGTCCTGTCTGCAGCCCCGTCTCGGACGACCCCGCTGATACCAAGGGAACGAGTTTCCCTTCGATACGGGCACCGAGAGTCATCTCGATGACGCCATAAGAGACATCACCCATGACGCGCGCCTTGGCGCCGAGCACCACGCGTTCACTGCCCCGAACATTACCGATTACTTCGCCGTTGATGACTGCGACAGCCACTTCCACATTTCCGTGGATCCGTCCGGGCTCACCCACCCAGAGCGTGGCGGAGGTTGGCCCCTCAAGACCTCGTATCGAGCCGTGGTGGGCCCCATCGACGTGAAGTCCGCCCGTGAACTCGAGGTCACCCTTGAGCGTGGTCCCTCGACCTAACAACGTATCGATACGGCCCGATAAACGGGGCGTCTTGTGACGTCCAAACATTGCCAACCCCCACGCTCGCTAGAGCGGCCAGAGCAGGGATTGAACCACGGGGCGGCCCGGTCTGCCAGACGGCTCGACCTCAATCTGCACCCGCTCCGGTGAGACCCCGTCCGGCAAGGGAAGTTCGCGGTCGATGTTCTCGAAGTACCTGAAACTATAGGGAATCTCGAGCAGCGAAACCCGAACGGGGCGACCCGCTCGGGCCCCCTCCAAAATGACCTTGATCTGTCCGGAGACGATCGACTGCGGATTACCGGGCTGAACAAGCGAGAGCCGAAGTTGCGCACGCCCTGCTGACGTCGCTTGTTCGATGCGGAAATTTCGGATCGCCACATCGGGACCCGGCTCGGTACTGGCGACCACGCCTTTGTAAAACTCCAGCTGCTGCCGCTGTCTTGCGACCTCAGCCTGTAATTCACCGATCGCCCGCGCGACTTCCTGCCGCTCCCGATCTTGCGACCCTTTGAGCATCTCGAGCTCGGCTACGGAGCGTCGAAGCGATTCGATTAGCTCATCACGCTCGCGGATTGCTTGCCGAAGCGTCGCCGGCGTACTTGCAGGACCTGTATCACCCGCGCCGATCCCAGAACGACCGAGCGTAAACAGTCCCCAGCCTAAGACCGCCAACACCGATATGAGGATCACGGCCCATACGCGCAGACGCGCGGGACTCATGCCCCGGAGAATCATATGACGATACGGATCTCGCATCGTCACGACATCATCCTTTGACCCACCACTCGGGATAGGGAGGCAAGCCCGCCGGAAATGCCAATCGTCCGAGTTCGTGCAAAGCGCGGCGATAGACGGGGCGCTTGAAGTGGATCACCTCTCGCACCGGCTCCCACCACTCTGACCATCGCCATCCACAGAACTCAGGCTCGCTCGTCTGATCGAATCGAACAGGCGGGCTCTCTGAGCGACTCTCGAGCAGATACCAACGCTGCTTTTGTCCGATACACAAAGGCAACTGATCACGGCGCTGATAACGCTGCGGAAGACGATATCGCAGCCAGCGGCGCGTCACACCGAGGATTCGAACATCGTCGGGTCCAAGACCGATTTCTTCGGTGAGCTCCCGATACATACCCTGCTCTACCGGTTCGCCCGCTCGTAATCCGCCTTGTGGGAACTGCCAGCCTTTACCGCCCAAGCGCTTACCCAAAAATACCCGACCATCCTGCTGCATGAGCACGATGCCCACGTTGGCGCGAAAACCGTCCTTATCGATGGAATCAGTCATGTGAACAGCGGGGTACTAAGCGCGACGCTCCGTCATGGATTTTCGATCCTCGAGATATTCACGGCCTTTTTCCATCAGCGCCGTGAATGCCTCAGCATCGCGTGACAACACCGAACGCCGGAGAGACTCGACGGCCTTCGCCAGAGCCTCGAGCGACTCCGCGCCGTAATCATTGAGCGACTGAATTTCATAGTAGAGCTGCGGGCTTTCCTGGGCTACACGGGTTGCGACATCGAGCTGAGCATCGAACGTCGTACTCGAGAGTTTCGCGAGTCGGGGTGCTGCCTCACCGCTTTCAGCCAGCGCCGTGAAAAATGCAATGTTCAGCGCATGCGATAGTCCGAGCACATAGGCGATGAGTCGATCATGCTCATCAAGACTCATCACGACCTGCTCGACCATGGTTGGTGCAAACAATTCTTTGGTTTTGGCGAGCGCCTCGTCGTGACCGAGGTCGACGAAGATCACGTGCCGGCCCGACAATAGTTCGGTGTCGGGACCGAACATAGGGTGTACTGAAGTCACGCGGCAGCCGTGAGATTTGAGCGCCATCAGCCCTCCGCGCAGGGGCGACTTCAACGAACCGACGTCAAAGATGACACCTCGCGGTCGTCGCATTGCGAGCTCGCGCAGAACGGTGTCGGTGTACCCGAGAGGCGTCGCAACGACGATGTAATCCTGCTCGAGTTCCGCCTGACGATAGTCACCGATTTCGCGCGTGCCTTCCGGCGCTCCAGCCGGATCGCTCACGTCGATTTCGAATCCCTGCGAAGCCAGGAACTCGACGAACCAGCGGCCGAGCTTGCCGGCGCCGCCAATGACGAGTGCGCGCCGTCCCGATCCTTGGCCGATGGCTGCGACGCTTGAGCGCTCCTGCGTCGTCAGCGAGCTTCGGATCAGCATGCGCATGAGATCCTCGGCGATGCGAGGCGAGACCCCCTGCGCCTGCGCCTCGGCGCGAGCCCCGAGGATGACATCACGCTCGCGTCCGTAATCTCGAGTCGCGCGTCCAGTCGAACGCTTGACCCGCGCGATCTCTCCGCTGGTGCGCTGCCGATCGGCGATCAGCTCGATCAACTGTCGATCAATGTCGTCGAGATGTTTACGAAGCTCATCGAGGGTGGTCATGCGCTTGGGCTCGTGATGGGAACTGAAGGAGGGCCGATAGACAGCCCCGACTTCTCTACTATAACTGCCCCGCGCTGATGGCTCGTACGCGAGGCCCGCAAGGCGGTATCATTCTGGCTATGCCTATCCCCGTCCAGTTCTTGCCTGACCCCTTGCCTGCCGAACCGCTCTCGGTCGCCGCGTCCTGGCTCGAGACGGCGCGTACCCGGCGCGATCAGCCAAACCCGAATGCCATGGTGGTCGCAAGCGTCGGCGCAGAGGGTCAACCCTCCGCTCGTGTCGTCCTGTGCAAAGAGATTGTCGTCAACCCGGGATACATCTGCTTCTTCACCAACTACGACTCACGCAAGGGTCACGAGATTGAAACGCACCCGCGTGTCGCCATCGTGATGCATTGGGACCATCTCTACCGGCAAGTCCGCATTGAAGGTCGAGTCGTACGCGCTCCGGTCGCTGAGAGTGACGCGTATTTCAAGACGCGTCCGTGGCAGCGTCGCGTGGGCGCTTGGGCCAGCGAGCAAAGCAAACCCGTCGGATCTCGGGCGGATCTCGAAGCGGCCGTCGTCGCGGCGGCGCAGCGCTTCAACGTACCGGTGCCCGGCCCTGAAGATACGCCTGCGCCTGCGGGTCTCGGCGATCACATTCCTCGCCCACCGCATTGGGGTGGGTATCACGTCTATGCCGAGGCGGTCGAACTCTGGGTCGAGGGCGAATCACGCATCCACGATCGTGCACGATGGACACGAAAATTATTGAGCGGCGCCGATGCTCAACAGCCGCCGACGATCGGCAGCGGATGGAGCGTGACGCGCTTACAGCCCTGACTGAGCCTGCTTAACGAAGTGCGGCGAGCAACGGCGCGTGCAAAACACCGTTGGTCGCGAGCACTGAGGTTGTCGCGAGACCCACGGGCATCCCATCGAGATCGGTGAATGTGCCACCCGCTTCCTCGACGAGTACCGTCAGCGCAGCGATATCGAGGATATTCACATCCGACTCGATCACCGCATCGAGCGCGCCTCGCGCGAGTAAGTGGTAGTGCACGAAGTCACCATAACCCCGAATACGATTGACGCGGGCGACGAGCTCGCCGTAACGACTCCATCGCGGACCTGAGGCCAAAGTTTTGAGATTGCCGCTCGAGACGATTGCGGCATCGATCGCCTCGATGCCACTCACCCGAATACGCTGCTGGCCGAGCCACGCGCCCTCACCTCGCTCGGCCCAAGCAAATTCACCATAAGCCGGCGCAGAGGAGACGCCGAGTACCATGCGCCCGCCGCGCATCAGCGCGATTTGCGTCGAGAAGAACGGACACTCGCGCACGAACGACTTGGTACCGTCGATCGGATCGACGAGCCAGATACTCTCCGCATCCATATCGTGTTGACCCGTTTCCTCGCCAAAGAACCCATAGGCCGGAAAATGTTTCGACAGCACGCCATGGATGGCCTCTTCGGAGCGAACATCGGCCTCGGTCACCGGCGACTTGTCGGCCTTGGTCACGACCTGAAGGTTACGCTGGTACAAATCGCGAATGACCTTGGCGGCGGCCTCGGCGGCTTCGATGGCGGCCTTCAGTTCTGCGGATGGCACGATTTGGTCCCGGGTCGATGAGTCTGGAGTGGTATCTTAAACGCCATGGGAAACCGCTTGAGCAAGATCTACACCCGAACGGGGGACGATGGCACCACAGGGCTCGGTGACGGCAGCCGGGTCGCCAAGGACGACCCCCGTGTCGAGGCGTATGGCACCGTCGATGAGGCGAACTGCACCATCGGCATGATTCTGGCCGTCCCGGGGCTGCCGGCGGCCGTGATCGACTGCCTGATTGAGGTGCAGCACGATCTCTTCGACCTCGGGGGCGAGCTTTGTATTCCCGGGATGACGCTCATTCAGTCAGCGCATGTCGATCGGCTCGAAGCGGCGCTCGACGCCTTCAACGACCCACTGCCCCCGCTCAAGGATTTCATCCTTCCCGGCGGAGGCCCCGCCTCTGGAGCCTGCCACCTCGCGAGAACCACCGTTCGCCGAGCGGAGCGTCGAGTCTGGACGCTGTCGGCCCAAAGCCCGATCAGCCCGGAGCCTGCGCGCTATCTCAACCGCTTGTCCGACCTGCTCTTCGTTCTCGCACGAGTCCTCGCTCGCCATGAAAATGGTAGCGAAGTCCTTTGGAACCGCGACCGAAAAAAGACGTCCTAAGAAAAACGAGCTGACGTCGGGCCGTCAGTGTCGACTTGCGAGTACGCGCTCGTCGACTTCGCTCTTGATCTGCGTGCCGATTACGATCGAGAGCGCCAGCGCACACGCGAGTCCAGCAAAGGGCACCTGATAGCTGCCGAACTCGTCAAACAGCTTTCCCGTGATCCAACTGCCAAGCCCGACTCCAATCGACTCCATGAAGCTGATGGAGCCGTTGATCCGGCCGATTTCGCGTAGTCCGAAATTGTTGACTGCGAGCATGTTGTAGAGCGTGAACAGACCACCCCATCCAAGCCCGATCACGATCGCCGAGATCGTCACCCACTCGCGTTTCATGCTGGCAAGACCTACGAGGCCGATAAACATGATCACGAGACAAGCCATGAAAACTTTGTGCCGATCGATTCGATCGGCGATGGCGCCGTTCGCAAGCTTCGCAAACATGGCCACTAAGCTGAACAGAAAGAGCTGAAGCCCGGCTTCTTTGAGCGTGAAGCCGAACCCCTTGTTGAGATGCAGTACATAGTGCTGCACGAAAGAAAAGATCGCGAAGTAAGAAAGAAAGCCCGACAAGCCGATCGCCCAGAACGTACGCGTACGAATGGCTTGTTGAAACGTGAGGCCGTGCTGCTTGAGATCTCCGAGCGCCTCGTTCTGGCCCACCGCTTTGAAGCCGGCCTGTGCGGGGGTCCCACGAATCACGAAGAAGATCAGTACCAGCAATACGATCGGCATGAGCGAGTTGTAGAGATAGGCCTGCCGCCAACCGAAAGCCTCAATGAGATAGGGATTGACGAAAGGCAGCACTGCACTGCCGAGACTCGTGCCCATCAGGGCGATACCGATGGCGAGACCACGGTGTTTGACGAACCAGCTCGAGACCAAATAAATCACGGTCATCGAACCTGCGGTCGACAACGCAAGCGAGAACATCAAGTGGATGAGATAGACCTGCTTGAGGGCGACCCCCATCCAGTTTTGTACGTAGAGCCACAGACCCAGGGCAGCCAGCACTACGGCGATGGCGATCGCCACGCTCCGGCTGAGGCCCGGGGCGAGTGAGCCGAGCGCCACCACCACGACACCCCCGAGCCCGATCGCAGTGATGACCGCGATGGCTTCGATGAGCGGGACCGGGCCACCGTTCGCAATCAGGCTGTAGCCCACGTAACCGAGCGTCAACAGGCCACAGCCGGTCATCAGTAGGTACCGAGGATTGACCCGATCGATCAGGATGCCGATGAAAGGCGCGATGGTGGCGGTCACGGCAAAGTTCAGAAAGTCGCGGAACTTGAAGTCCCCACGCGCCCAACCGAATTCATCGAGCAGCGAGGGATCGAAGATAGTGATGCCAGTGGCGGTCATGCCGTTCGAGAGGAAGAGCGCGAGCATCCCCATCACGGCGACGACCCAAGGATAATAACGAGGCGCTTCGCGCCCACCGGCTGCGTTGTTCATGAACAAGTACCCCCTTCGCCAGATCATACACGCACCGGAACGTGCCAAAATCACCGCATGATCCACCCCTCGAACGCCGAGTTGCGCGCCCTCGACCTTGCGCACGTCTGGCACCCCTGTACGCAGATGAAGGATCACGAAGCGACCATGCCGCTCGTGCCCCTGCGTCGTGGTCAGGGCGTCTGGCTCGAGGACTACGACGGTCACCGCTATCTCGATGCAATCAGCTCTTGGTGGGTCAATCTTTGGGGTCATGCCAATCCGCACATCAATGCAGCCGTCAGCGCACAACTAGAACGCCTGCCACACGCCATGTTCGCGGGATTCACCCACGAACCGGGCGCTCAGCTCGCCGCGGAGCTCGTCGCGGTCGCCCCACCCGGCCTTAATCGTTGTTTCTTTGCGGACAGTGGATCAGCCTCGATTGAGGTCGCCGTGAAGATGAGTTTTCACTTCTGGCAAAACACCGGACGCCCCGGGAAAACTCGGTTCGTCACACTCTCGAACAGCTATCACGGCGAAACCTTGGGCGCGCTCGCCGTCGGGAGCGTCGAGCTCTACAAAGCGATTTACAAACCGCTCCTGATGGACGTCATCACCGTCCCATCACCCGACGCATTCACTGCAGAGCCCGGCGAGAGCTCAACCGACGTGGCGCGTCGACGCGCCGCCGAACTTGAGCAGGTGCTCGCAACGCAAGCTGATGAAGTTGCCGCCGTACTCCTCGAGCCGCTGGTTCAGTGTGCCGGCAACATGCGTATGCATGATCCGCTTTATCTCAAGCTTGTACGCGAGGCCTGCGATCGATACGGCGTTCACCTGATCGCCGATGAGATTGCGGTCGGTTTCGGACGAACCGGAACCTTGTTCGCGTGCGAGCAAGCAGAGATCACCCCTGATTTTCTTTGTCTCTCGAAAGGTCTCACGGCGGGCTATCTGCCGATGTCGGTCGTGCTCACGCGCGAATCGATCTACGCAGCGTTCTACGATGAATACGTGAAACTCAACGCGTTCCTGCACTCGCACAGCTACTCGGGGAACCCGCTCGCCTGCGCGGCGGCGCTGGCCTCACTACGACTTTTTCGCGAACGCGACGCGCTGAATGCGAACCGCGCATTGGCTGACTATCTGGGTGCTAAAACACGACGAGCCTTCGATGACCATCCGAACGTTGCCGAGGTACGCCAGCGCGGCCTCATCGTCGCCGTCGAGTTCGTGCGAGATCGAAACACGCGTCGCAACTTCGATTGGCGCGAGCGTCGTCATCTTCATGTCTATCGTCATGCGCTCAGCCGAGGCGTCTTGCTCAGGCCTCTCGGTAACGTCATCTACTTCATGCCGCCCTATGTCATCTCGCGTGAAGAGATCGACCTGATGGTCGAGGTGGCCAGAGAGGGGCTCGACCTCGCCGTTCGCGCGGAGGCCGCGGTATGAGGGAGATTCGGGTTTATGTCGACACCGCGCTCGAATCAGACCGTCGTGTCACCTTGAGTCCGCAGACCGCTCAGCACGTCAGCAAAGTGTTACGGCTTCGTGACGGCGCGACGCTTACCGCGTTCGACGGCCGCGGCGGCGAGTATCACGCCATCCTCCGTCTGACGGGTCGTGAGGCAGTCATTGAGGTAGGCGACCATCGACTCATCGAGCGTGAATCGCCCTTGCGTCTCATCTTGTTACAGGCGCTCGCTCGCGGCGAGCGCATGGACTTCGTCATCCAAAAGGCAACGGAGCTTGGCGTTCACCGAATCATCCCGGTCGCGGCGGCGCGCAGTGTGGTCCAGCTGGATGCTGAGCGAGGAGACAAACGCGCTCACCACTGGCAGGCCGTCGCCGCCTCCGCGTGCGAGCAAAGCGGCCGCAATACGCTGCCGATCATCGATTTACCGCAATCCTTCGAATCCGCCCTGGATTCGGTATCGAACATCGACTGCCGCCTGCTACTGCTTCCCGAGGCGAGCTCCTCCCTTGCGAGCGTCCTATCGATCGCCGGACAACCTCAAGACATTGCGCTTCTCGTCGGTCCGGAGGGCGGCCTCGAGGAAACGGAGGTGGAGCGGGCCCTGGAGGTGGGCTTTCGGGCGGCCCGACTTGGCCCCCGGGTATTGCGTACAGAAACTGCGGGGCTTGCTGCGCTCTCCGCACTACAATGTCTCGCAGGAGACCTTGCATGACCCGACCCACCCTCGCCGTGGTGATGGACCCCATCGCCGACGTCAAATACGCGAAGGACTCGACACTCGCCATGCTTTGGGCGGCCGCAGCCGATGGCTTCGACCTGCTCTACCTTGAGCTCGGTGATCTTTGGCTACGCGACGGTGTTGCCTGCGGCCGCGCTCGACCCCTCAAAGTATTTAAAGACGAAAACCGTTGGTTCGAACTCGGCGAGCCCGAAACGATGCGTCTGGGTGACATCGACGTCATCCTGATGCGCAAGGATCCTCCCTTCGATACCGAATACATCTACAGCACCTACATTCTCGAGCGCGCCGAAGATCAAGGCGCCTTGGTCGTCAATCGTCCACGCGGTCTTCGCGACATGAACGAGAAGGTGTACACCGCTTGGTTCCCGCAGTGCTGCGCTCCGACGCTCATCACCCGCGACATGGGAGACATGCACGCCTTTCTGTCGGAGCACTCAAAGATTGTCTGCAAACCTCTGCATGGCATGGGCGGTCGCTCGATCTTTGTCATTGAGCACGGTGATAAGAATGCCAATGTCGTGTTCGAAACCTTGACGAACTACGGCCACCAATTCGCAATCGTGCAGCGCTATCTGCCTGAAATCGTCACGACGGGTGACTCACGCGTTCTATTGGTCGATGGTGAACCCATGCCGTTCGCTCTCGCGCGAATTCCGAGCAGCAGTGATAACCGTGGAAATCTCGCTGCAGGCGCAACGGGCGTCGGTCGGCCTCTCAACGAGCGTGACCGCTTTCTCGCTGCGCAGATCGGGCCGCGCCTTGCCGAGCAGGGCATGCTGTTCGTCGGTCTTGATGTCATCGGTGATTTCGTCACCGAGATCAACGTGACGAGTCCGACGGGCATCCGCGAGCTCGATAAACAATTTGGGATCGACATCGCCTCGGCGCTGATCGCCGCCATTCGCCGTCGTCTCGAGGCGCGTCGTCCATGAGCGGCGAAAACAGCCTGACCAATCATCTTCTGGTAGCCATGCCTTCGCTGGCGGACCCCGAGTTTTCTCAAACCGTAACGCTCGTCTGCGAGCACAGCCTCGACAAAGGCGCGCTAGGCATCGTCATCAACAAGCCCTTGCCGATGACGCTCGGTGAAGTGTTCGAGCAAATGAGCCTCGAGTCGGCGAGCGCAGAGCTGTCGGGCCGCGCGGTGTTGCGGGGAGGGCCGGTCCATCGCGATCGGGGGTTCGTCGTACACCGCCCCGCGGGACGATGGGACTCCTCACATGCCGTTTCCGAGCAGATCCACGTGACAACGTCCAAAGATATTTTGGCGGCGATGGCGCGAGGAGAAGGACCCGCCGATGCATTCATCGCGTTGGGTTATGCGGGATGGGAAGTCGGGCAGCTCGAACGAGAGATGCACGATAACGCGTGGATCTCGCTTCCCGTCGATGAGCGTATCGTTTTCGAAATGCCCTTCGAGGACCGGTGGCACGCCGTGTGGCGTCAGCTCGGTATCGACATCGGCCGCATGAGTCATGTCGCCGGCCACGCCTGAGGGCGAGTTTCGCCTTCCCGAAGTCGTGATCGGCTTCGATTTCGGGCTCCGGCGTATCGGTCTCGCGGTGGGCGATACGCTGACCGGCACCGCCCGCCCCCTGCCCGCCGTCGAACGCAAAAACCCTGAGCTGACGGACATTGAATGGCGGGCCATCGAAATCGAGGTTGTCAAAGCCGGAGCCCGGCAGCTCGTGGTCGGCTGCCCTTATAATGTGGACGGCACTGCAAGCCCTATGACGGGACGAGCGAAAGCCTTCGCCAAAGCACTTGGCGAGCGGCTCAAGTTGGCGGTCCACCTCGTCGACGAACGTTACTCGTCGCTCGAAGCCGAGGCGGCCTTGCGAGATCGACGCAGTACGCGTGATCGAAAACGATATGACCGGGGCGCTATCGATAGCGCCGCCGCCACCGTGGTGCTGGAACGCTGGCTCGCTGGCGAACGCTGAGGAACGACGACGGATGCCTGACTCGAATCGCCCGCCGACCACGCAGTTGCGAGCCGATGGCTCATTGCGGCACTTGCTGACGTTGGAGGGTTTGCCACCTCAAGTAATACGTCACCTTCTCGAGCGGTCGGCGTACTACGCGCGCCCCCTGTCACAGCCTGCTGCGCGCAGCGACTCGCTCATCGGTCGCACGGTGGCTGTCATGTTCGCCGAGCCTTCGACGCGCACGAGAGTCTCTTTCGAGCTCGCCGCTCGAAGATTGGGCGCTGACGTCATCAACATTGAGATTCAACTCTCCTCACGCTTAAAGGGAGAGAGCGTTCTCGACACAGTCGCTACGCTAGAGTCGATGTATGTCGATGCATTCGTGCTACGCGATGCAGATTCGACCGTGCCGGACATCGTCGCCTCGCATGTGGCTGAACATGTGAGCGTCCTCTCAGGCGGCGCAGGTAGTCAGACGCATCCGACGCAAGGTCTGCTCGACGCGCTGACCGTTCGCCAGCATAAGGGGCGCATCGAAGGCCTTCGTATCGCTATCGTCGGAGATATCCGTCATTCGCGCGTCGCACGCTCGTCATCGCAAGCGTTTACCGCGCTCGGTGCCGAGGAGGTTCGTATCGTCGCACCAAAGGAGATGATGCCCGCAGGGGGCGAGTTCAAAGGCTGTACGCGACTCACGTCACTCGAGGCTGGAATCGAACACTGCGATGTCGTGATGATGCTTCGCATTCAAAAAGAACGCATGGCTGCTCTCTCGATACCCGATGAAGCGACCTATTTCGCAGAGTGGGGTCTCACGACCGAACGCCTACGAGCAGCTAAATCCGATGCGATCGTCATGCATCCGCAACCCATGAATCGCGGCGTCGAAATCGCTTCGGACGTCGCCGATGGCCCGCAGTCGGTCATTCGTGATCAAGTTCGAAACGGCGTCGCCGTGCGCATGGCGGTACTCGAAGCCACACTGACCGGAGGGCGTCGATGAGCGTTCAACATCCCGCTCATCGCGGCAGTATCTGCCTGGAGGATGGCAAGGTGCTGGCGCAGCAATCGTTCCCCGGCGATCAGTTCGTGATCCGCATCGAGGCGCCAAAGTGTGCGGCGCGTGCGTTGCCCGGCAGCTTTGCGCATCTCACCGTCGATGATGACATCCCCATGCGCCGACCGCTGTCGATCATGCGCGCGGATCCTCGTGAAGGCTGGATCGACATCCTCTATAAAATCGTGGGTCCGGGTCTCGCGGCGCTCGCGCGCCGTCGCGTCGGCGACCAACTCTCAGTGCTCGGACCCATCGGGCGCGGTTTCCAATTGAACCTCGAGCGTCCTCGACCGCTGATGATCGGCGGCGGCGTCGGAATTCCGCCCATGGTGTTCCTCGCCGAAACGCTCGCCTCTGATCGTCGAATCGAATGGAAGCCGCTCGTATTGATGGGGTCAGAGATTCCGTTTCCATTTCAAACCCGCCCCTCGACCATCCTCGTGCCAGGTATACCGGACGGTGTGATCGCTTCGATGCCGCTACTCGATGGTTGGGGCATTCCCTCGCGCCTCGCGAGTCGCAGTGGTTTCCCGGGATGCTTCGATGGGTTCGTCACCGAACTCGCAGCGGCTTGGCTGTCCACGCTCGATGAACGCACACTGCGCGAAGTGGAAATTTTTTCCTGTGGTCCGACTCCGATGCTCGAGGCGACTACAAAACTTGCTGCACGGTTCGGTCTGGCCTGCCAGGTCTCGCTCGAGGAGTTCATGGTATGCGCCGTAGGCGGTTGCGCGGGATGCGCCGTTCGGGTCAAGACACCGAACGGCCCGGCCATGAAGCGCGTGTGTGTCGATGGGCCTGTCTTCGACGGCTACACCGTATTCGATGCTTAAGCCTTCGGATCGACTGGCTGCGGTGCATCGCCGCATCGACAGCGCTGCACGAGAGGCCGGGCGATCCGCCCAGGACATCACCCTCATCGCCGTCAGTAAGCAGCAAACGATAGACGCTGTCGCGGCTCTCGCCGATCTCGGTCAGCGCGACTTCGGCGAAAACTACCTTCAGGAAGCCCTCGATAAAATCGGCGCCCTCCGCGATCGACGTTTGATCTGGCACTTCATCGGGCAACTGCAATCCAACAAGACCCGCGCCGTCGCCGAACATTTTGACTGGGTCCACACCGTCGACCGACTCAAGATTGCGGCGAGGCTTTCGGAGCAGCGCCCGTTCCACGCCCCACCGCTCTCGGTCTGCGTCCAGGTCAGACTCGGAAACGAAGACACCAAGGGCGGTGCGCTCCCCAGAGATCTGCCTGAGTTACTCGGAGCGATCGCGTCCCTGCCCCGTCTTCAACTGCGCGGCCTGATGGCGATACCGCCGGCCGAAACCGATCCGGCCCGGCAACGACATTGGTTCGCTGAGCTACGTCGACTCTTCGTTCAGGCTCGCGATCGACACGCCTCCCTGGATACCCTCTCAATGGGAATGAGCGCCGACCTCGAGGCCGCCATCGCCGAGGGAGCCACCCATGTCAGGATCGGCACCGCCGTCTTCGGCGAGCGTCTACAATCCCTGGCATGACGGCACCTGATCTTGGTCGTGGCCTCGGCGTGCTGGGCGGTGGCCACATGGGCCGCGCCCTGGTCGAGGCGCTACTCAGGCGCGGCGCCAACCCATCTCAAATCAAAATAGCCGAAGCCTCGGCCACAACGGCCGCCACCCTCGGTCGTGAGCTCGGGGTCGAGGTCGTCTCCGACAGTCGATCTCTATTCCCGGATATCGACACGATCATCCTTGCCGTGAAGCCGCAGGATATGGCGCGCGCACTACAGGTGTTGCGTCCAGAACTCGAACGGCATCGGCCGCTCGTGATCTCGATCGCCGCCGGGCTATCGGTCACCCAATTACGCGGGTGGTGTGGTGCGGAAGTTGCCATGGTTCGCGCGATGCCCAACCGGCCCGCCCTGGTGGGGGCCGGAGCCACCGGGCTTTACGCATCGCCCGATATTGATGCCACGTTACGAGATCGGGCGACCGCCCTCCTCGGGGCCACCGGCGTCGTAGTGTGGGTCGAGGACGAAGCGCTGATGGATGTCGTCACCGCGGTGTCGGGAAGCGGTCCGGCCTACTTTTTCCGATTGGCGGAAGCGTTAGCCGCTGCCGGTCGTCAGCACGGGCTGCCCGACTCCACAGCCCTTGAGCTTGCCCGAGCAACCCTGCATGGCGCAGGCCTGCTCGCGACATCAGAGGCCGATCTGGGAGCGCTTCGGACATCGGTCACCTCCCCGGGTGGGACCACCGCAGCCGCTATAGACTCGCTCGAACGTCAAGGGCTCGACGCCGTCGTCGCAGCAGCGGTCTCCGCAGCAGTCGGTCGTGGTCGGGAACTGTCTGCTCACGCTGACAAAGGGGGTTGAACGTGCACCAAGTGGTTCTCTTTCTCGCGGAAACCTTTTTCTCACTACTCCTCTACGTTTTCCTGTTGCGGTTGATGCTGCAGTGGGTCCGGGCCAACTTCCGTAACCCTATTGCCGACGCCATCTTGCGAATGACCAATTGGCTGATCATGCCGTTGCGACGGGCGCTGCCTCCCATGGGACGCATCGATACCGCCTCGGTCGTCGCGGCTTTCGCCATCTCCCTCGTCCAAACGGCCGCGCTCAGCGTCATCCTCGTCGGAGCATTACCCGATGCCTTACCGTGGGTTTGGGCGGCCGCCATCGAACTGCTGAGATCGGGTTTATGGCTCTATTTCTGGGGTATTTTTATCTATGCCCTCGCCTCAATGATCGCTCCAGGCGTTCAATCACCCCTTCAGGACCTGCTCGAATCGCTCTGCGAGCCCGTGCTGCAGCGAATCCGAAACGCAGTTCCGGCAATTGGAGGGCTGGATCTGTCCCCCATGTGGGCCGGAATCATCATCCAGGTGTTACTGATCCTCATTCGATGAGCGCGCGCTACCTTACGCGACGGTAGAAAAGGCAAGACGAAAAGGCTAATTTTTCAGCCGAAATATCGCAAAAAGTGTTTGCTAGGACGTGGCTCTATGTTATTTTTCGCCCCGTTCGCAACGCGCAAAACAACGCGCAAACCTAAAAAACCAGGAGTATTCCAAGATGGCGAAAAAGGGTGGTCCTCCGACCAAGTCGGAAATCCTCAACCAGATCGCAAAAGAAACCTCGCTGTCCCGCAAGAACGTGGCGGCGGTGTTTGATTCTCTGAACGGTCAGATCAAGAAGAGCCTGCGCGCGCATGGTCTCTTCACGCTGCCGGGCCTTGCCAAGCTGAAGGTCGTCAAGAAGCCCGCCACCAAGGCGCGTGAGGGCATCAACCCCTTCACGGGCGAGAAGATGATGTTCAAGGCAAAGCCGGCCTCCAAGAAGGTTCGCGCGATGCCGCTCAAGAACTTGAAGGCGATGGTCAACTGATCAGCCTCTCGTAAAAGAGCAATAAAAAAGGCCCGGAGCGTCATGCGTTCCGGGCCTTTTGTTTTTCGGGAGATCAACCGATCTCGTCGATCTCTTCCAGCACTAACGCGCGCGGCTTTCCGCGATGGATCTCGATTCGATCCTTCATGCGTTCACGCACTCGCTCACGCATGGTCTCAGCGCGCTTACGCTGCTCGGGCGTCAACACCTGCCACATCTTGCCGCGAAGATCGGCGCCTTGCTGGACGAGGCTCGTGGTGAGCTCACCCATCTTCCGTGCGATTGCCGCACTCTCACTCGCATACTTCGTGTCACCCGCATCGAGATTTCTGAGACGCTGCGACTCCGCTCGAATGTCTCGGGCAAGCTTGTTCATTCCCGGACGTACGGTCTCCACGAGCTCAGTCATTTTGCCGCGCTGCTGGGGAGTAAGCTCCAGCGCATCAGCCATCCGTAGGATCATCCGCGGATCGAGACCATAGGCACCGATGAAATCGGCACCGGATCGCTCCATTCGAATCATGGGGCGCGGTCCGTCTTGATCACCCCGCACGATGATTCGCCGCATCTCGCGACGCTCGACACCCGGACCCTCCATGCGAGCATCCGGCGCCCCGGGTGGAGGCGGAGGCATTTGAGCCTGTACGCCCATCGACACAAGCGCGGCACCTAAAGCCGCGATAGACAACGCCATTTTCATCACATGTTCTCCGATTAATCGCCCGCAGTGAACGTATGTTCGCCTAGTTCGACCGCCGATGAACGAAAAGATGCGAAAACAGTCTGTAAAGTTCTGTGAAGCCATCCGCTACAGGCTGACAAATGAACAGTATCGTCGCAGCATTACCCGTGATGATCTCGCACGTCCTGCTTGTTGATGACGATCATGATCTCTCCTCGATGCTCAAGGAGTTCATGGTTCATGAGGGTTTTGAAGTCATCCTGGCCAATAACGACTCAACCGCCCTCGCCGGTCTAACTCAAAATCCTGTAGACCTCGTCATTCTCGACGTCATGCTTCCAGGGCGAAGTGGATTTGAAATCCTCAAGGACATTCGTCAAATCAAGCCCCGTCTGCCTGTCATGATGCTCACCGCACGCGGCGAGGCGATCGACCGAATACTGGGTCTCGAACTCGGTGCAGACGATTATCTGGCCAAACCGTTTGATCCCAGAGAGCTCACCGCTCGCATTCGAGCCATCTTACGTCGTTCCTCAGTAGGCCCCGAACCGTCGAACTCCGAGGCGACTCGAACGATCGGTCACGTCAGTCTGGACTTAAAACGTCGACGTGCATCGGTCGGTGGGCATCCGCTCGATCTGACGGCAGCCGAATTCCGAATTCTTGACTTGCTTGCGGAAGAGGTCGCTCAACCCGTCGAACGCCAAGTACTCACCGAGCGAGCACTTGGTCGGAAACTCACCCTATATGATCGTAGCATCGACACCCACGTCAGCAATCTCCGCCGAAAACTCGAACGATCGGGTCAGAGTGGAATAGAGATTCGCTCGGTACGCGGTGCAGGTTATGAGCTCATCGAGTTGGATCCCCGCTGAGCGCCCGCTACGCCGATCAACATGAGCAAACTCGCGCTCCGAATCTTCGTCTCATTTTTCGTAGCCTTGATGGTCACGGGGGTCGGCACGATCACCGTCACCTCATGGTTGATTGCCGAACGAAAAGAAGCCGCTGCGGCTGACCTATTGGTGGCTGCGCAAGAGGCTGCAAATGCCTTGGCCGACGGTGGCGTCTCTTCCCTCAGAGCCTGGGCAGAGCGCAGATCCGTCGAATCCTCCGTCAGTCTCGATGTACTCATCATCGACGAGAACGGAAAAGACTTACTCGGACGTACGCGTCCGAATTCGTCACCAGAGTTCCCCGCTGATACCGACGATGTCTTTGCCTATGACTTTCCCGCCGTATTTCTCAATCTTCCGACAGAGTCGCCCGAGCTGATCAGCGACGAGGGCGAGGTTTTTCGACTGATCGCCGTCAATCCGCGTACGGGTTTCGGTGTGTTGCGGGATATTCCTGTTCCCTTATTGACGCTCTCATTTTTTGTTACGGCATTAGTCAGTTTTTTACTTGCAAGATCGATCACTCGTCCAATCATTGAACTTCAGAAAACCACCGAAGATCTGGCAATCGGAAAACTGGACTCGCGAGTATCCAAGACTGCGCAATCAAGACGCGACGAAATCGGACAACTCGCTCGCTCTCTTAATTCGATGGCGAACCAAATCAGTTCTCTCATCAAGGGGCAACAGCAGTTGCTACGCGATATCTCGCACGAGGTACGCTCGCCGCTGACTCGGATACGACTGGCGTCGGGGCTTTTGGCTCAACGCGACGCCGCCGCTGCCACGACAGCAGCGCGTATCGACGGAGAGATCGCGCGGCTCGATGAGCTCATCGATAAAATTTTGGATGTTTCCCGTCTCGAGTCGGGCGCGGTGTCTTGGAGGCCAGAACCTCTCGAACTTTGCTCTATTTTGGAGCGCGTGCTTGCTGATGCCGGGTTCGAGGCAGAGCAACTCGGAAAGGTTCTTTCAAGTCGGCTACCTGACTCGCCCCTTGATATTGTCGGTGATCGGCACTGGATACAGTCGGCGGTGGAAAATGTCATACGAAACGCACTTAAGCACACTCCGCATGGTGCGTCGGTGGAGATACTCGTCGACGAACATGAGCGCTTCGCAAGGGTGCGTGTTCGCGACTCCGGAGCTGGGCTCCCGGTGGAGGATCTGGCGAAAATCTTCGAGCCTTTTTATAGAAGCGCTGCAAATGGTAGCGAACGAACGGACACGAGTACTGGACTCGGACTCGCGATTGCCGCTCAGGTGATTCGCGGGCACCGCGGTCGTATCGAAGCCCGTAACCTGAGCCACGAAGGGTTCCGTTCGTCCGGATTTGAGGTCTGCATGCAGTGGCCCCTCAAAGAAAAAACCATTACTGACAGCCGAACTGCAATCGCACCCTGAGCCCTGGGTTCGCATTTTCCAGAATGAGCTTCCCTTGGTGTAAGCGAGCGACGGCCGCGGCAATAGCGAGGCCGAGTCCTGCCCCGGGCTGACGAGCTGAGCTCTCCAGTCTCACAAAGGGACGGACGGCTTGTTCGCGCGCATGCTCTGGAATTCCGGGGCCGCTGTCCTCAACGATGAGTTCTGCACCCGCTCGCTCTCCAGATGGCTTGACCGTTAGTCTCAGCGTCGAGCCCGGCGGAGAGAATTTGATCGCGTTTTCGAGCAGATTACCGAGTGCTTGTTTGACGATTTGCGAGTGACCGAACACCTTGACCGAGTCAATGGCGCGCTCCAAACGCTGCCCTCGCTCATCGGCCAAGGGTTCAAACAACTCAGCAACGTCCGTGACGATCGATGCGAGGTCAAGCTTCTCCATGGAGTCGCGGGAAAGTCCAGCTTCTGCCCGCGCCAAATCGACCAAGGCGTTGAAGGTTTGCAGGGCACGCGTGGAGGCGTTCTCCGCATCCGTCAGTAATTGCACACGAACCGCGTCGTCGTCTGCTTCTCGAGCCGCCGCGATGGATCGACCGACCCGCATCAGAGGTGAACGCAAATCATGCGCGAGACTTTCCGTCACGGTACGCATGCCGGTCACGAGAGACTCATTTTGATCGAGCATTTCGTTAAAGGTAGCGGTGAGCGCGCCCATCGCATCGAGTCGTTGTCGTGCCGGTGCCCGCGCGGTCATCTGACCTCGCATGATCTGGCGAGCGGTCATTGCGAGACTACGTATATGGTCGAGCATGTATCGATTTAAGAAGCTTGCCGTGATCACGCCGATCAGAATGACGATTAAGGTGGTCGCCGCTGCCGCTCGGCCTAATGATTGGGCGATCTCCCGTTGATCTTGGTCGGTTTGAACCAACACGAAAATTGAGCCATCGTCGTTCTGGATACGAGAGACATGAGCCTGAGTTCCATCCGGCAACTCGACCGAGTAAGGCTTAAACGGCGACTCAAAAACTCGCGATCCGCCTGGGATTTTTGAAAGGCTGCCGACCACGGGCTGCTGAGCCGACGTAAAGAGCGCGAAGTAGCGTCCGTCCGTGCCCACTCGGTTCCGGATCTCGATGCCGTTAGCCGTAGCCTCTCGCCCTGCGGCCTTCTCGTACTCTTGGCGCAACACCAACTCTTGCTGCATGGACTGCAGAATCTGGCGCTGATGAACATCCATCATGCGGTACTGCAGCCACGTGAAGGCGCCCACGAAAGTCAGCACCATGATGCTGAGCGCGGTCAGCGTGGCGGCCACACCTCGGCGATCGACTATGGTTATCCGCATGGCCCTAGCATGCCACGACCGGAGGCCATAAAGTGTCGATCGGTATGACTCGGATGCTCCTCATCGAAGACGACGCCACGATGGCCGCGGAAATCATCGGTACCCTGCGTGCCCGAGGATATGACACGGCGCATTGTGCGGATGGACGGATCGGTCTAGAAAATGCGCTGTCCGATCACTTCGACGTCATCGTTACGGACCGGATGCTCCCCGGAATCGACGGCCTCAATCTCGTGCGCGCCCTGCGCTATGCCGGACGGTCCACGCCCGTTCTCGTGTTGTCTGCCCTCGACTCGGTCGACGAGCGGGTCGCCGGACTGCGGGCGGGTGGCGACGATTATCTCGGCAAGCCCTTTGCGGTCGAGGAGTTGGCGGCGCGAGTGGAATCCCTGACGAGGCGCAAGACGCAGACCGCTCTCACCTCCCTCAAGGTTGACGATCTTCAACTTGATCTTCTCGCGCGGCGGGCCACGCGCGGAGTCCGTGCGCTCAACCTCACCAGCCGGGAGTTCCGCCTACTGGAGTTTCTTGCCCGACATGCCGGACAAGTGGTGACGCGGACAATGCTGCTGCAAGGCGTCTGGGATATTCACTATGACCCTCAGACGAACGTGGTCGACGTACACGTCAGTCGTCTAAGGCAGGAAGTTGATCGGAGCGAGGAACACCCGCTCATCCACACAGTACGCGGAGTAGGTTATTCGCTCCGTGCTTCAACGTGACCTGACACAAACCGCGATACGGCCTCGCGTATCTCATGCAGTCGGGCATGAAAGAAATGATCCGCGTCAGGAAACACCAACAATTGAGACGTGGTTATAGAACGATCTTTTAAAGAAACGAACCAGGCCTCGACTGCCATCGCATCCACAAGCTCGTCTCGCGAACCTTGAATAATCAGCCAAGGGCAGCTGGGCGAGTCAATTTTTGAAAAATCCCAGCGACCGATCGGTGGTGCGACCGTCACGAGTAATGAAGGTTGTATTGTCGTCTGTGATCTAAGGGCGACCCACGCTCCAAACGAAAATCCTGAAAGCCAGAGTGGTAAATCGGGCCATCGCTCGCGAGCCCATCGCGCGAGCGCGATGACGTCGTGGGTCTCGCCCTCCCCCTCGTCATGCACTCCTGCCGAGAGTCCCACACCCCGAAAGTTGAAGCGGACCGCGATCGCGCCTGACGCGACGAACGACCGTGCCACGGTATGAATGACTTTGTTGGTCATCGTGCCGCCGAACAACGGGTGGGGATGACAGCACAACGCGACGGCGCGAGGGGCTCCCTGCGGCGATTCAACGAGCGTCTCGACATCTCCTGCTGCCCCAGGCAACAGGAGACGCTCAGGGCTGGCGGTAGACAACGCCTTCCTTCATGACGAAATGCACACGCTGCATCGCAGTGATATCGACCAGGGGGTCACCCGGAACCGCAATGAGATCCGCGATCTTGCCGACCGATACGCTGCCGAGTCGATCATCGATATCGAGAAACTTCGCCGTGACAGACGTCGCTGACTGGATGGCTTCCATCGCAGGCATACCCGCCTCGACCATCCGCGCAAACTCTCGCGCGTTATCGCCGTGTGCGGACACACCCGTATCCGTACCGAAGAGAATTTTGACGCCCGCTTTATAGGCCCTGGCAAAGGTTCCCTGGATCTGCGGACCGACCATCGCTGCTTTAGGGCGAACCACCGAGGGAAAAAAGCCCTCCTCTTTTGATCGCTCGTATACCCAACGCCCGGCCGTGATGGTTGGGACATACCAGGTTCCCCGCTCTCGCATGAGCGCCATCGTCTCATCGTCCATGAACGTACCGTGCTCGATCGTGTCGACGCCTGCACGCACCGCGCGCTTCATTCCTTCTGCGCCATGGGCATGAGCTGCTACCTTGAACCCATAGTCCCGCGCCGTGATGACGACTGCGCGAATCTCTTCTTCAGTAAACTGCGGGTTAAGCCCGTTCTTGGCGATTGAAAGTACTCCGCCGGTCGCAGTGATCTTGATGAGATCGGACCCATCCTTGTAACGCTGACGTACGGCCTGCGCGGCCTCTTCAGGGCCGTTAACGACGCCCTGTAAGGGTCCTACGTCGTTTCCATTGAGATAGGCAGCCCAACCATTGGTGGGATCCGCATGCCCGCCCGTCGTGGCGATCGACTTGCCGGCGGCAAAAACACGAGGGCCCGGAACTTTTCCAGCATTGATTGCATTACGTAGCGCGATACTCGCGCGAAAACTATCACCGAGATCTCGTACCGTCGTGAAGCCAGCCATGAGCGTACGCTCCGCAAACATCACACTGTCGATCGCGACGTCCGGCGCATCTTTCTTGAATCGATCGAGTTCGCTACTTCGGCTCTGCTGGCTGGTGAGATGCACGTGCATATCCATGAGGCCAGGCATCACCGTGGACTTACGCAAATCGATGAGCGTGTCGCTCGGCGACGGCTTACGAAAACCTGACTCGATCGAGGTGATTCGACCCTGGTCGATGACGATCGTACGCTCGCGTAACGACTCGCGACTTACACCGTCGATCACGCGACCGGCGTGAATGAGCGTTGCCGCCTCACTCGTTGGCGCATACACGATCATCGTCATCGCAGCGGCCAACACTGCGGTCATGAATTTCGACATGGATACTCTCCTTTGCACGATCGATCAGCGAATAGCCATCAACTCGACGTCGAACACTAGTGTCGCGCCGCCGGGGATGACTCCGCCCGCCCCGCGAGCGCCGTAGCCGAGCTCAGCCGGAATAATCAGTCGACGTTTTCCACCCACCTTCATGCCCGCGACGCCCAAATCCCAACCACGGATGACCTGACCACCGCCGACCGTGAAGGCAAAGGTATCGCCATGATCACGCGAACTATCAAACTTCTTCCCCTTGCCCTCGGGCTTAGAAGGATCGTGTAGCCAACCCGTGTAGTGCACGACCGCCGTTTGACCCGACGTCACCTCTTCGCCGGTACCCATTTCGAGATCTTCTTTGACGAGCTCTGACATCGAGGCCTCCTGAGCCATGGTGTCGCCGCGATTCGACGCAAGCAACATGGGAAAAAACGAGGTCGCCAACATAATGCCGGCGATCGATACGATCAAAGTCCAGACGATTACTCTCATGTCGAATCACCACTCGAGGAAGTCTCTGGCGCGAACGCCAGCGAGACGGAGTTGATGCAATAGCGTAATCCGGTGGGCTTCGGTCCATCGGGAAATACGTGTCCGAGGTGCGCATCGCAGTTGGCACAAACGACTTCGATCCGAACCATCCCGTGGGTCGTATCGCGATGCTCCCGGATTCGCCCCTCGGCGAGCGGAGTCCAAAAACTCGGCCAGCCCGAGCCCGAATCGTACTTGGTATCGGAGTGGAACAACTCCGCACCGCAACACGCACAGGCGTAGACACCCCGATCTTTGTGGTACGTGTAGGCCCCGGTAAATGCCCGCTCCGTCCCTTTGTTACGAGTTACTTCATACGCCAAAGGGGATAGCCGAGAGCGAAGCTCGTCATCCGTCGGAACGGGCTTTTTCATGCCGAGATTATGACATGCCATGCCGGCTCCGAGGCCCGGAATCAAGTCGGTGTCATCAACTGCCCGAGTAATTTGTTGAGCCGACGAACAAATTCACCTGGGTTGCCCACCGACCCTGACTCCGCCAATTTGGCTTGGTCGAAGACAAGCAGGGCAAGCTCTACAAACTCATCCTCCGCACGCGTCCCATCCAGTCGACGGATTAACGGGTGCCCCACGTTGATTTCAATCGACGGTTTCGCCTCGGGCACAGCCTGCCCGGTCGCGGCGAGAATACGGCGCATCTGAGATCCCACATCGCCCTCCGACAGAACGAGACAGGCCGGCGTATCGGCGAGGCGCGAACTGACCTTCACCTCCGATACCCGATCACCCAGCGCGTCTTTGATACGCTTAAGCAACTTTTTATTCTCTTTGACAGCCTCATCGATTGCCGCCTTCGATGCCTCGTCTTCGAGCCCGCCGAGCTCGAGATCACCACGTGAAACATCTTTAAAGCGCTTGCCCTCAAATTCACGCAAATAGCCCATCATCCACTCGTCGACTCGATCGGCAAGCAGCAACACCTCGACACCTTTCGCGCGCAGTTTTTCGAGGTATGGACTACCTCGAGCAGCCGTAATTGAGTCGGCGATGATGAAATAGATTTTCTCCTGCCCGCTTTTCATGCGCCCGACATAGTCCGATAGCGTGGTCTTCGGATCGTCGCTCTCGTCGTGCGTACTCGCGAACCGTAACAACGGCAGAAGCTTCTCGCGATTCGTGGGATCCTCGCCGGTGCCTTCTTTCAGGACGGGTCCGAACTCCTTCCAGAACGCAGAATATTTATCGGGCTCTTCCTTAGCCAGACGCGCGAGCAAATCGAGGGCACGCTTCGTGAGGGCAGCTCGCATGGCCTCGACTTCGCTGTCCTGCTGAAGCAACTCGCGCGAGACGTTCAACGGAAGATCATTCGAGTCGAGGACGCCACGGAAGAACCGCAGGTACATCGGCAGGAACTGCTCGGCGTCGTCCATGATGAAGACCCGACGTACGTAGAGCTTCAACCCACGCGATGCATCTCGCTGGTAGAGATCGAACGGTGCTCGGCTAGGCAAGTAAAGAAGCGAGGTGTACTCACGCTTGCCCTCGACTTTGTTATGACTCCAAGCAAGGGGCCCAGAGAAGTCATGCGCGATATGTTGGTAGAACTCCTTGTACTCGTCGTCAGTGATCTCGCTTCGAGCACGAGTCCATAGCGCCCGCGCCTGGTTAGCCGGCTCCCAGTCGAGAGTCGCCTCGCCTTCCTTGCGCATCAGCACCGGGAAGGCGATGTGGTCGGAGTATCGACGAACGAGGGAGCGCAGTCGCCAGCCGTCGGCAAAGTCTTTCGCGTCCTCTTTGAGATGCAACACGACCATAGTACCGCGCTCTTCTCGAGTGGTCGTTTCAATGGTGAATTCACCATCAGCCTTGGAGGCCCAACGAATCGCAGACGTTTCGAGATCACCCGCTTTTCGGGAAAACACTTCGACTTCTTCAGCAACGATGAAGGCTGAATAAAATCCGACACCAAACTGTCCGATCAGCTGCGAGTCTTTTTGTTGATCGCCCGTCAGGCGCTTGAAGAAGTCAGCCGTTCCCGACTTGGCGATGGTTCCAAGATGAGCAATTGCTTCATCCCGATTCATCCCGATGCCGTTATCGCGTATCGATAGCGTTCGCTTTGTCGCGTCGTAATCGACCCAAATTTTGAGCTCTGCATCGCCCGACATCAGCTCAGGCTGTGCAAGCGACAGGAAGCGTAGCTTGTCATTTGCATCAGAGGCGTTCGAAATCAGCTCGCGCAGAAAAATTTCGCGGTGGCTGTATAACGAATGAATCATCAGGCGAAGAAGCTCCTTCACCTCGGCCTGAAAACCATGCTTCTCGGCATTCTCGGACATTAGATCCTCTCCCTGAAATCCAGCAGGAAATGGTTGGAAGGGGGATTTGGGGCGCCCCGGCCCGATTTCAAGGCCGAACGATTCGATAGCAGGGGACGTACGCTGTCCCTGGCAGCTTCATTCTCTGGTGAGCGACGAAGCTCGCCAGTAAGTCATCGAGCATTCCCATGAGCGCCGGGTCGCCCGTGAGCTCGAACGGTCCATGCCGTTCGATCGCCCGGATACCCTGCTCCTTGACATTACCGCTCACGATGCCGGAGAACGCGCGTCGAAGATTTGCCGCGAGTTCGTGCGGAGCTTGGTCGCGGTGCAGCGTCAATGTACGCATCGAGGCGTGCGTGACTTCGAACGGCTTTTGGAACTCCGGGTCGATACGCAGTAGCCAATTGAAGTTGAATGAGTCGCCATTTTTCTTACGGAAGTCACGTACCTCATCGGAGCCACGATCCATAATGCGTGCCACCTCAGCCTGATCGTCGATGACGATTCTGATTCGGGAAAGCGCTGCGTGGCCGATGGTGCCCGCGAGAAAATCCCGGATTCGCTCAAAGTAGGCCGCACTACTCCGCGGACCCGTCAGTACGACCGGAAAGGGCTGCTGGGCGTTCGCAGGATCGAGCAATATGCCGATCAAATAAAAGATTTCCTCCGCAGTACCTGCGCCGCCCGGAAAGACTACGAGACCGTGCGCCACTCGGACGAATGCCTCGAGTCGCTTTTCGATATCGGGCATGATCACGAGGTTGTTGACGATCGGATTCGGCGGCTCGGCGGCGATGATGCCAGGCTCGGTCAAACCGACATACCGCCCTGAACTAATGCGTTGCTTCGAGTGGCCGATGGTCGCGCCCTTCATCGGACCCTTCATGGCTCCCGGACCGCAACCGGTGCAGACGTCGAGTCCGCGCAGCCCGAGCTCGTACCCAACTCGCTTGGTGTACTCATACTCTTCGCGGCTGATCGAATGACCACCCCAACACACCACCAGATTCGGTCTGATCTTGTGGTCGAGGAGCCGAGCATTACGCAGGATATGGAACACCGCGTTCGTGATCGACTGAGGTCTGCTCAAATCGAAACGGCCACTATCGACGATCTCATTGGCGGTATAGACGATATCGCGCAGTACCGCGAACAACAGTTCTTTGGTTCCGCGGATCATCTGTCCGTCGACGAAAGCCCGGGCGGGGGCATTTTTGATCTCAAGCTTCACCCCCCAGGCATGTCGCAAGATACGGATGTCGAAGTCTCGATAGCGCTCAAAAATTTCTCGCGCATCGTCGGTATCGCTGCCAGCGTTGAGAACAGCCAAGGCGCACTGACGAAACAAAGGATAAAGACCGCCCTGCCCCGTGGAGAGCAACTGCTCGATTTCTTCTTGGGACAGACTCTCGAGCGCACCGCGTGGTGCGACGCGGGCATCAACGACCTCAGGGATGACAATACTGGTTTCCAAGACAATCTCCGAATCAGGGGCGAATATCGATTGGCGTCCCGTCCGCCACCAGCATCCAGACTTCGATCATGTCTGCGTTATTAAGTGCGATGCATCCATCTGTCCAGTCCTCACGAGCATAATGCTCGGGCGGCCAACGCGGCTCGTTCGGCAAACCATGAATCATGATCAGCCCGCCCGGCGGCACGCCGGCTTGACGAGCTCGAGCTCGATCGCGCTCGTTGGGGTACGACACACGGATCGAGAGGAAAAAATCGCTCCGAGGATTACGCGAGTCAAGCAGGTAACGCCCCTCAGGCGTTCGAAAATCCCCCTCGCGCTGTTTGTGCCCGTCCGGTCGCAGGCCGAGCGATACGCGATAGGCTCGAAGGAGCGTGGGACCACGCCATAGCTCTAAACGACGCGCAGATTTATGAACGACGACTTCCGTCGCCATCGGCAGCTGCTGAATGCTGCTCGTGGCCGCAGGCGCGAAGAGCACGCCCGATAGCGTAAGGAGGATGGCAAGACGCCCCATGCCTCACATTATAGAAGGTCGGCTGAGCGGCTGCGCCCTAGAGGCTGGAATCTGCCGCGGGAGTCGGAGTCTGGACGGCCAGCTCGGCAAGCGTCGATGGACGGTCATCGGGTAACTGAAGCACTCTGCCGCGCTTGAGCTTGGCCGACGGATCGAGTCCGTTGAGCTCTGCGACACGACGAACATTCAGCCCATATTTTCGCGCAATCTGATGCAGGGTTTCACCACGGCCCACTTTGTGCGCTTGAGGGCCGATCTGGGCGACGTAAATCTGATCGGCACCAACCCGAGCGACGAATTCATCCGAGGAAATTGCCCGATCGGGCGGCAGTCTCAATCGATATCCACGGGGGACGAGTCGCTCTCCCGACCACACAGCCGGCCGTAATGCAGGATTGAGGTCTCTTAACTGCCCCATCGGCACGTCGAGTGCTTTCTCGAGTCGCTTGATATCGGCATAGCCCGGCATGGGAATCTCGTGGAACTGCATCTCCGGCGCACGAGTGACACCCGGAAAAAAGCGTTGTGGATCCTGGTCGATGGTGAGTGCAGCCAAAAACGAGGGGTAAAAGTTTCGCGAGGCAAAACCAAAAGTTCGACTCCGATAGTTGCGAGCGATCACACCGAAATCGTCCGTGCCCATCATCTGACGAGCTCGCCGCATTCCTCCGGGGCCATGGTTGTAGGCCGTGATCGCCAGCGGCCAACTTCCAAGCAAACGGTAATTGCTGAGTAAGAGTTTTGCAGCCGCTTCAGTGGATCGGAATGGATCGAGGCGCTCATCGACAATATCGTCGACCCGCATGTAGAGACGCCCCGTCGAACGCATGAATTGCCAAAGACCTGAGGCGCCCACTTTCGAGTAAGCGCTCGGCGTGAAGGAGGACTCGACGTGCGGCAATGCAGCGAGCTCAGGCGGCAACCCCAAAGAATCGAAGGTGCGTGCAATATGGGATTCCCAGGTGCCGGAACGCACAATCCCAGCCCGGAATCGATCAGCCTGTCCGAGCTGGAATCGAACCTCGGCACGCGCCTCGCGTAAACGCGCGGGCGTCGCATCGTTACCCCAAAGTTGCAGCACCCTTCGCGCATCGCCGGTGACCGATTCTGCCGTGCCGGCTTCGAGCGCATGAACGGCTGCATCGAGTCCTGCGGTCCAACGATCCCTGGCTCGTTTGATCAACTCGCGCCGTTGAGATGACCCGGGCGGCCCCGCAAGCGCGAGATCGAGTGTTTCGTACACCACACCGAGATGACGCTCGTCGTGCAAGAAACCTTGGAGCGTGGTGATGTCACTGTAGACCCGAATCCAAAAATCGACGTCTCTTTGGAGTTCAGCCGGGCGCGGAATCTCGCGCGATATCGATTCGGCCGATTGCGATTGATCGGGCGGAACGATCGAGGGTTGGCCCGCTCCGAGCGCGGGCGACACCAAGACTGTGAAAGCGAGGGAGGTGGCTAAAGAGAGTGCCAGGCGCCGCAAGGCGTCACCCGCACTTCGAGTCGCCGCAATTGAGGCAAGTCATGCAGCCGTCCATCATGACGACCGCCGCCGTGCTGCACTTGGAGCAGAGCTGCGCACCCTCAGGAAAATGAGACTTGGCGAACGCATCGGTTTGCTTCGCGCGAGCCTCAAACTCCGCACGCTTTTCATCGACGAGCTTTTTTTGATGCTCATCAAGTTCCGTACGACCCAGTAACCCGATGGTCTGAAGGTGCTTCTCGATGACGTGGCCGAGCTCGGCAATGATCGAGGGCATGAACTTTCCGCCCGGCTGCCAATAGCCGCCGCGCGGATCGAATACGGCCTTGAGTTCCTCGACGAGGAATGTGACATCGCCACCCTTACGGAACACCGCGGAGATGATGCGCGTCAACGCGACGATCCATTGATAGTGGTCGAGATTCTTCGAGTTGATGAAGACTTCGAACGGACGTCGCTGCTCGTGCTCAGTGCCTTCGTTGAGGATGATGTCGTTGATCGTGACGTACATCGCGTGATCGGACACCGGAGTCTTGATCTTGTACGTCGAGCCGATCAGCACCTCCGGACGCTGAACTTCCTCGGTCAGACGAACGACTTTTCCGCCATGAGAGGTCGTCCGCTCGGTGACAGCAGGCATCGGCGCAGGTTCTGCTCCCGGCTTTTGAACGCGATACTTGGAGATCTTTCGATCGATCTTGATAGCAGCCATAGACAAACTGATCCTCAGAACTTGCCGTAGTAGCCTTCTTTCAAGGCGTCGTACAGGTTGGCGGCGCTGTGCTTCTCGCCGTCGTATTCGATTTCTTCGTCACCCTTCACGGAGATCTCAGAGCCGTCTTCGAGCGTAAACACATAGGTGGTGTTCTTGAGATCTTCTTCCTTGACGAGCACACCTTGGAACGCCTCAGGATTGAAGCGGAAGGTGGTGCAGCCTTTGAGGCCTTTCTCGTGCGCGTAAAGGTAAATATCTTTGAACGATTCGTACTTGAAATCTGTCGGGACGTTGGCGGTCTTCGAGATGGAGGAGTCCACCCACTTCTGAGCCGCAGCCTGGATATCGACGTGCTCGATCGGCGTGATGTCGTCGGCCGTTGTGAAATATTCCGGCAGCTTCTCAGTCGGGTTGGTGGAGTTCGGCATCGCCTTCGTATTGATGATCTCGCGATAAGCGAGTAACTCGAAAGAAAAGACGTCGACCTTTTCTTTGGACTTCTTGCCTTCGCGGATCACGTTACGGAAGTAGTGATGTGCGAACGAGGGCTCGATGCCGTTGCTCGCATTATTCGCGAGCGACAAAGAGATCGTTCCGGTCGGGGCAATCGAGGTGTGGTGCGTAAACCGCGCGCCGACCAAAGCAAGCTGGTCGACCAACGCCGGCGCGACGGATGCCACGCGCTGCATATACCGACTGTAGCGCGCATGCAGAACTCGTCCCGGAATCTTTGATCCGACTTTCCAGCCATCACGTGCCATTTCGGGGCGCTTACGCAGCATCTCGCCGGTGACCGTGAACTCTTCGTTCATGATCGGCGCAGGGCCCTTCTCGCGAGACAGATCGAGTGCGGCTTCCCAGCCTGCGATCGCCATCTCGCGCGACACATCTTCGGTGAACTGCACCGACTCGGGTGAGCCGTATTTCATGCGCAGCAACGTCATCGTGCTGCCAAGGCCTAGGAAACCCATGCCATGACGGCGCTTGCGAAGAATCTCGTTGCGTTGTCCCTCAAGCGGCAGACCATTCACCTCGACGACATTGTCGAGCATGCGGGTAAATACTTTGACGACCTCGCGGTACTCTTGCCAATCGAACTCGGCCTGTTCGGTGAACGCATTGCGCACGAATCGGGTGAGATTGACGGAGCCCAGAAGGCACGAGCCGTACGGCGGCAGCGGCTGTTCGCCGCAGGGGTTGGTCGCACGAATGTTTTCGCACCACCAGTTGTTGTTCATCTCATTGACGCGATCGATCAGGATGAACCCGGGCTCGGCGAAATCGTAGGTCGACGACATGATGACGTCCCACATACGTCGGGCCGGCACCGTCTTGTAGATCTTGCAGGCGACGAGACCGCTCTCGCCCACCACGAAGTTCTCGGAGTACGGCCACTCGCGCCAGACGTATTTGGTTTCGTCCGAGAGATCGGGCTTCTCGGCGTCGAACTCTTTGCGCAACAACGGGAACGCGAGTTTCCATTCGCGATCCTCACGGACCGCCGCCATGAATTCGTCAGTGATCAGCAGCGAAAGATTGAACTGTCGGAGACGGCCGTTCTCACGCTTGGCGCGAATGAACTCCATGGCATCGGGATGTCCGACGTCGAACGTACCCATCTGCGCACCGCGACGACCGCCGGCGGACGATACGGTGAAGCACATCTTGTCGTAGATATCCATGAACGAGAGCGGGCCAGAGGTGTACGCGCCCGCACCCGACACGTACGCGCCGCGAGGACGGAGCGTGGAAAACTCGTAGCCGATGCCACAACCCGCTTTCAGCGTCAGGCCAGCTTCGTGAACTTTATTGAGGATGTCGTCCATCGAATCGCGGATGGTTCCCGACACCGTGCAATTGATCGTGGACGTCGCGGGTTTATGTTCGATCGCACCGGCGTTGGAGGTGATGCGTCCGGCGGGGATCGCGCCGCGGCGCAACGCCCAAAGAAATCGCTCATGCCAATGCTCGCGCTCTGCAGGGGCCTCAACATCGGCCAGCGCACGGGCGACACGCTGATAGGTGTCGTCCATAGATTTGTCGACCGGCTCACCACTTTTTGAAACGAGGCGATATTTTTTGTCCCAGATGTCGATCGACGCTTCCTGAAAAGGAATGCTGTCGACGTCCTTGGTTTCGAGCTTCACAACGCTGTTCATGCCTGAGCCGGCCCTCAAATTCCAAATAAGTTGCCCACAAAACGACGGGAAAACCAATGAAAGCCGACAAGACCGCCCATGGGACCTGCGCAAACCTTGTTTTCTTTATTGGTTAGCCGCGCAAATACGGCCAATCCCCCTTCCCCGACTCCACCCTCCGACTCTTGCGAGACGCACAAGATGTAGTGTCGAGGGGCAGAGAGTAAGCATGACCCCATGGAGCGTCAAGACTTTGATTCCCATTCGGATATACTGAAATAAATCATATTTATCAATAATTTATGGTGATTTAGGCTGGAAAATTTGTTACGCAATGGGAGAAGAGACGAACAACTCTGTCCAGCCGGGATTACAACATCTTGTGTTTTTGCGTCTTTTCACACAGTACCCACAAGTTATCCTCTTGAAAGAACCCTGAAGATCCGCATATCCCCGTTTCCCCTTCTCATCCGGGACGGAGATCCGTCATGAAACCTCTGCTGCGCCGAATCGCCCTTCTCGGACACTTAGCCGTGGCCGCGCTCGCCGCGGCTGCGCCCTCCTCGTACGCCGCAGCGCAAACAGCGGAGGGGCAGGCTCCGAACAATCGAACCGTCGCGCCAATGCCCTCACTCGCGCCGATGATCAAACGGGTATCGCCCGCGGTGGTGAGCATTGGTATCCAGGGTTCCGTGCGCGAGCAGGGACGCAATCCTTTGTTCGACGATCCCTTCTTCAGGCGTTTTTTCAATGTACCGCCCGATGCGGGCACGCGAGAGCGCCCCTTCCAATCTGCGGGCTCCGGCGTCATCGTCGATGCGAAGCACGGTCACATCATCACCAACGCCCACGTCGTCGAGAATGCGCGTGAAATCACCGTGACGCTCTCCGACCAGCGTCAGTTCCCCGCCAAGGTCATCGGCAGCGATCCGCGCACGGACATCGCCGTCATTCAGATCAAAGCGCCTGATCTCGCGCAGATCGTCCTCGGCGACTCTGATCAACTCGAACCTGGAGACTATGTTGCGGCGATTGGTAATCCGTTTGGTCTGCAGCAATCGGTCTCGTACGGCATCGTCAGCGCGCTTGGTCGATCAGGCATGAATCCGGACGGCTATGAAAGCCTCATTCAAACCGACGCCTCCATCAATCCCGGCAACTCAGGGGGCGCTCTCGTCAATCTGCGCGGGGAACTCGTCGGTATCAACAACATGATTCTCTCGGGTAGCGGCGGCAATATCGGGATCGGATTCGCGATCCCGGTCAACATGGCGCGGAGCATCACTGATCAACTCATCAAGTTCGGATCAGTGAAACGAGGTCAGTTAGGCGTCACCATCGCACCGGTCACGCCTGACGTCGCCGATGCGCTTGCGCTCAAAAATACGGGGGGCGCGCTGATCACTCAGGTCGCAAAAGACTCGGCAGCATCGCGAGCAGGACTTCGAGCGGGCGATATCGTCACGGCTCTCGATGGGCGCAACGTTAAATCTGCCGCCGAGTTTCGTAACGTAATCGGACTGCTACGCGTTGGGGAAAAAGTGGAGATCGCACTGCTGCGCGACGGGCAGTCGCGTAAGGTCATTGCGGAAGTCGCAGACCCTGCGGCACAAACCACCAGCGAGACAAGTGACTCCCGTAACGTACCCGAGGGTAGTCAGCACCGCGCGCTCGAGGGCGCGCAGCTCGAGGATGCCCCGTCGGGCGGTGTGATCGTCCGATCCGTCACACCGGGTAGCCCAGCGGCGAACACCGGGTTGCGCACGAACGACATCATCGTTGCTGCGAATGGCGTGCGCATCGCCAGTAGCGCGGATCTCAGCGCAGCGTGGCGCGCGTCGGCGAGTCGCGGCGGCTCGACGATCGTTTTGCAAATCAGGCGTGGTGGCGAAACGGCCATCATCTTGCTCCGCTGATCATGCGTACGCTCGACATCACGGTGCTTGGTGGCACCGGCTTCGTCGGTAGTGCGCTCGTCGCGCGTCTTGCCACAGCAGGCCACCGACTCAGATTACCCTCGCGTAATCCTCACGCTGCGCGGCATCTCGCGGTACTCCCCAATGTCGAGCGAATCCGCGCTGACGTCCACGACCCCGAAGCCCTGAGGAAAGTTGTTGCCGGTAGCGAGGTCGTGATCAATCTCGTCGGCATCCTCAATGAAAAAGGCCGATCGGGTCGTGGGTTCAACCTTGCACACGCCGAACTCACTCGGAAAACGATCGCAGCTTGCATCGAGACGGGCGTCTCGCGCTATCTGCACATGAGCGCCCTCGGCGCGAACGACGGCGGACCCAGTCACTACCTGCGCTCCAAAGGTATCGCCGAAAGACATGTCCGCGCAGCGCCTGCCTCGCTTGATTGGACGATCTTCCGCCCTTCGGTGATCTTTGGTCGCGGTGACTCTCTCCTCAATCGATTCGCCGGGCTCTTGCACTTAAGTGGCGGTTTCATACCCCTTGCGCGCGCTGAGGCCAAGTTTTCCCCCGTCTGGATCGATGACGTGGTCTCTAGCTTCGAATCCGCCCTGTTAGGCGGTGCTACGAGCCGACAGTCCTACGATCTGTGCGGGCCTGAGGTCATCACACTCGCAGATCTGGTGCGCTACACCGGATCGCTCGCGGGTACCGGAGCGCATGTCATCGCACTTCCCGACGTCATCGGACGGCTTCAGGCGCGTCTGATGGACTTTGTACCCGGCAAGCCTTTTTCGACCGACAACTTCTTATCCCTGACGGTCGATAATGTTTGCCAGGACAACGGGTTTGCTCGTTTGGGCATCACGCCCACCCCGCTACGTAGCATCGCGCCCACGTACATCCGTCCATCGCGTTAACATCGGTGCGTGGACATCTACCTCGTAGGCGGCGCCGTCCGCGATGAGCTGCTCGGTCGCCCCGTGGGCGAGCGAGACTGGGTCGTGGTCGGCGCAACACCGATCGAGCTCGAATCGCGCGGCTATCAACCGGTGGGCAAGGACTTCCCGGTCTTTCTGCACCCGCAGACGCGCGAGGAATATGCCCTGGCAAGACTCGAACGCAAAGTTGCACCGGGCTACCGCGGATTCACTACCGAGTTCTCCCCATCGGTCACCCTAGAGCAAGATCTCGCGCGACGTGATCTCACCATCAACGCGATGGCGCGAGACCCATCGGGGAACATCATCGACCCGTTCTGCGGTCGTGAAGATCTTGAGAAGCGCGTACTGCGTCACGTATCGCCCGCGTTCGTTGAGGATCCCGTTCGCATTCTGCGCGTTGCACGATTCATCGCACGATTTGCATCACTTGGCTTCACCGTCGCGCCAGAAACCATAAACCTCATGAGGCGTATGGTCGAATCAGGCGAGGTAGACGCTTTGGTGCCCGAACGCGTCTGGCGCGAACTTGCCCGCGCGCTTGATGAATCAACCCCTCGCGCCGCCATTGAGTTGCTACGCGAGACGGGCGGGCTGCGCGTGATCCTGCCAGAGATCGATGCGCTCTTTGGCGTCCCCCAACGGCCCGAGTGGCATCCTGAGGTCGATACCGGAGAACACACGCTGCTTGCGCTTCAAGTCGCCGCCTCTCGTGGAGCTTCGCAAGCCGTACGTTTTGCTGTGCTCGTTCATGATCTCGGCAAAGCGCTGACACCAAGATCCGAATGGCCTAAACACCACGCGCATGAAACGCTCGGCTTACCGGCTATCGAGGCGCTGTGCGCACGTCTGCGAGTGCCGCAAGAGCACCGCGAGCTCGGTGTGCTTGCGAGCCGATTTCACACTCACGTACATCGCGGGCTCGAGCTGCGCACGAGCACACTTCTAGAGTTGCTCGAACATTGTGATGCTTTCCGTCGGCCAGCGCGCTTCAACGAATTTCTCGAAGCGTGCGAGTGTGATGCTCGTGGTCGTCTGGGGTTTGAAGATAAGCCCTATCCACAACGCGCCCGGGTAGAACAGGCTTTCGAAATCGCACGCGCCGTCTCTCTTTCTGAAGCCGAACGCGAAGGGCTCGACGGCGCCGCGATCGGTGAGCGTTTGCGCACCAAGCGCCTTGCGGCGTTAAAGCGAATCGCGCAGGTCTCTCAAGGAGAATGAGGGCTCATCGGCGATCTCGCCCTCGTCGAGATTTCGCGTGAGCATCATGAACTTCACCGACTCGCCCATCTCGCCGGGCAGCAAGAGCGTTCGAGCGCCATGGGCGAGCGAAAGGTAATCGGGGCTCGCCGGATCGAGGCCTGTCGCCATTATCTGAAGTTCCTGCTCGATACCCGCGCCCATCAAAAATGCAGCCTGGGTGGTAAAGCCCGTTACTTTGAACCCCGCTCGAGAGGCCGACTCGGCGACCGCCGAGAAATCCACCCACGCCGTGATGTCGCCGAGTCCCGGCAAAAGAAAAGGATCGCCGTGCGCGTAGTGCCGGTAATGGCAGCGAAGGCTGCCCTGTATCCGATCCGGATGCATCAAGTGGAGTCGCGGCAATCCGTAATCGGCAAGCAGGACGACTCCTCGATCCATCGCGGCAGACAGGGCACTCATCCAACCATCAAGCCAAGGATGCCATTCACCGCAATATCCCTCTGGCAAAATCTCGTCGTGCAGAAGTAAATCTTTGATGCGCTGCTCGGCTGCTTCGATGAACTCAGCGTCGCCCGGAGCAGCCCCGTCGGGCGGCCTGACACGCCACTCGAATCCTGAGGCACCGAGCCCCACGCCAAGTCGCCACCACGTCTCACCGCGAACTACGAACCGCTCACAGGGCAATGCGTCGAGCACCTCGTTTGCAAACACCACGCCTCGAAATCCGCGTGGTAATTCATTGATCCACTCGACGCCTGTCATCGAATGTAATGTCTCAACTTGCCTTGCACGTAAATCACCGCTGACTTCCAGCAAGGCGTAGCGTCGCAGCGCCGATCCGGGCTCGGTTAGCACCTCGAGCGCATCGGCCGCAAATCGACCCGTCCCGGGGCCGAACTCGAGAACGGCATCGGTACCGGTGCCGCCCAACCAACTCGAGATCCGGCGCGCGCAAGTTCTCGAGAAAAGCGGCGAAATGAGCGGTGCCGTGACGAAATCGCCTTCGCCGCCGAACTTGGCGGCACCCGCGCTGTAGTAACCGAGCGCAGGCGCATAAAGCGCTAACTGCATGTACTCGGCAAACGAGATCCACCCGCCTGCCGCGCTAATTCTCTCGACGATCAGGCTGCGAACTCGCTCCGAGTGCGCCAAGGCATCCGGGGACGGCGTCGGAAGCCCCTTTTCTCCCGCATTCGAGATTGAGACTGGGCCGCGCCGCGTCATAATCGGGACCTATGAGCGATCCGCATTCTTCGAGCCCCGTGAGACCCGACCAACCCCTCTCGGGCAAGGTTGCACTGATCACGGGAGGAGCCCGTCGGGTCGGCGCCGAAGTAGCCCGGGTCTTCCACGGTGCCGGCGCAACGGTCATCGTGCACTTCCAGCACTCGGCCAAAGAAGCCGAGTCGCTCATCGCCGAACTCAACTCCAGCCGCGCGAACAGCGCTGCATGTATCGGCGGAGATCTGCTCGACACGATGTATCTCGGCAAGCTTCCGCAGTTTGCTCAAGAGCGATTCGGAAGACTCGACATTCTGGTCAACAATGCTTCCACGTTTTATCCAACCCCAGTCGGCGAAATCACCGAAACGCATTGGGATGACCTGCTCGGAACAAACTTGAAGGCTCCGTTGTTTCTGTCTCAGGCTGCTGCACCGGCGTTGCGACTCTCGCATGGCCTCATACTCAACATCGTTGACATACATGGCATGCGTCCGCTGCGGCGCTACCCGGTCTACGGCATCGCCAAAGCGGGGCTCATCATGCTGACACGCTCGCTCGCTCGCGAACTCGGTCCGCAGATCCGCGTCAACGCGATCGCGCCGGGCCCCGTGATGTGGCCTGCCGATGGCGTCGCCGACGCGGAGCTTCAACAAAAAATCGTTGGAAGAACTCTGCTCAAACGAAGCGGCTCGGCGCTCGATATCGCACGCACTGCTCTTTTCTTTGCAGCAGATGCCCCTTTCATCACCGGACAAGTGATGCCGGTCGATGGAGGTCGCAGCGTCGCTTGGTGAATTCATTGAGCGCTGAGTGACAACTCGATCCGCGTCAACGGGTGTGCGTCACGATCAAATCGTTCCCACAACTCCGAAATCTTTCGACCTTCGAGCGGATGGACGACTTCACCGCCCACGTCCGCCATCGGCCCGAGCATATAGGCACGGCGCAGTAGGTCGGGCCTCGGCAATACAAGCCCGGGCTCGGCACACACCATGTCTCCAAAAAGCAAAATATCGAGATCCATACTTCTCGGCGCCCACTTCGGCGCATCACGCTCTCGGCCGCACAGCCCCTCGATACGCTGTAGCTCGGCAACGACCCCTCGCACCGGTAAGTCAGTATCGAACGCCGCTACGAAGTTGATGAAATCGTCGCCCTCAAAGCCTGCCGCGACGTTTTGGTAGGCCGGCGAAAACTCGACCTTTCCGAAAGCCCTAACGACCTCACTCGACGCTAAACGAAGATTTCGCTCGGCGTCGACATTACTGCCCGCAGCTACAAATACTCGAGTCATCAGCGCTAGTTACTTGGATGCAGCAAGATCCGCACGATTACGTTCGATGGCGACACCGACATCGCGCGAACCGCGGATCGCGCCGGGCTTGTTGATCCAGATACGAACCCACTCAATGCCGAACTCTTCGAGAATCACCATCGCCATACGATGCGCCATCGTCTCGACGAGCATGAACTCCGACGCCTCGACGAACGCAATCACCCGCTTGGCAACGCTCTTGTAATCAAGCGTATCGACCACATCGTCGGAACGCGCCGCGCGCGTGCAGTCCACCGGCAACTCAAGATCGATCTGGATACGCTGCTTCACGCGGCGCTCCCAATCGATGAAGCCGATAATGCATTCGACTTCGAGACCTCTTAAGAAAATTTTGTCGGCAGCACGAGTCGTCACGATTTCCACTACTCCTCAAAAATTTCCAGGCGGACGTAAACTGTCGAGCGGCCATTGGGCCCGCGCACGTACTCCAGCAGCGTCTTGCTCACCCGCCGCGAGCCGCGCATGCCCCGCAACCGCAATCATTGCCGCGTTATCGGTACAGAACTCGAGGCGCGGATAGTACACGCGAACACCGTGTTTCGCGGCGGCGGCCTCTAAACGCGAGCGCAAACATCGGTTCGCGCTCACACCCCCTGAAACAACGAGGGTGTCGAGCCCGGTGTGCGCCACGGCCCGCAGACTTTTGGCGACTAACGTATCGACGACGGCATCTTGCAGTGCGAGTGCGATGTCCGCGCGATCCTGAACATCGGCATTGGGCAGTGAACGCACGGCGTGAAGGACCGCTGTCTTCAATCCTGAAAAACTGAACTCGAGTCCCGGTCGATCGAGCATGGGCCGCGGAAACACATATCGCGACGGGCGACCCGACTCGGCAAGACGCGCTAAGTGCGGACCGCCGGGATACGGTAGCCCGAGAAGCTTCGCGCTCTTATCAAAGGCTTCGCCTGCAGCGTCATCCCGCGTCTCGCCGAGCAGCGTGTAACGCCCCACGCCCGCGCATTCGATCAACATCGTGTGGCCGCCCGACACGAGTAACGCCACGTGGGGATACGACGGCGGATCAGGCTCGAGCAGCGGCGCGAGCAAATGGCCTTCTAGGTGATGAACACCCAGCGATGGGATGGACCACGCGTGCGCCAAAGAGCGCGCCAACGCGGCTCCCGTCAGCAAAGCACCGATCAAACCGGGTCCGGCCGTGTACGCGACGCCCTCGAGCGGCTTGCCATCGTCACCTGCCCGAGCGAGAACTCGATCAATCATTGGCAGCAGGCGCTGAACGTGGTCTCGGGAGGCAAGTTCCGGCACCACGCCCCCATAAACCTGATGTAAATCGATCTGCGAAAACACCTCGTGCGCAAGCAATCCGCGCTCTCCGTCAAAAACGGCCGCAGCGGATTCGTCACAGGAAGATTCGATGGCGAGGATGCGCATGGACTACCGACGATTTTGCCTTTTGCTCCGGGGATCATTAGAATCCCCGCCCCTGTTTCCGCAGGGCGCTTTAGGAATTCCTTATTAATCAAGGGGTTGAGGTCGAGATGCCGAGCGTTCGTGTACGAGAAAATGAGTATTTCGACGCTGCCCTGCGTCGCTTCAAGCGCGCCTGCGAGAAGGCCGGTGTCCTCACCGAGCTTCGCCGACGCGAATTTTACGAGAAGCCGACCCAGGAGCGTAAGCGCAAGAAAGCTGCCGCCGTGAAGCGCCATCAGAAGCGCTCTTCGCCGCGAACCAGCATTTCTCGCGTGCGATAACTGCCGATGTCGCTCAAGGAGCGCATCACCCAAGACATGAAAGACGCCATGCGCTCCGCAGAAAAGGAGCGTCTTGGGGTCATTCGGATGCTTCAGGCTGCCATCAAGCAGCGTGAGGTGGACGAGCGAATTACGCTCGATGACGCCCAAGTGCTGTCGGTCATCGAAAAAATGATCAAGCAGCGCAAAGAAGCCATCGCCCAGTTCGAAGCCGGCGGTCGCACCGATCTCGCCGAAAAAGAAGCCGCGGAAGCCAAGCAACTTTCGGCGTATTTGCCAGCCCAGCTGTCCCAGTCCGAAATCGAAGCGCTCGTCGCGGCGGCCATCGCCGAGACCGGCGCCGCGACGGTCAAGGACATGGGCAAGGTGATGGCGCTCGTCAAAACCCGCGCCGCGGGCCAGGCGGATATGGGTGCCGTCAGCGCCCTCATTAAGGCAAAGCTCAGCGCCGGCTGAACCGACCGCTTACTATTTGCCCATGAGCGGGCGCAGCGGCGGGCTAATTCCCCAGAGTTTCATTGACGACATTGTCGGTCGTACCGACATCGTCGAGCTCATCGGCGCACGCGTGCCGCTCAAGAAAGCCGGTAAAGAATTTCGCGCCTGCTGTCCCTTCCACGATGAGAAAACCCCCTCGTTTTGGGTGAGCCCGGACAAGCAGTTCTATCACTGCTTCGGCTGTGGTGCGCACGGCACCGTATTGGGTTTTCTAATGAATTACGACCGGCTCGGTTTCGTTGAGGCTGTCGAGGAATTGGCCTCGCGACTCGGCGCCGAGATCCCCCGCGAAGCGCGCCCCAACGACGATCGAAGTCGGGATCAGGCAGACCTCGCAGGCCTCATGGCCGAGGTCGCCAAACATTGGGCTACCAAACTCCAATCCGATTCACGCGCCTCCAAGTATCTTTCGAATCGCGGACTCAGCGCTGAGATCATTCAACGATTTAGTATCGGATATTCAGCCAATTCGTGGAATGAAGTCCTTGATCGTTTCTCTAAAGATACAAAAGGACGAGAGGCCTTACTTGCCTGCGGTCTCATCATCGAGCGTGACGGCGGCTCTGGCCGAGAAGGTGAGCGTTACTACGATCGATTCCGCGACCGCATCATGTTCCCCATCCGAGATGCTCGCGGGCGCGTCATTGCCTTCGGTGGGCGAATCATCGATCAAGCCGAACCCAAGTATTTGAACTCGCCCGAGACGGTGCTTTTCCATAAGGGCCGCGAGCTCTACGGACTCTACGAGGTTCGTCAAACGCGAGCGCCTCTTCATCGCCTGATGGTGGTCGAGGGATACATGGATGTGGTCCGACTTCATCAGGCCGGCATCCATTACGCCGTCGCCACCCTCGGCACGGCCACGACACCCGAGCACCTCAAGCGACTGTTCCGACTCGTTAGCGAGGTGGTGTTCGCGTTCGATGGCGATCGAGCGGGACGCGCCGCCGCCTGGCGTGCGCTCAATAACGCGCTGCCTGAGGTCCGCGAGGGACGGCAGCTAAAGTTCTTGTTCCTGCCAGACGGGCATGACCCCGACACCTTGGTGGGTGAGGAAGGTCGTGAGGCCTTTGAGTCGCGTCTCGACCAGGCCCTGCCTTTGTCCGAGTATCTCGTTCAGGAGCTCTCGTCTCAGGTCGATCTCGCCCATGCCGACGGTCGCGCGCGTTTCGCTGAATTGGCTCGTCCACTCGTTGCCAAGGTCCCGGAAGGCGTTTATCGAGAACTATTGGTGGAACGCCTCGCCGAGGCCATCCGATTACCCTCGGCTCGACTTCGTGAGTTGTGGGCGAGTGGCGGCGCGGGCAGCAGTGACACCGGCTTCACCGGTAACCGCCGCACGACCGACCGAGAAGCCTCAGGCTCGCGATCCTCGTCACGCAGCGCAGGCCGCGGAGGCCTGATGCGACAGACCGTTCTCACGCTTGTCCATCACCCGAAGGTCGCCACGCGACTGACCGACTCTGATCTCGACATCCTCTCGAGCCTCGATGAGCCGGGCTCTGACATCCTTCGCGAGCTCGTGTCCGATCTTCGAGAAAACCCCTGCGCCAATACCGGCCAGCTTCTGGAAAGATGGCGCGATCGCCCCGAATCGGAACGCCTCTCTCGACTCGCGGTGGCTGAATCGCTGATGCCTACCGACGAGGCGGCATTACAGGAGATACGCAACGCACTAGCTCGGATGCGGGATGAGCAACGGCGGCGTCGATTGGATACCCTCCTGGAGCGCGAAAAATCGACCGGTTTGTCGCCCACCGAACGCTCGGAACTGCAGCACCTGATGACAGGTCGAAACGGCAGGTAAGTCACCCCCGAATTACCGCCTTTTCGAGCCCTGCAATCTGGCTAAAACCCCTTGTTTCCCGTATAGTTTCTGGTTCGCTTCCAAGGCCCGGGCCCCGACCCGGCAGGCATCCAAATGAGCAAGAAACCCAAGGCTTTCCCTGGTAAGAAATCCGTGCGCCCGGCGGCTGCCAAACCGGCAGTGAAATCCGCGGCCAAAGCCGCTAAGCCGGCACCGAAGGCGGCGAAGCCCGCTACGAAAGCGGCTTCGGCAGCGAAGGCCGCTCCCAAGTCTTCTACGAAAGTCACCGCCACGGCTTCGTCCCCAAAGCCTGCCGCGAAAGGCGCGCCGGCCGCAAATCCTGTCTCTTCGCCGAAGGGTGCTGCGCCTGCCAAAACGACTGCGCCCACAAAGGGCGTTGCGCTGGCCAAAGCCGCCGCTCCGGCCAAGGCTCCCGTCGGCAGCAAACCGACGCCCAATACGAAGAGCGCCGCGAAGCCGGCTGCTCCGACACCGGAGCTGAAAGTCGCAGAGGGCAAACCGAAGGGCTCTTCAAAAGCGTCCAAAGCTGCCTCAAACGAAGGTAGCAAGATTCTCGCGCTGCCCGAGCGTCGCCCGCTCGCGTTGCCCGAAGAGCGCCAGTCGCAGCTCAAACAACTTATCGCGCTCGGTAAGGAGCAGAGCTATCTCACCTACGCCCAGGTGAACGACTACCTCCCCTCCGAAATCGTTGATCCCGAGCAGATCGAGGAGATCGTCAACACGATCAACGACATGGGCATCCCGGTCTATGAAAAGGCGCCCGAGAGTGAATCTTTGCTCGCGCCAGAGACCACCGCGCCCTCAGACGAAGAGGCCATCGAAGAAGCGGCGGCCGCGCTTGCGGCGCTCGATGCGGAGCTCGGCCGCACCACCGACCCAGTTCGCATGTACATGCGCGAGATGGGTACCGTCGAACTGCTAACCCGAGAAGGCGAAATCAGCATCGCCAAGCGCATCGAAGAAGGTCTGAACTCCGTACGCGGACAGCTCGCAACGTATCCGCCCACCTTCGACTTCCTCTTCAAGGTTTACGAAAACGTGAAGGGCGGCACGGGCCGTCTTGCAGACATCCTCGTGGGCTTCATCGATCCCAATGCGCCTGATGTCATCGCGCAACCGCAAAATCCGACCAAGGTCGATGCCTCGGCACCCGCCGAAGAAGAAACGGAAGCCGAGGATGGGGACGACAGCGAAGAAGCTGTCGATACCGGGCCCGATCCGGTTGAGACCGCAAATCGCTTCGCTTCGATGATCAAGCTGCATACGCAGATGCTCAATTCGATGGCCAAGGTTGGCGTCGAAGACCCGAAGACGCAAAAAATCCGCAAGAAGCTTGCGGGCGAGTTCATGGAACTCAAGCTGTCGCCGCGTATGTTTGAAGCGCTCATCGACAATTTGCGCTCCCACATCAACGAAATCCGGCAGCTCGAAAAAGAAATCATGGTTATCGCCGTCCGCGATGCCGGGATGCCGCGTAAGGAATTCATTGCGACTTTCCCTCGAAACGAGACTAACGATCGTTGGGCGGCTAAGCACGTCAAAGCCGGCAAGAAGTGGTCGGTGCCACTCGGACGCTTTGCCGACGACATCCGTGCCAAGCAAGCTGTGCTGCGCGAAATCGAAAAGATTCGCCACCTTTCGATTATCGAAATCAAGGAAATCAACCGCGAAGTCTCGATCGGCGAAGCCAAGGCTCGTCGGGCCAAGAAAGAGATGATCGAGGCCAATCTCCGACTCGTGATCTCCATCGCAAAGAAATATACGAATCGCGGACTTCAGTTCCTCGATCTCATTCAGGAAGGCAATATCGGCCTCATGAAGGCGGTAGACAAATTCGAATACCGTCGTGGGTACAAGTTCTCAACTTATGCGACTTGGTGGATACGTCAGGCCATCACGCGCTCGATCGCCGACCAGGCACGAACCATCCGCATTCCGGTTCACATGATCGAGACCATCAACAAGCTCAACCGGATTTCGCGGCAAATGCTCCAAGAGATGGGTCGCGAGCCCACGCCCGAGGAACTCGCCGTGCGCATGGAGATGCCTGAGGATAAGGTTCGCAAGGTGCTCAAGATCGCCAAAGAGCCGATCTCCATGGAGACGCCGATTGGCGACGATGAAGATTCACATCTTGGCGACTTTATTGAAGATACCTCGGTTGCTTCACCCATCGATCAGGCGACGGCCGAGTCCTTGCGCGAGACCACTCATGCCGTGCTCTCGCAACTCACTCCTCGCGAGGCCAAGGTGCTGCGCATGCGCTTCGGAATTGACCTCAATACCGACCATACACTTGAAGAGGTCGGCAAGCAGTTCGATGTCACACGTGAGCGCATTCGCCAGATCGAGGCTAAGGCGCTTCGCAAGCTACGACACCCCAGTCGGTCAGAGCAGCTGCGGAGCTTCTTGATCGAGGACTGAGCTCCCGCGTACTTTGGTCAACGACGCTTTTCGATAGAATACAAACATCAATAAATTCGTGAAGAGGATCGCCACATGGCTCTGATCTCGATGCGACAGTTGCTCGACCACGCCGCCGAACACGGTTATGGCGTCCCGGCTTTCAACGTCAACAACCTCGAGCAGGTTCAGGCCATCATGCAGGCTGCCGACAAAACCGACAGTCCGGTGATCATGCAAGCATCGGCCGGGGCCCGGAAGTACGCGGGTGAGCCGTTTCTCCGGCATCTCATCGAAGCGGCCGTTGAGAGCTATCCCCACATTCCGATCGTGATGCACCAGGACCACGGGGCCAGCCCTTCCGTCTGTGTGCAATCCATTCGCTCGGGCTTTTCGAGCGTCATGATGGACGGTTCGCTCAAGGAAGATGGCAAAACCCCGGCCCCGTACGACTACAACATCGATGTCACGCGTCATGTCGTGCGTATTGCGCACGCCGTAGGGGTCTCAGTCGAAGGTGAGCTCGGCTGCCTCGGCTCTCTCGAGTCTGGGCAGGCCGGCGAGGAAGACGGGCATGGCGCAGAGGGGCAACTCTCCCATGACCAACTCCTGACCGACCCCGATCAGGCTGCAGACTTTGTCGCAAAAACCGGCGTTGACGCGTTGGCCATTGCCATTGGTACCTCGCACGGCGCCTACAAGTTTTCACGTAAACCGACGGGCGACATTCTGGCTATTCAGCGCATCCGCGAAATCAACGCCAAAATCCCGAACACTCATCTCGTGATGCATGGGTCATCATCCGTGCCGCAAGAGTGGCTACAAATCATCCGAGAGAACGGCGGAAAACTCCGAGAGACTTACGGCGTGCCCGTCGAGGAAATTCTCGAAGGCATCAAACACGGCGTTCGAAAAATCAATATCGATACAGATATCCGCTTGGCAATGACCGGCGCGATTCGACGCGCGATGAATAAAGACCCTGCCGAGTTCGATCCGCGCAAGTACATGAAAGAAGCCATGCTCGCCGCCCGAGAAATCTGTGTTGCGCGATACGAGGCTTTCGGATGCGCTGGAAAAGCTTCAAAAATCAAGATTGTGCCGCTCGAGGATATGGCCAAGCGTTACGCAGCCTAGCCAACTCAAGAGTTTTCTCTCCCGACAAACGCCGGCCTTAGGGCCGGCGTTTCCATATCTGGTCGAAGCGTTGCTCGAGCTCGGGATTAACGCCTCGGATCTGATTCACCACTTCTTTCGACCAATCAAAGTACGCTCGCTGACGCTCAACAGGCCAGCCATTGGGCGGGCTCGACACCATACTTAGCAGATTACAAATTTTATCTGCGAGCTTCACTTGTTTTGCTTCAGCCGAAGCGAGGCGTGCTCTTGAGATTTGAAGTTTTTTTCGTGCGCGCCAGTTGAGGGTGGGTTCATCAGTGACCTCCATGACAATCGAAGCCACCTGCTCTCCAAACTCCCCTTGAAGCTCCTGTAACGTCGTTTGAGTATCTTCTAGTGTGTCGTGTAGTAGCGCAGCTGCCAGAATGACCGGATCAGCAACCCCACCCTCGAACCAAAGCACATGTGCGAGATCGAGAGGATAGTTGATGTAAGGCACTGCGCCACGTCCCTTGCGCCGTTGATCACGGTGCTTCCATGCAGCAAATCGCGCGGCACGAAGCACGAGTCCCATATCGGCGTCATGATTGTCGGCACTACCAGTCGATGACATCTGAAGATGGTTCCTATCGGGCATAATGCCAGGAGTCAATGCTCATAAACTCACGGTAACAAGTATGCCCCGAAGCATTTGTGATCTCGCGGACGACCACGCCAGCCAGATCCGAGTCTTGCAGCCTCTATTCCGAGACTTTGGAACGATCACCAAGTTTCATGGGCAGGTCACCACAATCCGCTGTCGAGAGGACAACGCTCTCCTAAAAGCCACCCTGAGTACTCCGGGCGGTGGTCGAGTCATGATCGTGGATGGCGGCGGTTCACTTGAGCGCGCGCTTTTTGGAGACGTCCTCGGTTCCATCCTCATCAAAAATGGCTGGGCTGGAGTTCTGATCAACGGGGCCGTCAGAGACGTCGAGTTCCTCAAGACCATGCCCTTGGCAGTTCGCGCGCTCGCAGTATGTCCTATGGCTCCTCGCAAAGAGGGTACGGGCGAACGAGATGTCATGGTGTCATTCGCCGGCGTCACGATCTCCCCCGGTGACTGGCTCTACGCGGATGAAAACGGCGTGATTTTAAGTGTGGCGCCTATCGATTAACTGATGCGCTAGAGCCATCGGGTTCGACTCTCAATGTCCGCCGTGCGCAAAGGCCCTTTCGTTACAGGCGTTCCCAAGTGGATGAACCCAATGATGCATTCGTTCGGGGCGAGCCCAAGAGTTTTTTTAACAGACGAGTTATAAGCATGGGAGCCCGTTTTCCAAGCTACCCCTAAACCTAGAGACTCCGCCGCAATCCACAGATTTTGGATAGCCGCACCCACCGCAACCCACTGCTCAATCTCCGGAACTTTAGGGTGTGCCTGGGACACCGCAGACACCACCACCAAAGTGGGCGACCTCATGGCCTTTGAGGCCTCTCGGTCAAGTAGCTCACGGTCCGCATCTGGTGATTTCTCGCGTAGCGCCGCAGCCATGGCGTCCCCCAGAAGCGTGCGGCTGTCTCCTTCCAGCACCGTAAACCGCCAAGGAGCGAGAAGCCCGTGATCCGGCGCACGAACCGCCGCGGTGAGCAGGAGCTCCAACTGAGCTCGAGTGACCGGCGTATCAGCAAACTTCTTGGTCGAGCTACGGCTGAGAATTTTCTCAATCGCCGGATGCAATCCACTTTGCGACGACCCTGAACTCATCAACATATCCTCCACCCGCCGTTAAACGGGTGGAGGATAGCCTACTAGACATTACTTCGGCCTGATCGGCGGAAGAATCGGCGGGATCGCTGGGGGATGTCACGGGAGAATTAGTAACCGTCTTCGCGAATTACCGAAAGAGTTACATCGGTAATCCGCCCCGTCACCCCTAAGAAAATGTTCTATTTTGGGAGTTTCTAGCCTTGATCCTTCGAGAGAAGCGCTCGAACGCCCTCCTCTATCTGGGTCATCATCAAAGAAAATCCATCGCTCTCCCCATAGTACGGATCGGGTACTTCCCGGTCACCCAAGAAAAGGCGAACGGGTGTCTTGTTACCGGCTGGCCTCCTGGTTTCAAGCTGCGCCGCGTTATCGCGATCCATAGCAAGGATGATGTCGTGTGAAAGGTAATCGTCGTCAGTGATTTCGCGACATCGAAACGCCGTTAGGTCGTATCCACGGGCCGTGCAGGCCTCAATAGATCTCGGATCTGCGGAATCCCCCACATGCTTGTCCTTGAGTCCCGCAGAACTGAACTGCCAGCCCGACGCCCCGCGACGAGCAGATATCGTTCGCGCAACGATCTCAGCAGCGGGCGAACGGCAATAGTTTCCTGCATCGACGAACAACACTTTCACGTACAGACTCCTACTCAGGAGGTCGACTTCAGCAATCCTGACTCACATTGGCGGACAGCGGCATCGACTCGCTCAAGCCAGTCGCCAGGATATTTGTTTCGATACCAATCACGTAACGGCGCTGTCGCCGCCTTGAACTCGGCGCGCTGCGCGTCGGTAACATAATCGATAGTACCTCCGCCGGCGATAAACTTTTCGATCGCGGGGCGCTCGCGATCCTTAGCTGCTTTTCGAGTTGCTGCCGCGAGCTCACCATATGCGATCGTTACGGCCGCCTGAATATCGGGCGGTAGTCGCTCCCAAGCTTTTTCCGAGTACCACCAAATCGCCGACATGTAACTATGACGATCGACGAAAACATGCTTGATGTGATCGTCAAACTTCATGCCCATCACATCTTGAATGCTGTTTTTGGTGCCGGCGAGCATCCCCGCACCGAGCGCTGAATAAATTTCGGAGAACGGCAAGGCCATGGGACTGCCGCCGAGCTCTCTGACCATTTCCTGCTCAAGCGCGGACGGTAAGGTTCGAATGCGCAGCCCGTCGAGATCGGTAACCGACTTAATGCGACTTTCGGTCATCGCAAAGCTCCGCCAGCCACCGGTGTTTCCTACCGCCATCAGACGTAAACCCAGGCCATCTTTCAGCATGGCCTCGCCCATCGCCTTGGGTACGGGGCCATCCATGACGCATTCCGCGATGTCGTCATTGGCAAAGAGATAAGGAAGATCGAGGACTTGCGCAGGACCGTAAAGCCCTGCGAGACCTCCGATCGTCGTCTGGTGAACCTCGAGGATTCCGCTTTGAAGTGCCTCCATGCACTCACGCTCGTTTCCACAAAACTGACCCGACGGATAAATCTGCACTTCGACTCGATCGCCAAGTTGTCGCTTGAGTGACTCGCGAAATGCGACTGCACCAATGTAGTCCTCGTCATCTTGGGATGCGAGGAACGCCACACGAATGGTGAACTCCGCTTGCTCGGCTCTAGAACTGAGGATGCCGATCACACATCCGATCGTGATTAGCACCAGCAACATATTTCGCAGTCTCGAAGTCATGACGGGCTCACATGAGATCGAGCATGCGTGGGAGGGTCAGGACGAGAGAGGGAAAGAAAGTAATCAGGAAAATCACGAGGACTTCGACCGCCAAAAACGGTATGAGAGCTCGCACGATATTTTCGACTTTCTCTTTGGCTACAGATGCTGTCACGAACAGCAAAAGACCCATCGGCGGTGTGGCAAGTCCAATCGTCAGATTCACGCACATGATGAGCGCGAAATGCACGGGATCAACACCCAAACCGATGAATACCGGAGAGAGAACGGGGCCCAAAATCAGAATGGCCGGTCCCGCATCGAGAAACATACCGACGACAAACAGCAGAAGGTTGAACAGAAACATCAGCAGATACACATCATCGGTGATCAGTAGCATGGCGTCGGCGATGCCCTTCGCAAGCCCGGAGACCGTGACAAGCCAACCCAGCGTCACCGCCGCACCGACGAGCAGCAAAATCACTCCCGATTGCAAGGCGGTCGCTTTGAATATTGAGGCGAGCTCCGCCTTTCCGACGTTCCGCGTGACGACAATGGTGACGAACAGCGCGTAAGCCACGGCGACACTCGCGGCCTCCGTAGCCGTAAACACGCCGCTCAACATCCCGCTGAGCAAAATAACGGGCAATAACATCGCGAGCCACGCGCCCTTGAAGGCCGTACCCCGCTCGCTCCAACTGGCTCTCGGACGCGCGAGCGGAAGGTTGTACCGCTTGGCGAGCAATCGAATAGTGCCCATCAACGCGAGCCCGATGATTATTCCAGGGACGACTCCCGCTGCAAAGAGCGCGCCGACAGACACGTTCATCACGAACCCGTACAAAACCATGATGCCTGAGGGCGGAATAATGGGGCCAACCACAGCCGCCGCCGCGGTGACCGCTGCAGCGAAGGGGCGCGGATATCCTTCGCGCTCCATCGCCGGGATCATCATCTTGCCGATCGCCGACGCGTCCGCCACGGCGGAACCGGAGATCCCTGCGAAAATCATTGAAGACAGGACGTTCACCTGGGCCAGGCCGCCTCGCACATGGCCGACGAGGGACTGCGCAAAACGCACGATCGACGCGGTGATTCCACCCGCGTTCATGATCTCGCCAGCAAGAATGAAAAACGGTACGGCGAGCAGCGGAAAACTATCGATTCCGTTATAGAATCGGGCGAGTAATGCCGGAAAATACTGGGTCTCGCCGTCAAGCAGAAGACTCAAGCCCGGGCCAAGCAGCAACGCAAAGACCACCGGCGTACCAAAGGCCATCAGCAGGACGAGGAACCAGAAGAAGGCAGCGGACATCGCTCAGCTCTCCCCGTCTTTCTGCATCAGGGGCAGAACACCCACCAACACATCTTCTGTTTGTTCGGTCATCCAGGCTCGCGCCAAACGTAATGTCGCCTCCATCGCAACAAGCAATAAGGCACTTAGCGCGATTGGGACAATCACGTACACATCGGACATCGGGATTCCGAGTCCGGTCGACATGATCGTTGATCCTCGCGAGACGAAGTCGACGCTCTCAAGCAGGAACATCAGACAAATCCAGCCAACGAGAAGATTCACGATAACGCCGGTGAGTTGCAGCACCTTCGGAGGCAGCCCTTCGATGAAGGCCGTGATGGCGACATGCCCGGCAGCGCGGTAGCCCATCGGCGCAGCGAGCAAGGCCGACCACACAAGCGCCATGCGTGCCGCCTCCTCCGCCCAATCAAGCGTATGGTTGAAAATGGCTCGCGAGAGAATTTGAGCAAGCGCAACAAGCAACATGAGCGCAAGCAGGATCGCGGAAAAAGAAAGCCCCCATCTTGCGATGGGGGCGTTCAGTTTTGCGAGACCTCGCAGCGCGAGGTCGATGATCTTCAACACGACCTCAGGATCTTATTTGGTCCCGAAGTTGTAGCGCGCCTGAAGACCAAAGTAACGATCGGCATCGCGCGGAATCTGCAAACGCACCGCGCCACCCGGGCCGCCACTCGTCTTGAGCACGGTGTAAGCCTCATCCGTCATGTTGCGACCGATCAGAGCGATCCGGAAGCGATCGTCAGCATCGGTGAGTGCGATCGAGACGTCGACGGTACTGTACGACGGAATCTTCAGCGCAGTGGGCTCGTTGAGATCCGAGAAGCTATCGTCTTGATACGCCCAAACCACATTCGGGGTGAGCGTGAACGTGCCCATCGGGATGTTGAGCTCACCCACGAGCGAGGCCTTCCACTCCGGAGCAAGCGGCAGCTTGGTTCCCGAACGAACCGAAGGGGTCGAACCGGGCGGCGTGAAGAAATTGTCGACCTTCGCGTCGTTGTAAGCGATGCCGGCGCCGAGCGTCAGCATGCTGTTCGGACGCGCTTGGATGTCCACTTCCCAACCGCTCGAGGAGACTTCACCGGCATTCGTCAGCGTCGTGATGAGCGTGCCGTTCAAGAACGTGAAGTTGTTGGCTTGGAAGTCATCGTACTTCGCGTCGTAGATCGCGGCGTTGACGAGTACGCGTCCATCGAACAGCGTGCTCTTGATGCCTGCTTCATAGGAGTTGGCGGTTTCGGCTTCGATGAGCGGCGTGTTGTTCACCGTCATGTTGAAGAACACGTTGTATGCCGGGCCCTTGTATCCACGCGCGTAAGACGCGTACACCATGACATCGTCGGAGACGTCGTATTGCAATCCCGCGCGACCCGACGCGTTATCCGAGGAGTTTCTGCCTGTGAAATCCGAACGGTCTGTACGGATACCAGGCTGCCCGGAGAACGTCGTAGGCGTGCGATTGTGGAAATAGCTGAGTGCGTCCGAGGTCCATCGGACACCACCAATCAGACGCAGGCGATCGGAGGCGTTGAATGTCCCGTCAGCGAAAACAGCCAGATTTTTGAAATCCGCTCCGAATTTTGCGTTGGAGAACGTGCTCACGTAAGTCGAGGAGCCCGAGCGGCAGGGACGCTGGCCGGTGGAATCGACAGCGAGCGTACTCGCGGTGCAATTGAAGATATTGCGCTGGAAGAAACGCTCGGAGTCCGTCTTCGAGAAATACATGCCGAGGACATAGTCGACGGTCTCGCCGCCCTTCGAGGCGTAACGCATTTCTTGAGAGAAGGTTTTGGTCGTCTGCGGACCGTAGTCGTGCAGCTGCGCGAAGCCGTTGCCGACATAAGGTGCTGGTGTGTCGATCCAGTCGCCTTCGCGGAACTCGGTGGCATCCCAGGTTCGATAGGCCGTGATCGTCGTGATCGTGCCCGACCCGACATCGATGTCGCCGGAGAGCGACATGCCCCAAGCCTCTTCGGTCGAACGCATTTGCAGATCTTGCTTGACCTGGCGAGTCTCGTCGCCGGCAAACGTCACACCGCTATACAAGGTGCCATACGCGAGCGCGGTACCGCCGGTCGGAGCGGTGCCAATGACCTCGACGCAGCAGTTGTCATCGGAGCTGCGGAAGTCACCCGAGAAAACCCAGTTGCTGTTATCGCCATCGAACTCCCAAACGGTGCGAACGCCTTGGCGCTTGTAACCGTTGAGGTCGCCGCGAGCGGCTGTCGAGGTGACGTTGTCGATGTAGCCATCGAACTCGCTACGCATGATCACAGTACGCGAACGAATGGAGTCGCTGATGGGCGAGTCGTACGCGGCTTTGATCCGCATTTCATTGCCCTCGAACCAACTGACGTCGAGGTACCCGCCCATCGTTTTTCCGGGACGCTTGGTGACGATGTTCACGACACCGGCCGAAGCATTCTTACCGAACAGCGTGCCCTGAGGGCCACGCAGCACTTCGATGCGCTCGAGGTCGTAGAGATCACCGAAGGCCTCGCCGGCCGATGAGAGCACGACGCCATCGAGGACAGTTGCGACGCTGGGCTGCGCGGCGATCGCGAAGTTGATGGTGCCGACACCACGCAGGAACAACGACTGGTTCAGCGAGGTGTTGGTCTTTCGGATATTCAAGGAAGGGACAAGTGTGCGCAGGGCTTCGATGTTGAAGCTGCCCGATGCCTCGGCGAGATCGCCGGTCACGACCGAGACGGCGATGGGTACGTCTTGAAGTCGCTGTTCGCGCTTCTGCGCGGTGACGACGATTTCATCGAGACGGCCTTCGTCTTGAGCCAGTGACGCCAACGGAAAAACAGCGGCACACGTGGCGACCGCCACGGCTCTCGCGACGATCTTCTTGCTATTCAGCTTCGGCATGAGTTGTCCCCTTCAATGTTGCTTTCGCGCCACAGCTGTCCCGGCGCGTGATGTCTTTCTGACGCTAACAAAGATTTTTATGTCATACAACCCTTATATAAGACATCGGACTAGACCCGCCGGAACGCAGCGATGCGCGCGAGCGGCAGTCGGAGTTCAAGAACCTGGCCGCCGGAGATGGGCTCGCCGGAGTCGAGCCAAGCCCAACGCCCTTGTGGCAAGTAAACCGTGACCCGCCCTTCCGGGTTGAGGCAGGGCGCGACCAAGATCTCGTCACCAACAAAGAATTGATCCTCAAAGGCCCAGGACGCTTTGTCTTGCGGACAGGCCAGTACCATCGGCCGCTGAACGGGCAAACCCGTTGCTGAAGCCTGAGCCACAACGGTTTGGAGATACGGTCGCAACCGCTCGCGCAGATCGAGTGCCTCTCTCGCGAGTGTCTCGGCCTCAGGCCCGTAACTCCAGGGCTCGCGCGGACCGATGCCATGCAGTCGCAGATGAGCGGAAAACACCGCCGCCTGCAGCCAACGTACGTATAGAACCGGATCGCGTTGGTCGCCGTAGAAACCGCCCACATCGGTCGCATAAAACGGCGCGCCGGTCAGCCCCCACGACAAACCACTGCGTAAATTTCCGGCGAGTCCGCCCCAGTCGGCTTGCGGATCTCCGCCCCACTGCGAGGGATAGCGCTGCGAACCCGACCAACCTGCACGGCTGAATAAAAACGCTCCGTTTCGGGAGTACTTCGCAGCGGCCTCGTACACACAGCGGTTGTAAAGCAGCGCGTAAATGTTGTGGAGCGCGTCGCCGCTCGATCCGTCGCTCGCGATCATGTGTTCTTCGATTTGCTCACCGAAGTCGGCCTTGATCATGTCGATGCCAAGGTCAAAGAGCGCCTTGTGCTGATCGCGCCACCACGCGTACGCCTCGGGGTGCGTGAAGTCGAGCAGCCCCGAATCTGGGAGTTGAGTGAGCACAGCTCCGAAAGGCTCGGGATCCCAGGCATATCGATATGCCTCTCCGGTGCGCGTATCGCGAATCAACCAGCCTTTGTCTGCAAGCGTTTTGAACAGTGGATGACGAACCGAGATCAGCGGGTACTCCCATACGCAGATACGGAAACCCATCTCTCGCAATGCATCGACGGTCGGTCGTGGGTCGGGATAACGCTTAGGGCACCACTCGAAAGCAAAACGCGTGTCGGTATCCTGCCAAGCGCGACCATCGAAAGTGATGACCTCGCATGGCATGCCACGACGACGCACTTCGCGCGCGACCGACAAGATTTCTTCGGAATCTTTGTAGTACGCCTTGGAGAGGATGACCCCGAGACTCCAATCCGGTGGCACGGGAGCTCGGCCGGTAAGTGAGGTGTATTGCGCAAGCTGATCGGCACCCGTGCTCCCCGAAAAGAGGAATACATCGAGCGCAGAGTCTTCGATATCGAGCACGTACGCACGTTGCGACCATGGTCCGAAGCCGACTCCGTGGGTCACCGGCGCCGGCGTATGCACGAACGCGCCCCAACCCTCAGGGCTCCAAGCGAAGGGCGCGTTTTTATAGCTCCACTCCGCATTAAGCCCGAGCGCATCTCGGTTATAGGAGCGAATCAATTGCCCTCGCTTATCGAGCCGCCCGGACTTTTCGCCAAGACCGTAGACAGGCGTCGAAGGTCCGAGCTCCAACGACAGCAACCACCGATCGTCGTGGCGCGCGAGCGGCGGCAACCTGAAACGTCGAATGAAGTGACCGTCGCTCGGAGAACCTTGAACAAACCGCCCGTCACGGAGAAAAACGAAACTGAACGGCGCATGACCAATCGTGACGACGAGTTGAGACTCATCCGTAGCGACAGCTTCGAGGCGGCTGTTGGCCGTATCGCCCTCTCCGTGATGACTCAGCACTGCCGAGAGCGGGCGGACGTCGCCACAAAGAATGCCGTACTCGCGAACGTCTCCCTGACTGCGCAATCGCATCCCGTGCTCATGAAGCGTGATGCGCAACACGCCCACAGAGGTCGGAACCATCAGCACATTGTCTGAGAGTGTCGGTATTCCCTCGATGCGGGCAGACGCCATTCGGCCCCAGTGAGGCGCGACGGGATCAAAAACCGTTTGCATGGACACCTCTCGAAAACGAAGCGCTTAGGCCAGCTCCAGCACAGGGATACCCCAGCGGAGCGCCAAAGCGCGCAAGGCGTCTCGATGATCACCGTACGCCAAGGCAAAGTGATGCTCGAGCGCTTCGTCGAGAATCCGCGTACTGACCTCTTCCGCAGGCTTGTCGAAACGTACCGTGCCCGAACAGCCGGTAAAAGCCATCGGAGCCCGGATGACTTCAGCTCCCGCCAGTACGAGCTTCAATGAATTACGCGAGCGCGAGAGGCGTGCAAGGGTGATTCGGCCTGGCTTGATCGGAAACTGATGCAACAATGGCATGCGCCGATTGGTGTGGATCGTCGCTTCGGGTTTGACTTCTGGATCGCACATTGAGATCGGCGCAAGCCCGCAGTGCCACAATACGGCCGTATTGTCCGCTGCAGTGATATCGACGAGGTCGGCCATCCACGCCGGCTCGCCGGCGAGCTCCTGCAAAATGAGTTGCGTCACCGATCCATTGACGTCGGCCTCACAGGCCGAGGGAACCTTCTTTTGGTTCATCATGGCCATCGGTCCACACGCGGCACAACCATACTCGGTGAACATCTCGGGCCAACACCGCACCGCAAGACCGCGCGCGCCCGTATCTCGCTGCACATCTTCGAGCGCACAGAAGACACGGAATGATCGGTCGAGTTGCTCGGCGTCGACTTCCCCCAGCCCCGCGACCTGCGCCTCGGCTCGATCTTTAGCCGCTGCCACACGATTGGCATCGGTCGATCGAGCGCGATCGAAGAGGTTGCCGAGCGTGACATGATCGACCTTGATGTTGGCGAGACGAGCCAGAAGATCGGGATCGAACTCGCAGGTGTCGAACCCGTCGGGATGCTTCCCGACTACCGTAATGCGCGAATCAGCGAGCGCACCCAATACTCGATCCGCGGCACGCTCGGCGTCTGCTCGAACGCGAGTCGCAAGATTTGCCGCGCTAGCTGTGGTCTTGGGTAATGCATGCGATCGCGACAAGGCACGCAGACTCTCTGCGAGGCCGGGCGCCGACGGATCGGCATACAACGACGCGTGAGCTACGCCGGCACGACCTAATGCATGCGCTGCGAGATTGAGCCCGCAGTAAGCATTGAGACGCAAACGTCCTCCGATGCGGGGCTCAGGCAGCGCCCAAATGGCAAGCGGTGTCTTGGCTTCTTTGGCAAGCTTGACCGTCATCGTGGCGTCGGTGAACGTCACCTGCAAAATTAGAAGCAGATCAATCGGCCCCGACGCTGTGATATTGGCGATCGCACGCTCGGCAGCATCACGATCAAACAACAATTCACGAGTTCCGACCGTGCGGATGCCGGCAGCCTCAAGCGCGGTAAAGGCGCGATTCTTTGTTTCTTCCGCAAAGGGCACATCGAACGTCGGCCGCGCGAGCGCCGCGACACCAAAAGTCAGCATGGCTTCAATCTCCGAATCCTGGATAGACGTGTCTGAAACTGGCATCGGCCGGCACGATTCGAGCACCACCCTCGCCGTACACCGAGTGGTGGTTCCACGGTGTGGCCTCTTTATCGGTGAGAACATTGAGCGAGCGCATGTACTCGACGGCCTCGCCCCTCAAGCCGCTTCGAATAGCCTCCCAATCTGGGAAGTGGGTGAACGCTTTCGACCAAATCGCTCGACCTGCGAGATATCCCGACGCGCCCGCTCGGTAGGCATGCGACAAAATTCGGCGGAATTCGTCCATGCCGGCTCCTGCAGAGAGCATGACCCACGGCCGCCCCGACGCAGCGCTGATCGCATCGAACCACTCTTGCGCAGATTCCCACCCCGGCGCACCGACGCCCGGAACATCCGCAGCAGCCAGAGGACTTTCGAGCTTGAAGAGATCGACACCGAATTTCGGATCGGCGAAAGTCCGTACGCTCTCGAGCACGAACTGTGGGTGCTTGCTCTTCATCTCGACGTAATCGCGAGTTTGCTCGGCATCACTTGGCAACGGATATACGAGCAGCTCGAACACGAAGGGGATGTCGTACTTACGACAGGCGTCGCCAATACGCTGAGTGAAATCTTGCTGCGCACGGCAGACAGCTGAATCGGTATCCGGCCGATACCACGCTAGAACCTTGACGGCATCTCCGCCGATCCGCTTGATCTTCTCCACCGACCAGTCATCGATCTCCGAGGAGAGACGACCAGAGGGTGTTTCACGAAAAATCGAATCCTCGAGCGTAACGATGAGTCCTCGTGAGGCGAGCAGCTTGGTCACGCCACGCGGATAGGCGAAGTGCGGATCGAGCAGCATGGCAGATGACTCACCCTGCAGCTCTTCGATCAACATTTCTTTGAAGCCGGCGACATCTTCCCACGGTGCCTCAGCCGTACCTCTTTTAGCCTTGATCGGGTTCTTGATCGGCGGTCGCTGATCGACTGCCGTCATCTTGAATCGCCCGTGGACATCGGCCATTCGCCGCATGCCCCAATACTTCCCAGCAGACAGAATCATTTGGACTCCAACAACGAATCTCTTTCGACTCGGGTAGGCGCACCCGCGCGACCACCGGATCGAGTCACTTTAATCGCAGCGGCAGCAGAGGCCGCCCGGACCGCGGTGATTTCATCAGCCCCCTCGGCAAGAGCCAGGGCGAACGCACCGTGCCAGACGTCACCGGCGCCCAAGGTATCGACGGATTTGACCGGAAACGCAGGAATGGTTCGGGCGGTGATGTTGTTCTGATCGAATCGTGCATCGACGATGAACACGCCGGATGAGCCCATCGTGACGCAACACCAAGCCTTCAGGCGAACGGCTATCTGCCGTAACGATTGCTCGATATCAGTCATCGCGTCGGAGCAGCCAGAATAATCTTTGAGCCCTGCCATCGAAAACGCAATGTGGGTGGCTGATTGCAGTAAAGACCCCGCTTTCGGCACCGGTACATCGGCATCGAGTACGGCCGGCAAGCCTGCCGCGCGAGCGCGCTTGAGCATCACGGTCGCCCCATCAGGCCAGCGCGTATCGGCGAGCACAACGTCGATGCCCTCGAGCGAGACGGCCGATTCAAGCCACGAAGTATCGGTCGGAAGCGAAGCATCGGTGTGGTTGACGATCAACCGTTCGCCTCGCGCATCGACGAAAACAGCCGAGACGGAAGAATGAAACCCGGAGAACCGACGCAGATGACGGCAATCGACTCCATAACCCTCGAGCTCACGCTGGATCGCATCGGCAATCACGTCCTCTCCGACGCGCGCCACAAGCTGCGCGTCGCCTCCAAGCTTGCGGATGGCTACTGCAGCCGTCGCAGCAGGACCTCCACCCACAATTGAAAAACCCGTCGCACGGTGCTTTTCGGCACGTTGCGGGATATGCGGAGTGCTGAAGACGAAGTCCTGCACTGCGTGGCCGACACACAGCGCTCGCTTCATGTGAAGGTGACGTCGTAAGAGAGCGTACTTGTATCGCAACGGCTGAGACGCCACTCCACGCGGCGGCCATCTACCGCCAGCGCGACCCGTTCGACCTGCAACAAAGGCGCACCCAACTCGACGCTGAGGCGCTTCACATCGTCACGACGCGCAACGTCTGCCCGGAGCTTTTCGTTAGCCGAGACGATGTTGATGCGGTATTCACGCTGATAGAGCGCGTACAGTGCATTTGGTAGCGGAGAATGCTGATCGAGTCCCGGGAAATATGCCTCGGGCAAAATGATGCGCTCAATGGCAACCGGGCGTTCATCGACGAAGCGCGTGCGGATTATTTCAAATACGTCTACGCCTTCAGGCAGTTCGAGGGCTTTGGCCTCTGACGATCGAGCGTGGCGCCGCTTGATCGATTCATCGCCACTCGTCGGCACCGCGCGCTGTCCATCCGGACGAGTCAGCCTGAAGAACCGAAACAGCGAGCGTTCCTGCGTGAGCTCTGCGACGTAGGTGCCTTTGCCCTGGCGCCGGTCAATGACCTTATCGAGGGCAAGCGCATCGAGCGCCTTGCGCACCGTTCCTTGGCTGACACCGAGTTGCATGGCAAGAGCCTGCTCACTCGGCAACGCCTGACCTGGCTGCCATTCGCCGTCGGCGATTCGCCGAACGAGGGCCTCGTAAACCTGGCTATAGAGGGGGCGGTACTGCGGGCTGTCCATCTTTGAGGAGAGATCGCCAGAAGGAGCCGATGGTATCGCGCCGCTTGTGGACACAGGGGTCATGCATTTAGTATCTTATATAAGACTTGCAGCCGCAAGCGCATCTCAAGATATCTCAGGAGTAAATGAGTGAGCGTTCCACAACTGCTCGTGCACGATCACAAAGATAACGTGGGCGTTGTCGTGATCGAGGGACTGAAAGCCGGCACCAATATGCTGTGTGTCATCACAGAGGACAACTCTGACTTCCACCTCACGTCAAAACATGACGTTCCGATCGGACACAAAGTCGCACTGGTCGATTTAAAAGTCGGCGATACCGTCATCAAGTACGGGCAGGACATCGGCAAGGTCGTCGCACCGATAGCACGCGGCGAGCATGTCCATGTTCACAACCTCAAGACCAAGCGCTGGTAGGAACCCACCGATGAGCAATACCAACCAAAAAATCTGGGCCTATCGCCGCGAGAATAGTCGAGTTGGCGTACGTAATTACGTCGCTATTCTTCCCGTTGACGATATTTCCAATGCGGCCTGCGAAGCCGTCGCGAATAACATCAAGGGCACCATCGCCCTGCCCCATGCTTATGGCCGCCTGCAGTTTGGCGAAGATCTCGAATTGCACTTCCGCACCATGATCGGAACGGGCGCGAACCCGAACGTAGCGGCATGTATCGTCATCGGCATCGAGCCAGGCTGGACGCAGCGCATCGTCGAAGGCATCGCCAAGACCGGTAAGCCGGTCGCAGGGTTCTGGATCGAAGGCAACGGCGACATCGCCACCATCGCAGCCGCATCGCGCAAGGCCAAAGAATTCGTGCATGCGACTTCAGGTCAGGTACGCGTCGAATGCGATATCAGCGAATTGTGGGTCGCCGCGAAATGCGGAGAGAGCGATACCACCACGGGTCTCGCCTCCTGCCCCACGGTCGGCAACATGTACGACAAGCTGGTTCCAGCCGGTCTTTTTGGCTGCTTCGGCGAAACATCTGAACTGACAGGTGCTGAGCATCTTGCAGCCGCCCGAGCGGTCTCGCCTGAGATTCGCGACAAGTTCATGAAGACTTGGCAGTCCTATCAAGACGATGTCATCGAAGCACACAAGACGTCCGACTTGTCCGAGAGTCAGCCCACCAAGGGCAACATCGCCGGTGGTCTCACCACCATCGAGGAAAAAGCCTTGGGTAACCTCGAAAAAATCGGCAAGAAGGTCAAGTTCATCGACGTGCTCGAGCCCGCTGAGGCTCCGGCCCGCGGACCCGGCCTTTACTTCATGGATACCTCCTCAGCAGCTGCTGAGTGCTGCACGCTCCAGGCTGCTGCGGGCTACGTCATCCATATCTTCCCGACTGGCCAAGGCAACGTAATCGGAAATCCGATCATGCCGGTCATCAAGGTGACAGGTAATCCGCGTACCGTCCGACTCATGCCTGAACATATCGACGTCGATGTCTCGGGTGTCGTTCGGCGTGAAATGACGATCGACCAGGCGGGTGATGCGCTCATCGACTGCATCGCTCACACGGCGAACGGTCGACTCACCGCCGCCGAAGCACTCGGCCATGTCGAATTCGTCATGACCAAGCTTTACCGTAGCGCCTAAGTGGTCGCGGCGCTTGGCGCCGCGCAACCACTCCGCTTTGGGGAGATCATCGTGGACGCATCGATCTGCCTGACGCTGGCGGAAGCCGAATCACTGGCTTTCGAGGCCCTGTGCGCTAATCGCACTTCCGAACTTAGTGCTCGTGCAACCGCGCGTGCGCTCGTTGCTGCAGAGGCCGATGGGCAAGCTGCACACGGACTGAGTCGTGTTCCGGCCTATGCGCTGCAGGCGCGCTCCGGAAAGGTCAACGGTCACGCAATCCCGACGCTGACTCGCGCAGCACCGGGTGTCGTACGAGTCGACGCGGGGCTCGGCTTTGCTTATCCGGCGATCGATCTCGCCCTCGACTCTCTGAAACAGCTCGCCAAAGATCAGGGTATTGCGCTCGCCGCCATTCATCACTCTCATCATTTTGGCCAAGTCGGTGCGCATGCAGAACGATTGGCTGACGCTGGACTGATCGCTCTCGTCTTCGGGAATACCCCGAAGGCGATGGCGTTTCATGGTGGGAAACGCGCGATGCTCGGAACCAATCCGCTCGCCTTCGCGGCTCCGCTTCCGGGCGCACGAGCGCCCCTCGTCATCGATCTCGCACTGTCCGTTGCAGCGCGAGGCAAGATCGTCGCGGCTCAAAAAGCGGGTAAACCCATCCCCGAGGGCTGGGCTGTCGATGTTAATGGCCAATCGACGACTGATCCCACGGCTGCTCTTGCGGGCACGCTATCTCCGATTGGCGGCACTAAAGGTGGTGCACTAGCACTGATGGTCGAGATTTTGGGTGCAGCTCTGACGGCGGGTGCGTTCGGTTGGGAGGCGTCATCTTTCTTTGATGCCGAAGGCCGTCCGCCTGAGATGGGTCACTTGTTTGTCGCCATCGATCCGGGCCCAGCGTCAGGGAATGCGTTTGCCGATCGCATGCAAACCCTCCTCGCCACGATCGAGTCCGAGCCCGAGGTACGCGTACCTGGCTCACGCCGGCTCATTGCTCGCACCAAGGCCGAGCACGAAGGAATCACGCTGAGCAACGCGCTGCACGCCGAGATACGCGCACTACATCCGTCTGAGGGAGCATGAGATGGCCGAGATCGTGATCACCGAATTCATGGACGAGGCCGCCATCTCGAGCGTTTTGTCGGGGCGCGATGTCGTCTACAACCCCAAGCTCGTCGATCAGCCTGAAGAGCTCGCGCGACTGGTCAAAGATGCCCGAGCACTCATCGTTCGTAACCGTACGCAAGTGCGCGGCGCTTTGCTTGATTCGGCTGCCAAACTCGAAGTCGTTGGTCGTCTCGGCGTCGGTCTCGACAATATCGATGTCGAAGCCTGTAAAGCTCGCGGCATTGCGGTCTACCCCGCAACGGGCGCCAACGACGTGTCGGTCGCCGAATACGTCATCACCGCAATGCTCGTGCTATTACGAAAGGCGTGGTTCGCCAACTCAGAGGTCATCTCCGGAAAGTGGCCGCGCATGTCGACCATCGGTCGCGAAGTTCAGGGAAAAACCTTAGGGCTGGTCGGTCTCGGCGGCATTGCTCGCGAGACGGCATCTCGTGCTCGCGTCCTCGGTATGAGTGTGATCGCATTCGACCCCCTTCTTCCAAAAGACCGCGCCGCCTGGCAACTGGCTAGTAGCGTCTCGCTCGAAGAGCTCATCGCCCATAGTGATGTCATCAGCTTTCACGTTCCACTCACGGCTTCCACAAAGCGGATGATCGGACTGCCGCAGATTGCTGCCATGAAACGCGGGAGTGTCATCATCAATGCCGCCCGAGGTGGGGTCATCGATGAGGCCGCTGTGGTCGACGCACTGCGCTCCGGTCAACTGGGCGGCGCTGCTCTCGACGTCTTCGAGACCGAACCGCTCGATACCAAAGAAGGCGCGCTATTTGCTGGCGTCCCAAATCTGATCTTGACGCCCCATATCGCGGGCGTCACCGAAGAGTCTAATGTTCGCGTGAGCGAGGTCACAGCGAGAACGGTACTCTCTCATCTGACTCGTAGCGACGGACGATGACCGCTGGCACAGACTCTAATATCTTTGATCTGCTCGTCGTCGGCGGCGGCATCAATGGCACGGGCGTTGCCCGCGACGCCGCAGGACGCGGCCTTCGCGTGCTACTGGTCGAACAAGACGATCTCGCCTCACACACGTCCTCAGCGAGCACCAAGTTAATCCACGGCGGGCTGCGCTATCTCGAGTTCATGGACTTCGGACTCGTACGCAAAGCCCTGATCGAGCGCGAAGTACTTCTAGGCATAGCGCCTCATATCATCAGTCCGCTGCGCTTCGTCATGCCTCATGAGCCGTCCTTGCGACCGGCTTGGATGATTCGGATTGGATTATTTCTCTACGATCATCTTGCGCGTCGCCGAAAACTCGAAGAGTCGCGTGGAATCGATCTGCGCCACCACCCGGCTGGCACATCCCTACGCGAAGGCTTCCGTCGCGGGTTCGAATACTCAGATGGTTGGGTCGATGATGCGAGACTCGTCGTTCTCAATGCGGTCGATGCGCACGAGCACGACGCGACAGTTCTCACTCGTACCCGTTGCATCAAGATCACTCCGACCGCACACAGCCACAAAACCGAACAGGCCTTCTGGGCAGCAACGCTGCAGGATGTTGAGGGTAAAGAGAGCGTCATCAGTGCGCGAGCCGTCGTTAATGCGACAGGCCCGTGGGCAGCCGGCTTTCACGATGCCGCAACGTTAGGTCGATCGAAGCACGGTCTCCGACTCATCAAAGGCAGTCATATCGTCGTTCGGAAGCTCTTCGATCATCCGTATGCCTACATTTTGCAAGCAAGCGACCGGCGTATCGTGTTCGCCATTCCGTATGAACACGAGTTCACAATGATCGGCACGACGGATGTCGAGTATCACAATGATCCTCGCGTGGTCGCCATCGACGCCGAAGAGACGGTCTATCTATGCGAGCAGAGCAATCGCTATTTCAAAACGGCGCTATCACCCACAGACGTCGTGTCGAGTTGGTCCGGTGTCCGGCCTCTGCTCGAAGATGAATCCACCGATGCGCGCGCCGTCACGCGCGACTATGCGTTAGAGCTCGAGAAGACACCCGCGCCACTGCTCAGTGTATTCGGTGGGAAAATCACGACGTATCGAGTGCTTGCTGAGGAAGCCGTCGACCGCATCACTGCCGCCATCGACATGAGAACTCGTCGGTGGACGGGTTCGCGTCCCCTTCCGGGAGGCGATCTCCCCTCCGGACTCGATTCGCTCGAACATGAGCTCGCGGCCTTTCGACCCGAGGTTCCGCGCAAGACCGTCTCTCGTTGGGCGAGGGCCTACGGATCACGCGCCTTGAATATTTTCTCGCGTTCTAACGGACTGGGTTCGGAGATCGTGCCCGGCCTTTATGAAGCTGAGTTACGTTACCTTTATCAAGCCGAGTGGGCTCGAACCGCTGAAGATGTCTTGTGGCGACGCAGTAAACTCGGACTGCATGTCGATGCGCAGTCGGCACAACGGGTCGCGGAATGGCTGATGACTCACGGGAGATCGCAATGAGCCGATGGATTCTCGCTCTCGACCAAGGCACGACCAGCTCTCGATCGATCCTGTTCGACCACGACGGCAATATCGTCGAGAGCGCACAGCAAGAGTTCACACAGTTTTTCCCGCAAGCGGGGTGGGTCGAGCACGATGCGAATGAAATCTGGAATACCCAGCGTGCAACCATCGAAGAAGTTCTGAAAAAAGCCGGCGCGAAATCGGCTGATGTTGCGGCCGTGGGCATTACGAATCAGCGCGAGACGACCGTACTTTGGGACCGGAAGACCGGTGAGCCCGTCGCCCCGGCAATCGTCTGGCAAGATCGAAGAACGGCCGACGTATGCGCCACGCTGCGCGCCGCAGGCCATGAGCCGGAGGTGACCCGCCGCACAGGCTTGTTGCTCGATCCGTATTTCTCGGGCACCAAGCTCGCATGGCTGCTCGATCATGTGTCCGGAGCACGCGAGCGTGCGATTCGAGGCGACTTGTGTTTCGGCACCGTCGACACGTGGCTCACCTGGAAACTCTCAGGCGGCACGCACCATGTAACTGACGTCACCAACGCCAGTCGAACGCTGCTACTCAACCTGTCGGGCGAATGGGACGAGTGGATGCTGAATCTTCTGCGTATTCCGAAAGCCGTGCTGCCTCGAGTTCTGCCCTCTTCTTTTGACGTCGGCGTTCGGATCAAGCTGGGTGGAGCAGACATGCCGCTGACCGGTCTGGCAGGTGATCAGCAATCTGCGCTCTTCGGTCAGGCGTGTCTGCAGCCGGGCATGGCAAAGAATACCTATGGCACTGGCTGCTTCATGCTGATGCATACCGGAGATCGACCTCTCGCATCAACTCATCGACTACTGACCACCGTCGCCTGCTCACCCTCAGCAACCGACGGTCGTCCGCAACTGAACTACGCGCTCGAAGGGAGCGTGTTCGTGGGTGGAGCCGTAGTGCAGTGGCTGAGAGACGGCCTCGGTTTCGTCACGCGTGCCGAAGAAATCGAAGCGCTCGCCTCGTCCGTGCCCGATCATGGCGGCGTCTATGTGGTTCCGGCTTTCACGGGGCTCGGCAGCCCCCATTGGGATCCGTTCGCGCGCGGCTCGATCATCGGGATTACCCGCGGCACGACTCGTGGCCATATTGCTCGCGCGGCGCTCGAGTCGATCGCCTTTCAAAGCGCTGAACTCCTTCAGGCGATGCAAAAAGACGCTGCAGCGCCGCTACGCGAACTTCGAGTCGATGGTGGCGCGTCGCGTAACAATTTTTTGATGCAGTTTCAGTCCGACTTGCTGGGCGTTCCTGTCATTCGGCCTGCCGTCACGGAAACCACCGCGCTCGGCGCAGCCTATCTCGCCGGTATCGCCGTTGGGTTCTGGAAATCGACAGACGAGATTTCGGCGCGCTGGCGAGTCGATCGGAGATTCGAACCGACCATGTCGCGGGAAGCGGCTGCCGCTCGCATGCATGAATGGTCGCGAGCCGTCGAACGCTCACTCGGCTGGGCAGTCTCCTGAGTCGCGCTTCACTCTAGCCTGTTCGGCATTCTCTAACGCTTTGATTTGAGCGACTCGCGCTCTCAGCGTACGCTGCATGACATCGATCGCGGCGCCCTCCGGCCATCCTTTTGCGACCAGGCTTTGTAGCACCGACTCCGGACTCTGACCCGACTCAATTTGCTTGACGATCCAGAGCCGCAGCTGCGGCGTTACTTTTCCGTGACTCATGTTGAGGAGGATAGCGGACGACGGCCACCCCAAGGCAAGACCGAAAAGGTCAGACACAAAATCACCCCGAGGGGAAAGAGCCAGGGAAACGCCACAAGTTCGCGCTGCTCGGTCAGTCCGAAGAACTGAGCGTTATGAACCAGCAACACCCCGACAAGCGCGACGGTCACTCCGATCGGCGCACTGGTGATCCGATGCTTGGGGACGAATAACGCCAACAGAAACAAGCCCAGCATCGGCCCATAAGTGTATGCCGTCATGGCGAACGCCAAGGGAATTAACCGCTCATCAGAGCCAGACAGTGCGAGCGCGAAGCCTCCGAGTACGACCGCCCACGCGATCACCAGAATACGCGACAGCGTCACCGCCCTCGCCTCGGATAACTCCCCGCGACGATGTCCGTCATGAAACATCGTGATTGTCGTCTCTGACAACGCCGACAGCACGGGACTCGACATGGCCGCCGCAAACAACGCGGCGACCATGAATCCGCGCAACCCGGTCGGTATTTCGGAGAGAATGAACGCCGGAAAAATTCGATCGACATTCGCGGCAACCAACGAGGCGAACGCCGGATCGATCGGATTGAACTGATAGAAACCCCATAACGCCACGCCAACAAGCAAAAACAACACGACGACGAGCTCGCCGAAGTTACTGATATACAGCGCAAGACGCGCTTCACGTACCGACTTGCAACACAGCATCCGCTGGGTATTGAGCTGATCGGTGCCATACGCCGCCAGATTCTGGAAAGGCATCGCGAAGACACCTGCCCACAGCGTGAAATTGACCCGCGGATCAGTACTCCATTCGAGGATTCGAGTCTTTCCTTCAGACTCGGCAGCAGTCCAGAGACCCGTGACGCCGTCTGGGTAGCCGTTAGTCACGTAGAGGATTGCGATGACGCCTCCGGCGACGAACATCACAAACTGGACGACATCGGACCATACGACGGCACGAATGCCGCCAAGCATCGTGCTCAATGCAGAGACGCCGACGCTCAAAAAAACGCAACCAATGAAATCGAGCCCTGTCAGCAACTCGAGAACGAGCGCCACGGCAAATACCCGGACACCTTGTCCGAGCACCGCCCCGATGAAGAACAAAAACGCCGAGATCTTGCCGAAGACGGGACCGAGTTTGTCCCGGATAAAATCGTAGGGACTCGCATAATTTTTTTCGTAAAGCCTCGGCAGGATCCATTGACCAAGAATGGCCTTCGAGATCAATCCGGCGAGACAAAACTGCAAATACCGAAAATCACCCTCTTGAGCGAAGACGAGCGACGGGACTCCGATGAACGTGACGCCGCTGACTGCCGTTGCCACAATAGACATGGCCACGGCATACCAAGGCAATGACCGCGACCCCAGAAAATACTCGCGAGTGCTGCCTTGCAAGTCTTTGACGCTATGCCCGATCCAAGTGACCAGAGCGAAATACGCGATAACGATCGCCCAATCGAGGGCGTGAAAATAAACGTTACCCACGCGAAACTCGTTGCAGCGTCCGGCAAGAGCCGCGTCCAGGATAAACGCGGCCGTTGGCCCCGGGATACGCGTAACCGTTGATCAGCACCCGACGTGGCACAGACGAGTCGTTCGAGGTGCTCCCATGAATCGCGTAAGGCCCGAAAAAAAGGACTGAGCCAGCAGCCCCAGTCACTGTGACAGCTTTGGACTCATCGAAGAGCGCGGGCGTCGCACCCGATTTCATTGGAGTGCTGTAGTCGTAAGAATCGCTCGAAAGACGAATTTGACCCTCACCACTCACAGCACTCCGAGGAATGAACTTGAGGGGTCCGTTGAAGTCGGTCATATCGTCGATGAGCATGATCGTCTGAACATACGATCCACGCCCGTTCAAATCACGCCAGGTTCCAGGTCCTTTGTCGCGATGTTGCACATCCTGATGCCAGTCGAACGAGACGCCGTCTTTTGGCATCTTGAAATGAGCCTGACAAAGCAGCTGCTCGCATTGATCGCTGCCGAGCAACTGCAAGGCGGAGTCGACGAGCCGCGGATCAGCACTCAGCGACAGAAGATCAGGTTCTGCGCCGCCTGCCCACACGACACGCTTGACGATGACGTCTCCGACGGGCGGAGCATCGAGTACAAAATAGGCGCCGTCATGATCTTGGGTGGCACGTAATTGCTGCGCTTTGAGGTAGAGACGCTCAAAGGCCCGCCGGGCAGCCGCCATTTCGTCAGCCGAAAAGAGCCCTGGCACGACCGTCCATCCCTGCTCGTAAAACTCGCGGATCTGCTCCGACGACAACATCATCTATTTGACCCTGGTCGCATTCGCATCCCCAGATCGCACTGTAGCTGATCTGGAGGTCGACGAGCGAAACGGTTGCTGCCAATATCCGCTCAGTAGCCCATTCGAGTTGTGCTTGATTTCCAACCGCGATCGCTCACTCGACGTGTTTCGTGGCGCCACCGTGGCGCTCATGATCCTCGTCAATAATCCGGGCAGCTGGAGCCATCTTTATGGTGCCCTCGCCCACGCCCCCTGGCATGGGTGGACGCTCACCGATCTTGTCTTTCCATTTTTTCTTTTTGCCGTGGGCAACGCTCTTACGCTGACCATGCCATCCAACAGGACGATCGATACGAAGGCCTTTTGGCCAAAGTGGCTGCGGCGAACATCGCTCATTTTTGGAATTGGTCTGCTATTGAATGCTGCGCCGTTCGTGGCTTGGGCCTCCTCCGGATCGCTTGAAGTACGTCACTTCGATGGACTGCGGATCATGGGAGTTCTGCAGCGGATCGCTCTGTGTTGGGCGATCGCGGCGCTAGTCGTGCGGGCGGGCGGAGCCCGTGCGGCATGGATCGCTAGCGTCGCGTTGCTCTTGGGCTATTCGGTCGCCTGCCTCGCCCTCGCAAACGGACCCGATCCGTACTCGCTCGAAGGCTTCTTCGGAACAGTTTTAGATCGAAATATCCTTGGCGTAACACACCTATACCAAGGTGAAGGCGTGCCATTCGATCCCGAAGGTCTTGCGAGTACGCTACCAGCGATCGCCCAGGTTCTTCTCGGATACGCCGCCGGACAATGGATCATCTCAAGTCAGCACGGTACTCGGGTCCTTACGAAACTGATCGGTAGCGCTCTCGTGCTGACAATCGCCGGCCTACTGCTCGAAACGGTGATACCGATCAATAAAAAGATTTGGACACCGAGTTATGTATTGCTGACCACTGGGCTCGCACTCGCAGTGATGGTGCTGCTCATAGAGATCATCGGGCGTCGCCGAGCATCCTCACGCCCACTCGAGATAGCATGGCGCGCCTGTGAGGCCTTCGGGCGAAATGCCCTGTTTATCTTTGCCCTGAGCGGTCTCGTTCCTCGAATGCTGTCGTTGATTCGATTTGAAGATAGTGTCAACGAGGATGGGTCACTGGCGTACATTCAGTTTCTGCCTTGGATCTATCGAACGTTCTTCGCGCCGCTCGCCGATGATCCGAGGCTTGGATCTTTCTCCTACGCTGTCGCAACTCTATTCATGTATTGGGGCATCGCAGCGTGGATGCAACGTCGGAACTGGTATATCAAGGTATGAAAATCCACTCAGTTATTGCCGTCTCATTCTTCGCCCTTCAGTCCGCAGTCGCCGCCCCGGTGGTCAAACTCGGTGTCGATGTTCTGCTGCAATCCGATAGCGTATACCTCTCGCTCGTCGAGGGTAAGCGCGTGGGACTCATCACCAATCAATCGGGCGTCGACAGCGCGCTCGTCCCCACGGTCGATCGACTCGCCCGTGATTCTCGTGTCTCACTGGTTCGTCTCTTCGGGCCCGAGCATGGCATCCGTGGCGAAGTCCCGGCCGGGGAAAAGGTCGCCGATGATCGGGATCCACAAACCGGCGTGCGGGTCGTGAGTCTCTATGGAAAAGATCGCAAACCTTCCAAAGCCGCTCTCGAGGGCGTTGATATTTTGATGTTTGATATTCAGGACGTCGGATCGCGCACCTATACCTATATTTCGACCCTCGGCGAAGCCATGCGCGCCTGCGCCGAGACCCAAACCCCTCTTGTCGTACTCGATCGCCCCAACCCGCTCAGTGGGACTCATTTCGAAGGGCCAATGATCGAGGATCGATTTCGAAGCTTTATCGGATGGGGCCCAATTCCCGTGACGCACGGCATGACGCTTGGCGAGGCTGCTCGATTCTTTAACGATCAACTCAAGATCGGCTGCACACTGCATGTGGTGCCGATGCGCGGATGGAAGCGATCGATGATTTGGGACGATACGGGTCTCTCCTGGACTATCACCTCGCCGCATATTCCATCGGTCACTCAAGCCTATCTGTACGCCACGACAGGTATGGTTTCTGCAACGTTTCAGGGCGTTAGCGACGGCGTAGGTTCAACCATGCCTTTTGAGGTGATCGGCGCCGAGTTCATCGATGCATCAAATCTCGAACGAACGCTTCAGGTGTTGAATCTTCCCGGAGTGCGCTTTCAGGCGATCTACTACAAACCGTTTTACGGATCATTCAAAGATAAGCCGCTTCGGGGAGTTCGACTAAGACTCACCGATCCCAGAGCCTATCGTCCGATCCGAACATCGATCGCTATTCTCACGACGTTGCAGGCGATGTATCCGGAAAAGCTCGTGTTTAAAGACGAGCGGCCAGTGGGCATTCATTGGGGAAACAATGAGCTCCGAAGACAACTCGAAGCAGGACTCGGTTCCGATGCCATCATCGATTCGTGGCGCAGCGGTAACATTGAGTTTGAGGCGGCGCGTCAGCGCGCATTAATTTACGACTGAGCGCGCAGAGAAAAGAGCCCGAAGCCAGTGTTTCAAGTACCAGCCCTGATGATCCCTTCACCATCAGAGTAGTGGACGAGAACCGCCCACCGCTTCGGGCTCGGCGATTCGCGATTGTCCCCAAGGGGCGGAACGTTCGCGATCTCGACGGGAGGCAGTTTCTCGCGAATGTTCCGCTCAGTCGGCGCGACATCGCACGAAAAATGCTGGTCCCGAGCAATCAGCCTTTCAGCGCAACGAAAACCTCGTCGAGCATCTTTTTCGCATCGCCGAACAACATACGATTGTTTTCTTTGAAGAAGAGTGGGTTGTCGACACCCGCGTAACCTGAGGCCATCGAGCGCTTCATCACGATAGAAGTCTTCGACTTCCAAACCTGCAATACAGGCATTCCAGCGATGGGGCTCGTTGGATCGTCCTCGGCAGCCGGATTGACGATATCGTTGGCTCCGATGACGATGGAGACGTCCGTATCCGGAAAATCGTCATTAATCTCGTCCATTTCGAGAACGATGTCATAGGGCACTTTCGCTTCGGCGAGCAGCACATTCATATGCCCGGGCATACGACCTGCAACGGGATGAATCGCGAACCGAACATTCACGCCCTTCTCGCGTAGAAGCTTGGTGATTTCATAGACGGTGTGCTGCGCTTGCGCGACTGCCATGCCGTATCCCGGGATGATCACCACGCTCTTCGCCGATCGCAGCATCTCTGCGGTTTCGGTCGCGCTGACGGCGATGACTTCACCTGCAGGCTGATCACCGGCCGCGGCAGGCGCCGCACCGCCTCCCGTACCAAAGCCGCCTGCAATCACACTGATGAAGTTGCGGTTCATCGCCCGACACATGATGTAAGACAGGATGGCACCGGACGAACCCACCAGTGCCCCCGTCACGATCAAAAGATCATTGGAGAGCATGAAACCGGTCGCGGCGGCGGCCCAGCCAGAGTAACTGTTGAGCATCGACACCACGACTGGCATATCTGCGCCACCGATCGCCATCACCATATGAATGCCGAACAACAATGCGATGGCCGTCATGATCGCGAGCGGTACCATGCCTGCGCTCGTATCGGATGCCGCGACGAACTGGCCGCCGAACCAAATAACGATCAGGAGAGCGAGTAAATTGAGCCAGTGCCGACCTGGCAGTAGGGTCGGTTTGCCACCAATCTTCCCGGATAGTTTTCCGAACGCAATGACTGAGCCTGAGAACGTGACGGCGCCAATCAGGATCCCGATGTAGATCTCGATCTCGTGAATCGTTTTCTCGGCTCCCGTATAGATAACCGAAGTATCAACATAACTCGCAAAACCGACGAAACACGCCGCAAGCCCGACCAAGCTGTGCATGAGCGCGACCAGCTCTGGCATCTGGGTCATCTGAACCTTACGCGCGGCATAAAGCCCGACGGCGGCGCCGACGGCCAGAGCGCCGATGATCCAGGGCAGCCCGATGACGAGATCGACCCGCGGACCGAACACCGTCGCCAGCACGGCGATCGTCATTCCGACCATTCCGTAAAAGTTGCCACGGCGCGAGGTCTCTGGATTGGAGAGCCCGCCGAGGCTCATGATGAACAGGATGGCGGCGCCAAGATAAGCAACAGTCGCGATGTTTTCTGACATATCGGCGGCCTCTTATTTACGGAACATCGCGAGCATGCGACGGGTCACGGCGAATCCGCCGAACATGTTGATCGCCGTCAGCGCGAGCGCCGATACAGCCAGCCCAAGAATCAACGTGTTGGGCCGATCGGCAGCTGACTCCGCCAACGGCGGCGCAACCTGCACGATAGCGCCCACGGCAATGATGCTGGAGATTGCGTTGGTGACACTCATCAGGGGCGTATGCAGCGAGGGCGTCACATTCCAAACGACCATATAGCCGATGAAACAGGCGAGCACGAATACGGTGAAATGTCCGAGGAATGATGCCGGCGCATAAGCACCTATCAACCAAAACAGTGCGGCTGCGACAGCGAACATGATGGTCAGCGTCTTAGCGGACATCGGCTCTCCGCCGCCTCCGTGGCCGTGCGACGATTTCTTTGGTGTAACCGGTGCGGCCGCAGCGGGCTTCGCCTGCGGCGGAGCCGCAGACAATCGCGGCGCCGGGGGCGGCCAGGTGATCTCACCTTCCTTAATGACCGTTGCACCCCGAATGGCTTCGTCCTCGAAGTTAACGTTGATGAGACCATCTTTCGTCTTGCAGAGCTCTTCCGTCAGGCGCAGCAAATTGGTTGCATAAAGCGTCGACGCCTGCTTGGAGAGTCGGCTCGGCAAATCGGTGTAACCGATGATGGTGACGCCCTCGCGTACCACCACCTCACCCGGAACCGTCAGCTCGCAGTTCCCCCCCTGCTCCGCAGCGAGGTCGACGATGACACTGCCCGGACGCATGGATCGCACCATCTCGGCGGTGATGAGCTTCGGTGCGGGCTTGCCCGGAATGAGTGCGGTGGTGATGATGATGTCGACGTCTTTTGCCTGCTTGGCGAAGACATCGCGCTGGGCTTTTTGGAAGCCCTCGCTCATGACCTTGGCGTAACCGCCAACACCGGTACCCTCTTCTTGATAATCGACTGGCACGAACTCCGCGCCCATCGACTTCACTTGATCGCCCACTTCCGGTCGCGTGTCGTTGGCCCGAACGATTGCACCCAAGCCTACGGCAGCACCCAAGGCGGCAAGTCCCGCAACACCGGCGCCAATGACGAAAACTTTGGCCGGGGGCACCTTGCCTGCGGCGGTGATCTGGCCAGTGAAGAACCGACCGAAGTGGTGTGCCGCTTCGATGACGGCGCGATAGCCAGCGATATTCGCCATCGAGGATAGCGCATCCATTTTTTGGGCACGCGAGATACGCGGGACGCTATCCATGGCGAGAACGGTCAATCGACGCTCCGCCATCTGCTTCATGAGTTCCGGGTTTTGCGCGGGCCAAATAAAGCTGATCAGCGTCGTACCGGGACGCATGGCGGCGACTTCGTCAGCCGAAGGGGCGCGAACTTTAAAAATGAGCTCCGATCCGGCGTAGAGCTCGGCAGCATTGGCCGCGATGCTCGCGCCCACCGCAACGAAGCTGGAGTCGCTGAAATTTGCCGCGTCACCCGCGCCCGATTCAATACGGACCGAGAATCCGAGCTTGATGAGTTTCTCGACCACTTCGGGAGCGGCAGCGACTCGTTTCTCGCCGGCGAAGGTCTCCCGTGGAACGCCGATGGTCAGGGGCATGGCAACCTCATCATTCATGTCAGCAGGGCAGGACGCCCGGGGCCGGAATGATACTCGAAAGACCTATCTTTATAAGGTCACGGCGAGCAGAGTCGCCTGCCGAATGGCCCGCTTAGCGTCGAGTTCAGCGGCGATATCCGCACCGCCAATCAGATGAATCGGGATTTGGGCGGCCCGCAGGGGGGCTTCGAGCTCCCGCCGGGGCTCTTGGCCGGTGCATAAGATAACGCTGTCGACCTCGAGGGTGCGGGGTTGCCCGCCTTCGAGGATATGTAATCCACGATCGTCCACGCCGAGATACTGGACGCCAGCGATCATCTGGACCCGCTTCATTTTGAGCGCGGAGCGGTGAATCCAGCCCGTCGTTTTGCCGAGTCCCGCTCCTGGCTTGCTCGTCTTACGTTGCAACAAAAAGACGTCGCGTGACGGATGGGCCGGAGCCGGCGCAGCAAGTCCGCCCCGGGCGATTGCGGGATCCGTGACACCCCACTCTTTCATCCAAAGATCACGATCGAGCGCCGTAGAACTCCCCTCGTGCGTGAGGAAAGTGGCGACGTCGAACCCGATTCCGCCGGCGCCTAAGATTGCCGCTCGCCGACCCACTTCGCGCCGACCTGTCAGTACATCGAGATAGCTCATGACGGACGAATGCGACTGACCGGGTATTGCGGGATCACGCGGCAATACACCCGTTGCGATCACGACTTCGTCGAATCCGGACTCAATGATTTCTGACGCCGTCACGGCGTGGCCCAACTTAAGCTCAACGCCCGTTTCGCGCAGTCGCTCACCGAAATACCGAAGCGTCTGCTCGAACTCTTCTTTACCTGGTACACGCTTGGCCAGGTTGAACTGACCGCCGATGCGCGAGTCTGACTCGAACAGGGTGACCTGATGCCCCCTCTCGGCGAGCATCGTAGACGCAGCCAAGCCCGCAGGCCCTGCGCCCACCACCGCGATACGCTTCGACGCCCTCGCTGGACGAACAATGATTTCCGTTTCATAGCCAGCGAGCGGATTGACGAGGCAACTGGCGATCTGTTTTGAAAAGGTATGATCCAGACAGGCCTGATTGCAGGCGATACAGGTATTGATACTCGCCGCACGACCCTCGGTTGCTTTGCGAACGAAATCAGGATCGGCCAGCAGTGGTCTTGCCATCGACACGAGATCCGCATCCCCCGCCGCAAGAATCTGCTCGGCCGTTTGCGGATCATTGATGCGATTGCTGGTGCAGATGGGAATCGAAATCTCCGACTTCAACTTTTTAGCGAGCCACGTGAATGCCCCGCGTGGTACCGAAGTCGCGATCGTCGGAATACGTGCCTCATGCCAACCGATACCCGAGTTGATCAAGGTGGCGCCCGCCTGTTCGATCGCCTTGGCCAGCATGACTACTTCTTCCCAACTCTGCCCATCCGGAATCAGGTCGATGAGTGATAGACGATAGATGAGAATGAAATCGGGCCCAACGGCCTCGCGTATCCGTCGCACGATCTCGACGGGTAACTGCATACGGTTTTTGTAGTCTCCGCCCCACTTGTCCTCGCGGCAATTGGTCGCACGCACGAGAAATTGATTGATGAAATAACCTTCGGAACCCATGACCTCCACGCCGTCATAGCCCGCCTCTCGCGCCAGTACGGCGCAGCGTACGTAAGCGCGAATCTGTCTCTCGACGCCTGCCGTACTCAAGGCGCGGGGTGCAAATGGTGTAATCGGCGACTTAATTCGCGACGGGGCAACGATCAGCGGGTGATAGCCATAACGCCCCGCGTGAAGAATTTGTAGTGCGATGCGGCCGCCCTCGGCATGTACTGCGTCGGTGACGAATCGATGACGCGCGGCTGCTCGATGTGTCGTGAGGCGCGATGCGAAAGGTGCGACCCATCCCTCAATGTTAGGGGCATACCCACCCGTCACGATGAGCCCGACACCTCCACGCGCGCGTGCAGCAAAGTATTCGGCGAGGCGTGGGAAATACTCGGTGCGATCCTCAAGACCCGTATGCATGGAGCCCATGAGCACGCGGTTGGGTAAAGTGGTGAAACCAAGATTCAGCGGCGCCAGCAGATTCGAGTACATAACGCGTGATTGTGTCACAACACACCGAGAATTCCGTCACGCACCCCTACGATTTCCGATATGAATTTGACGACTCGTTTTCGGAGTGCGGTCCTCACCGCCTTGTCGCTCCTCGCTTTGGCTGCATGTAGCAGCGGCAATAACGATGACCGTTTAGCCCCCATCGCTCCAAACAGCGGGTTTCTCACGGTCGCACTGACCGATGCTTCGGTCGACGACGCCGTGGAAGTCATCGTTGTCTTCACCGGTATCGAGTTGCAGCGAAGCGGAGGGGGTTCGATCAGTATCGACTTCGATACCCCACGCTCGATCGATTTGCTGTCTTTCCGCGAAGGCAGGACGACCAATCTCGTTGAGGGGACATCCTTGTTACCAGGCGATTACGAGTGGATTCGGCTCAAAGTTCGCGCGGAAGAAAATCTTCAGAACGGCTCGCGGATCCGGTTGCGTGATGGGCGACAGTTTCCCCTCTATATTCCAAGCGGACTGGAATCCGGACTGAAACTCAATCGTCGATTCCGGATTGCGCAAGGGGCGATCACCCGACTGCTCATCGACTTTGATCTAAGGAAATCGGTCATCGCGCCGCCGGGCCAAGCGCCGCACTGGATCTTGCGCCCCGCGTTGCGGCTCGTCGATCAGCTCGAGGTCGGAACTTTGACCGGCACGGTGGATATTGCAGGCCTTGCGGCCGCACAACAATTGGCGTCTTCGCAGTGTCGAGCGGGGCTCTATGTGTATCGCGGCAGCGACGTCACCCCAGATGATATGGATGGCGATCCGACGGATGGTGCCGATCCTGTCGTTTACCAGCCATTGACTCCCGCCGTGACCACGTCATCCGTCATTTACACGGTGCATTTCTTGGAGACGGGCGACTACACCGTCGCCGCCACCTGTCAGTTCGATATCGACGCCGATCCTTCGCGTAGCGAATATACCCCGACGGCTACCGTACCTCCCGGTACGCTACCGGCAATGAGGTTCCTGCGTAAAAACGCGCGTATCTCGGCAAGCACCACGACACGCACGGATTTCCCGTAAGGCACTGCTCCGTCGCGCTCCGACGCGGGATATCATGCCCCACGGCATGACCCCGCCCCGCCAACCACAGTTTTTCCTTCATCTCTCGAACCGCCTCGAAGTTCTGGCAGATCGACTTGCGCACGATCTTGCTGCGACGAAGGGCGATCCTATGATGCTTCGTACCGTGGTCGTCTCGAGTGCCGAGACAAGCCGCTGGTTATCGATGCAATTGGCAGACCGTCAGGGTCTTGCAATGGGTGTGCGATATCCATTCCTGCGTCGTGTGGTCGATGAGCTCGCCACCGCGATGCTGGGTGGCCAGCGTCGTGACTCTGCACTTTTCGGCCGAGAAGCCTTGGCTTGGTGGTTCTTCGACAAGCTGCCCGAATTTGCCACTCATCAAGACTTCGATCTCGTACGTCACTACTTACGAGATGGCACTGCGCTGCGTCGCTTCGAACTTGCCAGACGGATCGCTGATCTATTCGACCAGTATCAGGTGTATCGGCCGCAGATGCTCAAACGCTGGGATATCGCCGATACGGAAGGTGGCTGGCAGGGAGTGTTATGGCGTGCGTTGCGCCGTGACCTTAACGGACACGAGTCTTTTGTTGATCTTCATCACGCACTCAGCCGTCAGGACGATGAATCGGTAGTTGCCTCTCGCCTGCCGGACTCGCTTGCTATCTTTAGCCTGAATACGATCCCGCCCGCATTTCTCGATGTACTCCGAAAAGCATCAGAGCATCTCAGAGTAGATCTCTATCTTCTTACTCCGACCGACGAGTATTGGAGCGACCTGCTCACCAAGAAGCAGCAACTAAAGAAGGGGGGTGATGCCGACGATCCTCGGGGCAATCCTCTCGGAATATCTTTAGGAAAGCTGGGTCGCGATCTGCTCGATCAACTGATCAATCGGGAGGCACAACAAGCGAGCGAACACTTTGAACACCCAGTACACCACACGCTGCTGGGTTGGCTACAAGAAGATTTACGTAGCCTGAGAGATCGCAGCACAGAACCTTCCAAAGAATCTGTTTCGGAAGACGACACCTCCATCGAAATCCACTCTTGTCACGGGCTAATGCGCGAAGTGGAGGTACTTCACGATTATCTACTCGGGCTCTTCCAGGACGATGCCACGCTCAAGACGCGTGACATCATCGTCATGGCACCCAACATAGAGGTCTATGCCCCGTACATTTCTGCCGTATTCGGTGCACCAGAGAGTGATTTCTCGAACCTACCCTACTCATTGGCAGATCAATCCGCGCGCTCCGGGCTCGGCACCGCAGACGCCTTCCTGAAACTGCTCGATCTAGGATTATCTCGTTTCGAGTCAACTCGAGTGCTGAGCCTCCTCGAAACTGAGGTGTTCAGACGTTGCTTCCAACTGGATGGCGATGACTTAGAACAGATTCGTGTCTGGATCAAAGAATGTGGCACCGTCTGGGGGCTTGATGCAGAGCATCGCGCGAAACTTGGCTTCGGCCATAGCGACGACTTTACGTGGGCACGCTTGCAAGCCACGCTCCTCGACGGGTACGCCCTCAATGGCAACGGCTCGCAGTTGCTCAATGGCATCCTGCCCTACTCCGATCTCGAGGGAGATCATCTCGATACGCTCGAGCGATTTCTGTCCGCCTTCGATGTACTCCGTTACACGGCACATCAACTTCATGGCAGTCAGACACGCTCATCATGGGCCGATACCCTTCGGCGGATATTGCTCAAGCTGAAAGCCGATGATCAGCTTCCGGCTTCAGAAGTTCGATCGATACGCGACGCACTGAGTGAGCTTGACCCGAGTGATCGGTCAGAGTCGCCGGAGCAAATCACGGCCGACGTGATCACAGCGTTTCTCGATCTTAGATTGCGCGAAACACCCGCCGCCGGTGGCTTCCTCGATGGCCGCGTGACGTTTTGTTCCATGAAACCGATGAGAGCGATCCCCGCAAGAGTGATCGCCTTGCTCGGCATGAATGAATCGAATTTTCCACGACAGACCGTACGTCCGACCTTCGACTTCATCGCGATGGATCCCGCCCGAGGCGATCGGTCGATACGAGATGATGATCGCTATCTTTTTCTGGAGAGCTTGCTGAGCGCGAGAGACCGCTTGTTCGTCAGCTATGTGGGTCAGTCGTACCACGATCCGAGAACGTCGCCGCCTTCGAGTGTCGTGATCGAGTTGATCGATTATCTTTCTCAAGGTTTCGTGTTACCCAAGTCGGTCTCGGACCGCCTCAACCTCCAGCACCGCCTACAAGCCTTCAGTCGCTATTACTTCGAGGGCGGCGACCGGCCGAGTTTTTCGCAAGCGAATGCCGAGGCCGCAGCGATTCTGGTCCGTCAGTCTCCGAGGCCATACGAGCTTTTTACGACACCGCTTGGGGAGCCTGATCTCGATTCGCGCCGACTGACACCGACTCGTCTCTGCGAGTTTTTTGTTAATCCTTCAAGACACCTCTGTGAGCGGAGGCTCGGTATCCGTCTTGAACGTGAACAAGACGGACTACCGACCCACGAACCGATCGATCTCGACGCGCTGGCGAGTTACCAACTCCAGCAGACACTCGTCGAATCTAAGCTTCGCGACGACGATCTACCTATCTGGGATGCTGCTCGTGCACGCGGACGCCTGCCGACGGGCCCGTTTGGAGATATTGCACAAGAAGTCATCGAGCAAAAAGTCGAGCGCTTCGTTGAGTCGGTGCGTGCACAGATCGGTCAACACTCACGGGAACATCGAATCGTCCGATGGGAGAGCACTCCTTGGGCAATCGATGGTCGTATCGAGGGAGTCTACGGCGATCAATTGATACGCGCGCGGTGTGCTGCACTGAAAGCGAAGGACCTCGTCGCGGCCTGGATCGAACACCTATTGATGAACCTCGCCTCACCTGGAACCGCCACTCGGATCGTTGATCGGGACGGGGCTTTATACGTCTTTCGCGCACCGGAGAAGACCGAGATCACGAAAAACTTAGTTGAGGATTTACTAGGACGATATTGGGCCGGGCTCACGCAACCGCTCAACTTTTTTCCGCAAACCTCACTGGCCTATGCCGAAGCGGCGCTCAAGGCTGGCGAGCGTACCCAGTTAAGCGACGATGGGCTGCGCGCAGCCGTTAGGGCTTGGCAGCCGAACGAGTTTTCCAAGGTGGCGAAAGACAGTGAAGATCCTTGGAATGCGCTGGTCTATGGTGACCGTCTGCCGTTCGACGACCGATTTCACGATACCGCTATTGCATTTTTTGAGCCGCTCATCGCGCATATGGACGGCGATCTTCCATGAGCGCCCCGACCACTTTCAGCCTACAGTCCACGCCGCTTGATGCGGGCGTCACGCTTCTTGAGGCGAGTGCCGGCACGGGCAAGACATTCACCATTGCCGGGATCGTCACGCGGCTGATCGCGCTCAACGATTTGCCGATCAAAGAGATTCTGATTGTCACCTTTACCGAGGCCGCAACGCGCGAACTCCGCGATCGAATTCGTAAGAGACTTGTGTTGGTCGCGAAGGAACTCGGCGATCAGACGACATCTGACCCCGTGACCGAGGCACTCCGAAATTCAGGGGTTGAGGTCGAACTGCTTCGGCGACGTCTCGCACTTGCCCTCGTCTCATTCGACGAATCGTCAATTTCGACCATTCACGGCTTTTGCCAACGCATTCTTCGTGACCACGCGTTCGAGGGTGACGCACCATTCGAGGCAGAAATACTCACAGACACCGCTGATCTCTTCGTCGATCTCGCACACGATTTCTGGCACCACACGCTCCGCCCAGCCTCGACAATTTTGGCTGCGGCGGTCGAGCATCAAGGCATCAGCCCTGATTATCTGGCCAAGCTACTGGTTCGTCTGTCGCGCTACCCGACGCTCACCGTACTTCCCTCGGTAAGAAAATCGTTTACCCAAACGAGTGTAGCCGCCGAAAAGGCCTTCGAAGCGGTCATCGGCGCCTGGAAAACGGAAGGCGCTCGCCTCTGTGCGCTGATCGCCACTCACAAGTCCATCAGCAAAAACAAGAAAGACGGATTTTCGGAGCATCGACTCGGAACCTTCCGCGCCGCGCTCGATCGCTCAGCGCGCTGCGACCGCGCCACCGAAACCTCACTCGAGGCGATCGAGGCATTCTCCGAAGAGGCGATCGACGAGCAACGACTCACCAGCAAAACCGCATTAAGTAATCCCTTTCCGCATGATGCGTTTTTCTCATTGTGCAGCGCCTTCATTGCAGCCAGAAAGGAATGGATCGCATCACTCAGATCCGAGTGGTTGAAGTTTGCGAAGTCCGAGCTACCGAAGATTAAGGCGGGGCGTCGTATCATCACCTTTGATGACATGCTGACATTGACGCATTCGGCATTGCGAGGCCCGCAGGCCTCCGCGCTGGTTAACGCCGTTCGTAAGCAGTATCGGGCTGCGCTCATCGATGAGTTTCAGGATACCGATCCGCTGCAGTACGAAATCTTCAGATGTTTTTTCGGCACCGCTCCGCATCGACTCATGCTGATCGGCGACCCTAAGCAGTCAATCTACGGATTCCGTGGCGCAGATCTCTTCACGTATCTCGAAGCCCGAAAAGATGCTGAACGCGCCTCACAACCCCGCGTTCATACACTCGACACAAACTATCGATCGGCTTCGAATCTTGTCGCAGCGGTCAATGCCCTCTTCAGTTACAAACCTGACTGCTTCCTGCAGCCTGGTATGACGTTTATGCCCGCGAAAGCGGACGGCAAAGCCGCAGAGAAAGCGCCCTTGCAGAGCGGCGATCGGCGTTCTGAGCCGCCTATGGTGCTGGTAGAGGCTCCCATCGAAGATCGGGACGATCAAGTCACCGAACTTCGGCGCCGTATCGCCAAAGACATCGCCACTGAGATATCGAAGCTGCTCAAAAGCCATCAGCTCGGAACGCGTCCCGTCACAGCTGCAGACATGGCGATCCTCGTGCGCTCACATCGTGAGGCGGTCTTGATCGAGGACGTCCTTCGTAGCGCAAAGATTCCGGCGGTCAGACATACCGATGCCAGTGTTTTCCATACCGCCGAAGCCCAAGAGCTGCTGCGCGTACTCTCTGCAGTGCTCGAGCCGACGAATGAACGCGTCGTTCGTACCGCCCTCGCCACATCGTGGCTTGGGTGCTCTGCATCGGATATCGCACGACTCGAAGACGATGCGGTTGCCTTGGCGCACTGGCTCACTCTTTTTTCGGAACTGCGCCAACGGTGGATCATTCGCGGCTTTTCGACGATGTTTCGCCAATTACTGATTGTCGAGCATGGGCGAAAGAAACTGGCGGAACAGATCGGTGGTGAACGCAAACTCACCAATCTTCTACAGCTCGGAGAGCTCGCACAGCACGCCGAGCAGCAACTCAGATTGTCGCCGGTCGGCCTGATCGAGTGGATACGCGAGCAACGACGCCATGAGAAAACGACTTCCGACGAACATGTACAACGCCTCGAGAAGGATGACGATGCCGTCAAGATCGTCACGATCCATAACTCGAAGGGGCTCGAGTACCCGATTGTCTTCTGCCCCTCTCATTGGACCGACAAAAAAGCCAAAGAGATTCTTTTTCACGACCCGAGTCAAAACTCGCGACTGACGCTTGATTTGTCAGAGCCTCCCATCAACGAACATGCTGCACTCGCAGCGGGCGAGGCGCTTGCTGAAGAAGTGCGTCTGTTTTATGTGGCGGTCACTCGCGCGGTGCATCGCTGTTATCTCTATGTTCCCCAACGCAAAGATCCGAGTAAAACGGCGCTCGGTGTCGTGCTGGGTAACGATCTGCGAGGCGCCTGCCAAACTCTCGCAGAGAGGACCCCGTCACACTTCGAACTTCGATCGCTGCATCGGGTGCAGGAGCGATCGACCGAGGTGATATCGGGCGAGCCCCCAGCGTTACGCGCACGCGAGCTAGTCCGTCGGCCAAGCAGTGAGCGAATGATCGGAAGTTTCAGCCAATGGGTTGGAGGCGTCTCCGACGAGGTGCCCCAGGATCATGATGCGATCGGCGAACCCAGCGTGACCCGTGACGATGTTTTGGCGGATACGACTCCGCTTGCACGGTTGCCTCGGGGTGCAGCAACCGGAATCGCATTACATGCCGTATTGGAGCATGCAGATTTTCAGCGCGTCGAGACGCTCACTCCATTGATCGCGCAACACTTCGGCTCGATGATCGGAGATACCCAAGTACTCGACAACGTGACTGAACACCTGAGCGCGATGATGTCTCATCCGTTGCGCACGACAGCGCATCAGTTGCAGCTCAAAGACATTGCCCTTACCGATCGGCTCAATGAAATTGAGTTTTACTATCCGATCAAGCGATTTGATCCCAAGGTGCTCGCATCGGCGACCGCAATCAAGTCGAGCCGCTTCCAATTTAGTCCTGTAGACGGATTTCTACGTGGCTTCATGGATCTCGTGTTTCGTCATGATGATCGGTACTACCTCCTCGATTGGAAGTCGAATTGGCTTGGACCAACAAGCAGCGCTTATTCCCGCGATCGACTCGATCATGTGATGATCCGGAGCCTGTACTCTTTGCAGTCTTGGCTCTACGCGTTAGCGCTCGATCGTTTCCTCGCGCAGCGAATTCCCGACTATCAATACGAACGTGACTTCGGCGGAGTGTTCTACGTCTTCGTACGTGGACTCGATTTAAAAACTCCTGAGCATGGCGTGCACTTTTCGAAGCCTGAGCCGGCGTTCATTCAGAAACTGGGTGATACGCTCCTTCGACCCGGAGCGGCGCGATGAAAGTGCCAATGCTCAGCGCCTTTCTAAAACATGAGGCGTTCACTACGCTCGATCGGCATTTCGCGATTCGAATTTCGGAACGTACCAAGCCGGGTTCAAGGCTCGTAGGCCATGCCGCGGCAGTCGTGAGCGCGATGCTCCGACGCGGACACCTCTGCGCCCGCCTCGACGAGCCCCCCGATTTCGGCAACGAACTCCCTCCTCTTATGCAGAGCTGGCCGAGCATCGAGCAATGGAGGGTCGATCTCGAGACGAGTGGAGTCGTAGCGCTCGATGGCACGGCCTTCCTTCCTTTAGTCCTCGACTCGCAAGGGCGCCTTTACCTACATCGATACTTCGAATATGAGCAACGTCTCGCAGACGCCTTACGAGCGCGTGTGTCGAACGGTCGTTTCAAGGTCATCGTCGGCGGACCCGGCACTGGTAAAACGACGCGCATCCTCGAAGAGCTCACGACGCTGCAACGCCGATCACCCCCGCCGCGAATCGCACTCGTCGCGCCGACGGGGAAAGCGGCGAAGCGAATGGAGGACAGCGTCCGCTCCGGCGCCCCCGACTTGCCCAAGGCGGCCTCAACCTTGCATCGACTCCTTGGCGCCCGCCGGGGCTCCGCGTTCTTCAAACAGCATGCAAGCAATCCACTGAACGAAGACATCGTGATCGTCGATGAGGCCTCGATGGTCGATTTGCCGCTCATGGCTAAACTGCTCGACGCACTCAAACCTTCCGCCGAACTCATTCTGGTTGGCGATCCAGATCAGTTAGCCTCGGTCGAAGCGGGCGCGGTACTCGCTGACATCGCGGAAGCCGCCGCCCTCAAGCGCAACGCCGCGACACCGCTCGGTGCGTCGATCGTGACTCTCAAAACACAGTATCGATACGGCCCGCAGAGCGGCATCGGTCAGCTCTGCGAAGCCATTCGGATCGGTGATGGGGATCGTGTCGTCGAGTTGCTCGACGACTCTCGATACGCGGACATCCGTTTACGCGCCCTGCCCTCGAAGGACGCCCTCGAAACAGAACTTCAGCGCACGCCCGTCATCTCAGATCTTCGCGATGCGCTCGCGCTCGATGAGCCAGGAGAGATTTTGTCTGCGCTGGGACGCAGTCGTGTGCTCTGCCCCACCCGCCCAGGGCTTTACGGTTTGGACTCCATCAATACGTTGATTGAGAACCGGCTCGCGAGCGCTCGCCGAACGAGGCCTGTCGTGCTCACCCGAAACGATCACGCGCTACAACTCTTCAACGGTGACAGCGGATTGATCATGAACTCCTCGCAAGAGGGAGAGTCATGGGCGTGGTTTCAGGGACCCGATGCAACCGCTCGAAGATTTCCAGCGGTGCGACTCCCCCCGAACGAAACGGCCTATGCCATGACCGTGCATCGAAGTCAGGGATCGGAATTCGATCGAGTGCTCGTTATTTTGCCGGGCGGGAAAAACCACGTTATCACTCGAGAGCTGCTCTATACGGCCATCAGCCGCGCACGGCGCGAGGTCGAAATCTGGAGCGACCCTCAGACACTTCGCGAGGC
>VGUJ01000006.1 GCA_016874235.1 Gammaproteobacteria bacterium
AATTGCCGGCCACCAGCAGAACCATGGCGAATTCGTTGCCGAGGCTCGCCATGCGGCTCTCGCTGATGTTGCCGCCGCAGTCGCTGATGACTCGAGTGAGGTCGTGGACGAGACCGGTACGGTCTGGTCCGATGGCCGAGATGGCAAGGTGTTGCTTCATTCCTGGTGCCCAGTGTAACGACTGCGGCGCGCGATCGCGACCCAATCTTGTCGTGTTGGGTGGGTTGCGCCTCTCGGTCACGCGCCCGTACCATGCGAAACCCATTTGTCTTTGCGGTTGATCGATGTTTTCTGGCAGTTCCGTAGCCGTGGTTACGCCGATGCATCCCGATGGTGCGATCGATTTCGATGCCTGGCAGCGCTTGCTCGAATTTCACGTGAGCGGTGGGACGGCGGCCGTGGTGGTCGGCGGCACAACGGGAGAGTCTGCGACGATCACCGACGCGGAACTCAGACAGCTCGTGATTGCTGCGCGCGACGTGGCGCGTGGTCGAGTGGCGATCATCGCCGGCGCGGGGGTCAGCAGTACCGCGATGACGGTCGAGCGCGTCCGTTGGTTGGGTGATCTCAACATCGACGGGTTGCTAGTCGTCACGCCAGCCTACGTGAAGCCCACTCAAGAGGGGTTGTTCCAGCACTACTCGGCGGTGGCTGCAGTCGCCAAGGTACCGGTGGTGCTCTATAACGTGCCAGGTCGCACCGGCGTCGATATGGTCCCGGCCACCGTGGCACGGCTCGCTACACTTCCAAAGATCGTGGCGATCAAAGAAGCTGTGCCCGGTGCCGCGCGCGTGCGCGACATTAGGTCGCTCGCACCGACGTTCACGGTGCTCTCGGGCGACGATGCGACCTGTCGTGAGGCGGTACTGGCCGGCGCGCGGGGCGTGATTTCGGTCACGGCGAATGTTGCGCCGAACGGAATGCGCGAGATGATCGCCGCGGCGCTTGCAGGTGATGCGGGGCGAGCCGCTGCACTCGATGCGCCTCTGGCGGGTTTACACGAGGCTCTCTTTGTCGAAGGCAACCCCATCCCGGTCAAGTGGGCGCTGCAGAGAATGGGTATGATCAGCGCCGGAATTCGCTTACCCATGACGCCGCTCGCCGAGCCGTTGCAGGGGCGGGTCGCTGCAGCGATGGACGCTGCAGGTCTCAAGCACGCTTTCAGAGGTTCATAGAATCATGCGTAGTATTCGGCTCTTGATGCTCCTGTCGGTTTTTCTGACCGTGGCCAGCTGTGGTTCTATGTTTAAAGTGAGTTGCGCTAAGCCCGAGGATTTCGCAAAGGTCGAGGAAAACCCGCCCCTCAAAATCCCTCCGGGATTCGATGCGCCGGATACCCGATCAGCCTTGACCATCCCGCCGCTCGAGGCACCCGAGGCGCCCCGGCCGGCTGATGCGCCGTGCCTCGATTCACCTCCGAAATTCAACCCGGCACCGCCCAGGCGACCCCAGGCTTGATATCATTCGGCCCGCCGGAGAGATGGCCGAGCGGTCGAAGGCGCTTGATTGGAAGTCAAGTAACATCGCAAGGTGTTCGTGGGTTCGAATCCCACTCTCTCCGCCAACCTATTATCGCGGCACGCAAGGCTTCTCATGAACACGATTCAGGTTGCTCACGTAAAGGTTCAAGGGAGCGACTTCGTATTCGTTCCGGTCTCCTCGCAGATCAAACAGGTTCCCCCAGACGTGAGACAAACGCTGGTGAGGCAGATCCGCGATATTTGTCGATCGGCCTCACTCGGGGGTGAGGTCGTCTTAGCGTGGCCTTCGGAGACGGGGATCAGCTATCTCGCCGATAGCCGCTACCATGCCGTACTCTCCAAAACGTTAACGATGGCGTCCCTTCGCGGCAGTCTCAACAAACAGTTGAGCTCCCCGGTGATATCAGGATTACTGGCTCAGCTGACGGCGGATCCTTTCGCCATGAATCTGCCACCGCTGCCGACGGGTAGCGCGCCGGAGACTCGGGCTCCCGCGGAAGAAAACGGTGGACCGGTTGCACATCGCTCGATGCCCGCAATGCACGCGGAGAGCCGTGGAACATCCTCCGCCACCCGTGTCGTGACGATGCTTTTTACGGATCTCGTTGGGTCAACCAAGTTAAAACAAGAATTTGGGGACTCAAAGGCCATGCAGTTGGTGCGTGAGCATCATGACATCGTGCGCAAAGTTCTTGCTGGAACTGCGACCGGGGAGGAGGTTTCAACTTCGGGCGATTCGTTCTTCATTGTGTTCGCGACGCCCTCCGAGGCGGTGACTTTTGCCCTAAAGATGCAGCATGAAGTCGAAGGTAAATTCTCGGCCGATGGCATCAGAGTGCAGGATCGTATCGGAATCCACGTCGGAGAGGTGTATGTCGACAATGCGAAGGTGGCTGGGAAGACTTTCGACTTCAATGGCATCCAAGTAGATACCTCGTCTCGCATCATGGCGCTCGCACAGGGCAAGCAAATTTTGATGTCGCGTTTTGTTTATGACAATGCCTTCCAAATGCTCAATGGGCACGAGATTGAGGGTATTGATCTCGTCGCGTGGCGTAACCACGGTAGTTACGAAGTGAAGGGCGTTCAGGCGCCCGTCGAGATTTTCGAGGTGGGCGAAGTGGGCCTGGCCCCGCTCAAGGCGCCGCCTGATTCAGAAAAAGCCAAACGGCTGGTGGCCGCGACTCGTTAATCGTCTCTCAAGACGCAATCATTCGATCTGATAGTTCTTTTGCGTGCTTCGCCAGCTCGGCGGGCACGCACGTCAGCAATTTGGCGCCGATCGGTGATCCATCCACAAACTCTCGGGTCAGTTCTTGAATCTCGGACGCCGACATCATCGAGATAACTCGATGGGATAAAGCCGATCGATCGATGTCGAACTCCGACGAGGAGTTCTTTCCGACCGCGAGAATCGACTCAGCCGTTCGAGCGTGAGTGATCGATCTCGGCGTGGTAGATCTCGAAGTGATTCGATGGCCGAGGTAAGCGGTTGATGGCTCTGCCGTCGCGGCTTCGACTAGTGCGACTGCGAGCAGCTTGGTCTGCATTACGACCGAGATGATCGAAAGATTGTCAGAGGTCGACGACAGGAGGTCTTGGAATTGACGCGTGCTCGGCTCATGGTCAAAGCATCGGAATATATTCTCAGCTCGAAGAGAACCCAAAAAACGCGTCATTTTTTGAATGATGAATCGGTAGGTAGCGATTTTGACGGGTCGGTCTCTGCGAAGGTCGACTGAGCCTTCGCGCATCAAGTTCCAAGTGTCATCCAAAAACGCGAGAAGATTCTCACTCGCAAAGCTGCATACGTCACGATTCGCAACGCCGATGGCGCGGCGGAGGTGCTTGCGCGACTGCTCATTTGAAAAGCCGATCCCATAACGGCGGTCGATGTCCTCGAGCGTGGCCAAGATGCGGTGCGCGATCTCATCCGAGTCTTTGCGAAAGGGGATTGTGGCTTCGATCCCGACTGCCAGAGCGGCGATCGTCGATGGATCGACGACGCGCTCGAGAATCTTACACGCGGCCATCGCGCTCAAGAATTCGTTCTTGCCACCGAAATCGGGTAAGCGTTGCCCCGGTTGCAGATTAAAAATTGCTCTGACTATTTCGAAGGCTCGATCGGCCCGAGTCTGTGCATTGTCGACGAGCGTGAAATGGATACCGTCGTCTGACCGCACAAGGCCGGTGAGCCATTTGCCAGCAGCGGCAGGCAGTCCACCGTCGACATCCACCTGCGCGATGTCATGGCATAGGCCGATGAGGACATCGAGCGCGTCGCCAGAATCCGCAACCATCATCGCGTGGCCGAGCGTGTGGTAGTGCCGGGTCTCGTAGGTCATCGATGAATCGATCAACACCGTCAGATCAGTCAGAAGCTGGCCCTCGGATTTCAGCGCCAGCGATATCAGCGCGTGTTCAAGTTGTGATCGACAGGATGGGGCCGGCGGCATTGATGGTTCGACTTCTAAAAGGGTGATGATAACGCCTGATGAGTCGTCACGACGGCGTGTGCCCTAAGATTTGCAGATAGACGTCGCGATACGCCTCTGCGGATTTCCCCCAGCTGTGATCTGCAAGCATCGCGGTCGATACCATATGCATCCAGCGCGGACGATCTTGATGGGTCTGCAAGACGTGATCGATGGCAGTCGTCAAAGAAGATTCGCGCTCAAGGAAGCGAAAGCCGGTCTCAGCGGTGACCGTGTCGGCGAGTCCGCCAACGGCATTCACGAGGGGTAATGTTCCGTAACGCTTCGCGTACATTTGGGTCAACCCACAAGGCTCCTGTCGCGACGGCATGATAAGCGCGTCCCCTCCAGCGATCGCAAGATGAGCAAGCGGCTCTAAAAACTCGGTGCGGATGGCCACCATTCCGCCATGCCGACTTTGGAGCTCCTGGAGTCGCTCCTCGATTTGACGATCACCATTGCCGATTACCACGAGTTGAGCGCCGCGCGCGACGAGGTCGTCGGCGGCGTTGGCGATGAGATCAGACCCCTTTTGCCAGCCAAGTCGGCTGACGACGACAAAAATAGGCGCCTCACCGTGATCGTTGAGTCCTACCCGGGCGCGTAGTGCTGCTTTGCAGCGCGCCTTGCCAGCGAGGTCATCGATTCCAAAGCGTGCCGGTAAATGGTCGTCGTTTCGCGGATCCCAAACGCTGTAGTCGACACCGTTCACGATACCGATGAGCGCGTCGCCCCGCGATCGGATCACTGAGTCGATGCCATGACCATGTTGCCCCGCGGTCACTTCACGTGCATAAGTTGGGCTGACCGTCGTGACTTTATGAGCAAGCACCACACCGGCTTTGAGAAAACAGAGGTCACCGAAAAACTCGAGCGGCCCGTAGGGCGCACATAACCAGTGAGGCAGGCCGAGACGATTGAAGTCATCGGGTGGGAAGCGTCCTTGGTAGTCGATGTTGTGGATCGAAAGAACGCTCTTCACAGGAGGCCAGGAATCCGCGGCGTAGGCGAGGGCAAGCGCGGGGTGCCAGTCGTGCACGTGCAGGAGATCGGGCCGCCACTGTGGATCGAGACCACCCTCGGCGAGTCGCGCTGCAGTCCAGCCCAGCATGGCGAAGCGAATAAGGTTGTCTCCCCAATCGCCGTGGTAAGGATGCGAGTAGGGGCTTCCTGGTCGCGCGTAGAGGGAGGGCGCATCGATTACATAAATGGGAGTGCTTCGCGAGGGCAGCGATCCCAGGCGTAGCCGCATGCGAGAAGTACCGAGTAGACCCTGCGCCTCATACACCACCCGATCATCGCGCAGGGCGGAGATGACCTCTGGAAAACCCGGGATGACGAGGCGGGCATCGACGCCAATCGTACCGAGCGCCTCGGGTAGTGCTGCGGCCACATCTGCGAGGCCGCCGGTCTTGATCCACGGAAAAAGCTCCGTGGCCGCATGCAGCACGGAGAGACTGCGACCATTCGAGGTCATGCGTTGCTCGCCACGCGATCGAGCATTTCCTGCGTGATCAGGGTGACGCCGTTGGGGCTACGCACGAAACGCTGGTCATCCAGCTCCGGGTCCTCGCCCACGATGAGTTCCCCTGGAATATTACAGTCGCGATCGATAACGGCTTTTTTTATTCGAGCGCCGTGTCCGATCGTAACGCCAGGAAGAACTACACACAGCTCCAGCCGTGCTTTCGAGTGCACACGCACGCCAGAGAAAAGCACTGAACGATCGACGGTGCCGGAGACAATACATCCACTCGCGACCAAAGATTCGAAGGCAATGCCGCGACGATCCTCTGAGTTGTGGACGAACTTTGCGGGCGGTAGCTGCGCCTGATAAGTCCAGATCGGCCAGCGCTCGTCATAGAGATTCAGAAGGGGCAGTGTGGTCGTCAAGTCGATGTTCGCATCCCAATACGAGTCGAGTGTTCCGACGTCGCGCCAGTAAGGTTCTGTGCCGTCAGCGCGGTTGACTGCGCTCGACTCGAATTGATGCGCGGTAACGTGTCCTTCACGAACCAGACGCGGAATGACATCACGTCCGAAATCATGCGTCGAATTCGGATCGGCCGCATCGCGTTCAAGTTCGCCCAAAAGGAAAGCGGTATCGAATACGTAGATCCCCATCGAAACCAGGCACTTTCCGTGCGCGTGAGCGGATGAGTGCGGATGCTCGGGCTTTTCGACGAAATGCGTCACCCTACTGTTTTCGCCGATCTCGAGCACGCCGAAATCTTTGGCTTTCTCTTTCGGCACCTCGATACAGGCGATCGAGCAACCTCGACCATGATGCACGTGATCGGCTAGGGCGATTGCATAATCCATTTTGTATACGTGATCGCCCGCCAAGATCAGCGTATAGGTGCATCCGAAGCTACGAATGACTTCGCGATTCTGGAATACGGCGTCGGCCGTGCCTTGATACCAGACGTCGCTGCCTGCTCGCTGGTTCGCCGGCAAGACTTGGACGAATTCATTGAGCTCGCTGCGCAGAAATCCCCACGCCATTTGGATATGACGGATGAGGCTGTGACTCGTGTACTGCGTGAGGACGGCGATGCGTCTTACGCCCGAGTTGACGGCATTTGACAAAGTAAAGTCGACGATGCGGAATTTACCGCCAAAGAAAACAGCCGGTTTTGAATGGCGGGTTGTTAAATCGAGCAGGCGACTGCCTCGACCTCCCGCCAATATAATCGCGACAGTTCGGCGCGGGAGTTCGAGGCTCGCCACAACATTGTTGTCAATGTTCACTCACTCCCTCGCGCCCCTGTTTTTTTCGTGCGCGTCTTGCACTCATTTCATTTTGGAGCGATTGTTAGCAAGCCACAATCGGGGTCTTTGTTCAACGTTTTCTTGATCGACAGGCCAAGGGGTCACGCATGAAACATCACTGGCCGGCATACCTCGCGGAGTTCTTCGGCACCGCTGTCATGATGGGCACCGGTATCGGTGCGGTGGTTCTGATGTGGCACGAGGGCAGCTCGATGGGCGAGTGGATTCCCTCCGATCCGGTACGGCGTCTCGCTACCGGCATACTTTTCGCGGGTGGCGGTACGCTGGTCGTGCTATCGCCGCTTGGTCAAAGAAGTGGCGGACACCTGAATCCGGCGATGACCTTCGCCTTCTGGTTGCGCAAAAAAATCTCATCGCTCGATGCCCTGTGCTACGTGATTGCTCAAATTGCGGGGGCTCTCCTCGGGGTGCTCGTCGTCGCAGCGATCGCCGGCGAAGCCGCTCGCTCGGTGGATCTTGGCCTGACGCGTCCGGGGGTTGGTTACACGCCGACCATCGCACTAATCGCTGAGTTGATTATTACGTTTTCGCTGATTTTTCTGGTGTTTTGGGCGGTCGATAAACGCGCGGTTGCCCGCTTCACACCTTACCTTGCGGGTTTGCTGATCGCTCTTTTAGTGATGATCGAGGCGCCGGTATCAGGTACCAGCCTGAACCCCGCACGCAGCTTTGCGCCAGCGATGTTGAGCGGGATCTTCAACGACTTTTGGTTGTATGTGGTGGGCCCGGTGTGTGGCGCGGTTTTGGCGGTTGTTCTCTATCGCCAAATCGGTGGTGAGAAGTCCGGTACCGGCTGCGCGAAACTGCATCACACCGACCGATACCCATGCCTGTTTGCGGGGTGTGGATACCGAAGATTCCCTGCGGGGACCCGCCTCATCGATGCAGGGACCCAGTCCGATAGGGCGTTCCTGATCCGTCAGGGCGAGGTGGAGGTTCGTTACCGCCGAGACGATGGTAACGAAATTTCCATTGCGCGCCTGGGCCCAGGGGAGTGGGTGGGTGAAATGGGATTACTTCTCAACATGCCGCGCTCGGCCTCGGTGGTCGCCCTCACGAATGTTGAGGTGGATCCGCTCACGGCAGAAAACTTTGAGTATCTAATCGCTGCACATCCTGAGGAGGGCCTACGGCTGATGCGCCAGCTCGCCGAACGGTTACATCGTTCGAATCAGGGTTACGTAGTTTGAGCCCCCTTCGCCCACGTTACAGCAACTTGTTTTTTATTTTTGAAAGATCCATTCTGGGCTGGTCAGAACAATAACGACGGTTAGTCGTCCGCAGTGCTCTTTTTGAGACCTGCGAGAGGGGCGCCATTGTTCGGGGTAGATGGAGTATGGTCGACTCACGGCAGACGGCTGAGCACAGCCGCTTATTTAAAGCTCGCTCTGGCGAGGCGTGGTACCGCTGGGGACCCTATCTGAGTGAGCGCTCATGGGGCACGGTTCGCGAGGACTACAGCGCGAATGGCGCCGCCTGGAATCACCTCACGCATGATATGGCTCGAAGTAAAGCCTATCGCTGGGGTGAAGATGGTCTGGCGGGCGTGTCGGATCAGTATCAACTGCTGTGTTTTTCTTTGGTGTTGTGGAATGGGCGTGACCCGATCCTAAAGGAGCGTCCATTTGGATTGATCCCAGCGGAGGGCAATCATGGCGAGGATTTGAAGGAGTACTACTTCTATATCGATAGCACTCCGACCCACAGTTACATGAAGTATCTCTTTAAGTATCCCCACGCGGAGTATCCGTACGAGTGCTTGGTACGAGAGAACGGAAGTCGTAACGGTCGAGGACCTGAGTTTGAGTTACTCGACACTGGAATCTTTGATCAAGATCGCTACTTCGATGTGTTCGTCGAATACGCAAAAGCCGACCCAGAAGATCTGTGTATTCGAATCGAGGTCTGTAATCGAGGCTCCGAAGACGCCGATATTCATTTGATACCCCAATTATGGTTCCGAAACATCTGGGGTTGGGGTGAGACGCGCAAGCGCCCACCGAATATCAAATTAGGGGCAAAACGCGGCAAACAGATCCGGATGGTCGCCGACGATTCCGGGGCCGACGGGTTGACCAATCTACCCTTCAAGTATTCGCTCGGAAAGCGCTATTTTTCCGCCGAAAGCGGGGGGGAAACGCTCTTTACCGATAACGAAACAAACGTTGAACGGTTGTATGGCGTCAAGCCTGAGGCTGGGCGCGCGTTTTATAAGGATGCGTTCCATCGCCATATCGTCAACGGCGAGGTTGGCGCGATCAACGCCGATCAGGAAGGCACCAAGGCGGGAATACATTACCGACGCACGGTACCGGCGCGAGGTTCGGTGGTGCTGCTTTTCCGCTTGTCGGATGACGGCAAGGCGTCGCTCGAGGAGGCGTCGGCGGTAGTCGACAAAGCGCGGCGCGAGGCCGATGAGTTCTACAAAACCATCCATCCGAAGGGCGCCACCGAGGACGAGTGTCGAATTCAGCGACAAGCGTTTGCCGGCATGATGTGGTCGAAGCAAAATTATATTTTCGATGTCGATCTTTGGCTGAAGGGTGACAACCCGAAGCTCGCGCCGCCTCAGTCGCGAATCGATATCCGAAACAAGCATTGGCGTCATCTCAATTCGATGCGCGTTCTGTCGATGCCAGATAAATGGGAATACCCGTGGTTTGCGGCATGGGATCTCGCGTTCCACACGGTCGCCATTGCAATCATCGATGCTGAGTTCGCCAAACAGCAGTTATGGCTGATGTTGTTTGAGCAGTTTCAGCATCCCAACGGACAGATTCCTGCCTACGAGTGGGAGTTCTCCGACCTCAATCCGCCTGTGCATCCCTGGGCGGTCTGGCGCGTGTACAACATGGATCGCGTTCGCTCCGGGGTGGCCGATAGGGCGTTCCTCGAGCGCTGCTTCCATAAATTGCTCATCAACTTTGCTTGGTGGATCAACAAGGTCGACAGTCGCGGCAACAACGTATTCGAAGGCGGATTCCTTGGGCTCGACAACATCACATTGTTCGATCGATCGGAAAAGCTACCCGGCGGTGCAGTGCTTGAGCAGTCGGATGCAACCGGATGGATGGGATTGTTCTGTCTCAACATGATGCGTATCGCGCTCGAGCTCGCCAAAGAAAATCAGACCTACGAGAGCTTAGCAACCAAGTTCTTCCAGCATTACGTCTACATCGGCGCTGCGATGAAGCGTCAGGGTGGGCGCGATCATGATCTCTGGGATGAGACAGACGGTTTCTTCTACGACGTATTGCGTTATCCCGATGGGCACTACGAGAAGATTCGGGTTCGTTCCATGGTCGGACTCATCCCGTTGTATGCCGTGGAGCGCTTGGAAACGGAGTGGCTCAAGCAGTTCCCAGAGTTCACATCCAATCTCAACTGGTTCGTGAACAACCGATCTGAGATCGTAGATCGCTGCATTTCGAAGATTGCTAACCCAGAGGGTGAAACCCTCGCGATGACGATTGTCGATCGTGCACAGCTTGAGCGGATGCTGCAGTGGTTATGCGATTCGGACGAGTTTCTGTCCGACTACGGCTTACGCAGCCTCTCAAGGGTCCACCTTGAGCAGCCCTTCAGTCTTGGCGGAAATCAGGTCGGGTACGAGCCGGGCGAGGCTGACTGCAAGATCAAAGGTGGTAACTCGAATTGGCGAGGGCCGATTTGGTTCCCAACGGCATTTCTCATGATTGAATCTTTGCGCAAGCTCGCCAAGGCGCATGGAAAAGACTTAACCGTCAAGGACAAGAAAGGGAAAACCTGGACCATCGATGACATTGCGCGCGCGCATGCGAATCGACTGATCGCGGTGTTTGCACGGGATGCGAGTGGTCGACGTCCAGAGTACGGAAACATCGAAAAATTCCAGAATGATCCGCATTGGCGTGACTACCTAACGTTCCATGAGTATTTCCATGGCGACACGGGTGTCGGACTTGGTGCGTCCCATCAAACGGGGTGGACCGGGTTAGTCGCATCGTTGATCGACGAGTGGCGTTCACACTAATTCAATTCGTAATGTTTTCAGGAGCAAATTTCATGTCTTACAAACCGCTCAAGGGTCAAAAGGCGTTGGTTACCGGCGCAAGTTCAGGTATCGGCGCGGGTGTGGCGATCGCCCTCGGCCAAGCCGGAGCCGACGTGGTGGTCAACTACGCCGGTAACGTGGCCGGTACGGTGCCTGTGATCGAGGCCATCAAGGCAGCCGGTGGTCGCGCCATCGCAGTGCAGGCCGACGTTTCAGATGAACCGCAAGTCGAGGCGATGTTCGACAAAATGATGGGCGAGTGGGGCGCGATCGACATCCTCGTGAATAATGCCGGTTTGCAGCAGGACGCGCCGTTCCACGAAATGACCTTGGCTCAATGGAACAAGGTCATCAACGTGAATTTGACCGGCATGTTTCTCTGCAGCCGCCGCGCCGTCCGAGAGATGATGAAGCGTGGCGTTCAGTCCGGAGTCTCTGCGGCTGCCGGTAAAGTGATCTGCATGTCCTCGGTACACGAGGTCATCCCGTGGGCCGGGCACGTCAACTACGCGGCTTCCAAGGGCGGCGTCAAACTTTTCATGCAAAGTCTTTCACAGGAAGTCGCACCGCTCAAAATACGGGTGAACTCGATTGGCCCGGGTGCGATCGCCACGCCGATCAATCGCCCCGCCTGGGAGACGCCCGAGGCGCTCGCCAAGTTGCTCGAACTCATCCCTTATGGCCGAGTCGGACAGCCGACTGATATTGGCAAAGCGGCGGTTTGGCTGGCCTCGGATGAATCGGATTACGTGAATGGTCAAACCATTTTCGTCTGCGGTGGAATGACTCTTTATCCGGAGTTCGCGGACGGCGGGTGAGGTCATGACCAAGGTCGTCATTGCCGTTGTCGGTTCAGGCCCGGGCGGATTGAGCGCTGCAGCCCGGGCTGCCGAGATCGGCGTATCGCATGTGCTGCTTGAGCAAACGGCTGCTCATGCCAACACGATCCAGCGATACCAGAAAGGCAAGCACGTGATGGCCGAGCCGAATGTGCTGCCGCTGCGTAGTCCACTCGCCTTCGCCGCCGGAACTCGAGAAAAAATTCTCGATGAGTGGGCTCGAGGTCTTGCCGCGCAGAACGTTAACGTTCGTTACGGTGCGGAGATCGTCGCGATCTCCGGGGAGAAAGGGAACTTCAATCTCACGCTACAAGACGGTAGTGAAGTTCTCGCTGAGAACGTCATCCTTGGCATCGGGTTGCAAGGTAATCCGCGGCGTCTCGGCGTTCCTGGAGAGAACTTGCCATGCGTGCAGTACACGCTGGATGACCCGGAGGAGTACCAGGGCGAGACGATCGTCGTCGTCGGTGCGGGTGATGCGGCCATCGAGAACGCGGTGGCTCTCTCAAAACAGAATACGGTTTATCTGATCAATCGGGCGGGGGAGTTCGCGCGTTGCAAGGACGGCAACTTGACGCTCATCCTAAAAACAATAGAGGCGGGAAAGGTTAACTGCCTCTATTCCACCCAGTGCAGTGCGCTCGCCGAGACGCCGGGGGGCGCTAAACCGTACGAGTTGTCTTTGAAGACTGCAAATGGGCAGATGCAGTTGCCCTGCGATCGAATCATCGCCCGTCTCGGTGCTATTCCGCCGCGCAAGTTTGTTGAGTCCTGCGGAATCAAATTCCCCTCGAGCGATCCGACCTCATTGCCGTTGCTATCGGCCAATTACGAATCCAATGTTGCTGGGCTGTACGTCATCGGTGCGCTAGGGGGATATCCGCTCATCAAGCAGGCGATGAACCAAGGCTACGAGGTTGTTGAGCACATTCGCGGCGCACCCGTCACGCCAGCTGACGAACCCTTGCTTCAGTCGAAGCTCGCGGGAATTCCCGGACATCTCTCAGTCTCCGCGACGCTGCAGAGTATGCAAGCGCGGATACCGATTTTTGCGGAGGTCAATCCGCTGATGTTTCGCGAGCTGATGCTCGGTAGCAGCGTCCATGTTCCGAAGTCAGGCGAGGTGGTGTTCAAAAGAAACGATTACACCAACTCGTTCTACACAATCTTCAGCGGTAGCGTCGAAATCCAAGTTGACGATAACGATCCAGCTAAGCGCGTGGTGCTCTCGACCGGGCAATTCTTCGGTGAAATGGGATTGCTTTCGGGTCGTCGTCGTACCGCTACCGCACTCGCCGGGCGAGACTGTGTACTGATCGAGACGCCGCGTCGGGATGTGTTGAAGTTGTTGAGCTCAGTCGACGCTGCCAAAGCCGTCGTCGACCATGCCTTTATCGTTCGTGCGATTCAGAGAGGGTTTGCGCCGCAAGCCACCACCGATGAGTTACTGCCTATTGCTGCCAAGTCGAAGCTCAATCGCTTTCGGGCGGGGCAAGTTCTGTTTACCGAGGGTGACGAGGCTGATTCGTTGCATCTCATTCGAAGCGGCTCCGTATCGGTGTTGCGATCGATCGGCGCAAGAGAGGTAGTGACCTCGTACGTGGCGGCCGGCAACTATGTCGGCGAAATGGGTCTACTCGGGAACACGCGGCGTAGTGCGACGGTGCGAGCAACGGTGGCCACGGAGACCATTAGTGTAAATGCTGCGACGTTCGACGAACTACTCCAGAAAAATCCGCGCTTGCGAAAAGAGCTGGAGGCGACTGTTCGACAGCGCGTGGCCAGTAACACCCATCTGCAAGGGCAGGACCACGCAGGCGAATTGATTTCGTTCCTTCTAAAGCAAGGTCTGGGTGAGGCCACCGACGTACTGCTGATCGATGAGTCGCTGTGTGTCGGATGCGATAACTGTGAGCGCGCCTGTGCGGCGACTCATGGCGGCACGTCTCGCCTCGATCGCGCAGCCGGCCCGACGTTTGCGAACGTTCATGTGCCGACGTCTTGTCGCCACTGCGAAGATCCGCATTGCATGAAGGACTGTCCGCCCGATGCGATTCGCCGTTCGCCGAATGGTGAAGTATTCGTCGGCGATAATTGTATAGGCTGTGGAAACTGCGAGCGTAATTGTCCTTATGGCGTAATTCACATGTCGGGACCGCCGCTCGAGCAGCCCTCGCTAATGTCTTGGCTGATGTTCGGCGGGAACAAAGAGAGTGTTTATGGCGAGTTGCAGGGGCTTGGTCGCGCTCATCACCACGAGCATGCTCCGACCGATGCGCCAAAGGCTGTCAAAAAAGCGGTCAAGTGCGATATGTGTAAGGGTCAGGATGGCGGACCTGCATGCGTTCGCGCGTGTCCGACAGGTGCGGCGCTGCGCGTCAGCCCGGAGGAGTTTGTTACGTTCGTCAAGGAGGAGGCCTCGCGGTTCTAAGCATGCACGAGTCACTGCTCAATTATGCGAATCGACGTTATCTTCGGGTGTCTCTGTGGCTCTGCGGTCTCTCCGTGGCGCTGTATGTCTGGCACGACCCTCTATCGCCCCCCAACGGTGGCACCTGGCTCGGATATACACTCGGGGGCATCGGTGCTGCGCTTACCTTGTGGTTGACCGCTCTGGGAGTTAGAAAGCGGGCATATTCATCGGCGATGGGCACCCTGCGGGGCTGGACCAGCGCACACGTTTACCTGGGTCTCTCGCTTCTGTTGATCTCTACATTACACAGTGGATTCCAGTTCGGTTGGAATTTGCACACGCTTTGTTATGTATTGATGGTCATCGTGATCGTCAGCGGAGTCGTCGGGGTGGTGGCTTACCAGCGTTACCCCCAGCTGATGTCGGCAAATCGCGCCGGCAGCAAGCCTGACCGTCTGCTTGAGGAAATTCAGGACCTCGACCAGCGCGCGTTGCGTATCGCACGCGACATGCCACGGCGTTTCGCTGCTCTGCTGCGGGCGAATCGTGAGGGCACCGTGCTCGGTGGTAGTACGCGCAACATTTTGTCCGGCCGGGACAGCTCTGTGCTGATGGTTCCCTCGACTGAAGGAGCCGTTAGCTCGCCAAACAGTGGACAGTCTGCGGCGCTGGCATGGCTCGGGGACGAGCTTGCACGCAGTACGGATGGTGAGCTCAGTCGGCGCATTGGCGATCTGCTAAGCCTATTGGCGGAGCGGAGAAATTTACTTCGTCGGCTGTGTAGAGATGCGCAGATCAGAGGTTGGCTCGATATCTGGCTGTACATACATGTACCTGTAACCTTGGCTTTGCTCGGAACACTCGTCGCGCACGTCGTGAGCGTGTTTCTCTACTGGTAATCCGATGCGGTTCTTAATTCGTTCGTTAGAGACGGAAAAAGCGGGTGGCTTGCGCACGCAAGAGAGGGCGGTCGAGAGCGATTCGCTGTCCATTGGGCGAGCCACTGATCAGAATATCCAGATCAACGATCCGCGAATCGATTTGCAGCACGCACGTTTGAGTCGATCCGGTAGCGAGCTGCAACTCACGTGCACGCCTCCTGCGCAGGTCGAGATCAACGGGCGGTTGCAGCGTAGCGCCGTATTGAGAGTGGGTGACGAGATTTCGCTCGGTCCGTCGCTGATCAAGGTGGTCGAGAGTCCCGTCGGCTATGACGTGACCCTGACAATCGAGCGAGATATCCGAGAAAGTGTGGCTGTCGACGATGGGCCGCTTCTAAAGTTTTCGATGTCTCTCGCCGAAGTGGGTTGGCGAAAGCGTCCTTGGGCGTGGGCGGGAATCAGTGTCTCCCTCGTACTCGGACTCGTTCTGCCCTGGGTCATGGTGGGTCGCGGCGATGCGTCCATCGAATGGTTGCGACAGAGCGTTTTGCCGAGCGATATGCAGTGGACTTCCGGGGCGCTACATTCTGCGCACGGTAATCTCGAGGTTGCTTGCGAGGCCTGTCATGAGCAACCGTTCCGCCGAGTTCGCAATGAGCAATGCCTCGATTGTCACGCGACGACTCTTCATCAGCACGTTCCTGCGGATCATCCTGCTGCGGCAGACATGACTTCCGATCGTTGCACGACCTGTCACGTCGAGCATGATGAACCGTCAAATCTTGTCCAGCTCGACACGCGAATTTGCTCGGATTGTCATGCCGAACCCCAGAGTCATGGCGCTGGACCCAAAGTGCTGCCGGTGACGGATTTTGTTTCTCAGCATCCGGATTTTCAGGTCAGTTTACTGACGGCGCCCGATTGGAAAGTGACGAGGGCCCGTTTAGGCGAATCAGAAATCGTTGAAAAATCGAATCTCGAGTTTACGCATGCTGCGCACCTCAATCCGAAGGGCATCAAGGCTCCGCAGGGTGAAGTCGTCATGGAGTGTGCTGATTGCCACACGCCGACTGAGAGCGGTACGAGCTTCAAGCCAATTGAGATGGAGCAGCACTGCGGCTCATGCCACACGCTGGGTTTCGATCCAGCTGAGCCGAAGCGTACGGTGCCGCATGGCGAGCCGGCACTGGTCATGCAGACGCTGATTGATCATTACAGTCGGCGTTTTCTCGGCGGGTATAGCGATACGGTAGCGGCTGCAAGCGGTGCGGCACCACCCGGAGCTTCGTTGAGTGCGTCAGCTCGCGCTCGCGTGCTCGGGAGCGCCAAGCAGCGCGCGAATCAGGTGGCGGCAGATATCTTCGAGCGTCGGATGTGCGCGGATTGTCATACCGTCACACGCGGAGGGTCCGCCGCAGAGCCTCTGTGGAGCGTCGCGCCGGTCAAGTTGACGCAAACGTTCATGCCCAAAGCGCAATTTGATCATTCCGCGCACGCGACGGGCAAGGCGACGTGCGAGACCTGTCACGCTGCGACGGATTCAAAAGTCGCCAGCGACGTTTTGATGCCGCAGATCAAAGTATGTCGTGACTGCCATGGCGGTGAGATCGGCACTGAGGGTGGACAGGCTCGTATCGCAAGCCCTTGCGCGTCGTGTCACGTTTATCACGACAAGCAAGAGCCGCTGTGGATTCCTGTCATGAAGAAGGTGATTCGAGAGGCGGTGGTTAGCCAATGAGACGCCTGGGGTTTATGGCACTCTGCGCCGTGTTGGTTGCATCGTGTGGCGGTGGCGGCTCGGAGGCGCCGAGCTCTGGAGTCAGTAGTGGCGCGGTTCCACCCTCCAGTACGGCTTCCTGTGACGGGAGCTGCGCGAACGTCAGCTCTTTTTTGGCTGTCAGTGACGTTGAATCCGTCATCGCACGTGGTGTTGCTGAGGCGCAGGCGAGAGGCGTCAAGGCAACCATTGCCGTAGTCGATCGGGTCGGTAATGTGCTTGCGGTGTTCCGCATGTCTGGCGCGCTTGAGGACGTCACGATGCGTACCAGCGACGTGTCGGCGTCGGCGCTGAGCGGAGGCCTCGAAAACGTCGAAGTGATTCCCGCGACGGCGGCTGCGATTGCAAAGGCCGTCACCGGCGCCTATCTGTCAAGTGAAGGTAATGCCTTCAGCACTCGAACGGCCAGTCAAATCATTCAATCACATTTCAATCCTGGCGAACTGCTGACTCCGGGCGGTCCGTTGTTCGGTGTTCAGTTCAGTCAGCTGCCGTGCTCGGATGTTGCGTTGCGTTTCACGACTGCTGAGGGTGATGCCGGACCGAAGCGTTCGCCTCTCGGACTTGCAGGCGACCCGGGTGGATTCCCTCTCTACCGATCCGGAACGCCGATCGGTGGCGTAGGGGTAGTCGTCGATCCTGTTTATGGCATTGATCGTAATGTTCTCGATGTCGATAACGATGTCGACGAGGCGGTGGCGTTCGCCGCCACGGGCTCGCTGGCTGCGCCGGAGGACCGTCGCGCAGATCGAATTACGGCAGATGGTAAGACTCTCAGGTTCAGCGATTTTCGTGTCGAGGACCTACGCTCCCGAATCGACTCGCCCCCGACGTTCGCATCGCTGCTTGGTAGCGTTGGGCAGCTCATTGCAGTACCTGGCTACAACGTTGCGGCGGTCAGAGCGGGGACAGCTTTTGGGCAGGCACGCTCCGGTATTCGGGCCGATAGTCAGGACTATGCCAATCTCGATGCGTTCGTTCTGGTTGATGCGACGGACAACGAGCGTTTTCGTCCGCGCGCAGGCACTGACGGTGCTGCGGCGCTGACATCCGTCGAGGTGCGATCCATTCTCTCGAGTGCCTTGCGAATTGCGAATCGTAGTCGAGCGCAGATACGTCGTCCGCTCGATACGCCGGCGCGTGTCTCGATCACCGTCGTAGATTCGCGGGGCGAGATTTTGGGGCTCGTAAGAACTCGCGATGCGCCCGTGTTCGGTATCGATGTGTCGGTACAGAAGGCGCGCGGCGCGGCGTTTTTGTCTTCGCGTACCTCGGCAGAGAGATTGAATGCGCTTCCTCCGGCCGTTTATCTCGATCGCGTCTTGGTACGGTTGCGAGAAGAGTCGCCGGCGCAGTACGTCCCTACCACGCGGATTTTTCTTGGCTTGCCAAATGCCTTGGCGGATGGGATGACTGCGTTTTCCGCGCGCGCGATCGGCAATCTCGCACGCCCAAATTATCCGGACGGGGTTGATGGAAATCCATTTGGTCCGCTCTCGCGAGCGCCGGGGCAATGGAGTCCGCTCAACACGGGATTACAAATGGATCTCGTTCATAACGCTGTCATTCAGCACGTTGCGTTTGTTCGTGGTTTGACGCCCGATACCCCGCGTAATTGCAGTGGAGTAGGCGGTTTCGATCGCGGCTTTGTCGTAAATGGTGCCGTTCGCGGTCTAGCCAATGGCATACAAATTTTTCCCGGCGCTGTGCCGATCTATCGCGGTGAGCAGCTGATCGGGGCGATCGGAGTTTCTGGGGACGGCATCGATCAGGATGACATGGTCGCTTTCCTTGGTGTCGCACGTGCCGGCTTATCCGGAAACCCGCCACATAACGCGCCGACAAATCGTCGAGCGGATCAATTAGTTCCTCGTGGTGCGCGCCTGCGCTACGTCAGCTGTCCGCAAGCGCCGTTCCTGGACTCCAACGAACAGGAGCCCTGCAGTGGTCTTTGATCGAACGTGGTTACCTGCGCTGCTCGGATGGTTGCTTGCAGGGTCCGCTCTCGCGAGCGAGGCGTGTCCACCGTCGCAGCCGACCGAGTCGGGCCGACGTAGCCCCACGATACCGGTTATCCCGTATGAGCCGGAGCCTTGTGATCCATCGCGAATTTCCCCAGCTCCGATAGAGGAGATGGGATCTTTACAAGGGTTCCCGGATCGGTGGCGTATCGTTGAGGCGATTGGCATTAAAGAAAACTTGCTCGACCCTTACAATGGCTACAATCGCTTAAAGGGCGATCGACCGATGCTCGGCGAAGACTGGTACTTGGCGTTCATCGGGATTTCCGATTCAGTCTTTGAGCCGCGTTCGTTTCCTCTGCCGGTCGGTGGTCCAGTTACGGACAGATCGGGATCCCTCAATACGTTTGGCAGTCCGAAGACGGAGATCTTAGCGCAGACGTTCATTCTTGAGACTGTGCTCTACCAAGGCAATACGACGTTCAAACCGCCCGATTGGGAATTCCGATTCACGCCAGCATTTAACGTAACACGAGTCTCTGCTGACGAGCGTGGTTTGCTGCGAGCGCCCGCAGATGCTTCTAAGGTTCGCTACGACTCGGCGTTTGGCTTGCAGGCTGCGTTCGTGGATCGCCATTTGCGAAATGTGTCGCCTAACTACGACTTCGACAGTCTCCGCGTCGGAATACAGCCCTTCACTTCTGACTTCCGTGGCTTTTTGCTCAACGATGCGATGTTTGGTGTGCGTCTATTTGGCATCCGAGCAAGCAATCGTTATCAATACAACCTTGCGTGGTTCCGTCGCCTAGACAAAGATACGAATAGCGGTCTGAACGACGTGTTCTCTCGCGGTCTCGCATCGTTTCGAGACGATGATGTCTTCGTCGCTAACCTTTATATACAAGACTGGCCGACTCTCGGATTTTTCACCCAAGGCACGGTGATTCATAACCGTAATCGCGAAGGCGGACAAATTCAGTACGACGATAACGGTATCATTCAGCGACCTGTGTCGCTCGGCGTCGAGCGATCGGGTGATTACGATGTCACCTATCTCGGTGTCTCCGGTGACGGTCATATCGCCGGAGTTAACCTAACGACTTCCGCGTACTACGCGACTGGAGATGCCGAACGTGGTACCTTCGTCGACCGCCCGCAAAAGATCCGAGCGGGGTTCGTCGCAGCCGAGATCTCCAAGGATTTCTCATGGATCCGCGCCCGCGCGTCGCTCGCGTGGGGATCTGCGGATTCAGATCCGTTTGACGATCGAGGCGAAGGATTTGACGCGATATTCGAAAATCCTCTGTTTGCGGGTGCGGATACCAGTTTTTGGATACGCGAACCCGTTCCGCTGATTGGTGGTGGACGTGTGACACTGACCGGGCGTAACGGGTTGCTGAACTCGCTGAGATCGTCGAAGGAGTTTGGTCAGTCGAACTTCGCGAATCCGGGGCTGAAGCTTGTGGGTGTTGGAGCAGACTTTGATCTGACGCCAACCTTGCGGGTGAGCACCAACGTCAATTGGCTGCAATTTGTGGATACGGAAACCTTGCGGGTTGCGCGTGCGCAAGGGGATATCGACAAGCAGATCGGTATTGACGCCTCAATCGCGTTGATCTGGCGACCGACGGCCATTCAAAACGTCGTGGGTCGTCTGTCTGTCGCCACGTTGGTGCCGGGGGACGGTTATCGCGATCTCTTTGAAGACGACATCGCTTACGCCGTTCTCGGCAATCTCGTTCTTACTTACTGATTATCGAACTCATGAAAAAGCTCGTCGCTTCACTCTTCACCTTATCCGGACTGATGCTTTTGCCGGGCTCGGTCGATTTCGCGACCTCTGCGGAGGGTCTCAAGGCAGTCGAGCGGATTTACTCGGTCTCACCGCCTGCGCCGGCAAAGCAGACCTTGGAGGAGGCCGCGGCGAAGAGTGTGGGGTGTAACGACTGCCACACGAAGACCGATCAGCCGACCATGCATGCTAATCCGGGTGTCGTACTCGGTTGCACGGACTGTCACGGCGGCTCAGCCAATGTGCGTTGGATTGGTCCTGATGATCGCGACACGCAACGGAACAACCGAAAGTACGCCGAGGTGCGCGATGCGGCGCATGTGCTGCCTAAGTATCCTTCCGCATGGCATCACCCATCGAGTGCTAACCCAGAGCGTACTTACGCTTTGCTCAACAAAGAGGCGAACGAGTTCATCCGGTTCGTCAATCCTGGCGACTATCGCGCCGCCGATGCGGCGTGCGGTGCGTGTCACGCCCGAACCATCGAAGATGCCAAGCGTAGTTTGATGGCGACCGCCACGATGTTCTGGGGCGGAGCGGCCTATAACAATGGCTTACTTCCTTTCAAGAATTATATTCTCGGTGAGAGCTACACCAGAGAGGGTGTCGCGGCGATCCTCGAAGGGGCGAAGACAACGGCAGAGCAACGTGATAAGCATGAGCTCGTCGAGCGAATCTACCCATTGCCGCGTTGGGAGAACCTGCCGCCCGCCGATATCTTCCGCGCCTTCGAGCGCGGAGGACGCAACATCACCAACCTGTTCCCCGAAACAGGTATCCCTAATTCTTTGGGTCAAATACAGCGTCTTGAGGAGCCAGGTCGCCCTGACTTCAAGCAGTCGAATCGCGGGCCCGGTACTGGTGGTCGGATCGCGGTGCCGGTACTCAATATCCACAAAACTCGGTTGAACGACCCCTTGATGTGGTTCATGGGTACTAACGATAACCCTGGCGATTTCCGCTCGTCGGGTTGTACGAGCTGTCATGTGGTGTACGCGAACGATCGCGATCCAAGACACTCAGGTCCTTACGCGCAATTTGGGCACGATGGAAAATCGCAGACCTTAGATCCTACGATTCCGAAAGATCGCAGCGGGCATCCGTTAGCCCACTCATTCACGCGGTCGATCCCAACGAGCCAGTGCATGATTTGTCACATGCACCAGCCAAACATGTTCATCAACTCGTTCCTTGGCTACACGATGTGGGATTACGAGTCAGATGCTCCCCACATGTGGCCGGAAGAGCAGCAGTTTCCGACGCCGGAGAAAATCCGACAGGTGCTCGATCGTAATCCGGAAGGCGCTGCGCCGCGCGGGAAGTGGGGGGATCTTGAGTTTCTCAAGACTGTCAGCGAGCTCAATCCGAAGTTGAAGGATACCCAGTTCGCGGACTATCACGGGCACGGGTGGAATTTCCGGGCGATTCACAAGCGTGACCGAGAAGGCAATCTGCTCGATGCCGACGGTAACATCATCGCTAACGACGACCCGCAGAAGTGGAAAAAGACGGTGCAGATGTCTTCGATTCACGTGGATGTCGGCATGCACTGCGTCGACTGTCACTTTGCGCAGGACTCTCATGGCAATGGCTATCTGCACGGCTCTGTTGCTGCAGCCGTCGAGATTGACTGCAAGGACTGTCATGGTACGACGGCGGCTGTGGCCAATCTCAGAACATCCGGACCTGCGGCGCCGAAGTCCGGGACTAATCTGGGTCTTATTCGTAACCCCGATGGAAAGCCTCGCTTCGAGTGGCGTGGGAATACGCTGATTCAAAGATCAGCGGTGACAGCGGGTCTCGAGTGGGAGGTGTCCCAGGTCAAGGATACGGTGACGCCCGGTAACGCGCACTACAACGCGAAGGCGGCGCGAGCCAAGACGATGGCGAAGGATTCCAAGAAGCAAAACTTCGGGCCGGATATTCCGTGGGAGATGCTTGCGCACAACGACGACAAAATGGAGTGCTACACCTGTCACACGCCCTGGACGACAAGTTGTGGCGGTTGTCATTTGCCGATCGAGGCGAATGCGAAGACGGAGCGCCATCGTTACGAGGGCGGTGAGACGCGTAATTTTGCGACTTATAATCCACAGGTCTTGCGTGAAGACATTTTCATGCTTGGTTGGCGCGGGGCGAGTGAAGGAGGAAAGATGGCGCCGGTGCGCTCGTCGTCGGCCCTCGTGTTGTCTTCGACCAACTCCAACCGAGAGCGTATTTACATCCAGCAGCCGCCGATCGCCGCGTCGGGCTACAGCTCGCAGGCAATGAATCCTCACTATCCGCACACCGAGCGCAAGACGGAAACGAAGACCTGCAGTGACTGTCATCTTGCGAAAGAGGGAGATAACAACGCGATCATCGCGCAGACACTGGGATTCGGTACCCAGTTCATCAATTTTAATGGTCTAAACGCTTGGGTCGGCACGGAGAAGGGCGTCGCTGCAATCGAGGTGACGGAGTGGGATGAGCCGCAGGCCGTCATCGGTAGTTACCTTCATCGATACGCCTACCCCAAGTGGTACGCCGATCATCTCAGTCGGGACCGCGAATTACAGCGCGCCAGCGCGTTGAGCGGCGGACTTGCCGGCTGCGTGCAATTGCGAGGCGAATACGTGTTCTCTGCTGAGGGGAAACGCGGTATGCGCGTGTTGGATGCAGCGAGCATCGCCAACAAAGGCATCAGCCAGAAATTGATCAGCGCACCGTTCTCGCCTCTCGGTCACAACACCCAGGTGCGGACGACCAATGCGACGTGCGTTGCGTTAGCGACCACTCAACCCGTGCACCCGCCGCGCAATGAGGGCGATCGCATGCGTAAGGCGAATCTTGAGCAACCTTTCCTGCCGATCTATAACTTTGCAGTGATCACCGACTCGGTCGAAGGGCTCGTGTTAGTCGATATCAATACGTTGGCTGATGGCGAGTTCAGGAACAATTTCCTGCGGCGCTTCTTGACTTGGAATCCGAGCGGGAAGTTGACTGGTGCGCGGCATTTGACCATCGCCGGGAATCTGGCTTACGTCGTCACGGACAGGTCGGTTGTCATTACAGACTTGTCTACTCCGAGTCTGCCAAAGATCGTTTCGGAGATTGCGTTCGACTCGCCGCGTGCCGTGGCCCTTCAGTTCCGTTATCTCTTCGTGACGACGGCGCGAGGATTCGAGGTGGTCGATATTACGGCGCCATCGCGTCCGCGCAAGTTGCCAGACGCGACGGTACCGTTAAATGGTGCAGGGGGTTTCACTGTCGCAAGGACCTACGCTTACGTCGCTAATGGACGTGAGGGTCTGGCCATCATCGACGTGAAAAAACCGCAAGCGGCGCGCTTGTTCCGGAAATGGGGCGCCGACGGGAATCTTGTCGACTCCCGCGACGTCATGATCGCGTCGACCAACGCCTCTCTTTTCGCCTACGTCGCAGACGGAAAGGGTGGCTTGAAAGTAATGCAACTGACGAGCCCCTCTTCACAGCCGAATTTCTACGGGTTCAGTCCGGAACCGCGACCGGAGTTGATCGCCCACAAGGCGACAAGATCGGCTGCGCTGAGTCTGTCTCGGCCATTGGAGCGCGATCGTGCGGTTGACGAAAGCGGTGGGCAAGTTGCTGTCTTTGGTCGCCGCGGTTCGCGTCCGTTCAATTTGCAGGAGATGCAGCGAATGTATCTCAGCCAGGATGGCGAGCCCTGGTACGTTGAGGACAACCCAGCCGTGCAGCAGGCGCGGAGGAATCAAAGATGAGTGTTAAGTCGATCCAGTTGAAGTGGGCAGCCTTAGGTCTTGCACTGTTGTCCACGCTCGGCGCGGTCGCAGAGGAGGCCAAGCGACGTCATGAGGGCGTTGCAACCTGTGCTTCATCGCTGTGCCACGGTTCGAGCCAGCCACTCAAGACTTACGAGAGCGCCCTTCAAAACGAATATACGACTTGGTCGCAATTTGATCCGCATTCCAACGCGTACAAGGTGTTACTCAACAAGCAGTCCCAGGAGATCGCTCGTCGGATGGGTATCGGCCCGGCTCATGAGGCGCCAGCGTGTCTTGCCTGCCATTCGGATGCGGTCCCTGCTGCGCAGCGAGGCGTCAAATTCCAATTGGATGACGGAGTCGGCTGTGAGAGTTGTCACGGTGGCTCGGAAAAGTGGCTGGCGACGCACTATCAGGTGCCGAAGATTCCGCGAAGTGAGAATCTGGCCCGAGGGCTCGTCGCACTCGAGAACCCCGATACGCTCGCGGGCACCTGTCTCGCGTGTCATGTCGGCGACAAAGATCGCTATGCGAATCATCGAATGATGGCAGCCGGTCACCCACGAATTGTCTTCGAGCTCGATACTTATCTCGAGCTTTGGCGTACCAGTGGTGGGCGGGAGCATTATCGTAAGAGCGCTCAAATAGCGCATGTTGCCTTATGGGCCAAGGGACTCATCGAATCGTCGCGTCGGCAACTTGATCTGATCGACCGTCACGGCGCTGGACGACTTGGACCCATCCCGGATTTCGGTATCTACGCCTGTCACTCCTGCCATCGGGATCTTCGACTGTCCGCGTTTGGAGGCTCGAACTCTTCGCTTGGCGGGCCGGGCGACCTTCGATGGCAGGATGCGCATCTGCTCGTTCTTCAACAGGTCTCTCAAGCTCTTCGGTTGCAATCTTCGAAGCCGCTTGACCGGGCGATAATCGGATTACAGCGTTCGGCGAATGGCGATGTGGCCTCGTTAAAGCTTGCCCTTGCGTCCACTCGCGACGCGCTGCTGGTCACAGAAAGGGAGCTTAAAGGACGTAATTGGAGTACCGCTGAGATGAACCTCGTGGTCCAGGCGCTGATTGACGCATCTCTACGCGGCGGATTCCCCGATCCAGCCGCCGCCGAGCAAGCGGCGATGGGTCTTGTCGTCATGCTGGCCGGCTTGCAGCTAGATCGTGGCAAGCGTGCGGAGATCGACCGGCTATTCGATGATTTGCGTGATGACAACGCCTTCGATCAAAGACGGTTCGTGAAGTGGATGTCTGTGCTCGGCGCACGCTGATCTTTGATGCGCTCGAGCAGGTATGAGCCGTTGCAGCTCGGTCCCTACATCGATTCGAAGGGAAACGCGAGAGTTCGAGTTTTCCAGCCGGGTGCGCTGACTCTCGAACTCCTGCAGCCTGAGAATCATCTCGTTATTGCCCGTCTCGAACGGCTCCACCCTGATGGGCTCTATGAGGCGTCGACCAAGACTTTGATCGTAGACTACCGATTACGCGCGCGCTGGGAGTCGGGTGGGGAATCGGTGTTCGACGATCCGTATCGGCATCCGAGTTTGCTCTCGCCGCGCGAGCTGGCGGAGTTCGCTGCCGGAAGACACATACGTCCTCAACGTCTACTTGGGGCCGAGCCTTGCAGTTCACTCGGCGTGACAGGCGTGCGCTTTGCTGTATGGGCGCCGAGGGCGGGTGCCGTCAGCGTCGTCGGCGCCTTCAATTTTTGGAATGAGCGTCAGCATCGGATGCGGCTGCATGAGGACAGCGGGATTTGGGAGCTTTTTGTTCCGGGCGTCACTGAGGGCGCTCTGTACAAGTTCGCCATTCACGATGCGTCGGGCGTTATACGGGGTCAAAAAGCGGATCCATTTGCTCGCAGATCCGAGGCCTATTCAGGAACTGCGAGCGTCGTATCACGATTGACAGAGCGAGTCGTACGGCCCGGCGCGCGTGTAGAGGCCAACGCACCCCACGCACCCATTAGTATTTACGAGGTGCATCTGCCTTCTTGGCGACGCCCAAAGGATTCGCTACGACAATTTCTCGACTGGGATGAACTTGCCGCAGAGCTCGTTCCCTACGCGACCCAGCTGGGATTTACGCACATCGAGTTATTACCGCCCGCCGAACATCCCTTCGATGGCTCTTGGGGGTATCAGCCCGTCGGACTTTATGCGCCCACCTCGCGGCATGGTGAGCCTGCCGGATTCGGGAGGTTCGTGTCGGCCTGCCACCAAGCAGGGCTTGGAGTAATCGTCGACTGGGTCCCAGGACACTTCCCGAACGATACGCACGGCCTGGTTTGTTTTGATGGTGCACCCCTGTATGAGTACGAAGATCCTCGAGAGGGTGTTCACCAGGATTGGGATACGTTGATCTATGATTTTTCGAAGCCCCAGGTCAGGAGTTTTCTGATCGGCAGCGCACTGCATTGGCTTGAGTCTTACGGGATAGACGGAATGCGTGTCGATGCAGTCGCGTCGATACTGTATCGAGATTACAGCCGTCGCGAAGGAGAGTGGCTTCCGAACGTCAATGGCGGTCGAGAAAATCTAGAAGCTATTATGTTTTTGCGGCAGCTGAATTCCGTGATCGCCGCAGAGTATCCGGGGACGCTGATGATCGCCGAGGAGTCCACTGCGTTCCCGAAAGTCACCCAGCCGGTCGAAGCCGGTGGGCTCGGATTTTCTTATAAATGGAATATGGGCTGGATGAACGACTCGCTGCGCTACATCGCTCGATCGCCGGAGCACCGCGCTTATCATCACGACGAGATCACCTTCAGCCTGCTCTATGCCTTTAGTGAGCGATATGTCCTACCGATCTCTCACGATGAAGTGGTTCACGGGAAAGGCTCTCTGATTGGCAAGATGCCAAAAACCCGTGAGCAGAAATTTGCCAACCTCCGAGCGTATCTCGGCTATATGTTTGGTCATCCCGGCAAGAAACTGCTTTTCATGGGATGCGAGCTCGCGCAGGAGCGCGAGTGGAACCACGATACCGAACTCGATTGGTCGAGGCTCAATGAGCCTTTAAACGCTGGGGTTCAGCGGTTGGTTCGCGATCTGAATGCGATGCTACGCGAGACACCCGCGCTCTACCGATGCGACGTCGATCCTCACTCATTCGAATGGATCGAAGTGACCGATCGCCAGCGATCCCTGATTGCGTTTATGCGCCGCGGCCACGAGATTGACCGTCCGATCATCGTCATCAGTAATTTCACGCCGGCGACCCGCGAAGGGTATCGGATCGGTGTCCCTGCGGCGGGTGTTTATCGGGAAAGGCTGAATACCGATTCGGCCTACTACGGGGGTCGCAACATCGGGCTGAAGTTCGGTGCCGCCACCGCCGAGGCCATACCAGCCCACGGGCGACCGTACTCGATCGTGTTGCGGTTACCACCGCTATCCACCGTGTTTGTAGAGCCCGTAGGCCCCACGGAGGGTGGCGATCCACGGGACTCGGGGGCGGCTCGACATGGTCGGCTGGTGTAGACTCCGCTTCTTCTATGGCGTCCCGCACCGGTTCCTTCGCGACGACCAGCCGTTAACCCCGCCAGGCCCGGAAGGGAGCAACGGTCGCGGCGATGTCGGGTGCCGGAGTCCAGCTGGTGCGGGCCGCCTCCAGTAGGACAAGCATGAGCTACACCGCACTCGCGCGAAAATGGCGACCCCGCCGATTCGATGAACTCACCGGGCAGGAGCACGTCCTGCAGGCGCTGTCGAATGCGCTCGAAACCAATCGAGTGCATCACGCGTTCTTGTTCACGGGTACTCGTGGCGTCGGCAAGACGACCATCGCCCGTATTCTTGCCAAGTGCCTCAACTGTGAGACGGGCATGGGCCCGGCGCCCTGCGGGACGTGCGCGACCTGTCGCGAGATCGACGAGGGTCGCTTCGTCGATTTGATCGAAGTGGATGCCGCTTCGCGAACGAAGGTGGATGACACGCGCGAACTGCTCGACAACGTCCAGTACGCACCGACTCGGGGTCGATACAAGGTTTATCTCATCGACGAAGTCCACATGCTCTCGACGCATTCATTCAATGCGTTGCTCAAAACCCTCGAAGAGCCGCCGCCCCACGTCAAGTTTTTGCTGGCGACGACCGATCCTCAAAAACTGCCGGTGACGGTGCTCTCGCGCTGTCTTCAGTTCAATCTCAAACGATTGTCCGTCTCGATGATCGCCGATCGTATGAAAGTGATCCTCAACGCGGAGAACATTCCCTTCGAGCCTGCAGCCGTGCGCCTCATTGCCGAGGCCGCCGACGGCAGTATGCGAGATGGCTTGTCGCTCCTCGACCAATTGCTTGCGTTTGGGGGCGGCAAGGTCGCTGAGAGTGAAGCGCGGGCCATGCTCGCGACGGTCGATCGCAAGCAGGTGTTTCAGCTCGCGAGGTTACTCGGCACTTCAGACCCCGCCGAGCTCATGCGCTTTGCGCAGTCACTCGATGAGTGGGCTCCGGATTATGGCGATGTGCTCGATGCGCTCTCGACGCTGCTGGTGCGAGTGGCGCTCATGCAGACGCTGCCGACCTACGAAGGCGACGAGCTGCATCCGCCCGAGCAGCTCGCCGAGCTAGCCGGGGCGTTGAGCCCTGAAGACGTACAGCTCTGCTATCAAACGGCGATCCTGGGACGGCGTGACCTGGCTTGGGCGCCAGACCCTCGGACAGGGTTCGAGATGACTTTGCTGCGCATGGCCGCCTTCCGGCTCGCCTCGGGGCCTGGGGCCGCTTCAGGGGGGCCTGTGGCGAGCTCGGGCCCCACCGACGCCAAAGCGCCCCGGCGGGCTTCCTCCGCGGCTGTCACGGCCTCGAGTTCGGCCCAGGGGGAGGCGCCGGCGGTGGCGCCTTCTCGCTCGTCACCGGGTGTCGTCCTCGACCTTTCTCAGTGGCAGGAGGCGATCGCCGGTCTCGAGCTCGGCGGCGCGGCGAGGCAGCTGGCAGCGAACTGCGCCTATGCCGGTCGGGAGGGTGGACTCCTTCGCCTGACCCTCGACCCAGCCCAGTCGTTGCTCAAGACAGCCTCCCTGGTCGACAAACTTTCGCAGGCGCTGTCGCGTGCGCTGGGTGAGACGGTTCGGGTTGAGATCGAGTTGTCGCAGGCGCCGGTCGAGACTCCGGCCCGCGCGGAGCAGCGCGCGGCGGACGCGGAGCTCGACGAGGCCCGACGATCACTCGAGTCCGACGCGACGATCCGGGGCTTCAAAGAAAAATTCGGCGCCAGCCTGAAAACAGATTCAGTCAAACCGCATTAAGGAAACTCAGCGATGGCTAACTTCGGCAACATGATGAAGCAGGCGGAAGCCCTGCAGCGCAATATGCAAAAGGCGCAAGAAGAGATCGCGCAGATGGAAGTCGTCGGCGAGGCGGGCGGCGGCATGGTCAAGGTCACGATGACCGGCAAGCACGAGGTGAAGCGCGTGCAGATCGAGCCTGTCGTCATTGGTGACGATCGCGAGATGCTCGAAGATTTGGTCGCGGCGGCCATCAACGATGCGGTCCGACGAGTCGAGACCGAGAGCCAGCAGCGCATGTCCTCCCTGATGTCTGGGTTGCGCTTGCCTCCCGGCTTCAAGATGCCGTTCTGAGTTAACGCCTCGAGATGAAGCACACTCCTGCGCTCGCTCGGCTCATCGATGCGTTGCGTACGCTACCCGGAGTCGGCCCGAAGACCGCTCAGCGCATGGCATTCCATTTGTTGCAGGAAGGTCGTGATGGCGCGCGTGCCTTGACCGAGGCTCTCTCGGGTGCGCTCGCCAAGGTTGGCCGATGTCGACGGTGCCGCATGCTCACCGAGAGTGAGCTGTGTTTCATTTGTAGTTCGACTCAGCGGGATGCGAGCCAAGTTTGTGTCGTCGAGTCACCGGCGGATGTGGTCGCCATCGAGCAATCGGGTGGCTATCGCGGGCGGTACTTCGTTTTGATGGGGCATCTGTCGCCGCTCGATGGCGTTGGACCAGAGCAGCTCGGGATTCGCGAACTTGAGGGTTTGCTCGATTCGGGAACGGTACAAGAGTTGATCCTCGCGACGAATCCCACGGTAGAGGGCGAGGCGACGGCGCATTTTCTGTCTGAGATTGCCAAGGCCCGCGGCTTGCGTGCGACACGCATCGCACACGGTGTGCCGATCGGAGGGGAGCTCGAGTACATCGACGGCGGAACGCTCGCCCATGCGCTTGCGGGGCGCCAGTCGCTGATCTAACTGCGCTTTCGGCCTGGGCCTTGGGCCGTTGTCAGATCCGCATGCAGCCGCCGCAGTCTGCGGTAGCTCTCATAACGACGCTCATCGATCTGCCTAACTTCGGCGGCGGTCCGAACCGCGCAGCCCGGTTCCTGCAAATGTTGGCAGTCGGAAAATCGACAGCCCGTTGAGAGTTGATCGACCTCGGGAAATCCGAGGCTACGAGCTTCGAGCGAATCGATGGACGGTGCGAAGTCGCGAACCCCTGGCGAGTCGATGACATGACCTCCATCCGGCAGATCGTGCAGGGAGGAGCTCGTGGTCGTGTGACGACCCTCGGCGTCTCGATCGAGTTCGCCGGTCGCGAGTTCGACGCCGGGAATCAGTCGACCAATGATCGAAGATTTTCCGACGCCTGACTGCCCGACAAAGACGCTCGTCTCGTGACGGAGAAATTCATTGAGCGTCTCGAGACCTCGACCTGTCTCGGCGCTACATATAAGGATCGGATAGTCGGCCGTCTCGAAGGACTGGGTGAGCGCGGAAAGATCGATGTCGGGTACGAGGTCGCATTTATTGACGAGTACGAGCGCTTTGATGCCCGCAGAGGATGCGGCGCAGAGGTAACGGTCGATGATGAAGAGATCGGGCATCGGCGCAGGGGCCATCACGGCGACCAAGAGCGAGAGATTGGCAACGACCGGCTCGGCATCGCCGCGCAGCGTAGCGCGGGCGAGGAGGGTGCGACGCGGCAGAATCTCGGTGACGTGGACCTCGGCGTGAGTGGCGTCTTCGTTACATCGCACCCGATCACCGCAAACCACCTGCAGGCGACGCCCGAACGGTCGGGCTTGAACGATACGTCCCGTGTCGTCGCGAACCCGGACATGACGCCCGTACGCGGCAATGACTTGCGCTTCGAATTCCAAGATAGGGTCACTCTAGCCTCTGATAGACTTTCGCTCAATCGAAAAGACCTTACGATGGACCGTCACCATGCCGAGTCGCGATGCGCTGATCTGGATCGATCTCGAGATGACCGGGCTAAAGCCCGACTCGGATACAATCATCGAAATTGCGACGTTGGTGACCGACTCGTCTCTTCAACTCATTGCCGAAGGGCCCGTGCTCGTAATCCATCAGGATGACGCCACGCTCGCGGGCATGGATGAGTGGAACCAGCGGCAACATGGTGGCTCGGGTCTCATCGCCCGCGTTCGGGCGAGCACGATCACGCTCGCCGAGGCGGAGCGTCAGACGCTAGAGTTCTTGGCGCAGCACGTCGAGTCGGGCGCGTCACCCATGTGTGGCAACAGTATTTGCCAGGATCGTCGCTTCATGGCGCGCCTGATGCCGAAGCTCGAGGCGTTCTTCCATTACCGTAACCTCGATGTAAGTACGGTCAAAGAATTAGCCAAGCGCTGGTCACCCGAGCTCGCGACCGCTTTCAACAAGGAAGGCACGCATCTTGCGCTCGATGACATTCGTGAGTCGGTGCGCGAGTTGCAGTATTATCGCGAGCGATTCTTCGTGCTCGGCCCGCGAGGCGCGTGCTGAGTGTGCCGGCGCTTGATTCCCGTATGATCGATCTACCGACGTTCGACGATATCGTCGCCGCCGAAGGCCGGTTGCTCAGCCGAGTCTTGCGTACGCCGGTATTACATTCTCCACGCTTCGACGCGCGCGTCGGTCGTCGCGTGCTTTTCAAGTGCGAGAACCTCCAGCACGTCGGTGCGTTCAAGCTCCGTGGGGCGACCAACGCTTTGCTGCAGCTCGAGGCGAGTTCAAAAGTCGTGGCGACCCATTCCTCGGGCAATCATGGCGCTGCGCTCGCGCGAGCCGCGCGTGAGCTCGGGTGGCGATGCGTCGTCGTGGCGCCGCGAGACGCCTCGGCGGTCAAACTTCAATCGATTCGCGCCGAAGGTGCCGAGCTTGTCTCCTGCGAGCCCGGGCTCGTGGCCCGTGAGGCTGCTCTCGCTGAGGTCGTTGCGCGCACGGGGGCGGCGGTCGTTCATCCTTTCGATGATGCTCATGTGATTGCCGGGCAGGGCACGGCCGCGCTGGAGTTGTTGAGCGAGTATCCCGACCTCGACGTTCTTACGGCGCCGGTGGGCGGTGGAGGCTTACTGTCAGGCACAGCCATCGCCGGTAAGGCCATGGTCCCCACCTGTCGCGTGATCGGTGTCGAGCCAGAGATGGCCGACGATGCCGCGCGCTCGTTTCATGGTGGTAAGCGGGTAGGTGTTCAAGGCTCGCCCGCGACGATTGCAGATGGACTACGTGGCTCGATCGGTGTTCGACCTTTCGCAATATTCAGGACGCTCGTGGATGACGTGTTGACGGTCTCCGAGAGCGCAATCGTCTCGGCGATGCGTGTTGCGCTCGAAGACCTGCGGCTCCTCATCGAGCCTTCATCCGCCGTGCCGATTGCAGCACTCATCGATGGGCGCATCGGTAAACCAGGCGAGAAGATCGGTGTGATTGTCTCTGGCGGAAACGTCGATCTCTCGGTCTGTCCGTTTTTGGCGGGTCGCGCTCCGCTTAACGCTTAGCCGTCGCCGCGGCGTCCTGCGCCAGCATTAACCAGGTCTCGATCACGGTATCGGGGTTGAGCGAGAGGCTGTCGATACCTTCGTCGACGAGCCAACGCGCGAGATCGGGGTGATCGGAAGGGCCTTGGCCGCAAATGCCGACATACTTCTTCGCCTTGCGACACGCGCGAATGGCCATGGAGAGCATTTCTTTGACAGCCGGATCGCGCTCATCGAAGTGCTGGGCGACGATACCCGAGTCGCGATCGACCCCGAGCGTGAGCTGCGTCATGTCGTTCGAGCCGATCGACATGCCATCGAAGAACTCGAGGAATCGTTCGGCGAGTACCGCGTTGGAGGGTAGTTCGCACATCATGATGATTTTGAGGTCTTGCTCGCCGCGCTTGAGGCCATTGGCGGCTAGTAACTCCGTGACCTCTTTGGCTTCGCCCAAGGTGCGCACGAAGGGGACCATGACCTGCACGTTGGTGAGACCCATTTCGTTGCGTACTTTTTTGAGCGCACGGCATTCGAGTTCGAAGCAGGCTCGGAAATTGATATCGGTGTAACGCGCTGCGCCACGGAATCCGATCATCGGGTTTTCTTCAGTCGGCTCGTAGAGTCGTCCGCCAATAAGATTGGCGTACTCGTTCGATTTGAAATCGGAGAGACGCACGATGACGGGCTCGGGTGCAAACGCTGCGGCAATCTGCGCCACACCTTCGGCAAGCTTATCGACGTAGAAACCAACCGGATCGGAATAGCCCGACATCTGCGCGCGAATTTCTTCTTTGAGTGTCGCATTAAGCCGATCGAACTCGAGCAGGGCTCGCGGGTGCACGCCAATCATGCGGTTGATGATGAACTCGAGACGTGCGAGCCCCACGCCGCGATGCGGAATACTCGCGAAGTCGAAGGCGCGATCGGGGTTGCCCACGTTCATCATGATTTTGACGGGGGCTTGGGGCAGCGAGTCGAGCTCGATCTGGCGACGCTCGAAGTCGAGCGCGCCCTCATACACAAAACCCGTATCGCCTTCAGCGCACGACACGGTTACCGGTTGTCCCTCACGGATCCGGGTCGTCGTATCACCGCAGCCCACGACCGCGGGAATGCCCAGCTCTCTTGCAATGATTGCGGCGTGGCAGGTACGGCCTCCGCGATTCGTGACGATGGCCGAGGCGCGTTTCATGACCGGCTCCCAGTCGGGGTCGGTCATATCGGCGACGAGTACGTCGCCGGGTTGCACGCGAGCCATCTGTGACGGATCGGAGATGACGCGGGCAGGGCCAGCGCCGATGCGCTGCCCAATGCTGCGTCCTTGGGCGATGACGTTGGAGCGCTTGGCGAGGGTGTAACGTTGGATCGTACGGCCGCTGTGGCTCTGCACGGTCTCCGGTCTCGCTTGAAGGATGTAGATCGTGCCGGTGGCTCCGTCCTTACCCCACTCGATATCCATCGGACGGCCATAGTGCTCTTCGATGATGAGGGCCTGCTTGGCGAGCTCGATCAGATCGGCATCGTTGAGGCTGAATCGCTGCCGGTCCGCCGGCGCGACATCGACGGTACGAACGCGCTCTGCAGCACCCGACTCGCCGTAGACCATCTTGATGGCCTTGGCGCCGAGATTGCGACGCAGCACGGCATGGCGACCCGCGCGCACGGCCGGCTTGTAGAGATAAAACTCATCCGGGTTCACGGCGCCTTGGACGACCGTTTCACCGAGACCGTAAGACGCCGTGATGAACACCACATCGCGAAAACCGCTATCGGTGTCGAGGGTGAACATCACGCCGCTCGCGCCGAGATCGGAGCGCACCATTTGCTGGATGCCCGCTGAAAGCGCGACCTGCGAATGATCGAAACCTTGATGAACGCGATAGGCGATGGCCCGATCGTTGAAGAGCGAGGCGAAGACGTGACGCATCGCCTCGATGACGGCATCTTCACCCTGAACGTTCAGAAAGGTTTCTTGTTGGCCTGCAAAGGACGCCTCGGGCAAATCTTCGGCGGTCGCCGATGAGCGGACGGCGACCGATACGTGATCGCCGAAGCGACGATAGCCCTCGCGTACGGCCTTCTCGAGCGCAGCCGGTAGCGGCGCTTGGAGGATCCAGCCGCGGATGGTGGCACCGACCTCCGCGAGGCGCACGACATCATCGACGTCGAGTGATTGAAGCAACTCGCGAATTCGTTGATCGAGCCCGTTGTGCGCGAGCATTTGCCGATAGGCCGCCGCCGTCGTGGCGAAGCCGCCCGGTACCTTCACGCCAAGACGTGCAAGTTGCCCAATCATCTCCCCGATTGAGGCATTTTTGCCTCCGACGGTTTCGACGTCGTGCATGGTCAGGCGCTCGAAGGGTAGGACGAGTTCGGTCACGGGTACATCCTTGAGTTGGCAGGCGGAGCGAGGGAGACTGACGTCTGGCGTTTGATGGGTAGAACCACTCGTGACAACAAGAACCGTGTTTTTCGTTTCGGACCAAACTGGCGTGACAGCCGAGACCATGGGTCACAGCCTGTTGACGCAATTTGATCGGCTGCAGTTTCGGGCCGTGACTCTGCCATTTGTCTCCACCCTTGACAAGGCACACGAGGCAGTTCGGCGTATCAATGCCGCGGGCGTCGAAGAGGGCGCCCGACCCATCGTCTTCAGCACCTTGGTCCAGGATGATTTACGACTCGTATTGCGCGAGGCCGAGGCGTTGGTACTCGATTTTTTCGAGGCTTTCGTGGGGCCGATGGAGCGCGAACTCGGTACGCGCTCGACGCATAGCGCCGGCAAGGCGCACGGCATCTCCGATTCTGTCGGGTACGCGGCCCGTATCGACGCTACAAACTACGCACTCTCGAACGACGATGGCTCAAACCGCGATTATTCGAAAGCCGATGTCGTGCTGGTGGGGGTCTCGCGCTCGGGCAAGACGCCGACCTGTCTTTATCTTGCGATGCAGTACGGGATCTTTGCCGCAAACTATCCTTTGACCGATGACGATCTTGAGTCGGCGCGTCTGCCGCCTGCGCTGCAGCCTCACAAAGGCAAGCTCTTCGGACTGCGCATCGCCCCCAATCGTCTGCAACAAATTCGTCAGGAGCGCAGGCCAAACAGTCGCTATGCGTCACCGCCGCAGGTTCAGTTCGAGACTCGTGCCGCGGATGCAATCTTTCAACGAAATTCGATTCCAGTGCTCGACACGACGGAATGCTCCATTGAAGAAATCTCGGCGCGCATCCTCGAGTCGACGGGGATTGAGCGACGTGTCCGCCCATGACGTGAGCTCACGACTCGCGGTATAGTGTGATCAATGAAATCGCCGCCCGACCACTTCGACTCGCGAAAGCTCGCCCTGCAGGGCTTGCTCGGCGAGCCGTTGTTGCCAGCGAGTTGGCGATCGCGGCCTCGAAGTTTTGTGGCGCTGATGGCTCTTTACGAAAGCAATCACCGCAGACTCGGTGCGCTCGCAGGCGAGCTACGCTCAATCGACGGATTGCATCAGTCGAGCGTGCAGGGCGATGTCGAGCTCGAGCTTCGGGTGACGGAACGCTCGCCCTACACGACCATGCTGCAACTCACTTACGTGTTTTCGGACGATGGCTCGGTGCCAAACGCGCCTGATATGGAGGTTCGGGTCTACCACGATGCGCGTTTGGCCGAAGCGCACTCCTGGGCGGACACCCACGAGCACCCGCTGTTACGCGGATGGCGTCAGCATGCGGGCCTCGATCTCGATCAGCGTTGGGCACGCAACATGATGCTCAACAAGTGGCTCGAGTATTGCCTCGAGCGCGGGCACGGGTTCAGGCGGCTTCGCGCTTCGCCGTAACCGTTTTGGGTTTTGTCGGCTTGGCGGGCGCCGACAGTTTGAGCATATCCACCATCACTTCAGCCGACTGGTCGAGGACCACATCGGGTTGTTTCGAGGCATCGAGATCTTCGATCGATGCAATCGGCGATTCTGAGCGCGCCACGCGTCGGGCATTCTCCCGGGCGAGTCGATTCGCCTCAAGCTGCGCTCGCTCGGCGCGCCGCGTCTCAAGGTTGAGCGACAGCGCGCGTTGATCGCGCAATCGGTTGAGCGCCGCGATGTCCTCAACAAGCCAGCGATAATCTGGATCGCGACCTTGGCGGGCATTCTCTTCGAGCGCGAGTTTTGCGATCGAGGGCAGGCGAGTGTCGAGCGCGCGAAACTCGGCGCGGTCGATACGATCCCACGGCAGGGCGTCATCGAGAGAGCTTTCACCGATGTCTTTCAGGCTGATTGGCGAGGCGAGTTCCACGTCGGGCTCGACGCCGCGGTGCTGAGTGCTCTCGCCCGTGACGCGATAAAACTTGCCGATGGTGACGGTGAGCTGGCCGTTGACCGGCCGTGCACTCCAGCGCGACAGCGGCACGAGGTTTTGTACCGTACCTTTGCCGAAGCTGCGCTGACCGACCACGACGCCCCTGCGGTAGTCCTGAATCGCACCCGCGAAAATCTCGGACGCTGAGGCGCTGAACCGATCGATCACGACGACGAGCGGGCCGTCGTAGGCGATACCCGCATCGGGGTCATCGAGGACTTCGCGCTCGCCATTTGAAAACTGCACCTGAACCACGGGCCCCTGGTCAACGAATAGTCCCGTGAGGGACTGTGCTTCGGGGAGGAAGCCGCCGCCATTGCCGCGTAGGTCGATGACGAGACCATCGATCTTTTCTTCTTTGAGTTCTTCGATGAGCCGCCTCACGTCTCGCGTGGTGCTACGAAAGTTTTTGTCGCCGGCTCGTTGGCCGTCGTAGTCGGAGTAGAAGCCGGGTACGTTGATGACTCCGACTCGATACTCGATCTCGCCACGCGTGATGGTTTTGAGTTCTTTGCGAGCGGCCTGCGCCTCGAGCGTGACCTTGCCTCGAGTGAACTCGAGGACTCGCTCCGGCGACCCCGGTGCCGCACCCACGGGCAGAATCTGCAGTCGTACGACGGTGCCGCCTTTGCCGCGGATGAGTTGCACCACATCGTCAATGCGCCAGCCGACAACGTCGGTCATCGGACCCTGCTTGCCTTGTCCGACTGCCGTAATGCGATCGTTGACGCTCAGTGCGCCCGATGCAGCTGCCGGACCGCCTTCGAAGAGGTTCATGATCGTGACGTAGTCGTCGATGAGCTGCAGCGAGGCGCCGATACCCTCGTAATTAAGGCTCATCTGGATCTTGTACTCCTCTGAATTTCTCGGTGAGAAATAGTTGGAGTGCGGATCAAAGGTACGTGCGTAGGAATTGAGGAACACCTCGAAGACTTCCTCGGGTTTCACCTGATCGGCGCGCTTGAGCACGCGGTCGTACCGGGTGCGCAGCACCTCGCGGGCTTCATCCCAGGTCTTGCCGGCAAGAAGTAAGGAGATCGCGTCGTTCTTGACCCGCTTACGCCACAACTCATCGAGCTCGACGGTTGTCGTGGGCCAAGCCGCTTTTTCGCGGTCGAACTCGAACGACTCGTCGAGTGTGAAGTCAGGCGTTTGGTCGAGCAGCGCGAGCGCGTGTCGAATGCGTTCACGGTTGCGCTGCTGATAGCGCGCGAACATCGCATACGCAGGCTCGAGATCGCCGGTGCGGATCATGTCGTCGAAGCGCAGCCGATAAGCCTGGAACTCAGCGATGTCGCTCGCGAGGAAATAACTCTTCTGCCCGTCGAGGCCATCCAGGAACTTATCCATGACCCGAGGCGACATCGCGTCGTCGATGCGCTGCTGGCTGTAATGGTTGTCCTCGAGCAACGCGCCGACCTGCCTCGCGATCATGCGTTCGCGAGCTGAGGGCGTCATGGCGCCCGGGGGTAGGGCTGAGGTGTTGGCCGTCAGTCGCGAGGAACTGCCCAAAGTGAGCAGCCCGATGGTCAGGGCGACATAAGCGATGAGAGCGGCCGGGCGGCGTCCTTGAGGCGTCATGGGCATCCAGTGTTCGGTAGAATCCTTGCAGACTAGTTCCCCGGACGCGCCCCTTCAAGTGCGGCGCCGGTCGGGACGAGGTTTTTCATGCGCCCTTTATCGGTATTGCTCGGAATCGTGTTGGGTTCATCCGTCTCGATCACCGTCGCGCTGGTGTTGACGTTGGTGGTGTTCCTGATGCTCCCGGAGTTCGCCGAGCGCATCGGTGAGGAGTTCCCGCCCTTGCTTTTGACTTTGGCGGGCTCTGCGCTCATCGCCGTGGTGTCGGCCCTGGGGTTTTATGGTGAACTGCGGGAGACCGCATGGCGGCGGATACCTCAGGTGGCGCTCGTGCTTTTGCTGACGTTTATCGGCTGGTTGGTCTGGCCTCAAAAATAATTTTCGGATCATTGGGGAGTTCTTGAATGCTTAAGAGTGTCCTTGTCGCGTGCCTTGCGGTCACCCTCGTCGGCTGTCACGGCGCCTCCCGTTCCACGCCGCCCCCCATCTCGGCCGCCGAGTACGAGCGTCACATCGTGGCCTTGTCGAGCGATGAGTTCGAGGGTCGAAAGCCGGGCACGGCCGGCGAGCGCAAAACCGTCGACTACCTTGTGTCGGAGTTTAAAAAATTAGGCCTCGCGCCAGGCAACGGCGACTCTTACTTGCAGCAGGTGCCACTCGTCGAGATCACGGCGGGAACCAGTGCAGCCCTGTCGTTCGGCGACTCGAAACTCGAATACGGCACCGACATGGTCATCTGGACGAAGCGAATTGTTCCCGAAGCGTCGATCGCCGATAGTCCGCTCGTCTTCGTCGGGCACGGTGTCGTGGCGCCGGAGTACGGCTGGAACGATTACGCCGGCGTCGACATGCGCGGCAAGACCGCTGTGATCTTGATCAACGATCCAGGCCTCGCGACGAACGACGCCAAGTTATTTCGTGGTCGGGCGATGACTTACTACGGGCGCTGGACATATAAGTTCGAGGAGGCGGCGCGCCAAGGCGCGACCGCGGCGATGATCATCCACGACGACAAGCCCGCTGCATACGGCTGGGGCACGGTGCAGACGAGCTGGACGGGTCCGCAGCTCGATACGGTCTCTGCCGACGGCAATGCCGGTCGGGTGGCGATTGAAGGTTGGATCACGCGCGCGGCGGGCGATGCTTTGTTGCGTGCGAACGGTCGCAGCTACGACGAACTTTTGATCGCAGCAAGTCAGCCCGGGTTCAAGCCGATTCCGCTTGCGCAACAAGCATCCGGGAACCTTCGCAACCTCATTCGTCGGTCGAGCTCGCCCAACGTGGTGGCGATGATCGAAGGCAGTAAGCGCCCCGATGAGTACGTCATCTACATCGCGCATTGGGATCACCTGGGTAAGTCATTGGCACGCACCGGCGACAACATCTTCAATGGCGCACTCGACAATGCGACCGGGACCTCAGGCCTGCTGACCCTCGCCAAGGCGTTTGCAGAGTCGAAGCGTCGTCCCGAGCGTTCCGTGGTGTTCCTGGCCGTCACGCTCGAGGAGAGTGGGTTGCTGGGTTCCGCGTTCTACGTTCAGAACCCGATCTTTCCGCTGAATAAAACGGTTGCGGCGCTCAATATGGACGCCATCTCTTGGGGTGGGCCGACACGCGATGTCTCTGTCATCGGCTTCGGCGCGTCTGAGCTCGAGCCTTACCTCGAGCGTGCGGCGGCCAAGCAGGATCGCGTGTTGCGCGAAGAGCCGACGCCGGAGAATGGATTTTTCTATCGTTCTGATCACTTCAATTTCGCCAAGGTCGGCGTGCCGGCGCTCTATTTCAAAATGGGTATCGAAGATCGTGAGAAGGGGGCGGAGTGGGCGAAGGCCCAAGCGGCCGAGTTCACGGCCTTGCACTACCACAAGCCTTCCGATGAATTCAGGCCGGGAACCGACCTGCGCGGTGGCGTACAGGACCTCGAGTTGCTGTTCGACGTGGGTGCAACCCTAGCGCGAGAGAAGCGTTTTCCGAACTGGTATGCAACGAGCGAATTTCGTGGAGCGCGCGACCGCAGTATGGCGGCGGCCGACTAGCGTTCGCTTGAGGATGGTCAGAACCGGCGGGCGCCCCAGGCCGCAAGGCGCAAGGCGCTGAGCAGGACATAGGGGGCGAACAAAAGAATCCAGGCGGAGGTTGACCCCGCGTAGAGCAGGGTGAAGTAGTCGCCCAGGATCGCGAACATGCCGCCGTTGGCGTACGGGCCGAGGAGCGCGCGCCCCGTGACCCAGACGATCAGCGGCAAGGCGACGGCTGAGAATATGAGCGAGCCCGCGAGCAGTCGGGCCTCGCGGTTGACGGTGAGCAGGTCGAGCTTCGAGTTTCGGCGGCCCATGCGGGCATAATACGGCATGGGCACCATTCGGGCAGCAGTGATCGGGGCGGGTTACCTCGGTCGATTCCACGCGCAAAAGTATGCGAGTGAGTCGGCATGCACTTTGGTGGCCGTGGCCGATACCCGCGTCGAGGCTCGCGAGGCGTTAGCTCGCGAGCTCAACACGCGGGGCGTCGCAGACCATCGAGAGCTGCTCGGACACGTCGATGCGGTCAGCATCGTCACGACCACGCCTGCACATCACGCGATCGCGCGCGACTTTCTCGAGGCCGGGGCGCACGTGCTCGTCGAAAAGCCGATCACCGAAACACCCGAGCAAGCGCGAGATCTCATTGCGCTTGCTGCACGGCGGGGTCGCATCCTGCAAGTCGGGCATCTCGAGCGGTTCAATCCGGCGGTCGTCGCTGCCGAGGGCAGACTCGAGGGCGCACGCTTCATCGAGTGCCAACGCCTCGCGCCGTTCAAAGAGCGCGGGACCGACGTCAACGTCGTCCTCGATCTCATGATTCACGATATCGACATTGTTCAAAGTATTGTGGGTCGTCCGATCGACTCGATCGATGCAGTTGGTACGCCGGTTTTTTCTGGTGCGGTCGATATTGCGAACGCTCGCTTACGATTCGCCGGAGGCTGTGTCGCGAACGTAACGGCGAGCCGGGTGAGTCTCAAGACCGAGCGCAAGCTGCGCGTATTCCGCGACGACGCGTATCTCTCCATCGATCTGCAGCAACGTATCCTCACGACTATCACTAAACGCTCGACGCCGCTCGCGGCGGGGGAGTTGCCAGTCAATATCGAGGAACAGAGTTTCGAACAAGGCGATGCCTTGCGCGCCGAGATTCGATCGTTCCTCGACTGTATCGCGACAGGTCGCCCGCCCGTGGTCGACGGTGAGGCCGGGCTGCGGGCGCTCGAGACGGCGATCCGAATCACCGAAATGCTGGCACCGAAAGGAGGCTGAGCCCATGTCTGCCAAGTCGAGGTCGAGAAAAGTGACTGTGGCGGCCACTCAGTTCGCTTGTAGCTGGGATCGTGACGCGAACATCGCGCGCGCCGAGGCGCTGGTGCGCGAGGCTGTGGGCCGCGGGGCTCAAGTGATCTTGCTTCAAGAGCTTTTTGAAACACCGTACTTCTGTATCGAGCAAGACGCACGACACTTCGAGCTGGCGACGACGGTCGCCGAAAATGAAGCAATCAAACATTTCAGGCAGGTTGCCAAAGAGCTCGAAGTCGTTTTGCCGATCAGTTTTTTCGAACGTGCGAATCAGTCGTTTTTCAATAGCGTTGCCATCGTCGATGCCGATGGCGAAGTGCTCGGACTCTATCGGAAGTCGCATATCCCGAATGGCCCTGGCTACCAGGAGAAGCAGTACTTCAGCCCGGGTGACACGGGCTTCAAGGTCTGGTCGACGCGGTTTGGCCGAATCGGCGTCGGAATTTGTTGGGACCAGTGGTTTCCGGAGTGCGCACGCTCCATGGCCTTGCTCGGAGCGGACATGCTTTTTTACCCAACAGCGATCGGCACGGAGCCGCCGCCGGCACCACCCGTCGACTCGCGTCTACATTGGCAGCGTACCCAACAGGGTCATGCCGCCGCCAATGTCATGCCGCTCATTGTCTCGAACCGATATGGCGTCGAACGTTCGTTGCAAGATCCTGAAAATCTGTTCATCCGTTTTCATGGTTCGTCTTTCATCGCGGATCACACAGGCGGCAAGGTGAGCGAAGCGAGCGAGAACGAAGATACCGTGCTGACGGCGACCTTCGACCTGGAAGATCTCGCGAAGCAGCGAGCGAGCTGGGGGGTGTTTCGAGACCGGCGGCCCGATCTCTACGGTTCGCTCGTAAGTTATGACGGCGCCGACTCCCGCCGCTGAGTCGGTCGCCGCGGTGACACCGATACCGGCCTGGGTGATCACCGGGCCCTTGGGTTGCGGTAAAACCACGGTCATTGCGCGTTGGCTGGCTGAAAAACCTGCCGACCAAAATTGGGTCGTTCTCCTTAATGAGTACACCGATGCCGGGATCGATGCCCTGACGGTCGCAGCGGCCGCGCGGGGCGCCTACGACGTTCGTCTGGTACCCGGCGGATGCCTGTGTTGCGCAGGCGAAGCCGATTTCCGACGAAATCTGCAAGATCTGATCGATCGCGTTCGTCCCGCCGGGATTTTGGTCGAGCCCTCAGGCATCGGACATCCGGGCGGGATCGTCGAAGAACTGCTCGCGCACGAGGCTGCCGGGAACATCAGACTCTGTGGTGTCATCGGTCTCATCGATCCTGCGAACCTTGATCGGACGGATGACACCTCGGTTGCCGTTCGGGAGATCTGTGACGCGTGGGTGCTGACCAAGGCGGATCTTGCCTCGCCCGAACACCTCAAAAAATTCCGGGCGATCGCAGATGAGCTTTTTCCTTCCAAGAGCTGGGTAGGAGAGATTGCGCAGGGCGTTTTGCCAACGGCACTGCGGCATACCATTGAGGGTGCGCGCTTCGGTCGGGAACCGACAGTATCGGTGTCAAGGTCTCGTACTCATGAGGCGGAGCGAGCTCACGCCCACCTCCCGGCGAACGTCGACTCAGGTAGCGAAACGCGGTCGATCATGCAGGGCTCGGCCGAGCGTCGCGAGTTTCATCACCTTGATCGACATGGGGCCCGTTGGATTTTCCCGCGCTCGATGTCGTTCGTTGAGCTGCGGATGCTCACGTTGCTGTCGAGCGACCTGTCGCTCTTCGATCCTGATCTCAGTCGTCCCGAGCGCTTGAAGGCGGTCATTCGCGTCGATGAAGATGCGTGGTTGCTGGTACAAATGGTGGATGGTCGATTGTCGATGCAACCGTCGGCCTGGCGTCGCGACAACCGTATCGAAGTGCAGCTGCCGCCTGGGCTCCCTTGGAACGTCGACGCTTGGGATCGGTTGTGGGCAAGATGCCTGAGAGGCTCGACGATCGCCTCATGACGGCGGATATCAGATCGGCTCTCGCTCGATGGCATGCCGCCGCCGTCGCGGCAGTCCAGGGTGAGCGCGTCTTTCGTGATCATTCATACGTCAAAGAAAATGTTTTTTGCTTTGAGCGGGGCGATCGATCCTTGCGCCTCTCACTTCCGCCGGCTGGAGGGCGCCTGCGACTCGTTGGTCTCGGCAAAGCGGCCCTCGGTATGGCGCGCGGAGTGCGCTCGCGCCTGGAGGCTGCAGGGCGTGACGTCGATGATGGGCTTTTGATCGTTCGTGACGCGCCCACCGTGGCGGACGCGCAGGAGCCTTGGGACATCGTACTTGGCGATCATCCTTATCCGGGCGAAGCGAGTGTTCGCGCCGCACAGCGCTTACTCGAATTCATTGGTGAGCCTCGCGCAGAAGATCGATTCTTCGTCGTGCTATCCGGGGGCGCTTCAGCGCTCTGCGCCCTGCCCGCGCCAGGTGTCACGCTGGAAGAGAAACGCCGGAGAACACTCGCGGTCATGGCCTCGGGGGCTTCGATTGCGGAAATCAATCGTATTCGTCAGCAGCTGTCGGCCATCAAGGGGGGTCGCCTCGCGGCATATTTCGCACCGGCTCAGTTCGCCACCTTCGCCATCTCGGATGTTCCCGGGGATGATCCGCTCGTGATCGGCTCGGCGCCGACATGGTCGGACACGCTCGCTAGACGAGGTGGTCGATATGTCGTGATTGCGACGCTCGACGATGCGCTGGAGGCGGCTGCACACGCTGCCCGTAAAGAGGGTGTTGAGGTGGTTCAACTCGGACGATGCCTCGATGGATCGGTTGAGGAGGAGGCAAATCGGATCACCCAGCAAGTTATGGAAATCGAAGGTCGCCGCGAGCGCTCTTCAGCACGTCGATCCTGCGTGATCATCGCAGGGGGTGAGCCGCTCGTTGTCCTACGGGGCGACGGTCGGGGTGGGCGAGCCCAAGAGCTCGCGTTGCGACTGGGTCGAGCACTCGCTTCGCGACAGGACGCGAGCCGTACGGAGGTCAGTGGACTTGTCGCAGGCACGGACGGCTCCGATGGATCGACAACCGCCGCCGGTGCGTTTTTCGACCGCAGTACGATCGATCGAGCGCATGCCGCTCACTTCGACGTTGGGCGTGCCCTCGAGTCCAATGACTCGGGTCCGGTGTTGCAGGCGATCCACGACGTGTTCATCACGGGGCCGACGGGTACGAACGTCGCCGATATCCTCATGGTGGTGATCCCGGGCCGTTAGAATTTGGCCTAATTGAGGCCCTCGATTGTGTCGGAGATATCCATGACAGATTCTGCTCCCGTCATCGCCGTGATCGGTGGCACCGGAGATCTCGGCTCGGCCATCGCGCGTCGCCTCGTCAAGGCAGGCGAGCGAGTGGTGATTGGTTCGAGAGATCCCGCCAAGGCGGCCGACATGGCCTCGCGCCTGACCGCTGAGGCAGACCGCGTCGTGGGAGCGGGGAGCAATGCCGACGTCGCCTCTCAAGCGCAGATCGTGATTCTGACCGTACCGTTCGCCTCGCAGGAATCCACGCTGCGCGATATCGCCGCCGGGGTCGCTGGAAAAATCGTCGTTGATACGACCGTTCCGCTCGTGCCGCCCAAGGTCATGCGCGTGCAGTTGCCGCCTGAGGGCAGTGCAGCCGTTCGTGCTCAAAGAATATTGGGTGAAGGCGTCAAGGTCGTATCGGCCTTTCATAACGTCGCGGCGCACAAACTCGCGACCGATGCGGTCGTGGACTGCGATGTGCTCGTGTTTGGCGACGACAAAGCCGCTCGTGATTCGGTTGTTCGCCTCGTCGGAGCCTGCGGGTTGCGCGGCGTGCATGCAGGGGCGCTCGTCAACTCGGCAGCAGCCGAGGCATTGACCTCCCTCCTCATTTTCATCAACAAGCACTACACGGTCGACGGCGCGGGCGTTCGCATCACCGGAATGACGACCTGATCTCCATGCCGACGGCGGTCAGTTTCTTAGGTTTGCGGGGGCTGCCGGAGATTCGGGCGGGTGACGACCTTGGGGTGCTGATCCGGACCGCTATACGTGAGAGCGGTCTCGCACTCGAGTCCACAGACCTCCTCGTCGTTGCGCAAAAAATCGTCTCGAAAGCGGAGGGGCGACTCGTTCGACTCTCGGAGGTGACCCCGTCGGTCGAGGCACAGTCGCTGGCTTCAAGGGTGCAAAAAGACCCGCGCTTCGTCGAGCTCGCACTGCGCGAGTCCAAAGAAATTCTTCGCGCAGTACCCAACATTCTCATCACACGTCATCGCTGTGGTTGGGTGATGGCGAACGCAGGAATCGACCGGTCCAACATCCCGGATGCGGACGACCATGTGCTGCTCTTGCCAGAAGACTGCGATGCATCGGCTCGAAGGTTGCGTGACTCGTTAGCGCCTGAGCACCCCGCGGTCATCATCAGCGATAGTTTTGGACGTCCATGGCGCGAGGGGACGGTCAACGTCGCGCTCGGCGTGGCCGGTTATGCCGCCGTGCTCGACTTACGCGGCACGACCGATCGTCAAGGTCGGACGCTGCAGAGCACGCAAATCGCACTTGCCGACGCGGTGGCGGCGGGGGCTGGCCTCGTGATGGGTGAGTCGATCGAAGGAGTTCCGGTCACGCTCGTGCGTGGACTGGACTTTTCCGCGCCGCTATCGGATGGTCAGTCCATCGTGCGACCGAGCGAGGGGGATCTTTTTCGGTGAAGCCGGCGGTCACTGTGCTGGCGTTGTCGGGGGGCGTGGGCGGCGCCAAGCTCGCGCTCGGCCTTTCCCGTCGTGTGTCATCTGGCGAGCTTGCGGTGCTCGTCAACACGGGCGACGACTTTACCCATTTGGGACTGCGCGTTTGTCCAGATCTCGACACCGTGCTTTACACGCTGGGCGGCGTCGTCCATCCCGCTCAAGGATGGGGGCGGGCGGATGAATCCTTTGGTTTCATGGACGAGTTGCGTCGTCAGGGCGGACCCGATTGGTTTCTGCTCGGCGATCGTGATCTCGTCCTGCATGTCGAGCGCACCCGACGACTCGCCGAAGGTGAGCGACTCACGCAGATCATGAGTGACCTGGCGAGTCGCTTTGGTGTGGCGAGTCGTGTGCTACCGATGAGTGACGCGCCGATCAGCACGTTACTCGAGACGGATGCAGGCGCCCTTGAGTTCCAGCATTACTTCGTACGTCTTCGCGCGGTCCCGATAGTTCAAAGATTGCATTACGCCGGAGCCTCTCAAGCGAGGCCGCCGGACGAGGTGCTTGATCTGCTGCGTAGCCGATCGCTCGAAGCCGTCATCCTCTGTCCGTCCAATCCGTACCTCAGTATCGATCCGATTCTTGCGGTGCCTGGGTTACGCGTGGCGCTGCGTGCCGCCCGAGTACCCATCATCGCGGTCTCCCCACTCATTGGCGGGCGAGCGGTGAAGGGACCTACGAGTAAAATCATGCAGGAACTGGGTATCGAGGCGACTTCGGTATCGATCGCTCGCCATTACTCTGGGTTGATCGACGGTTTGCTCATCGACGAGACTGACGATACCCGCGAGACCCGAGAGGCGCTTGAGGCGATGGGCATTCGAGTCGGCGTCACTCCAACGCTTATGAAAACCTTGGATGATCGCGAGCGAGTCGCGCAACGGGCACTCGACCTTGCGAGCGAGCTCGCGACGGTGTCGACCCATACGCGGAGTGCGGGGTGATGCGCGTCGTAGCGGTGGTTCCCGTGCGTTCGCCTCGTGAAGGTAAGTCGAGACTCGCGGGCGTCTTGTCGGTGACGAGGCGATCGGCGCTCGTGCGGTCGATGCTGGTCCGCGTGCTGACCGCCTTGAGAGGTGCGCGGAAGATCGATCACATCGTCATCGTGAGTCCAGATGACCGTGTCGACGTTCCGCCGGGCCTCGAATTACTCCAGGATCATGGTACGGGGCTCAATGCTGCGGTTCAGCTCGCCCAGCAATCATTGACGGGCCGCTTCGATGCGATGCTTGTCGTGGCCGCCGATGCGCCGCAGGTCACCTCTGAGGAACTCGATCGGTTGATCGATCGCGCAGCGGGCGATCAGGTGGTCGTCGTGCCGGATCGTCACGACGAGGGTACGAATGCCTTATGGATGACCTTGCCGTCGAGACTTTTGCCCCAGTATGGCGAGCACAGTGCGGCCGCGCATCTTGAAGCGGCCACCCGCTTGGGGTTGCGCGCGAGCCGAATCGAGATTCCGGGTTTGTCGCACGACGTCGATGTGCCCGATGACTTGAAGGCTGAGCCGATGCCCGCGGATCAGGCCCGCTTGCTCGCCGAGGAGACTGATCTTCCTCAGCTGTTGCATCGCGCCCGCGATCTCACGCTAGATGGCTTTGGTTTACGAGTCGGCTATTCGCGCAAAGTATTCATCCCCCTGACTCAACTCTGTCGCGACGTCTGTCACTACTGCACGTTTGCAGCGCCGCCGAAGAAAGGTCAGCGCGCGTATCTCACGCTCGATGAAGTGCTCAGTATCGCGCGTCAGGGAGCCGATACAGGCTGCGATGAGGCGCTCTTCACGCTCGGTGATAAACCCGAGTTGCGATATGCCGCGGCTCGGACTGAGCTCGCATCCCTGGGATTTTCGAGCACACTCGAATACCTCGAGCATTGCGCGCGTCGAGTCTTCGAGGAGACGGGTTTACTGCCCCATCTCAATCCGGGCGTCATGACAGGCGAGGAGATGCGTCGGCTTCGTCCTGTTGCGGCCTCGATCGGCATCATGATGGAGAGTAGCGCTTCACGCCTTTCCGAAAAGGGTGGCCCACACCATCGCTCGCCCGATAAGCATCCCGCCGTCCGTTTCGACACGCTCGAAACGGCGGGTCAGTTGTCGATTCCATTCACGACAGGTTTGCTCATCGGCATTGGCGAAACGAGACTCGAGCGTATCGAGACTCTGCTCATGATCCGCGAGTCACATCTGCGGCATGGCCATGTTCAGGAAATCATCATTCAAAATTTTCGCGCCAAGCCCGGGACGCGCATGGCAACGGCGCCCGAGCCCTCGCTCGAAGAGTTACAGTGGACGATTGCGGTCACGCGTCGAATCTTCGGATCGTCCATGTCCATCCAGGCGCCCCCCAATTTGAGTGCGGGCGCGTTGCAGGCTTTGATCGATGCAGGCATCAATGATTGGGGCGGCGTCTCGCCGGTAACGCCTGACCACGTAAACCCTGAGGCGCCGTGGCCCGAACTCGAGGCGCTTGATCGACTCACTGCGGCGGCCGGGCGGAAGCTCGTTCAGCGGTTACCCATCGTGCCGTCGCATGCGCGTGAGGCGCGATGGTTGGATCCCGCATTGCGGACGTCCGTGCTGCGCCGACTCGATGCATCAGGTTATGTGCGTGAACACGGATGGCATGCTGGGGCGGGTGACGCGCCGCCTGCGGCCTATGTCGATCTTGCGAGAGCGAAACATCCGGTGGGTCCGGTCTCGCCACGGATTGCGGCCACCGTTCGGCGCTGTCTCGAAGGCGATGCGCCCGATGAGGATCATCTCGCGGAGCTTTTCGCGGCGGACGGTGCCGACTTTCAGGCGATCATCAGTGCAGCCGATGGATTGCGTCGAGCAGTGAACGGCGAGGCGGTGAGCTACGTCGTCAACCGCAATATCAACTACACAAACATCTGTACCTATTCCTGTGGTTTCTGCGCGTTCGCAAAGGGACGCAGTGCGCGAGCCCTACGTGGACCGGGATACATGCTCGACTTCGAAGAAATTGGACAGCGAGTCGCCGAGGCCCGCGCGCGAGGGGCGACCGAAGTCTGCTTGCAGGGCGGGATTCACCCGTCATTCACTGGCGAGACCTATCTCGAGATCGTGCGGGCCGCGCGTCGAGCGGCGCCTGACATCCACATCCATGCCTTTTCTCCCCTCGAGGTGACTCACGGCGCGGAGACGTTAGGGCTCTCGGTGAGTGAATATCTCGAGCGTCTTGCCGCGGAGGGCTTGCGCACTTTGCCCGGGACCGCAGCCGAAATTCTTTGTGATGACGTACGCGCGGTCATTTGTCCGGACAAACTCGACACTCAATCGTGGCTTGGCGTCATGCGCGATGCGCATGCGATCGGCTTGCGTAGCACGGCGACCATGATGTTTGGGCATGTCGAGACGCCTCGGCACTGGGCACGGCACTTACTCGAGATTCGGCGGCTGCAGCAGCAAACGAATGGTTTTACCGAGTTCGTACCGTTGCCATTCGTGCATATGGAGGCGCCGATTTGGCGTAAGGGACTTGCGCGCAGCGGGCCGAGCTGGCGCGAAGCCATGTTGATGCATGCCGTCGCGCGTCTCGCGCTCGAACCTGTGATTCGTAACATCCAGGCGTCTTGGGTGAAACTTGGGCGCGAGGGTGCACTGGAGGCGCTGCGGGCGGGTGCTAATGATCTTGGCGGGGTGTTGATGAATGAGTCGATCACTCGTGCGGCAGGCGGAATGAACGGCCAGGAGATGGGCGCCGCGTCGATGGAGCACGCGATCCGTGCCGTGGGTCGTGTCGCGCGTCAGCGCACGACCTTGTATCGCGACGTCTCGATGAAAGACTTAGCGCAGCTTCGGGATCACGTGCTGACCGATGATGTCGAGGGCCTCCATCGGGTTGTCGTGCAAGCGTAGCGCACACTCGGTCAATCCGGCCTTGGCGAAGAGGCGAAAGCGCTCGATTTCGCGATCGAGATCTTCGAGTCCGCCGGTCGAGGTGAAGTACTCGCAGAGTCGATTTGGGATCGACTCTGGAATGCCCTGTACGTGACCCGATCGATCAAACCACGCTGCCACGAATTTGTCGTAGTGATCGCGAACCAACTGCGCCTCGTCTTCCGACAGGCACTGCATGATGAGTTCTTTCTGAAGCTTGATCGCCCGCCATGGTAGTTCGCGACGAGACTCCCGATAACCCTCTGCGCGATCACGCTTGAGATGCCAAGCCCAGAAAGTATTGGTAAGGAGGGCCGGCATGTCGGGCTCACGCTTCGCGGCGCCCTCCATGACCTCTTTCATGGCAAGAGCCATAACCTCGGGAGGCGTACACCCAATGAAGACGCCATCGGAAACCCGAGCTTCCATCCGCATCATCTGACCCCGATAGGCGGTGCCATACACGAGGGGCGGCGAGGGCGCCTTCACCCAACCGTAGGCGCAGGGAAGGTTGACGATAAAATCCTCGCCCTTGTAGCCCTTGGCGAGTGTGCCGCGGCCTGCGCCGCGGACGATCTCGATACCCTCACGGACAGCTCGGACGATCTTTTCGGGGCGTTCGATACCCATGCAGTCGATGTTGCCTTCACCCGCGCCCATCGCAATCACCGCACGCCCTCCCGCAAATTCATTGAGCGAGAGCAGGCTGTTGGCGATTTTGAGGGGGTGCATCTCGAAGGGACTGACGGCGAGCGGTCCGAGCAGCAGTTTCGAGGTCGATTGCGCAAGCGGAGCAAGGGACAAGAAGCAGTCCCAATGCGCGAAATAGTTAGAACTCCAGAGGGCTCTTACTCCATAACGCTCTGCTTTTTGGCCCAATTCGGCCACTTGAGCGGGGGTCAGGTCCGGTTCGAGGATGATATCGATGTCCATGTCCCAGAGACTATCCAAAGCCGTCTTAGATCGCAGCAAGCCCGTGCGATCTGCGCATCACGTGGGCAGGTGCCCGACCGGGAACTTCCGGCCCCAGCGATCGTCCATCACTGCTCGTCAGGAGGTCTCACGTCCATGAATGCCAACGAACAACGTGCCGTGCTCAACATCATGATCCACGCCGCTCTGGCGGACGGTCGTAAGTCCGAAGATGAGCGGGGTGCCATTCGTGACGCCGCCGAGTCGTTGGTGACGGCGGGCGGTGCGACGCTCGCAGGGGTTTATCAGGACGTCCTGCTCAAGCGGGTCACCCTGGAGTCCGCTGCAGCGGCGCTTCCCGCACTCGAACATCGCCAACTTACCTTTGAAATGGCGGTATGTGTCATCGATGCCGACGGCGTACAGAGCGAGGGCGAGCAGGCTTTTTTGGCGTCCTTACGCCAACGCCTCGGCCTTGAAGCCGATGAGACTGCGAAGGCCGCCGCATCGCGAGCCGATTCCATCGTCGCTGCCGCTTACGCGCCGGCAGCCTACGCGTCCGCCGCGGCGATGGGCGCATCGGGCGCCGCTGCGGCCGTCACTGCGAACTCGGTGTCAGCGACCAGAGCCTCGACTGTCGTCGATTCGACGACAGACGCCGCTCTCGACAAGCGCATCCTCAACTACGCGATCCTCAATGGAGCGCTCGAGCTTTTGCCGCAGTCTTGGGCGTCGATGGCGATCATCCCGCTGCAAGTCCGAATGGTTTACCGCATCGGACAATCCTATGGAGTCAATCTCGATCAAGGCCATATCAAAGAATTTCTCGCGACCGTCGGCGTGGGGCTGACATCTCAGTATGTCGAGCAGGTCGGTCGTAAGCTCGTGGGTGGACTTCTCGGCAAAGCGGCCGGGGGAATGATCGGCGGATTGGGGCGTGCAGTCACCGGCATCGCCTTCTCATTCGCCACGACTTACGCGCTCGGACATCTCGCCAAGCGGTATTACGCAGGAGGCCGTGTAATGTCGACGGCGTTGCTGCGCAGCACCTACCAGGACCTGCTGGTCTCAGCCAAGGGAACTCAGCAGCAACACCTTCCCGCGATTCGCGAGCGAGCGAGCTCGCTGAGCCCGACCGAGGTCATGCGATTAGTCAAAGAATAATCAGCGCTGAGGGCGTCAGATCAAGCCGCGATCTTGTGCGCGGGTGACGGCCTGCACCTGCGAGTGCACATCCAGCTTGCGATACAAATTTCGGATGTGAGTCTGGACCGTCGAAATGGCGATGCCCATTTCTTTTCCCGCCTCGGCATAGCTCCGGCCGCAGGAGAGATGTTTGAGCAATTCGAGTTCTTTCGGAGTGAGCTCCGCTAGATCGGCCGTCGTGTCTCGGGAGCCGGCGAGTTTGAATAGGTAGCGGGCGAGGGATGGGCTGATGGGGTAGTTTCCCTGCAGCGTCTGCTGCAGCGCCTTAGAAATCTCAGTAGTGCTGTCATCTTTGAGCACGTATCCGCGCGCACCGGCGCGGATCGCGGCGAGAACGCTTCGCTCTGCAGAGATGACCGAGATCACGACGATGGGCGCATCCGGATGTCTTTCTCGTACTTGGCGGACAACCTCGATTCCGCTGATATCGGGCAAGCCGATGTCGATGAGTGCGAGATCGACGCGCGCCTCGGGAGAATCGAGGTAGCGCAGCCCGTCGGCCGCGTTACGAAAGCACGCGGCCTCCCACTGATGACCTAAACTCCCGATTGCGGAGCGCATCGACGACTCGAAAGTCGGGTCGTCTTCGACAATCAGCGCCATCGGGCGACGCCCGGATCCGACATTATCCAGAGGACTCATAGGACGCTAGTTTATGCGGGTCATGGGAGATGATGGGTATTTCATGCGATGAATCCCATCTTCATGTGATATCAGTCTCCTCTTTCAAACCCGTGTCGCGCAAAAATCTTTTGTCCCTCGGTGCTAGACAAGAAATCCAGATAGGCCATCGATCCTTCTTCAGCATCTTTCAAACGTGCGGCGGGGTAGACGATCGGTAAATGCAGCGATGACTCGAGCGTCGTGATCACTTTAACTCGCGGTTCGATGAGCGCGTCCGTGGCGTACACAATCCCGAGCGGCGCCTCGCCTCGCGCAACGAGCAAGGTTGCGCTGCGTGCGTTTTCGGCGCGCGCGAGATGGGGCCTCAGGGTGGTCCAAACGCCGAGGGACGTGAGCGCTTCACGCGCATAACGACCCAAGGGGACAAAATCGGGATCGCCGGTTGCGAGTCGTCCTCGGCCTAGCGTGCGCATCCAGTTGCGGGCTTCTACTTTCGGTAGGTTGGCGGGTTGGATCACCACCAATCGATTGCCCGCGATCCTTCGTTCGCTCCACGGGTCGATATGCCGTGCTCGTCGAAGTTCATCCATCCACTGTTGATCGGCAGAGATGAAGACGTCAGCCCGTGCGCCCGCCTCGATCTGTCTTGCAAGTTGAGCGCTGGAGGCGAAGACGTATTTGACCTCGATACCGGTCTGGCGAGTGAACTGCGTTGCAATGTTTTGCAGCGCCTCGCTCATAGAGATGGCGGCGAACACCATCACGGGAGACGTCGACGAGCTGGGTACCGATGCGAGCGGTGTCGGACTGCCGTCCGCGCGACCGAGGGCGGCAAAGCCCCACGCTGATATCAGCACGGCGAGGGCCAGATAGGACCCAAAGTGTGGGCGACGACGAGGCATCGACCTATTCTAGTCGCGCGTATACTTCGGTCGTGACTGAATTAGGGTCCACGTGAAGGGGGAAGCACGATGATCTCTCGTCGACAAGCGATCACCGCGGCGATGCTGAGTGCCATCGCACCGTTAATGGGTCCCGTTGTGGCGGCATCCTCGTCGCCCAGGCGTCAATCCGCCAAGGACGCTGTCCGAGGTCTGCTGACGGTCAAACCGCCCCGCATTCAGGTGGGCGATACGATCGGGCTTATGATCCCCTCCAGTGCCAACTGGGATCCAATCGATATCGATATTTTGCTCGAAGCGCTCGCCGCGCTCGGTCTCAAGGGCAAGCTCGGTCGGCATGTGTATGACCGTTATGGTTACCTCGCCGGGCGTGATGCAGATCGCGCCGCCGATCTCAACGATCTGTTCCGCGATCCTGAAGTCAAGGCCATCCATTGCATCCGCGGTGGATGGGGTGCGGCGCGGCTGCTGCCTTTGCTCGATTGGCCGGCGATCGCCGCGAATCCCAAAGTATTGATCGGCTACAGCGACATCACGGCGTTGCTGCTGTCGCTCCACGCTAAGACGGGGCTTGTGACGTTTCATGGCCCCAACGGGGCGAGTGAATGGAATCGTACGAACGTTGAGTGGCTGCAGCGCGTGACCTGGAACGGCGAGGCGGCAACCTTTGCCAATCCCAAAGACACCTCGGACACCTTGGTTCCGAGTGACGATCGTACTCGCACCATTACGCCCGGTAAGGCGCGGGGGAAGTTGCTCGGCGGGAATCTTACGGTGCTCACGGCGATCCTCGGGTCACCTTTCGTGCCCGATTTCACCGACTCGATTCTGTTTCTTGAGGATGTACAGGAGGCGCCGTATCGGATCGATCGCATGCTCGTACAGATGAAGCTTGCCGGTATCCTCGATCGCGTGAAAGGCGTCGTGTGGGGTACCTGCAGCAAGTGCGATCCGGGTGAGGGTTTCGGGTCTCTCACCATTCCAGATGTCTTGAACGATCACGTGAAGTCACTCGGAGTGCCTGCTTATTACGGCGCTATGTTCGGTCATGTGCGACGTCAGTTCACGTTGCCGGTCGGTGTCCAGGTGGAACTCGATGCGGATGCAGGCACCTTGACGATGCTCGAATCTGCGGTGACGTAAGGAGTTGTCCGCGTCGTCGCAGTTACCCGATGATTTTCGCGCGCTGAACCCAAACTTCGGCTCGGGGGCACTACGCCGTCGCATCCGTTTGATCGCGACGAGTGGGCGTGTTCAGGCCGGGGTTGAAGACTCCTACCATTCGTTTCGACTCACTCTGTCACACGATGAGCGTGTGGTGTCCCGTATCGAAACTCGAGCGCTTCGTTATCCGCTCGATACCTGTCCTTTGGCGAGCGTACCTCTTCAAAAATTTATCGGCATATCGCTGAGGACGCCCTGGTCTGATCTCATCTCGCGCGAAAATCCGCGCGAGCATTGCACGCATCTTTACGATCTGCTGTTTCTCTCGATGGTTCATGCATTGCGGGGCGGACAGCGAACCTACGACATCACCGTCCCGGATGAGAACCCGGGTCCGGTCTGGTCGACGGTGCATCGTGATGGTACCGAGGTGCTTCGTTGGAAAACCCACGCGGGGGTCGTCGTGGAGCCGAACGGATTCGCCGGCCGACCTCTGCTCAAAGGGTTTTCGCGATGGGCGAGCGAGCAGTTCTCAGGTGATGAGCTCGAGGCAGCTGTGGTGCTTCACAAAGGCTACTTCGTCAGTCGCGCCCGCCGATTCGACATTGCGGGTGGAGCAGGGCAGCGGGTTGCCCACCTCGAAGTGATGCGGGGCGCGTGCTTCAGCTATTCCGAGCCTCGAATGTCGGTCGCCGTGCGCATGGCGAACCACGTCAGCGACACAAGCTCGCCCACGACGCCCTTGCTCGAAGACTTGACCTAGCCGCCAGCGCCGCGGCGATTAACAGCCGCGGTTACTGATCGAAGCCGCGGAACTCGGCGAGTTCGTCGACGCTGATCCGATTTCGCTCAAATTGATTGACGGCTTTGCTGCGGTCCGGATATCCGACGGCCATGCCGCAATACACCATCTCGTCAGGTCCCAACGCGAACCTCTTGGCGAGTTCCGGTCGGAACGCCGCCCAGGCTTCCTGCATGCAGCACCCGAGTCCTCGCTCTTCGATGAGGAGCGCTACGGTTTGGATCAGCATGCCGAGATGTGCCCATTGACCATGAGCAACGCGGCGGTCGATGACAAAGAAAAGACCGACGGGTGCGCCAAAGAATTCGAAGTTCCGGGCGACTTGCTTGAGTCGAGCCGGTTTGTCCTCGCGCGGAATGCCGAGAGCGCGATACATGTCTTCGGCGAGCGCGAAGCGCCGTGAGCACAAGGGCTCCCAGAGGTTCGGGGGATAAATCGGGAAATCGTCCGAGCTTGCGAGGCCGGCCTCAGGCTTGGATTGCGCCATTCGAACGACGGCATCACGCTCGGCCCCCGCGACGGCGATGATCTTCCAGGCCTGCACGTTGCTGCCCGAGGGAGCCCAGCGTGCTGCACCAAAAATTTCGCGCAGCACCGACTCAGGTATGGGGTCGGGGAGGAAGTCGCGGATGGACCGGCGACCGCGAACCGCATCAGACACATTCATATCGAGACAGCCCAAAAAATGGTGGAGGCGGCGGGAATCGAACCCGCGTCCGCAAGCCCTAGACTTCAGGATCTACGCGCGTAGCTCTCTCATTGGTTCTCACCTTGCGCTACCCGAGGAGCAGGGAAGACGCTCAGCCAGCGGACGGTGACTCTTAACGGAACTGCCCCGTCGCACGGCAGTCCGCGATCTCATGAGCGCGTCCCCTGATTCGGTGTCATGAGCACCAGCCGGTCAGAGGTTAGGCGGGATTAAGCCGCCAGAGCGTAGTTGTCGTCGTTGGCAACTGTAGTTTGCAGCAAAGTTTTACGAGGTTCACTGCACCTCGGCACGCCCCTGAAGGTTCGCAACCCACGTCGAAGCCGGTCGCCCCCTTCAAAGCATTGGGGTGGAGTCTACCTGAACCGGAAAGTTCTCGCCGACGCGAGCGCCGCCGAAGCTATCCGCGCCGCAGCAGTCGCGCTTTGTCTCGGGCCCAGTCGCGGTCTTTCTCGGTGGCGCGTTTGTCGTGCGCTTGTTTGCCCTTGGCAAGCCCAATGCGCAGCTTCGCCTTGCCGCGCTGCCAATAAAGCTCGAGCGGTACGATGGTGAACCCCTTGCGCTCGACCGCTCCGACGAGATGTTCGATCTCGCGTTTGTTGAGCAGCAGTTTGCGAGTGCGCGTCGGATCGGCGACGACGTGAGTCGAGGTTGTTTTGAGCGGTGAGAGGTGGGCGCCCGTGAGGAATACTTCCCCATTGCGCAGAAAAACATACGCCTCGGTGATCTGCGCTTTGCCCGCCCGCAGGGCTTTGACCTCCCAACCCTCGAGTACGAGTCCAGCCTCGTAACGCTCCTCGATGAAATAGTCGAACCGCGCACGACGGTTCTCCGCGATCACGCGCGGCCCCTCCGAGGCTTTGGTCGGAGTCGTTTTGGGCGGGTCTTGGCGGGTGGGGCGTGTCACGTTGATCGAGTCCTTGGGCGGCATTCTACGCGTCGCGGCAGGGCGTAGAATGCCGCGTATGCGTGAAGTCACCCGTTCAGCGCTGGTGCCGCTCTCGGCGGAGAAACTCTACGAGCTCATCATCGATATCGAGCGCTACCCTGATTTCGTTCCCGGCTGCACGCGGGCGCACATCGAGGAGCGAGGCGAGAACGAGGTGATCGCGACGCTCGGGGTGAAGCGCGGCGGCCTTGATACCGAGTTCACGACGCGCAATACGCTCGAGCCGGGGCGGTCGGTCACGATGCGGCTCGTTCGGGGTCCGTTTAGCTCCCTCGAGGGCATTTGGACCCTTAAACCACTCGGAGAGGCGGGCTGCGAAGTGACCTTGAGGTTGCGGTTCGAGTTTGCGAATCGGCTCGCGGGCATGATGCTCGCGCCCGTGTTTGAAGACACGGCTAAATCGTTGGTCGACGCTTTCGTCGCAAGGGCTCGCGCGCGATGATTCAGTGTGCGTTCGCCATGGCCTTTTCTGATTGGCAAGGCGAGTTATCTTTGACCGTGACAAACGGAGCGACCGTCGCGCACGTACTGCAAGCGGCGCGAACTGAGCTCCAGCATCGAGGCGTGCCGATCGACGATCATTTTTGGGGCGCCGCACCCGTCGGCGTTTTTGGTGAGCGATGCGAGCGAGATCGAGTGGTCTTCGAAGGGGATCGAGTCGAGCTCTATCGGCCGCTCACCGTCGACCCGAAGCAGGCGAGGCGCGAGCGCGCTCGTCAGTCGCAAACCGAGAAGGGGAGAAATCCGCTCACTGCCAAACCGCGGCGAGGAGGCTAGCTCCGTGGGGTTTAGCCGGGAGGCGCCTCGGTGCTTGTCGCGGCCGGAGGACTTGGCGCAGCGGGTGAGCTGGGAGGAGTCGGCGCGGCGGGTGCCGCGCTCGGATCAGCCGGCACCTCGGTCGGCGCGCCCGCATTTTCGATACGGCTGACTTTGTCGTCGTCGAAAAAAATGGTCAGTCGCTGACGCGTCACCGCCGAACCATCCCCCATGTTGAGGGTGTAGAGGTAGTCCCAGCGATCTCGATTGAATGCGTCAGGCAGCATCGGTGTGCCAAGCAGGAACCGGATTTGAGCGCGCGTCATGCCTTCTTTCACCTGAACGACCTGACGGGCGTCGAGGTAATTGCCTTGCTGGACGGCCATGCGATACACGCAGCCGCTGAGCAGCAGCGAGCAGCCGAGCAAAAGGGCGCCAATGAACGGAACGGCTGGTGAGCGCGGAGCAGAATGAACCATAATCGACATTCTAACCGAAAGAGCGGGTGGCATCGTGGAAGGCAACGATCTGCGCAAAGCAGGACTCAAGGTGACGCTTCCGCGCGTCAAGATCCTCGAGATCCTCGAAAACAGCCCCAATCGTCATTTGTCGGCGGAGGACATCTATCGCCGGTTGGTGGATTTGCGTGAGGACATCGGACTCGCCACGGTCTACCGCGTGCTGACCCAGTTTGAATCAGCGGGTCTCGTGACTCGCCACCATTTTGCCGATGGGATGGCGGTGTTCGAGCTAAATGCAGGCCCACACCACGATCACATCTTGTGTCTCGACTGCGGGCATGTCGAAGAGTTTGTGGATGCCGGGATCGAGGAGCGTCAAAACTCGGTCGCCGAGCGACTCGGGTTTTCGATCAGCGAGCACGCCCTCGTGATTTACGGGCACTGCCAGCGGACGAGCTGCCCCCATCGCGGGAAGAAGACCGCCGACTGAGCATATCGCCTGCCTCCAACATTTCGGCGGCATGCTCTCGGGCTTTACCGGTGATCGACACGCCGCCCAGCATTCGAGCGATTTCTTCGATCCGCGAATCGCGCTCGAGCGGCGTGACTTGTGTGCGCGTCGTGCGTCCGTCGCTCATCTTCGACACTCTCAGGTGCTGGTTGCCGAGCGCAGCGACTTGCGGCAGGTGCGTCACGCAAAGCACTTGAGCCGACACACCGAGTGCTGCCAATTCGCGACCGACGATTTCGGCGACGGCGCCGCCGACACCTGAGTCGACTTCGTCAAAAACCATACACCCGCCGGCGGCGAGATCTTTGATGCGACCGGCCAGTGCCACCTGAGCGGCGAGTGAGAGGCGGGAGAGCTCGCCGCCGGAGGCCACTTTACCGATGGGCCGCGCCGGTTGCCCCGCATTGGCGGAGACGAGAAACGCGACGTCTTCCAGACCATTTGCCGAGGTACCGCCGTCGGGTTTATCCACGGCAGACAGTTCGATGTCGAACTTGCCGCCGATCATGCCGAGCTTTTGCATGCGAGCACTGATCTCGGTGGCGAGCTCCGCGGCGGTCTTGCGACGCTTTTTGGAGAGTTGTGATGCGGCCTCGCACCAGGCGTCGATGGCTGATTTCACGTGCGTGCGTAGCGCCGAGAGGTTGGCATCGATTTGGTCGAGGCGCATGAGCTCGTCGGAGAGCTCAGTGGCCTTGGCCGGCAGTTCGTCGACGGTGCAGCGGTGCTTGCGTGCGAGCGACTCGATCGTAGCGAGTCGTTGCTCGAGTACTTCTTGTCGACGTGGGTCAGCTTCGATCGAGTCGAGGTAACGCGTGAGCTCCTGGGCGCCGTCGGCGATGCGGATGGCTGCCTCCTCGAGCGGGAGCAACAGTGCGTCGAGTTTGGAATCGAACGCGGCGACCTGACGCAGCGCGACCAGCGCGCGTGACACTGCGTGATGCGCATTGTGATCTTCGGCGTCATAAAGAAGATCAAGCGCGCTGCGCGCCGCGTCCGCGAGACGTCCGGAGTTGGCGAGTCGATTGCGCTCTTCGCTGAGCGAGTGGAGTTCTCCGGGCTTCAGAGACAGCGCGGCGAGTTCGCCGGTCTGATGTCGCAGTAGGTCGAGTCGGGCATCCCGATCGCGAGCGGCGGCTTCGAGCGATTCGAGGGCGCTCGAGTGCTGGAGGCGCTCGCGGTGCAGTCTCAAGACCTCGGCGGCGAGCGGATCGTGTCCGCCGAACGCATCGAGGAGTTCTCGTTGAGCGCCGCTCTTAACGAGGCTTTGAAACTCATGTTGCCCGTGAATTTCGGCCAGTGACTCGCCGACGGATCTCAGTGTTTGAAGCGGCACCTGCTGGCCATTGAGATAGGCGCGTGATTTGCCCTCGCGTGTGAGGACTCGCCGAACGACGAGCTCTTCGTCGATCTCGATGCTTTGTTCTTCGAGGAGCGACAAGAGAGACTTGGGTGCTGCGCCGATATCGAAGGTGGCGGTGATTTCCGCGCGATCGGCGCCATGACGAATCGCTTCGGCGCCTCCGCGGCCACCGACCGCTAGTTGAAGGGCATCGACAAGGATCGACTTGCCCGCACCGGTTTCACCGGTGAGTACGGTGAGCCCGCGCGAAAAGTCGACTTCGACGGCATCGATGATCGCGAAGTCTCGGATGTGCAAATGCGAGAGCATGGAAGCAGGGTTCAGCGCTGCGCGTCGAAACTACGACGGCCCCAGTTGAGCTTGCTGCGCAGGAGTCGGTAGTAGTCGTAGCCTTCAGGATGCAGCAGCGTGATTCGTGCACCCGCCGTGCGGATGACGAGCGACTCGCCTGGGTTGAGCGGGGCGAGCGATCGACCGTCGCAGGCCACCTCCGCAGATGAATCGGGGCGGTCGATGATGCGGATTTCGATGGCGGAGCGTGCCGACACCACGATGGGACGATCAGAAAGGGTGTGTGGGCAGATCGGCGTGACCACCACGATCTCGAGCGACGGATCGACGATTGGGCCTCCGCAGGAAAGAGCGTAGGCCGTAGAACCGGTGGCGCTGGCGACGACGAGGCCATCGCCACCGTGACTATTGACGAAATGGCCGTCGATCCAGGTTTCGAAATCGATGAGATGACCGCTTTGTCGCTTTTGAAGGACCACGTCGTTGAGAGCAAGGCCGCTGACCGTCGAGCCGGCAGCCGATTTGATCTCAGCACGCAGCAATGGCCGCTCGTCCCGCAGGCACTGGCCCGCGAGGGCGGCATCGACCGCGCTCAGCATGTCTTCGGGCATGACGTCGGTGAGAAAGCCGAGTCGTCCTCGATTGACACCGAGTAGCGGCGTGCCGTGCTCGGCCACCAAGCCCGCGGCGTAGAGCAGGGTGCCATCGCCGCCAATGGCGATGATGAGATCGGCCTCGCGGATTAAGGCTGACTCGGACAGAAAACGCGCCTCGACGCCCTGAAGGCGGTCGCGCTCGTCTTCGGAGGCGAGTGCTTCCAGGCCTCGGGAGGCAAGATGACGGGCGATGAGCGCTGCGCTCTCGGCGACGCGGGTGTCGGCAAATCGGGTGATGAGCGCGCAGCGGCGAATGTCGGTCATGGGACGGGGTCCGAGGAAAACCTGCGCCGTTTTATCACGTCCCTTGACGCAGTAAAGGTCCTGTCGTTAGTTTTTGTTCATGGCCCACGAATACGAACTGCTGAATGAGCGCGCCCAGCAGTTGCTGAGGGTTCTGGTCGAGAGTTACATCCGTGAGGGACAGCCCGTCGGCTCCCGAGCGCTGTCGCGCGACTCGGGGTTGCAGCTGTCCTCGGCCACTATTCGCAACGTCATGGCGGATCTCGAGGAGCTCGGGTTCGTCGCATCGCCGCACACCTCAGCGGGTCGCATCCCCACGGATCGCGGTTACCGGTTCTTCGTCGATACGTTGCTGCGCTCGAGGCCCCTCGACGAGGCAGCGGTCGCCGAGGTCCGGCGTCATCTCGATGTCTCGGCGAATGACGATCCGAAGGCCTTGGTCGCCAACGCCTCCCAGTTGCTCTCGAATGTCACGCGCCTCGCGGGCGTCGTGACGGTGCCGAGACCGTCGGTCGCCTCGATCACCCAGATCGAGTTTGTAGCGCTCTCCGAGAACCGGGTACTCGTGGTGCTCGTGTTCAACGATCGCGAGGTTCAGAACCGCATCATTCACCTCTCGCGACACCATACGCCCGAGGAACTGCGGCGCGCCGCGCATTATCTCAACGAACAATTGATCGGCCGGTCGGCCGATGCGGCGCGAGTCGAGATCTTGCGTCAGTTGCAGGAAGCCCGCGAACACATGAACTCGCTGATGCTCGATGCCATCACCATGGCGCAGCAGGTGTTCGATCAAGGCGGGGCCTCGCAGTCGGCCGGTCTCGATTACATCGTTGCGGGCGAAACCAATCTCATGGGTGCCGCTCAGCTGACCAGTGTCGAAAAGCTCAAGCGCTTGTTCGAGGCTTTTAATGAAAAGCGCGACTTCCTGCACCTGCTCGATCAGAGTCTGCACGCCGAGGGGGTGCAGATTTTCATTGGCAAGGAGTCGGGTTATCAGATGCTCGATGACTGTAGCGTCATCACGGCGCCGTACAGCGCGGGTGACGGGGTCATAGGTGTCATTGGGGTCATCGGTCCGACTCGAATGGCCTACGAGCGGGTCATTCCCATTGTCGACGTGACGGCCCGACTGCTCGGTTCAGCCCTCAACGCCCGACGTTGACCCCTTGATTTGCGGGGGGAGACCCCCTATATCGCCCTTCGGGCGATGCCGGACATTGTTCGGTCTCAGCCTCCGGTAGCTTAGGCAACTTACTGTTTTGAAGGGCTTTAAATGGGTCAAAACCCGGAAAACGAGTCGTTTACGCCGTTTGCGGGCCCGGAAGGGACGTCGGAGCTCGAAACGTTGCGGCAGGCTATGGCCGCCGCCGAGGCCCAGGCTCAGGCTGCGCGCGATCAGGCGCTGCGTGCCTTGGCTGAGCTCGAGAACGTGCGCAAGCGGGCGCAGCGCGACGTCGAAAACGCGCATCGGTTTGCACTCGAAAAATTCGCGCAAGAATTACTGCCCGTCAAAGATAGTCTCGATCTTGCCATCGAGAGTGCGGGTCGGGCCGATGCCGCGGCGCTTGTCGAGGGGCAGGCGGCCACCCAGCGCCTGCTCGGTAAAGCGCTCGAGCGGGGTGGCATCGTCGAGATCAACCCCGTGGGCGAACCGTTTGATGCGAATCTGCATGAGGCCATCGCGGCCCAGCCTTCGGAGACGGCCGAGCCGAACTCTGTGCTGGCGGTGGTCCAGCGCGGCTACACCTTGAATGGGCGTTTGTTGCGGGCGGCGAGGGTGATCGTCGCTCGGGCACCGGGCTGAAGTATCGCAACGCATTGAAATCCTTCGAACCTGTCCCCAATTAATCGGACAACGGAAACCATCGCGGCGGCAAGACCGTCACGGAGAGACATCATGGGCAAAGTTATCGGCATCGACCTCGGTACCACCAACTCCTGCGTCGCCATCATGGAAGGCGGCAAGCCTCGCGTCATCGAGAACAGCGAGGGCGATCGCACCACGCCGTCGATCGTCGCGTTCACGAAGGATGACGAGGTGCTCGTCGGGCAGTCGGCCAAGCGCCAGGCCGTCACGAATCCGCAGAACACGCTGCATGCGGTCAAGCGGCTGATCGGGCGTCGCTTCGACGAAAAGATCGTTCAGAAGGACATCGACATGGTGCCCTACAAGATCGTCAAGGCCGATAACGGTGACGCCTGGATCGAAGCTCAGGGCAAGAAGATGGCACCGCCCGAAGTGTCGGCGCGCGTGCTCATGAAGATGAAGAAGACCGCCGAAGATTTCCTCGGCGAAGAAGTCTCGGAGGCTGTCGTCACGGTTCCAGCGTACTTCAATGATTCCCAGCGTCAGGCAACCAAAGACGCCGGGCGTATCGCCGGCCTCAACGTCAAGCGCATCATCAACGAGCCGACGGCAGCGGCGCTCGCCTACGGCCTCGACAAGTCGGGCGGCGATCGCAAGATTGCGGTGTATGACCTCGGTGGTGGCACCTTCGACGTGTCGATTATCGAAATCGCCGAAGTCGATGGGGAGCGCCAGTTCGAAGTCCTCTCGACGAACGGCGACACCTTCCTCGGTGGCGAAGACTTCGATCTGCGCGTGATCAACTTCCTCGCCGACGAGTTCCTGAAAGAGTCGGGCGTCGACGTGCGGAAAGATCCGCTCGCGATGCAGCGCCTTAAGGAAGCGGCCGAGAAGGCCAAGATCGAGCTGTCCTCGAGTCAGCAGACCGACATCAACCTGCCGTACATCACGATGGATGCCTCGGGTCCGAAGCACCTCTCGGTCAAGCTCACTCGCGCAAAGCTCGAGTCGCTCGTCGAGGATCTCGTCAAGCGCACGATCGAGCCTTGCAAGGTCGCGCTCAAGGATGCTGGCTTGTCTGCTTCTGAGGTCTCTGAGGTCATTCTCGTGGGTGGCCAGACGCGCATGCCGCTCGTGCAAAAGCATGTCAAAGATTTCTTTGGCAAAGAGCCGCGCAAGGATGTGAATCCGGACGAGGCTGTCGCAGTCGGCGCGGCCATTCAGGGTGGTGTGCTCGCGGGCGACGTTAAGGACGTCTTGTTGCTCGACGTGACGCCGCTCTCGCTCGGTCTCGAGACGCTCGGTGGCGTGATGACCAAGCTCATCGAAAAGAACACGACTATTCCGACCAAGCACTCGCAGGTGTTCTCGACCGCCGAAGACAACCAGACGGCCGTGACGATTCACGTGCTGCAAGGTGAGCGCGAGCGCGCGATCGACAACAAGTCGCTCGGCAAATTCGATCTGTCCGACTTGCCGGCGGCGCGTCGTGGCTCGCCGCAGATCGAGGTCACCTTCGACATCGATGCAAACGGAATCCTCAATGTCTCGGCCAAAGACAAGGCGACAGGCAAGGAGCAGCGCATCGTCATTAAGGCCTCTTCGGGGCTCTCCGAAGAAGAGATCAAGCGCATGGTGAGCGATGCCGAGGCGCATGCGGACGAAGACCGCAAGTTCCGTGAGCTCGTCGAAGTGCGTAATCGTGCCGATGGTCTCGTGCACTCGGTCGAGCAGTCGCTCAAAGATTTGGGCGAAAAGGTGTCGACGGAGGATCGTCTGAAGGCCGAGAGCGCGCTCAATGATCTGAAGTCGGTGCTCAAGGATGATGACAAAGAAAAGATCGAGAAGAAGCTCGAGGCCTTAATGCAGGCCTCGGCCAGCATTGCCCAGCAGGCATATGCCCAAACGGGCGGCCCCGATGCAGGCGGTGCCGGCGCCGGTGAGACGGAGGCGAAATCGGGCGAGTCGGGGCGCGACGACGTGCTCGATGCCGAGTTTGAAGAAGTGAAGGATAAGGACGACGGCCGTAAGGCGTCCTGATCCCCACTTCGTCATGGCCAAGCGCGACTACTACAAGGTCCTCGATGTTCAGAGGAAAGCCTCGGAAGCAGACATCAAAAAGGCCTACCGTCGGCTGGCCATGAAGTACCACCCGGATCGTAATCCGGGTGACAAGGAAGCCGAGGAGAGCTTTAAAGAGGCGAAGGAAGCCTACGAAGTCCTGAGTGACGAGCAGAGGCGTGCTATCTACGACCAGCACGGTCATGACGGCATCGATGCGGCGCGGCAGGGCGGTGGCGCGAGCGGCTTTGGCGGTGCGGACTTCGGCGATATCTTTGGCGAAGTCTTCGGCGATATCTTTGGGGGTGGGCGCCGCAGCGGACGCTCCCAGGTGTTTCGTGGTGCCGACCTGCGTTACGAACTCGAGCTCGAGCTGCCGCAAGCGGTATTCGGTTACACCACCGAGATCGAAATTCCGCGCCTCATGGAGTGCGAGACCTGCCATGGCTCGGGCGCCGCCAAAGGCCATACCCCGACCACTTGCGATCAGTGCCAAGGCTCGGGGCAGATGCGTATCTCGCAGGGCTTCTTCCAGTTGCAGCAACCCTGTAACCGCTGTCGCGGTACCGGTCGAATCATCCGTAATCCTTGCGATACCTGCCTTGGGCAGGGTCGGGTTCGTCGCACGCGCAAGCTCTCGGTGAAGGTCCCGGCCGGCGTGTCGACCGGCGATCGCATTCGTCTCGGTGGGGAAGGTGAGGCGGGCCGCAACGGTGGTCCTCCGGGTGATCTCTACATCGAGATGAACGTCAAACCTCATCCGATCTTCGAGCGCGAGGGTGGCGATCTTTCCTGCGAGGTACCGGTCAGTTTTGCGACGGCGGTTCTCGGTGGGTCAGTCAAAGTACCGACGCTCGAGGGCGATGTGTCGCTCAAGATCCCCGCCGAGACCCAATCGGGCCGGGTCTTTCGGCTGCGAGACAAGGGCGTTAAGCCGGTGCGCGGCGGTGACCGTGGCGATCTCTTCTGTCGCGTTGTGGTAGAAACGCCGGTGAACCTGTCGAGCGATCAGCGCGAGTTGCTGAAGCAGTTCGACGAGTCGCTGCGTAGCGACGGACGCGGTCACACGCCCCGCGAAGAAGGGTTCTTCGAAGGCGTGAAACGGTTTTTCGCCGGCAACTGAGTGGCCGCGCGGCTCGGAGACGGTCGATGCGTGTGGTGATTGTGGGTGCCGCAGGGCGCATGGGATGCGCCATACGCGAGGCGCTGGTGCTCCGCCCTGACGTCCAGTCAGTGGGCGCGATCGATCGTGAGATCGATGCGTCCCGTGGGATCTCCACCGACCTCGACTCGGCCCTTCGTGGTGCCGACGTCATGATCGATTTCTCCTCTCCGTCGTCCACAGTCGCCAACCTTGCCGCCTGCGTGCGGCACGGGGTCGCTGCGCTCGTCGGGACCACAGGCCTGAGTGACGAGGCGGAGCGTGCGGCGAGTGAGGCCTCGGCCCGGATCCCTGTGCTCGTGGCCGCCAACACGAGTCTTGGGGTCACGCTGCTCATCGAGCTCGTCAGGCAAGCGGCCAAGGCCCTGCCGGCAGACTTCGATATCGAGATCACCGAAGGGCACCATCGACACAAAAAAGACGCGCCGTCCGGAACCGCGCTTGCACTGGGTCGGGCGGCGGCCGAGGGGCGGGGGCAGGACTTTGAATCCGTCCGCGGCCCACTGCGCCCTCACGGTGAGGCGCCGCGACAGGTCGGGGGGATCGGCTTCTCGGTGATTCGGGCAGGGGATCTGGTCGGGGACCACGTTGTGCTGTTCGCCGGGGAGGGCGAACGGGTCACCGTGGGGCATCAGGCCACCGACCGGGCGATCTTCGCCCGAGGTGCCCTGAAGGCGGCTTCTTGGCTCGCCGGACGGGCGCCGGGGCGTTACCAGATGGTCGACGTACTCGGTTTAAAAACAAGCGCTTAGAGCGTTCTCTGCGGCTATTTTCAAAGTCGAGATTGGGCCGATTCGGACCCATTTTCCCCGCCGAAATTCATGGACAGAAGGGGGGTAAAAACATAAAATTTCCTTCTAATCCGATAGGCGGGTTAGTCCGTGCAGGGCGGGAGGCGTTCGTAAGAGTGCCTCCCGCTTTGTTCATGCGAACTCGGCTGCAGTGTCGGAGAATGTGGCAGGCAGCAACGGGTGGTTTAAGTGATCGATGCAGTGTTGGCGCTGGCTGACGGAACTCTCTTCCGCGGCCGCTCGATCGGCGCGGCAGGCAAGACCTCCGGAGAGGTCGTTTTCAATACTGCGCTCACCGGGTATCAGGAAATCCTTTCCGACCCGTCCTACTCGAAACAAATCGTCACCCTCACTTATCCCCACATCGGCAATGTCGGGACCAATGCCGATGACATGGAGTCGGCGCTCGCCTACGCGGCGGGTCTCGTCATCCGCGACCTGCCCCCTCGTGCGAGCAATTGGCGCCTCCAGGAGACGCTGCCGGAATTTTTGGGGCGGCACGGCGTCGTCGCCATTGCCGATCTCGACACCCGTCGACTCACTCGCATTCTTCGAGAGGGCGGTGCTCAGTCAGGCTGCATCGTCACCGGCAAGGCGGGTGATGCGCTCGAGAGTCTCGAGCGCGACGCGCTCGTCGGCGCGCGAGCCTTCCCGGGCTTGAAGGGCATGGATCTCGCTAAAGTGGTATCGACTCGCCAGCGCTTTGAGTGGACGCAGGGCAGCACCTTCGATGCGCCGCCCCCCCAACGCGCAGACCACCGGCCGTATCGGGTCGTCGCCTACGACTACGGCGTCAAGTACAACATTCTTCGTTTGCTCACCGATGCAGGTTGCGAGGTGACGGTCGTGCCGGCGCAGACGAGCGCCGCCGATGTTCTCGCGCTCTCGCCCGAAGGTGTTTTTCTCTCTAACGGGCCCGGCGATCCGGAGCCTTGCGATTACGCGATTACGGCGATCCAACAAATTCTCGAGCGCGACGTGCCGATTTTCGGAATTTGTCTCGGCCACCAGCTCCTCGGTCTCGCGAGTGGTGCGCGCACGATGAAGATGAAATTCGGTCATCACGGCGCCAACCATCCTGTCCAAGATTTACAGACCGGTCGCGTGCTCATTACGTCGCAAAATCACGGCTTCGCCATCGACGAGACCAGTTTGCCGAAGCATCTCGTCGCGACGCATCGCTCGCTTTTCGACGGCACGTTACAAGGCGTGGCGCGTACCGATCGGGCCGCGTTCAGTTTTCAGGGACATCCGGAGGCGAGTCCCGGACCTCGTGACGTCAAATATTTGTTTGAACGATTCACCGCCGCCATGCAGCGGCGTCGATCGTCCTGAGTCGAACCATGCCGAAGAGAACAGATATCCAGAGCATCTTGATCATCGGCGCGGGTCCGATCGTGATCGGTCAGGCCTGCGAGTTCGATTACTCCGGCGCGCAGGCGTGCAAGGCGCTACGCGAAGAGGGCTACCGGGTCATTCTCGTCAACTCCAACCCTGCGACGATCATGACCGACCCGGACATGGCGGATGTCACCTACATCGAGCCCATCCACTGGCGGACGATTGCGCAGATCATCGAGAAGGAGCGACCGGATGCCGTGCTGCCCACCATGGGTGGTCAGACGGCGCTCAACACAGCACTCGATCTCGTCCGCGAAGGCGTGCTCGAGAAGTACGACGTCGAGCTGATCGGGGCCTCCAGAGAGGCCATCGATATGGCCGAAGACCGCGAGCTGTTCCGCAATGCGATGCGAGAAATCGGTCTCGAGTCGGCGCGCGCTGCGGTGGCCCATAGCCTCGAAGAGGCGTTCGCGATTCAAACGTCGCTCGGCTATCCCTGCGTGATTCGTCCCTCGTTTACGCTCGGCGGCTCGGGAGGTGGCATCGCCTACAACCGCGAAGAGTTCGAAACCATTGTCGCGCGCGGTCTCGACGCGTCGCCGACCAATGAGGTGCTCGTCGAAGAGTCGGTTCTCGGCTGGAAAGAATTCGAGATGGAAGTGGTTCGAGATCGCGCGGACAACTGCATCATCATTTGCTCGATCGAGAATCTCGATCCGATGGGCGTTCACACCGGCGACTCGATCACCGTGGCACCGGCGCAAACGCTGACCGACAAAGAATATCAGCGGATGCGCGATGCCTCGATCGCAGTGCTGCGCAAAATCGGGGTCGATACCGGTGGGTCGAACGTGCAGTTCGCCATCAACCCTGAGGACGGTCGACTGATCGTCATCGAGATGAACCCGCGCGTGTCGCGCTCGTCGGCACTCGCGTCGAAGGCCACGGGTTTTCCGATCGCCAAGATCGCCGCTAAGCTCGCCGTCGGCTACACGCTCGATGAGCTTCGCAACGACATCACGGGCGGCGCGACGCCGGCGTCCTTCGAGCCGACGATCGACTATGTCGTCACCAAGATTCCGCGTTTCACCTTCGAAAAATTCCGCGGTGCCAACGATCGACTGACGACGCAGATGAAGTCCGTCGGTGAGGTGATGGCCATCGGTCGAACCTTCCAAGAGTCGATGCAGAAAGCGCTACGCGGCCTCGAGACCGGACTCGACGGGCTGAGCCCGGTCACCAAGTTGCCACTGAACGAAGAGGCCCAGAGTGCGCTGGCTCAGTCGCTCCGCATGCCGGGACCGGATCGTTTGTTGCAAGTCGCCGATGCATTCCGAGCGGGCTGGGCCTTCGATCGCGTTCATGACCTCAGTCGTATCGATCCGTGGTTCCTGGCGCAGATCTTTGAGTTGATCGAGATCGAGGCGGACACTCAGCGTCATGGTGTCTCGGGTCTCTCCGCCGAGCGGCTGCGAACGCTCAAGCGCAAGGGGTTTTCCGATAGCCGAATCGCGAAGCTTGTGGTTCGTAGCGAAGCGGACGTTCGAGCACTGCGTCGCAAGCGCGGCGTACGACCTGTCTACAAACGCGTCGATACCTGCGCGGCCGAGTTTTCGACCTCGACTGCGTACCTGTATTCGACGTACGAAGAAGAATGCGAGGCGGCGCCCACGTCGCGCCGCAAGATCATGATCTTGGGTGGCGGGCCGAATCGTATCGGTCAGGGTATCGAGTTTGACTATTGCTGCGTGCACGCGGCGCTTGCGCTGCGCGAGGACGGTTTCGAGACCATCATGGTCAACTGCAATCCTGAGACCGTCTCTACCGATTACGACACCTCCGACCGTCTCTACTTCGAGCCGCTCACGCTCGAGGATGTCCTCGAAATCATTGATCTCGAAAAACCTGAAGGAGTCATCGTCCAGTACGGTGGTCAGACGCCGCTCAAGCTGTGTCGTGCGCTCGAAAAAGAGGGTGCGCCGATCATCGGCACGTCCCCAGACTCGATCGACATCGCTGAAGATCGGGAGCGATTCCAAAAACTCGTTCAGGCGCTCGGTCTGCGTCAGCCGGCCAATGCGACGGCGCGAACCGAGACTCAGGCGCTCGCGCTGGCGCGCGATGTCGGATTCCCGCTCGTCGTTCGACCCTCGTACGTACTGGGTGGGCGCGCGATGGAGATCGTCTTTAACGAGGACGACCTCAAGACCTACATGACCGATGCGGTGCGCGTCTCGAACGAAAGCCCCGTATTACTCGATCGTTTTCTCGACGACGCCATCGAGGTTGATGTCGATGCGGTGTGCGACGGCAAGCGCGTGTTGATCGGCGGCATCATGGAGCACGTTGAGCAGGCGGGTGTGCACTCAGGCGACTCGGGGTGTTCGCTGCCACCCAATAGTCTGTCCAAAGCTGTGCAAGAGGAGCTTCGTGAGCAGACGCGCAAACTTGCGCTCGGTCTCAATGTGGTCGGCCTGATGAATATTCAGTTTGCGATTCAGAACGGCACGATCTTCGTGCTCGAGGTAAACCCGCGCGCATCGCGTACGGCGCCCTTTGTATCGAAAGCGATCGGACTTCCGCTTGCCAAGGTCGGTGCGCGAGTCATGACCGGACGCTCGCTCGAGTCGCTCAAGGTGACGCGTGAGCGCGTGCCGCCTTACTTCGCGGTCAAAGAAGCGGTATTCCCGTTTGTGAAGTTCCCCGAAGCCGATCCGATCCTCGGGCCTGAGATGAAATCGACGGGCGAGGTCATGGGGACGGGTCGTAGTTTTGGTGAGGCGTATGCGAAGGCCCAGGCTGCCTCGGGGGTGGTGCTGCCACGCTCGGGTCGATGCTTCCTCAGTGTGCGCGAGCGAGATAAACCCGGTGTGGTTGAGCTTGCCAAGAAGGTGCTGGCTCGAGGCTTTGACCTCGTCGCCACCGAGGGCACCGCGCGGGTCATCGCGGATGCGGGCTTACCCGTACGGGTGGTCAATAAGGTTCGGGAGGGCCGACCGCACTGTGTGGACATGATCAAAAATAACGAAATCGTCTTGATCGTGAATACGACTGAAGGCAAGCAGGCAGTCAGTGAATCGCACTCCATTCGTCGTGAGGCCGTCCAACGGCGGGTGACGTACTACACCACTCTTGCCGCCGCGCTCGCGACCTGCGACGCTCTCGACTCCTTGGATCAAGTCGACGTCAACCGGCTGCAGGACCTTCATCAGGAAGTCCGGGCGTAAGCTGGCCTCTCTTTTGAGCCAGAATTGTTTTTAGGAGGAGATCGCGTGAAGCGTAATCCCATGACGGCTCGCGGCGCCGAACTACTGCGCGCCGAGCTCAAGCGGCTCAAATCCGAAGACCGTCCGAACGTCATCAAGGCGATCGCGGAGGCGCGTAGCCATGGTGATCTCTCCGAGAACGCCGAGTATCACGCGGCGCGTGAGCAACAGGGTTTCATTGAAGGTCGCATTGCCGAGCTCGAGTCAAAGCTTTCCACCGCCGACATCATCGACGTTGCGCAACTCACCAATAACGGCAAGGTGGTGTTTGGTGCGACGGTCGAACTCGAGGGTGAGGATGACGGGAAAGCGGTGACCTACACCATCGTCGGAGAGGACGAGGCGGATATCCGGGCTGCGCGTATTGCGGTCACGTCGCCCATCGCTCGAGCGCTGATCGGCAAATCCGAAGGCGATGTCGTCGAGGTCGCCGCGCCAGGCGGAACTCGCAGCTACGAGATCGTCGCCGTCAGATACGAGTAACGGCGCGCGAGATCACACAGGCGCAATCAATCCGGCAATACGATCTTGGGCAGGTCGGAGCGCTTCTTGTACAGCGTCGCCACGTGGCCGATTCGACCCACTAAGGCGCTGCCGGTGTCCCGGGCGAGGTTCTCGAGAGCCGTATCGCGCGCCTCTCGTTCGGCACCCGTCATGCGTACCTTGATCAGTTCGTGGTCTTGAAGGGCACGCCGCGTCTCGGCGACCACCCCTTCGCTGACCCCTGCATTGCCGATCAAGATGACGGGTTTTAGGGGGTGGGCGAGCCCACGCAGATATCGGCGTTGCTTGTCGGTGAGCTTCATGGGGCGCGATTGTAATCGCCAAACGACTGCCAGAAGGGTGGTTTGGGGTTGAACCTTCATGGCGCCGACCACATCTAATGGGGTCTGCGACGGGCCGGATGGCTGGCCGGGCAGGGGCCGATGGTGTACGTTGGCAGTCTGGCGCAACGGAATGCGCCCCTTGAGGACACAGCATGAACGACCTGATGAAAAACTTCGTAGTTTGGGCCCTGATCGCCGTGGCCGTGCTGGTGCTGTTCAGCCAGTTCGTGCCGCGCTCGGCGCCGGTCTCTGAGGTCAGCTATTCCTCGTTCCTCGAAGAGGTACGTAACGGTCGCATCGACAGCGTCGTCCTGCAGGGCGACACCATCAGTGGCGTACGTAAAGACAAGTCGACCTTCGAGCTCTACAACCCGGAGACCGACAATACCGCCCTCATCGGGTCGCTCGCGAAGGCCAACGTCTCCATCATCGGACGGGCGCCCAAACAGGCGAACTTCCTCTCGCAACTCGTCTTACAACTGGCGCCGGCGTTGCTGCTCATCCTCGTGTTCGTCTGGATGCTTCGACAGATGCAGGGTGGGTCGGGCGGTCGTGGCGCGATGTCGTTCGGCAAGAGCCGCGCGCGTCTCCTAAGCGAAGACCAAGTGGCTGTTACGTTTGCCGACGTCGCGGGCGTCGATGAGGCCAAACAGGAAGTAGGCGAGATCGTCGATTTCCTCAAAGATCCTTCCAAGTTCCAGAAGCTCGGCGGCAAGATCCCGCGCGGAGTGCTGATGGTTGGTAGCCCCGGCACAGGCAAGACGCTGTTGGCGCGCGCGATCGCCGGCGAGGCGAAGGTGCCGTTCTTCACCATCTCCGGTTCGGATTTCGTCGAGATGTTCGTGGGCGTGGGTGCCTCGCGTGTTCGAGACATGTTCGAGCAGGCCAAGAAGCACGCCCCGTGCATCATTTTCATCGATGAAATCGATGCCGTGGGCCGACATCGTGGCGCGGGACTCGGTGGTGGTCATGATGAGCGCGAGCAGACGCTCAACCAATTGCTCGTGGAGATGGACGGCTTCGAGGGCAGCGAGGGCATCATCGTCATCGCCGCCACCAACCGTCCCGATGTACTCGACCCAGCGCTGCTGCGACCCGGTCGTTTCGATCGTCAGGTGGTGGTGCCGCTGCCCGATGTTCGTGGGCGCGAGCAGATCCTCAAAGTTCACATGCGCAAGGTTCCGATCGCCGACGACGTGAAGCCGTCGCTCATCGCTCGCGGCACTCCAGGGTTCTCGGGTGCGGATCTCGCCAATCTCGTCAACGAGGCTGCGCTCTTCGCTGCGCGAGCCAATCGTCGAGTCGTCGGAATGGACGAGTTCGAGCGTGCCAAAGACAAGATCATGATGGGCGCCGAACGGCGATCCATGGTGATGACTGAACAAGAGAAGCGTATGACCGCCTATCACGAAGCGGGTCACGCCATCGTCGGAATCACCGTGCCTGAGCACGATCCGGTCTATAAGGTCACGATCATTCCTCGTGGTCGCGCGCTCGGTGTCACACAGTTCTTGCCCGAGCAAGATCGTTACTCGATGAGCAAGCGGCGCATCGAGAGCGGCATCGCGACGCTCTTTGGCGGTCGCATCGCTGAGGAGCTGATCTTCGGGGCCGACTCGGTCACGACGGGTGCGTCGAACGACATCGAGCGCGCCACCGATCTCGCGCGCAACATGGTCACCAAGTGGGGTCTGTCCGACAAGCTGGGTCCTCTCACCTATTCCGAAGAATCGGGCGAGGTGTTTTTGGGTCGCTCCGTTACGCAGACCAAGCAGGTCTCCGATGAGACGGCGCACGCCATCGATCAAGAAGTACGCCGCGTCATTCAGAGCAACTACGAAAAAGCTCGCGATATTCTGACCACCAACCTCGACAAGCTTCACGCCATGGCTGAGGCGCTCGTGAAGTTCGAGACGATTGACGAAAGCCAGATCAAAGACATCATGGCGGGTCGTCCCCCGAGCGCGCCCTCGGGTTGGGACGATTCGGTGTCCGGCGGTCCGAAGGACGGTCCGCAGGGTAGCGAGTCACGTCCCGCACCTCAGCCCGATATCGGTTCGCCTGCGGGCGAGGGCAGCGCAAGCTGATCGGTTCGCCTGTCGCTTGCGTCTGAGCTGCGCGTGCGTTTGAACTGCGCGGGTCGCCGGCTCGACCTTTCTTCACCCAGAGTCATGGGCGTGCTTAACGTCACGCCTGATTCCTTTTCGGATGGTGGTCGTTTCGTCGACGTGACGTCGGCGCTCGATCATGCCGCGAGAATGATTGACGCCGGAGCCGACATCATCGATGTCGGCGGCGAGTCCACGAGACCGGGTGCAGCGCCCGTTTCAGCCAACGAAGAAATGCATCGCATTCTTCCTATCATCGAGGCGTTGGTGACGCGCGGCGCGCGGGTGTCGGTGGACACCAGTAAACCCGAGGTGATTCGAGCTGCGCTCGGAGTGGGAGCGCATCTTGTGAACGACGTTCGTGCGTTGCAAAGTGCGGGAGCGCTCGAGGCGGCCGTCTCAGGGTCGGCGGCGATTTGCCTCATGCATATGCAAGGCACCCCGAGCACGATGCAAGAGGCGCCGACCTATCAGAACGTCGTCGACGAGGTGACGGCCTTTTTGAAGGTGCGAGTCGATGCCTGTGTGGCCGCGGGTATCGGTCGCGATCGTCTGATCGTCGACCCCGGTTTCGGGTTCGGTAAAACGCTCGATCACAACCTCGAATTGTTGCGAGGCCTCCCAAAGATCGCGGCGGCGACAGGATTGCCGATTCTGGCCGGCCTCTCCCGTAAATCCATGCTGTCGACCCTTACCGGGCGCACCGTCAATGAACGCTTGGCGGGCAGTCTCGCCTTGGCGTTCGCGGCGCTTGACGGTGGAGCGCGTATCATTCGCTGTCATGACGTCGCTGAAACCTGCGATGTCGTCAAAGTTTGGACCGCTGTTCGCGGTCGCGGAGGGATGGTGTGACGAGGCAGTATTTCGGTACCGACGGTGTGCGTGGGAAGGTGGGCGAGCCGCCCCTCACGGTCGACTTCGTACTCAATCTCGCGAGTGCTGCCGCCCGCGTTCTGGCGCCAAACGGCGGCAGCGTGCTGATCGGCAAGGACACCCGATTGTCGGGCTACATGTTTGAAGCGGCGCTCGAGGCGGGGTTTGTGGCGGCGGGTGTCGATGCCATGCTCATTGGGCCGCTGCCGACGCCGGGCATCGCGTACATGACGCGCCATTTTGGCTGCAAGTTCGGTGTCGTCATCAGTGCCTCGCACAACCCGTACTACGACAACGGGATCAAATTTTTCGACGGGCAGGGCAGCAAGCTCTCCGATGAAGACGAATCCCGCATCGAGGCTGAACTCGCCAAGCCTCCGATGACGCGCGAGTCGAAACTCCTTGGCCGCGCGACCCGGGTGGACAAGACGCGCAAGGCCTACCAGAACTTCTGCATCTCGACGATGCCTGCGGGCATTTCGCTTGAGGGCATGAAGATCGTGATCGATTGTGCGCATGGCGCCGGATACAAGGTGGCGCCGCGCATCTTGGCGGATCTCGGGGCTGAGATTGTTCCGCTCGGTTGCTCGCCGAACGGGCGCAATATCAATCAGGGGTGCGGTTCAACGGCGCCCGAGTTGCTGCAGCTGACGGTGCCCGGCGTTCGAGCGAACGTCGGCATCGCGCTCGATGGCGATGGTGATCGTCTCGTGATGGTCGACCATCTCGGTCGTAAGGTCGACGGCGATCAGTTGCTGTACGTCATCGCCGCTCACCGACACGCCTTGGGTCGGCTTCAGGGTCCGGTGGTCGGTACCCTCATGACCAACTACGGACTCGAGCGGGCCCTGCGAGAGCGAGGTATCGAGTTCCATCGTGCTGCGGTGGGTGATCGATATGTACTATCCAAGCTGCGCGAGACCGGCGGTGTGTTGGGGGGAGAAACCTCCGGCCATTTATTGACGCTCGACTACACCACGACTGGAGATGCCATGATTGCGGCGCTACAAGTGCTCGCGATTATGCGCGACACTGGTCGGCCGCTCGCCGAACTGACCGCCGATCTCACGCTGCTTCCGCAGACTCTCATCAACGTCAAGGTTGCGCGTCGGTTCGATCCGCTCGAGGTTCCCTCGGTACGATCGGTACTCGATCGCATCGAGCAGCAGTTGTCGGGTCGAGGTCGCGCCGTGCTGCGTGCCTCCGGCACGGAGCCGCTCATTCGCGTCATGATCGAGGCGGAGAATGGTGCGGAGGCGAAGACGCTCGCGAATCAACTCGCCGATGCGGTGCGCTCGGCCGCGCAGTAACCAATTGTATTGAGTATTTGTTTGAGGAGTTCCATGAATCGAACGCCCGTTGTCGTCGGTAATTGGAAGATGCATGGCTCCAGGGCGGCCAATGCGTCCTTGATCTCGGGAGTGCTGTCGGGTGTTGCTCCCCGCGGCCAACGTTCTGCAGAGGTGGTCGTCTGTCCGCCCTTCGTCTATCTCGCCGACCTCGCGACGATGCTCGAGCAAGCGGGCGTGGGTCTCGGCGCTCAGGACGTGTGTACGGAGGCGGGTCAGGGCGCGTTCACGGGTGAGGTGTCTGCACCGATGTTGCGCGATGTGGGTTGCACCCACGTCATCATCGGTCACTCGGAGCGACGTGCGTATTACGCCGAAACGGACGAGGGGGTCGGGCGCAAGACGCTCGCCGCCTTGTCGGCCGCGCTGACCCCCATCATTTGCGTCGGCGAACTGCTCGAGGAACGCGACGCCGGCCTAACCTACGAGGTGGTGGGTCGACAGCTCGAGGCGGTTCTCCGAGCGCTTGAAGCCGATCCGATCGGGTTGTCGGGGCTCAATCGCTGCATCGTGGCGTACGAGCCGGTATGGGCGATCGGCACGGGCCGAACGGCGACTCCGGAGCAGGCTCAGGACGTCCATGCCTTCATCCGTGGCCTGATCCAATCGCGGGATGCTAGAATTGGCGGCTCGGTTAGGGTCCTCTACGGAGGCAGCGTCAAACCCGGCAATGCCCGCGAGTTGTTCGGGATGCCAGATGTCGATGGAGGCCTCATTGGAGGGGCTTCGCTCAAAGCCGAAGATTTCGTCGCGATCGTCGCGGCGACCCAGTAAGGATCGGGAAAGAATGTCATGTTGCTGACCGCGTTGACCATCATCCAGGTGTTCTCCTCGCTCGCGATCATCGCCCTCGTGCTCTTGCAGCGCGGACGGGGTGCCGACGCTGGGGCTGGTTTTGGTGCGGGCGCTTCGGGCAGCGTTTTCGGCGCCCGTGGCGCTACGACTGGCCTCTCGCGCGCCACGGCGGTTCTCGCTGCGGTCTTCATGATTAACAGCCTCGCGCTGGCGTGGTTGGGTACGCGACCGAACACAACTCAGACGGAGACGCTGCTCGGTGAGCAGGTTTCCGAGACCGCCCCGGTGCCTGCCTCCACGACACCTGTTGTGCCTGCAGCGCCATCTTCCCCGGAGTCGACGACGCCGGCGCAGTGAGTATCGATCAAAATCGCGGACGTGGTGGAATTGGTAGACACACTAGCTTGAGGGGCTAGCGCCGCAAGGTATGGGAGTTCGAGTCTCCCCGTCCGCACCAAACTCGATCGACATCCTGCTACAATTCGCGGGCTTTAAGCACGGGGGTTACGCAATCAATCGTTGCGTTCGTGCAAGGGCGTACTCGAATGCTGTCGAACTATCTGCCTGCACTCATTTTTCTTAGCGTGGCCTCGGGCCTGGCAGCCGTATTGCTGGTTCTCGGCAGCGGATTCGGTCGCTATTTCTCCCGCGCTCCCAAAGACGCTCAAAAACTTTCCGCGTATGAGTGCGGCTTCGAGGCGTTCGAAGATACCCGCATGAAGTTTGACGTGAGGTATTACCTCGTCGCCATTCTGTTCATCGTGTTCGATCTCGAGATCGCGTTCCTGTTTCCGTGGGCAGTCTCTCTCGACTCGATCGGTGGATTCGGTCTGATTGCGATGGGGATTTTCCTCGCCATCCTGATCGTGGGTTTCATCTACGAGTGGAAAAAAGGAGCGCTGGAGTGGGACTAACCGACGAGGCACCCGCCCACGAATTTGCTCAGCGTGGATTCGTCACCACCCAGGTGGACAATCTCGTCAACTGGGCGCGAACAGGATCGCTCTGGCCGATGACCTTTGGTCTGGCCTGTTGCGCGGTGGAGATGATGCACGCGGGAGCCTCGCGCTACGACCTCGATCGTTTTGGCGTCGTGTTTCGCCCGAGTCCGCGTCAGTCGGACGTCATGATCGTCGCTGGCACGCTGGTCAACAAAATGGCGCCGGCGCTTCGAAAGGTCTACGACCAGATGCCGGAGCCCCGGTGGGTGATTTCCATGGGCTCCTGTGCCAACGGCGGCGGGTACTATCACTATTCCTACGCGGTCGTGCGCGGCTGCGATCGCATCGTCCCGGTTGATGTGTACGTTCCAGGCTGTCCGCCAACGGCGGAGGCGTTGCTCTACGGCATCATCCAGCTTCAAAAGAAGATCGCTCGTACGAGCTCTGTGGTGAACCCGTGACGACCTTGGCGTGGACCGATGTGTTGTCGTCGGTGCTCGGTGAGTCGGCGCGTCGTGTCGCGTCGTTGCCCGACGAAGTCACGGTCGAATGCGAGACGCCGCAGCTGATTGCCGTGGCGACAGCGCTTCGCGATCACCCCCAGCTCGGGTTCGATACTTTGGTCGATTTGTGTGGAGTCGATTATCTCCACTACGGGCGATCTGAGTGGAAAACGTTTTCGGCGACCGGCTCTGGTTTTTCGCGAGGCGTCGATCGGCGAGTCGCAGGTTTGCCCGCGCCAGTGTCTGACGGGGAGGGTTGTGACCCGGGTCGTCGCTTTGCGGTCGTGAGCCATCTCTTGTCTGTGCGCCTCAATCGTCGGATTCGTTTGCGGGTATTTTGCTCGGATAACGACGAGCCGATGATCGACTCGCTCGTGGGTGTATGGGCGGCGGCCAATTGGTTCGAGCGCGAAGCGTTCGACCTGTTCGGAATTTTGTTCCGGGGTCATCCGGACCTGCGTCGACTCCTCACGGACTACGGGTTCATCGGCCATCCGTTCCGCAAAGATTTCCCGCTCATCGGCAACGTCGAGGTGCGGTACGACCCCCAGAAGCAGCGTGTGGTTTACGAACCCGTCAGCATCGAGTCGCGCACGCTCGTGCCGCGCGTGATTCGTCACGACAATCGCTATGACCCCGCGCTGGTGGGGCGTCCGGAAAACGACACTAAGGCGGCGGGCTGACCTCATGGCCGAGATCCAGTCGTACACCATGAATTTTGGCCCGCAGCATCCCGCGGCTCATGGCGTGCTCCGGCTCGTTCTCGAGCTCGACGGTGAAGTCATCCAAAAAGCCGATCCGCATATCGGCCTGCTGCACCGCGCCACCGAAAAACTCGCGGAGTCGAAGCCGTTCAACCAGTCGATCGGGTACATGGATCGACTCGACTATGTCTCGATGATGTGCAACGAGCACGCCTATGTGCTCGCGATCGAGCGGCTGGTCGGCGTGACCCCGCCGATTCGTGCGCAATACATCCGCGTCATGTTCGATGAGATTACTCGCATCCTGAACCATCTCATGTGGCTCGGTGCTCACGGGCTCGACATTGGCGCGATGACCGTATTTCTCCTGGCGTTCAAAGAACGCGAGGACCTAATGGACTGCTATGAGGCGGTCTCCGGCACGCGCATGCACGCCACGTACTATCGTCCGGGCGGTGTTCATCGAGACCTGCCGCACGAGATGCCGCGGTATCAGGCGTCTCGCTGGCGTACCCAGAAAGACGCCGATCGGCTCAACGAGGCTCGAAGCGCGGGCATGTTGGGCTTCATCGAAGCATTCACCCAGCGATTCCCGAAAGCAATCGACGAGTATGAAACCCTGCTCACCGACAACCGCATTTGGAAGCAGCGTACGGTCAATATTGGTGTGGTGAGTCCCGAGCGCGCGATGCAGCTTGGCTTCTCGGGGCCCATGCTGCGCGGTTCGGGTATCGCCTGGGATCTTCGAAAAAAGCAGCCTTACGAGGTGTACGAGAAGCTCGACTTCGATATCCCCGTCGGCAAGAACGGAGACTGCTACGACCGTTACCTCGTTCGAATCGAGGAGCTTCGTCAGTCGACTCGTATCGTCGCCCAGTGCGTCGAGTGGCTCAAGAAAAACCCCGGGCCGGTGATGCTGGCCGATGCGAAAGTGCGTCCACCGCGTCGTGAAGACATGAAGGGCGACATGGAATCGCTCATCCATCACTTCAAGCTGATGACCGAGGGTTACTGCATCCCGGAAGGGGAGACCTACGCCGCCGTCGAAGCGCCCAAGGGTGAGTTTGGTATTTATTTGGTCAGCGATGGAGCGAACAAGCCCTATCGACTCAAGTGTCGTGCGCCGGGGTTCTCGCATCTCGCCTCGCTCGAGGAGATGGTGACAGGACACATGCTGGCCGACGTCGTCGCCGTCATCGGCACTCAAGATATCGTCTTTGGAGAGATAGATCGATGAGTCTTTCGACGAATCGTGTGCCGACGAGTGATGGGCACTTCTTTGAGCCCGGTAGTGGCGATAAAGTTGCGCTGCTCAACGACCATACCCGTCACGAAATCGACGGTTGGATTTCTCGTTTTCCGGCTGGACGCCAGCGCTCGGCGACCTTGTCCGCGCTGCGTTTCGTGCAGGAGCAGAACGACGGCTTCCTGACCCCCGAACTGATGGATGCGGTGGCGCAATACCTCAAGCTGCCGTCGATCCAGGTGTACGAGGTCGCGACGTTTTATTCGATGTTCGAGACTCATCCCTGTGGTCGTCATCATGTGAGCGTGTGCACGAACATCAGCTGCTGGCTCAATGGCGCAGAGGACATCCTTGCGCACTGCGAGCGCAAGCTCGGTATCAAGGTGGGCGAGAGTACGCCTGATCAAAGAATTTTCTTGAAACAAGAAGAAGAGTGTCTCGCGGCCTGTACCGGAGCACCCATGATGATGGTCGATCACGTGTTTCATGAGCATCTGACGCCGGCGAAAGTCGACGAGATTCTCGACGGTCTAAAGTGAGCCACTCGACATGAGCAACGCATTGCAAACCTGGCGTGACCGAATGAACTTGGTGGTGTTCGAACCCCTTGCGACGGAGCGTTCCTGGACACTCGAAAGTTATCTCAAAATAGGCGGTTACTCGTCCTGGAAAAAAATCCTCGCGGGCGAGTTGACGCGCGAGCAGGTCATCGATGCGGTCAAGGCGAGCGGTCTGCGTGGGCGCGGCGGCGCCGGCTTCCCGACCGGCACCAAGTGGAGCTTCATGCCACGCAACGCGCCGATGCAGAAGTACGCGGTCTGCAACTCCGACGAGAGCGAACCGGGAACCTGCCACGATCGCGACATTCTCCGCTTCAATCCGCACTCGCTGGTTGAGGGCATGGCGATCGGCGGTTATGCGATGGGCGCGACGGTGGGTTACAACTACATTCGCGGTGAGTTTCTCGGCGAACCCGTTCCGCGTTTTGAAGCGGCTGTGAAGGAAGCGTACGACGCCGGGCTGCTCGGCAAGAACGTGCAGGGCTCGGGTATCGACTTCGATCTCTACACCTTCGTCGGAGCCGGCGCCTACATTTGCGGCGAGGAGACGGCGTTGCTCGAGTCGCTCGAGGGCAAGCAGGGCAAGCCGCGGTTCAAGCCGCCATTCCCGGCTGCGTTTGGTCTGTATGGGCAGCCGACGACCATCAACAACACCCAGAGTTACGCGTCGGTTCCGACCATTCTGCGCAAGGGGCCCGAGTGGTTTGCCAAGCTTGGCACCACCAACGCCGGTGGCACGGTGATCTTCTCGGTGTCGGGTCACGTCGAAAAGCCGGGTAACTACGAGCTGCCCCTGGGTATCCCATTTCGTGATCTGCTCGATATCGCGGGCGGCGTACGCGGCGGTCGCAAACTGAAAGCCGTCATTCCGGGCGGATCGTCCGTCAAGGTGGTTCCCGGTGACGTGATGATGGGCGTCAACATGGACTACGACTCGCTGCGAGGCGTGGGGTCCTCCGTGGGATCGGCCGCGGTCATCGTGATGGACGAGACCACCTGCATGGTTCGCGCACTCGAGCGCATTTCGCGGTTTTACAAGTCTGAATCGTGTGGTCAGTGCACGCCTTGCCGAGAGGGCACGGGTTGGCTTAATCGTGTGCTCAAACGAATCATCGCTGGCCAAGGGCGCATGGACGATCTGCAACTGCTCGTCGATGTTGCCAATCGTATCGAGGGACACACCATTTGCGCGCTCGGCGATGGGGCAGCGTGGCCGGTACAAAGCTTTGTTCAAAAATTCCGACACGAGTTTGAGTACATGATTCAGCACGGTGGTCGCAGCCTCGTCGACGGACAGAGGGAGGCGGCTTAAGCCGCGCGGACGAGGCCATGGCAGCGAATCCTCAAGACGACCTGATCAATGTCGAAGTGGACGGCGCACCCGTCAAGGCGCGCAAGGGCGCGATGATCATCCACGTCACGGATCAGCACGGCGCGTACGTGCCGCGCTTCTGTTACCACGACAAGCTGCCGGTCGCGGCGAATTGCCGTATGTGTCTCGTCGAGGTAGAAAAAGCGCCTAAGCCTCTGCCAGCCTGCGCCACGCCCGTGACCGAGGGCATGAAGATCTTCACCCGCTCCAAGGCGGCGATCGGCGCCCAAAAGGCGACGATGGAGTTCCTCCTCATCAATCACCCGCTCGATTGCCCGATCTGCGATCAGGGCGGGGAGTGCGAGCTGCAAGATCTTGCGCTCGGATTCGGTCGGGACATTTCACGGTTCACCGAGCGTAAGCGTGTCGTCAAAGATAAAAACCTGGGGCCGCTCGTCTCAACGGACATGACGCGCTGCATCCATTGCACGCGCTGTGTACGGTTTGGTCAGGACATCGCCGGGATTCCGGAGCTCGGAACCACCGGCCGTGGCGAGAACATGGAAATCGGTACGTGGATCGAGCGCAGCGTCGATCACGAGTTGTCGGGCAACATCATCGATCTGTGTCCCGTGGGGGCGCTGAACTCCAAGCCGTTCCGTTATCAAGGTCGGTCGTGGGAGATGACGCAGGTGCCGTTCATATCGCCGCACGACGGTATCGGTACGAATCTCTTCGGGCATGTGCTCCGTGGAAAATTGAAGCGCGTCGTGCCTCGTGCGAACGAAGACATCAACGAAACTTGGATCGCTGATCGTGATCGATTCAGCTACGAAGGCGTGTTGTCGCCGGATCGATTGACCAAGCCCATGCTGCGTGAAGGATCCACTTGGCGCGAAGTCGAGTGGGACGAAGCGTTGTCGGCGGCTGCGCGGGGCTTGCGGGCGGCGGGAGCCTCGACCGGGACATTGGTTCACCCCTCCTGCACGACCGAAGAAATGTATCTCAGTGCACGTCTGACTCGCGGGCTTGGATCAGCGAACATCGATCATCGATTCAGGACGCGGGACTTCCGTGATCGCGCTGCAGACTTGCTGCGTCCAACCCTGGGTATGCCCCTGACAGGCGTTGAGACCTTGTCCGGGGTGCTCGTCATTGGATCGAACCTTCGTTCAGAGCTGCCGCTGCTCGCGCATCGGCTGCGTAAGGCCGTCGTTCGAGCCAGAGCGAAAGTCGCAGTCGTCGATTCGCGTGCGCGTGAGTATCGATTTCCGATCGAGACGCAGATCGCTCGACTCCCGTCGGAGTGGGTGCACGAGCTTGCGGGAATTCTCTCGGCGACTTGCGAGCTGACGGGTTCGCAACCCGGAGAGGCCTATGCGGGATTGCTCCGCAGTGTGACGCCCACGGACGCGCAGCGAACCGCGGCGCGAGCGCTGTGCAATGGAAACGCTCGTGCGGTGTGGCTCGGTGCCATGGCGCTTCGGCACCCTGCCGCAGTCGACCTTCGATCGATCGCCTGTGAGATTGCTCGACTCAGTGGAGCGACATGCGGATTGTTCGCCGAGGGTGGGAATGCGGCAGGGGCTTGGCTCGCCGGAGCGGTCCCGCATCGTCAGCCGGGCGGGGTCGCGGTCACCGACTCTTCCGGGCTCGATGTGCGCGGCATGCTGGAGATGCCGCAACGCGCCTATGTGTTGGTGGGTGCGATCGAACCCTCTGCCGACATGGCCGATCCCGCGCTTGCCACGAGAGCTTTCGAGTCTGCAGCCTGTGTGGTGGCCGTCACCCCCTTCGTCACCGACGAGATCAAAAAACTCGCTCACGTGTTGTTGCCCATGGGCAGCTTTGCTGAAACCTCGGGGACTTATGTGAATCTCGAGGGTCGCTGGCAAAGTCAGACCGGCGTATCGAAGCCGCCAGGGGAGGCTCGTCCGGGCTGGAAGATCCTCCGCGTCCTCGGGAATCAAACGGAGTTGTCGGGTTTCGACTATCAGAGCTCCGAAGAGGTGCGGGAAGAACTCGCGCGAGTCATCACTGAGCGTTCAGGTGCTGCGGCCACGTCGGTGCTCGCGACGGAGCACGTTCCGGCCATCGCAGCGATCGCCGGATCCGCCGATCTCGATTTGGGTTCGCTCGATGTGCCCATGTACGACATCGACGCGGTGTTGCGTCGGAGTCCGGCGCTTCAGCAGACAGCTATCGCGAAGGCGTCCAAATCGGAGAGGGCGGTGTCATGACCGAATTCCTCGCGGTGTGGTCGTCGCTGCCTGAGTACCTTCGCGCCTCGGTCTGGATTCTCATCGTGACGGTGGCGGTCATCCTGTCTGTGGCTTTCACGATCCTTTGGGAACGTAAGGTCCTCGGCTGGATCCAGCTGCGAAAGGGGCCAAATCGGGTCGGCAGTATTTTTGGGCTCGTGCCCGGCATCTTTCAGCCTTTCGCCGATGTCATCAAATTGCTGCTCAAAGAAGTCGTCGTGCCGTCGGCCTCTAATAAATGGTTGTTCCGAGTGGCGCCGGCGATCACGCTGATTCCCGCCTTCGCCGCCTGGGCGGTAATGCCTCTTGATCCCAACCTCGTCATCGCGGACATCGACGCAGGGTTGCTGTACATCTTGTCTCTCACATCCGTCGGCGTGTACGGCGTCATCCTCGCCGGATGGGCGGCCAACTCCAAATATGCCTTCCTCGGGGCCATGCGCTCTGCGGCGCAGGTTGTTGCGTATGAGATTGCCATGGGTTTCGCGCTCGTCGGCGTCGTCATGGCAGCAGGCACCTTGAACCTGGGCGATATCGTTCGCGCTCAGGAAGGCGGTGTCGGCAATTGGTTCTTCGTTTGGCTCTTTCCGCTGTTCGTCGTGTACGTGATCGCCGGTGTCGCCGAGACGAATCGTGCGCCCTTCGACGTCGCAGAGGGCGAGTCGGAGATCGTAGCCGGCTTCCACGTCGAGTACTCGGGGATCGCGTTCGCGCTCTTCTTCCTGGCGGAATACGCCAACATGATATTGATATCCGCGCTGACCGCTGTGTTTTTCCTTGGGGGTTGGTTGAGCCCTTTCGACGGCCTCTTGGCCGCGGGTCACCCGCTGGCGGCGCCTGGATTTCATTGGTTATTCTTGAAACTGTTCTTTTTCCTCACGTGCTTCATGTGGTACCGCGCCACATTTCCACGGTATCGCTATGACCAAATCATGCGGCTCGGCTGGAAGATTCTGATTCCCGTAACGCTGGTGTGGATTACGGTGGAAGGATTCATGGTCTGGTTCGGCGTTGGACCCTGGAGTCGCTGACATGGCACTACGCAGCATCGCCAAAACGTTTTTGCTCACCGAACTGCTCGCGGGTCTGTCGCTGACTGCGCGCACCTTGTTTCGAAAGAAAGTTACGGTCAATTATCCTGAAGAGAAGACGCCGCAGTCGCCTCGCTTTCGAGGTCTGCACGCCTTGCGTCGTTATGCCAACGGCGAAGAACGATGCATCGCATGCAAGTTGTGCGAGGCCGTGTGTCCGGCGCTCGCGATCACCATCGAATCGGATGTTGCCGCCGACGGAACTCGACGGACCACTCGCTACGACATCGATCTATTCAAGTGCATTTATTGTGGCTTTTGTGAGGAGGCCTGCCCGGTCGATGCGATCGTCGAGACGCGGATCCATGAGTACCACATGGAAAATCGTGGCGAGAACATCATGACCAAGGACAAGCTGCTGGCCGTAGGGGATCGGTACGCTGCGCTCATAGACGCCGACAAAGCGGCCGACGCGCGTTACCGGTAAGCACGACGAGACAGGGGAGGAATTCGGGTGTTCGTTGAGCTGCTCTTCTACGGTTTTTCGGCAATCCTGCTCGCTGCGGCACTCGGCGTGATCATCAGTCGCAACCCGGTTTATTCCGCTCTGAGTCTCGTGTTGGCCTTCTTCACGAGCGCGGCGCTGTGGCTGCTGATTGAAGCGGAGTTTCTCGCCATCGTGCTGGTGCTCGTTTACGTCGGAGCGGTGATGGTGTTGTTCCTCTTCGTCGTGATGATGCTCGACATCAACATCGAAGAGGTCAAACAAGGATTTACTCGCTACGCATGGCTGGGATGGATCGTCTCGCTCATCGTGATCGCTCAAATGATTGCGGTGTTCTACGCCAAGGACTTCGGGATCGACGCGACGATCGGACCGGTACGCAATCCGGTCGACCACAGCAATACGCGCGAGCTGGGTGACGTGTTGTACACGCAGTACGTCTATCCATTCGAGCTCGCCGCCGTACTGTTGTTGGTCGCCATCGTTGCCGCGATCTCGCTGACGATGCGGCGTCGGCCAGGTCTCAAGCCGCAGGATGTCGCGAAACAGGTTGCGGTTCGCCGTGAAGACCGTGTTCGTCTCATCAAGGATGTATCCCGCGAAGGCGGGGAGGATCCGCGATGATCACGCTGCAGCACATGCTGACGCTCTCCGGTATTTTGTTCGCGTTATCGGTAGCCGGCATCTTTCTCAACCGCAAGAACGTGATTCTCCTGCTGATGTGCATCGAGCTGATGTTGCTTGCGGTGAACTTCAGCTTCGTATCCTTCTCGCGTTTTCTCGGCGATCTCGACGGACAGGTCTTTGTGTTTTTCGTGCTGACTGTCGCCGCAGCCGAGTCGGCGATCGGACTCGCCATCCTCGTGGTGCTTTTCCGCGAACGTCGCAGCATCAATGTCGAAGATCTCGACACTATGAAGGGATGAGCACGAAATGGGCGACTTGAGCGCCTCTGTTGTGTCGATGGATCCGCGGATGCTGCTCGCGATCCCGCTGCTGCCGCTGGCGGCGGCCATCGTCGCGGGACTCTTCGGCCGGCTCATCGGCCGCACGGCCGCGCATGTCATCACCGTTGCCGCTGTCGGCGCGAGCTTTGTGTTTTCGGCGCGAGTGGCTTGGCAGCTCGTGACGGGTGAGGTCGGGGCATTTAATGAGTCGGTGTACACCTGGCTCGTCAGTGACGGCATTCGGATGGAGGTTGGTTTTCTCGTCGACCATTTGTCTGTGCTGATGATGTGCGTGGTGACGTTCGTGTCTTTCTGTGTACACGTCTACACCATCGGCTACATGCACGACGATCCGGGCTATCAACGGTTCTTCTCATACATTTCGTTATTCACCTTCGCGATGCTGATGCTCGTGATGTCGAATAACTTCATGCAGCTTTTCTTTGGTTGGGAAGCCGTGGGTGTCGTTTCTTATCTGCTCATTGGCTTCTGGTACACGAAGCCGAGCGCGATCTTTGCGAATCTCAAAGCGTTCTTGGTCAATCGCGTGGGCGACTTCGGGTTTGTTTTGGGTATTGCGGCGATCGCTTACTACACCGGATCTCTCGATTATCGCGATGCGTTCGCGGCAGCGCCGGCGCTGGCGGACGTTAGCTATGCACTGACGGACACTTGGACGGTGTCGGCGATGACGCTCATCTGTGTCTTGTTGTTCGTCGGCGCGATGGGTAAGTCGGCGCAGGTGCCGCTGCATGTCTGGTTGCCTGATTCGATGGAAGGCCCCACACCGATCTCGGCGTTGATTCACGCCGCGACGATGGTGACGGCCGGCATCTTCATGGTCGCGCGGTTCTCTCCGCTCTTCGAGCAGTCTGAGGCGGCGCTGTCGTTCGTGCTCGTCGTAGGTGCGACGACGGCGCTTTTCATGGGCTTCCTCGGGATCGTCAATAACGATATCAAGCGAGTCGTCGCCTACTCGACGCTCTCGCAGCTTGGGTACATGACCGTTGCGCTCGGGGCGTCCGCCTACGGCGCCGCCATCTTCCACCTCATGACTCACGCGTTCTTCAAGGCGCTCTTGTTCTTGGCGGCAGGGTCGGTGATCATCGGTATGCATCACGAGCAGGACATACGCAAAATGGGTGGGCTCGCCAAGGTGATGCCGATTACAGCGGCGACGTGCTGGATCGGGGCGTTAGCACTGATCGGTACGCCCTTCCTATCGGGGTTCTACTCCAAAGATTTCATCATCGAGGCCGCTCACGAATCGAACCGTTGGGGTGCGACCTACGCCTATTGGTGCGTGTTGCTTGGCGTATTCGTCACAGCCCTCTACACGTTCCGCATGGTCTTCATGACCTTCCATGGTGAGCCGCGATGGGGGCAGGGGCATCACGACTCTGATCATCACGCGCAGGATGAGCACGGTCATGGGCATGGTGCCGGGACGCCGCACGAGAGTCCATGGGTGGTGACGGTGCCGCTCATCCTTCTTGCAATTCCCTCACTCGCGATCGGTTACCTCACGGTACAGCCCGTCCTCTTTGGTGGGTACTTCGGTGAGGCGATTCAGGTCCTCCCGACCAACGACGTCTTGCGCGAACTCGCCACACATTTCCATGACCCGGCTTCCTTTGCACTCGAGGCGGTCAAGCATCCGCCGCTTTGGTTAGCGCTCGCGGGCGTCGGTGCTGCATGGTTCCTGTTCTTGAGAAGTCCGGCCACGGCGGATCGATTGTCTTCGCTCTTTGCGCCGTTACGCCCCGCGCTCGACAACAAGTACTACTTCGACTGGTTTAACGAAAGGGCGCTGGCGGCAGGCAGTCGCGGGATCGGCCGGCTGTTTTGGAAGGCGGGTGATCAGGCGGTGATCGATGGCGCCTTGGTCAATGGTTCCGCGCAGCTGGTCGGGTCGATCGCGAGGGTCACCCGTCGAGTGCAGACCGGTTATCTCTACTCTTACGCATTCTGGATGATGATCGGGTTGGCTGCGCTGCTCGCGTGGTTCCTGTCCAGCGCCTGACCGTCGACGAGACTCACCATGCCGGCAGCATTGCTCTCAATACTCATTTGGCTTCCGATCGTCGGTGGTATCGCTGTACTCGTGCTGGGTGATCGGCGGGTTGCTTTGGCCCGATGGGTCGCGCTTGCCACGGCCTTGGCGACGCTCGCGCTCTCGATCCCGCTCTACTTGGGCTTTGATCCCACGACCGCGGCCTTCCAGTTCGTCGAGCAGTTCCCCTGGATTCCGGCATTCAACGCGACTTACTACCTTGGGGTCGATGGCATCTCGTTGCCGCTCGTCCTGCTGACGACGTTTGTGACGGTACCGGTGGTGATCGCGGGTTGGACCGTGATCACCGAGCGCCCAGCGCAATATTTTGCCGCTCTTTTGATATTGGAAGGGCTGATGGTCGGCGTGTTCTCGGCACTCGATGCGCTGCTGTTCTATTTCTTCTGGGAAGCGATGCTGATCCCGATGTTTCTCATCATCGGCATTTGGGGGGGGCCTCGCCGGGTCTATGCGACCATCAAGTTTTTTCTCTTTACCTTCCTTGGGTCTGTGTTGATGCTGGTCGCGCTGATCTACATGTATTTGCAGGCCGGTAGCTACGACATTGTCGCCCTGCAGGATCTTCCGCTCGGCTCCAACGAGCAGTTCTGGATCTTCCTCGCGTTCTTTGCGGCGTTCGCGGTCAAGATTCCAATGTTCCCCGTGCACACGTGGTTACCCGATGCTCACGTCGAGGCGCCGACCGGAGGGTCGGTCGTGCTGGCGGCGATTATGTTGAAGATGGGCGGCTACGGCCTCTTACGGTTTGCCTTGCCCATCGCGCCCGATGCGGCCCGCGAACTCGATATGCTCATCATCGTACTGTCACTGGTCGCTGTGGTGTACATCGGCTTTGTCGCGCTCGTACAGACCGACATGAAAAAGCTGATCGCGTATTCCTCGATCGCTCATATGGGATTCGTGACGCTCGGTTGCTTTCTCGTCTTCGATATCGAAGGCAAGACCGGATCGTTAGCGGGGGCGGGGATGGGCATCGATGGCGCGATGGTTCAGATGGTGTCTCACGGTCTGATTTCAGCGGCGATGTTTCTGTGTGTCGGCGTGATGTACGACCGCGTTCATAGCCGGGAGATAAGCGCCTACGGCGGCGTCATCAATCGCATGCCGATCTTCGGCGCGTTCATGGTGCTTTTTGCGATGGCTAACGCGGGTCTCCCCGGCACGTCCGGCTTCGTGGGCGAGTTTCTCGTCATCATCGCAAGCTTCAAAGCGAACTTCTGGTACGCCTTTCTGGCGGCGACGACGCTCATTCTGGGTGCGGCCTATACGCTCTGGCTCGTTAAGCGCGTGATCTTTGGGCCAGTGGGTAACGATCATGTTGCCGCGCTCGAGGATCTCAATTCTCGTGAGTTTTTGGTGCTCGCCGTACTCGCGGTGGGTGTATTGTTGCTCGGAATCTGGCCCGCGCCGCTGCTTGAGGTCATGCAGCCGTCCGTTCAGCATCTCGTCGAGCAGATCGTCATCAGCAAGTTGCCCTGACATGACCCATACCCTGACACTCGCTTCGATCATGCCGGCCTTGCCCGAGATCTATTTCACGGCGGCGATCTGCCTCGTATTACTAGTGGATGTGTTTACGGGTGCGGCAGCGCGTCGAATCACCCCGACGCTGACCTTGCTCGTGATCGCCGTCGGCGCAGCATTGACGTTGGGTTATGCCCAAGTTCAAGGCACGACTGAGATTTTCTCGGGCATGTATCTCGCGGATCCGCTCGCGACGGTACTCAAGCTTTTCACGATGCTCTTCGTGGCCGTCGCGTTGCTCTATTCGCGACATTATCTCGATGCGCGGGGCATCCTCAAAGGTGAGTACTACGTGCTCGCGCTCACCGCGATGCTCGGAATTTTCGTCATCA
>VGUJ01000007.1 GCA_016874235.1 Gammaproteobacteria bacterium
TGGACGGCGCCGACGGGCGCATTCGCAAACGCTTGGCCGGCGTACATCGCCCCGAGCAGCATGGCACCCCGCGCGGCAAGGTCGGTCGGCGTCTGGACGGCTCGCACGATATTCCCCGCGAGCAGTCGCAGCGCCTCGCGTGCCAACATGTCGGAGATCGTATTTTTGAGCCGCGCACTGGTGTACGACTCGATGGCATGCACCATCGCATCGATGCCCGTTGCGGCGGTGACCTCGGCCGGCATCGAGACGGTGAGTTCGGGATCGAGCAGTACGCGATCGGCGAGCAGCGTTCGGCTCACCACGCCTTGCTTGGTGTCGGTACCCGTGGTCACGACGGCCACCATCGTCACCTCAGAGCCCGTGCCTGCGGTCGTCGGCACCTGAATCAGCGCCTTGCGACTTGAGCGAACTTTGTTGACGCCGTACATGGCATCGAGGGCTTGTTCGTTGCAGAGCAGCACGGCGACGAGCTTGGCGGTATCCATGCTGCTACCGCCACCAAAACCAATCACGCCATCGCAACCGGCACGCACCCCGAGCGCGGTGGCCTCGAGCACCACCTCGGTTGGCGGATCGGCCACCACCTGCTCGTAAACCGTGACGCCGACGCCCGCGGCCACCAGGCTTGCGCAGGCCGCCTGATGCATGCCGCGTGCGGAAATGCCGCGATCGGTGACGAGCAGCGCATGACGGATACCGCTTTGTCTCGCGAGGTCGCCGAGTTCGCGCAGACAGCCTGCGCCGAAGACGATGTCGCTCGTCGTGCTGAACCGAAGGCTCGGGGTCGGGGGCGTACTCATGACTGCGATGACTGCGGCCTGAAAATCATTTGCGCCGCAAAATTAACAGAAACTTGCCGCTGAAACTCGCCGATAATGAGGCATGAGCGACGCCTTCCGTGATGAGGTTCGAGCCTGGCTGCAGGCCCATTGCCCGCTCTCCATGCGCGTGGCGCCACCGGAGATTTCGCATCTCTATGGCGGTGGTCGACGCGCCAAGGCCTGGCACCCCGATCAACCCGCCTGGTGCGCTTCGATGGCCTCGCGCGGCTGGACCGTACCGGAGTGGCCCGTCGAGTACGGCGGTGCTGGACTCTCGCGCGAGCAGGTCGCCATCCTTCGCGAGGAGATGCGACGCATCGGCGCTCAGCAGCCGCTCTTCAGTTTCGGTATCAGCATGCTCTCGCCCGTGCTCTTCAAGTTCGGCAACGATGATCAGCGCCGACGCTTCTTGCCCGACATCGCGCGCGGCGCCCTTCGCTGGTGTCAGGGGTATTCGGAGCCGAACTCAGGATCAGATCTTGCGAGCTTGATGACGCGGGCCGAGGACCAGGGCGATCACTACCTCGTCAACGGTCAAAAAATATGGACCTCCTATGGCGATGAAGCCGACTGGATGTTCTGCCTCGTGCGGACCAATACCTCGGTTCCGAAGCACGAAGGCATCAGCTTTGTGCTGTTTGACATGAACACGCCCGGAGTAACGGTACGGCCGATCAAGTTGATCAGCGGTGCATCGCCGTTCTGCGAAGTATTTTTCGAGAACGTCCGTGTCGCCAAAGAAAATCGGGTGGGCGAAGAGGGGCAGGGCTGGGCGATCGCAACCTACTTGCTCTCGCACGAGCGAGAGATGATCTCGAGTCTCGGCAAGATCCGTCACGATACCGATCCGGGTCGTCGAGCCCTCGACATTATCGGAACCGATGAATCCGGTCGATTGCGCAATGCCTCACTTCGGCAAACGCTGGCGCGTTATCAACTCGATGCGGCGGCGTTCAGGCTTTGGATCGAGCATGGCGAGCGACATCCGAGCGCGAGCGCCGGCATGGGCGCGATGTCCTCGGCCGTGAAGTATTACGGCACCGAGCTCAACAAGCGGCGCAATGAGCTGTATCTCGACATCGAGGGCGCCGAGGCGTTGCTGTGGGATGCGCGCGGTCCGGCGGGTGAGGCCTGGGCGCGCAATTGGCTGCGTTCGAAGGGCAACTCGATCGAGGGCGGAACCTCCGAGATCCAACTCAACATCATCGCTAAGCGCGTGTTGGGGTTGCCATGACGCTCCCGCTGACCGAAGAACAAGACATGCTGAGCCGCTCGGTGGCGGAGTTCGTCGCCGATCGTGCTTCACTTGCGCAATTCAGATCGTGGCGCGAGCGCACGACCGAGACCGCGTTCGACCCCACGCTGTGGCGCGAGATCGCCGAGATGGGCTGGTGCGGCATCGCCCTCGATGAAGCACACGGCGGCTCGGGGCTCGGGTTTTCAGGGCTCGGTCTCGTGCTCGAGCAGTTTGGTCGTCACCTCAGCATCACGCCGATGAACGCCACGGTACTCGCCGGTGCGACAGTCATTTCTTTGATGGGCACCGCTGCACAGAAGAAACAGCGGCTTCCTGCCGTCGCAAGCGGTGAGCTCACGCTTACGCTCGGTTGGGACGAGGGCGCCCACTTTTCGCCTTGGAGTATTGCGACCCGCGCGGAGCGCGTCGGGACGGACTGGCGGCTCACGGGTGTGAAGCGACACGTCGAAGAGCTGACAGCCGTCGACCAGTTCATCGTGGTGGCGCGCGAGGCCTCTGCAGGTCGCGAGGGCCTCGCGGTGTTCATGGTGCCGCGCACGGCGAAAGGCGTCAGCGTCGTGGCGACGCCGCGGGTCGATGCGCGCCACTGCGGCACGCTGACGCTCGATGGAGTGATGCTGGACGACACCGCGCGGCTGGGCGGCGTTCAGTCGGGGGCAGGGGTCTCGGCGGCTGTGTCGCTTGAGCGTCTTGCGTGCGTCATCAACGCCGGGCTTGCCGCCGAGTTGCTCGGCGTCTGCGAGGAGACCTTCACTCGCACCCTCAAATACCTCAAAGATCGTTCGCAGTTCGGCAAGCTGATCGGCAGCTATCAGGCCCTGCAGCATCGTGCGGCGCACTGGTTCGTCGAGCTGCAGCTCGCCCGAACCCTCGTCCAGGAGGCCCTGCTCGCCCTCGATAAAGCCTCCGACGCAGAGGGGTACCTCCAGGCCGACCGGCTCTCGAGCATGGCCAAGGCGAAGCTCTCCCAGGTGGCGGAGCTGTCGACCAATGAGGCGATCCAGATGCATGGTGGCATTGGTATGACGGATGCCTTCGACATTGGTCTCTATATCAAGCGAGCGCGCGTTCTGGAGCAGGCCTACGGGGATCAGCACTATCACCTCGACCGACTGGCTGCCCTCGAGGGGTATTGAGCGGACGGCTTGTGATAGGATTCGCGCCCCGTCGGCGACGCGCCCGTAGCTCAGTTGGATAGAGCGCATGGCTACGAACCATGAGGTCGGGAGTTCGAATCTCTCCGGGCGCGCCAGTTTCGAGGGATCCCTATGAAAAAAAAGGGTTGATATCACCATAATATCAGTCTAACGTCGACACCTCAGAGCCCAGTCCGGGCTCTCCCGCCAAGGAGCGAGCGTCGACCATGTCATCCCCCTCTCTGAGTCCGTCCCGTCCCGTCAGCCAAGAGCGTGAAGTCGCCGTCATGAGCGGCTGGCTCGCGCTACCGATCGTCATCGCGATCCTCCTCCTCGGTATCGCCGCCTGCGTCGGGGGAGAGCTCGACGATTCACCGGGGCTGTTCGGCATGGGTGTCGCGCTGATCGTCCTGTTCTTCATTTCCTTTGCGGGTTTTTTCACTCTGCAGCCGAACGAGGCGCGGGTGCTCGTGCTCTTCGGTGACTATAAGGGCACCGTTCGGAAGGAAGGGTTCCACTTTGGCAACCCGTTCTACTCGAATGGCAGTTCGACTCACGTAACGAACAAAGACGGCGCGACCGTCACGGTCAAAAAGAATCCACGCATGAAGATCTCATTGCGTTCGCGCAACATGAATGGCGATCGCCTGAAAGTGAATGACAAGCAGGGGAACCCCATCGAGATCGCGGCTGTCGTCGTGTGGCGTGTACAGAACACGGCTCAGGCGATGTTTGATGTGGATGACTACGAGGAATACGTGCGGATCCAGTCGGAGTCGGCGGTCCGTCATCTTGGCAGTCAATACGCCTACGACCATGGCGAAGAGCACGAAATCACCTTGCGCAGCGGTACGGATGAAGTGTCGGAGGCCTTGCAGGCTGAGCTGCAGACTCGCCTTGCGCCGGCCGGCGTCATCGTTGAAGAAGCCCGTCTCACGCATCTCGCCTACGCGCCGGAAGTGGCGCAAGCGATGCTGCGTCGACAACAGGCCGAGGCCGTACTCGCGGCGCGACAAAAGATCGTGCAAGGCGCCGTGAGTATGGTCGAAATGGCGCTCACCGATCTCGCCCGTCGCGGGGTGGTCGAACTCGATGCCGAGCGCAAAGCCGCGATGGTGAGCAATCTCATGGTTGTGCTCTGTGGCGACTCTGAGGCCAAGCCCGTGATCAACACCGGTACGCTCTACGGCTAAGGCGACCGCCGAGTCTCTCGTGGCCGAGCGCAAGTCGTTTTTGATGCGGATCGATCCCGCGCTTTGGCGCGAGATCGAGCGTTGGGCAGCCGATGAGCTGCGCAGCGTGAATGGTCAGGTGGAGTTCATTCTGCGCGAGGCCATCAAGCGGCGAGGGGTAACGCTCACGGAGTCCGACCCGACGGCTGTTGACGACGCCTCGCGCGACGCATCGGGCGAGACGACGAACGAGAACTGAAAACGCTTTTGCGAGACTGCGGTCTCGTGAGGTCTCATCAGGCGAGCGTGTGGAACACGCTTTGAACGTCGTCGTCTTGTTCGAGTTTGTCGATGAGCGCGAGCACCTCGGCGGCATCGGTCTCGGATAGCTCGGTGGGCGCCATCGGGATGTACTCGTGCTCGGCTTTGAGCGGCACGATCTTGCGCGCTTCGAGCGCTTCCTGAACGCGACCGAAATCCTCGAAGGCGCAGCGCACGACCAGTTGAGGCTCGCCTTTTTCGCCCGTGCTTTCGCCCATTTCATCGAGCCCGTGATCGATGAGGTAGAGCTCGAGGTCATCTTGGTCGATGCCGGTGGGATCGAGTCTGAACACACCCATCTTGCGAAACATGAACGAGACGCTGCCGTTCGTGCCTAGGTTACCGCCGCCTTTCTGAAAAGCATTACGGACGGTGGCAACGGTTCGTGTGGAGTTGTCGGTTGCCGTTTCGACGAGCAGTGCAATGCCGTGAGGTGCGTACCCTTCGTAGATTACGGTCTCGTAATTCGTGGCATCGCGACCGGAGGCGCGTTTGATCGCCGCCTCGACCTTGTCCTTCGGCATGTTGATCGCACGGGCGTTCTGCAAGATACGACGCAGCGTCGGGTTCGACTGCGGGTCGGGACCCCCCGACTTCACGGCCATGTTGATGTCTTTGGAGATACGCGCGAACTGTTTGGCCATCTTGTTCCAGCGGGCGAACATGGTGGCCTTGCGAACTTCGAATATACGACCCATAGGGGCGCTATGGTAACGGTCAGGGCGTGGGCGGCGCCATCGGACGCGAGGGCTCGCCGCCGCCCGGTGTAAAGGTGTCGGAGCGATTCAGGGCCTCTTCGGTGGCCTTGTTGAGCACCACGATGCTGATGCGGCGATTGATAGGGTTGCTCGGGTTCTGGGTATCGAGTCGGACATATGAGGACATGCCGACAACCCGAGCGACTTTGTCGTCGGCGACCCCGCCCTCGACGAGCACACGTCGAGCGGCGTTCGCGCGATCTGCGGAGAGTTCCCAGTTGCTGTACCGCGAGCGCGCACCACCCATGAAGGGGGTGTCATCAGTATGGCCGGAGATACTCAACCGATTATCGACACCCTCTAGGGATTTGCCCACTTCGAGCAATAGATCTCGTGCATACGGTTTGATGGCTGTCCCGCTCAAGTCGAACATCGGACGATTTTGCGCATCCACGATCTGGATACGAAGGCCCTCGGTCGTGATATCGATCAGTAGCTGCTCGCGATACTTTTGCAGAATCTCGCTCTTCTCGATGGCAGCGAGTAGCTCTTTACGAATGTCTTGAAAGCGCTTGGTCTCGCTGGTTTCACCCGTGAGCGCACGGGGTGTACGCAGCTCGTCTCGAGGCCCGGGCGAGGAGGGAGTCCCCGCGCCGGATTCGGCGATCGGTGAAGGCGCCGAGGCCGTGAGTCCCCCGCGCAGTTCGATGGGGCTCGTACTCGCGCCTCCTGGGCCATCTTGTCCGGGTGCCGGAATCGGCGCAGCGCCGCGTTCCATGCTCGGATTTTTGAAGTATTCGAAAATGGCTGACTTTTGTTGATCGTTGGCCGAGGCCACGAGCCACATCACGAGAAAGAACGCCATGAGCGCAGTCACGAAGTCGGCGTAGGCTACTTTCCAAGCGCCGCCATGATGACCCCCGGCCACCACTTTTTTCCGACGGATGATGATCGGTCGTTTGTCGTCCGGTCCTTTGCCTTTCTTTGCCATGAGCGTCTCAGGTCTTTGGCGGCTCCGGAGCCTTAGCCTTGTTCTTCAAAGAATCCTCGAGATCCGAGAAGGTGGGACGAACGTCACTGAAGAGCAGCTTGCGCGCAAACTCCACCGCGACCTGCGGCGGATAGCCGCGCACGCTCGCGACGAGCGCCATCTTCACCACTTCGAACGCCTTGCCTTCTTCTTCGGCGCGACCTTTCATCGCCGAAGAGATCGGCCCCACGAAACCGTAGGCAACGAGAATGCCGAGGAAAGTGCCGACGAGCGCGGCGCCGACTTTGGCGCCGAGTTCGGCGCTGGTCGAGTCGGCGACCGCAGCCATGGTGTTCACGATGCCAAGCACTGCCGCGACGATACCGAAGCCGGGCAGAGCGTCGGCCACTTGTTGCACGGCATGCGCGGGTTCGTGCGCTTCTTTGTGATGGGTCTCGAGTTCGTAGTCGAGCAGGGCCTCGAGCTCGTTCGGATCCAGATTGCCACCGACCATGAGGCGCATGCAGTCGGTGATGAACTCGATCATGTGATCGTCCTCGAGGATCTTGGGGTACTTCGAGAACACCGGGCTTTTCTTCGGATCGGAGATATCGTTTTCGATCGCAAGTAGGCCTTCTTTGCGAGATTTGACGAGTAGATCGAAGACAAGCTTGAGCAGCTCGACATAGACCTCGCGCGTATACGGCAGCGGTTTGAGTAAGCCGATCGCCCCTGCGAAAGCTGCTTTACACGTTTTGACGGAATTGCTCGTGATGAAGGCGCCGAGCGCGGCACCGATGATGACCACGATTTCGGAGGGGTGCCAGAGCCAAAGATTGCCGCCGGCCATCAGGAAGCCGATGACCACGGAGAGGACTACGATGACGGAGCCAAACAGCGCGATCATAGACATAGATAGTAGAGTCGTCCGGGTTGTCGGGGGATGCAGGTAGGTTCAAACTGGAGCAATCAAGTGGTCGCGCGGCAAGAACCTGCCGAAGCGGCAAAGAAGCGGTCAACAGGAGACGGACATGTTTGATTTCTTTGGTTATGTATCGGCGCTGCCGTACATGTTGGGCCTCGCGGTCATCGGCTGGCTGATTTCGCTCCCGCGGCGCAACGTCGATGTGGTCGACTCACTTTGGTCGCTGATGTTCCTAGTCGCCATCTTCGTTTACGCGGGCTTTCCGGCTGAAACCGTGCGTGGCCGGCTGCTCTTCGTGCTGGTCACGATCTGGGCGCTGCGCCTGTCCATCTTCATCACGGCTCGCAACTGGGGTCATGAAGAGGATCGGCGCTACCAGGCGATCCGCGCGCGTAACCAGCCGAACTTTGCCTTCAGCAGCGTCTATCGTGTGTTTGCGTTTCAGGCGGTGCTCGCCTGGGTGATTTCGATGCCCCTGCATGGTGCGGTCGGTAGCGAGGCGCCGCTCGGCGTGCTCGACTACCTCGGGCTCGCCCTGTGGATCGTCGGTTTCCTGTTCGAAGCAGGGGGCGATTGGCAGTTGTCACGCTTCAAACGTGACCCCGCCAATGCTGGCAAGGTCATGGATCGAGGCTTCTGGCGATACACGCGTCATCCGAATTACTTTGGCGACTGCGCGCAATGGTGGGGCTTCTACCTGATCGCTGTCGCCGGAGGCGCTTGGTGGAGCATCCTCGGTCCGATTCTGATGACGGTTTTGTTACTGCGGGTGTCGGGCGTGGCGCTACTCGAGAAGGATATCGGAGAGCGTCGGCCGGCCTACGCCGAATACATTCGGCGCACCAACGCCTTCATCCCGGGACCCCGGAAAGACTGAGTTCTCAGCCCGACTCGGCCTCTCGCGAGGCCCGCTTGCGCTCGTGCTCCTTCAGGAAGCGCTTGCGCAGGCGGATCGACTCGGGGGTCACCTCGACGAGTTCGTCCTCGTTGATGAACTCGACCGCATATTCGAGTGACAAAGGAATCGGCGGCGTCAGCAGTAATGCGTCGTCCTTGCCAGCCGCGCGCACGTTGGTGAGCTTCTTTTCTTTGATGGGGTTCACGACCAGATCGTTGTCACGGCTGTGAATGCCGATGATCATGCCCTCGTAAACCTTTGTACCGTGCTCTACGAAGAGGCGACCGCGCTCCTGCAGCGTAAAGAGGGCGTAGGCCACGGCCGTGCCTTCCTCGTTGCTGATGAGCACGCCGTTGTGGCGCTCGGGGATGTCACCCTTCACCACATCGTACCCATCAAAGATATGACTCATGAGGCCCGTACCGCGGGTCATGGTCATGAACTCACCCTGAAAGCCAATGAGTCCTCGCGCGGGGATGCGGTACTCCAGTCGTACGCGACCCTGACCGCGACCCGTGGGGTCGCCCTCGACGGTCATATCGAGCAACTCACCGCGTCGCGTGCCGAGTTCGGACATGACACCCCCCTGGTATCCCTCGTCAATATCGATGGTGAGGGCTTCGAAGGGCTCCTGCGTGACGCCATCGACGACGCGTTTCAAAACTTGCGGTTTGCCGACCGCGAGCTCATAACCTTCGCGCCGCATGTTCTCGATGAGTATGGTGAGGTGCAGTTCTCCGCGACCCGAGACGCGGAAAACATCGGCCTCGTTCGTGTCCTCGACTCGCAAGGCCACATTGCTTTGCAGCTCGCGGTGCAAGCGATCGCGGATTTGCCGACTGGTGACGAACTTGCCTTCACGACCGGCCAGGGGAGAGGTATTCACTTGGAAGGTCATCGAGAGCGTGGGTTCGTCGACCTTGATCGGCGGTAGGCCTTCGGCGTTTTCGATGTCGCACAGCGTGATGCCGATATTGACCTCGTCGATGCCGGTGACAGCGACGATATCGCCCGCCGACGCCTCGTTAACCGGGATGCGCTCGAGACCGCGGAAGCTCAGGATCTGTCCGATCTTGCCGCTACCACGCTCCTCATCGCCCCAGCGCAATGCGACATGACGACCCGACTTGATGGTTCCGCGTCGGATGCGGCCGATGCCGATGCGTCCGACATAGGGGTTGTAGTCGAGCTGAGAGATTTGCAACTGCAGCGGGGCGTCGACCTCCGTCGGTGGTGCCGGCGCGTGGGCGAGGATGGCTTCATAGAGTGCCGTCATGTCCGTCGCAGGCTTTTCGAGATCGGCCGTCGCCCAGCCTTGTAGCGCCGAGGCGTAAATGATGGGGAAGTCGAGCTGCGTGTCACTCGCGCCTAACTTGTCGAAGAGTTCGAAGGTTCGATCGATGACCCAGTTGGCGCGCGCGCCAGGTCGATCCACTTTGTTAATGACCACGATGGCCTTGTGCCCGAGGGCGAGCGCCTTGCGGGTGACGAAACGCGTTTGGGGCATCGGGCCTTCCACGGCGTCGACGAGCAGCAGCACGGCATCGACCATAGAGAGTACGCGCTCCACTTCACCACCGAAGTCCGCGTGGCCCGGTGTGTCGACGATGTTGATCCGAGTACCCTGGTACTCAATCGCGCAGTTCTTGGCGAGGATGGTGATACCCCGTTCGCGCTCGAGGTCATTTGAATCCATGACGCGTTCGGCCACGCGTTCGTGCGCCGCAAAGGTGCCCGATTGCTTGAGGAGACAGTCGACGAGGGTGGTCTTGCCGTGATCAACGTGGGCAATGATCGCGATGTTACGGATCGGACGTGCGGTGGACATGAGGGGTAGGGCGTGGTCGCGGCGGGTAAAAGGCCGCGGAGCGTACCAGAGCCGCGCTGTGGTTGCGACCGCGATACAGGTTCAGCGTAGAATCTGATTTTTATAGGAGAGACTCATGACCCAGATTCGCAGGGTGTTCGCGCGTGTCGTGTTGGTTGCATCGGCGGTGGCTCTCGCGGGTTCCAGCGTGGCCTCCGCCCAGGATGCTCGGGCCGCTCAGCAAGTGAAGCTTCGTCAGTCGGCCTATACCGTGCTCGGAGCGCAGATGGGACTCATGGCCGCACAGGCTTCGGGACGTGCGCCGTATGAGGCTAACACCTTTCGTATCGCCGCCGAGCGCGCGGCGTTCATCGCCAACTATGTGCCGGAGCTCTTCCCGACCGGCTCGATCACGCCCAGCAGTAAGGCGAAGCCCGAGCTTTGGCAGCAGCAGGCCGAGTTCCAACGCTTGATGCGCGACATGCAGTCGAAAACCGCGACGCTCGCGACCACAGCGCGTGGCGGCGATCTCGAGGCGATCAAGCCGGCGTTCGGAGCGGTTGGCGCAAGCTGCAAGGCCTGCCACGACAAGTACAAGGCCGACTAAGATTCTTTGAGTATCGAAGGCAAGACCGATCGGGGCATTCATTACCGGGTGTCGGGGCGTAACCACGCTCCGGCCCTCGTGTTGCTTCACCCGCTTGGCGCGAGCAGCGGAACCTGGCAGCCCCAGCTTGCTGAGTTCGAGCGCTTTTTTCGGGTGGTTCTCGTCGACCTGCGTGGGCACGGCGGCTCTCAACTCAAAGAAGGCGCTCCGCGTGCCTGCACCGTCCAAGATTTGGCGGACGATGCGCTCGGTGTGCTCAATACCTTGGGTATCGATCGTGCCCATTGGTGCGGGTTGTCGATCGGTGGCTTGATCGCGCTGCAGGTGGCGGTGATGGCGCCTCGTCGCGTGCTGCGTCTCGTGCTCGCCAATACGGCGGCGGTTTTTTCGCCCTCGTCCATGTGGGATGAGCGCATCGAGACTGCGCGTACGCAGGGGCTCGCCCCGCTGTTGGCCGCGATTCCCGAGCGCTGGTTTTCGGCCGGCTTTCGGGAGCGTGAGCCGGAGGTCGTCGAGCGCATCAAACGCCTTTTGGCCGATACGCAAGTTCAGGGCTATATCGAGGCGTGCTCGGCCCTGCGTGAGGTCGATCTGCGAGCCCGACTCAGCGATGTGCAGGCGCCGACGCTCGTCATCAGTAGCGCTCAAGATCTCTCCCCGTCGATCGAGCGGGCCGAGGAGCTGGCAGAAGGTATTTCGGGTGCGGATCTGCTCGTGCTCGATGCGGCGCATCTCTCCAATGTCGAACAGTCGACCGAGTTCACCACGGCCGTCGTCGACTTTTTGCGCGATTGATCTCAGCGTGACAGCCGATCTTTCCGGCTCTTACCTTCCGTTCTGGATCGGCGGCGCCATACGGGGTCGCTTGCGGCGCGATGTCGCGCAGGCCCTGTCTGATTTCGAGGGCATTGAGGTGGCCGATATCGGTCTCAAGCTTCGCGAAAGAGGGTCATCGAGATCGGGACGTAGTCGGGCGTTACAAGCACTTGCCGTTCACTTGCGAAAACTCGGGTTTATCGCGGATTGGCGTAATGAGCTGTCGGCGTTACTCGATGACTCGGGCGTCGAGATCGCTCGCTGCGAGCGTGGTGCGTTTCGATCGCTCGGTTTGCAAAATCGTGCGGTGCATGTGAATGGCTATCGTGCCGATGGCCGCGTCTGGGTGGCGAGGCGTAGCGATCTCAAGCGCGCAGACCCTGGCAAACTCGACAATCTTGCGGCCGGCGGCGTGTCAGCCGGTGAATCCCCGCGCCGCACGGCGCTCCGCGAAGCGTGGGAGGAGGCGGGCGTACCCGCCAGTCTCGCGCGTCGCGTCGATTTTCCAGGCATGGTGATTCGTAGCTTGCGCGAAACGACTTTCGGTGTGCACGATGAGCTGGTCATCGTCGCCGATCTCGATCTCCCCCAAGACTTCGAGCCTGCAGGGCGTGACGGTGAGGTCAGCGAATTTCTGTGTCTTTCGGCGAGTGCGGCCGAGAGCGCACTCGATCGGGGAGAGTTTACGGTCGAGGCGGCGCTCGCGTTGCGGGAGTCTCTTGAGCGGCGAGGCTTTTCAAGGCATCGCCCGTGACGCGATGGGGCATCCATTCGGTGAGGCCCTGCGCTCCGAGTGATTCATAAAACTTCCGAGCGGGCGTGTTCCAGTCGAGGACAGACCACTCGAGACGAGCGAGGTTTTCTTTGACGCAGCGACTGGCAAGGTTCACGAGCAATGCCTTACCAATGCCGCGACCGCGCCGCGTGGGACGTACGTAAAGGTCTTCTAGATAAATGCCGTGCCGTCCACGGAAGGTGGAGTAGTTGTAGAACCAGAGTGCGAACCCTGCAATCGTGGTGCTGCTGCTTTCGGTCCACTCGGCGACGTCGGCAAACACCTTCGCCGAAAACTCATCCGCCTGAGGCTGGACGAGCGGGCCGAAGAGGGCGGCCTCGAGTGACGAGGCGGTCGCGTCGACCTGATCGAGCAGTTTTTCGTAGTCGGCAAGCTCGCGGATGAGTTCGAGTAAGGCGTGGCAGTCGTCTCGGCGCGCAGGGCGAAGGGTGAGCATGGAACCTCCGGTATACTTCGGCATTCTCGCACGAGGCATTCAGGGAGTTCGACATGCAGGTCAAAGGCAAGACGGTCATCATCACGGGCGGCGGTCGCGGCATCGGTCGCGAAATGGCCAAAGCCTTCGCTGAGCGCGGCGCGAATCTCGCGCTCTTCGACCTCAACCAGACTGATCTCGATGAGACCGCCCGCCAGTGCGCAGCCCATGGCGTGAAGGCACACGGCTACATCGTCAACGTGACGCAGGAGGCGGCTGTCGCCGCAGGCATGGATGCGGTCGCCGCCGATTTCGGCGGTATCGACGTGCTGATCAACAATGCCGGCATCGTGAAGGACGGCCTGCTCATCAAAGCCAAAGACGGTGCGGTGACAGGCAAGATGACGCTTGATCAATGGCAGGCCGTCATCGACATCAACCTCACGGGCGTTTTTCTGTGTGGTCGCGAAGCAGCCGAGCGCATGATCAAGCGCGGCCAGGGTGGCGTGATCATCAACATCTCGAGTGTCTCGCGTCACGGTAATCCGGGACAGACGAACTACTCAGCCACCAAGGCGGGCGTCGCAGCGATGGCCGAAGTGTGGGCCAAAGAATTGGCGCGTTACGGGATCCGGACGGGTTCGATCGCCCCGGGCTATACGCGTACCGATATCCTCGCGGCTATGAGACCGGAAATTCTCGAGAAGTTGACGGCGCAGGTGCCTCTGCGTCGTCTCGGCGAAGCGGGCGAGATCGCCCATGCGGCGATCTTCATCGTCGAGAACGATTTCTTCACGGGGCGCTGCATCGATGTCGACGGGGGGATGAGAATCTGAACCCGCGCGGGGTGTCGTCAGGCTCCGCGAGCGAGGTGAAGTAAATCCTCGGGTGTTCGCAGCCCATCGGGGCCCGCGGCCCCGTAGCCCCAGGCCGCCGAAAAAAATCGCAGGCCGTTGCCGAGAGCGGCGCTGCGATCTTCGGCTGAATCCCCCACCATCCAGGTCCGCGACGACGTCAGCGACTCGCGCTCCATCACTTCACGTACGAGTGCGGTCTTGTGCGGCGAGACAGGTTCGAGCGCATCGAGCGCGTAGATACCTTTAAACCATCGGGTCCAACCGAGATGATCGAGGATCAATCTCGTCGGTGCGATGCGTTTGTTCGTGACGATATGCAACGAGATTCGATGATCGACGAGCGCCTCGAGCATGGCGTGGACGCCGGGATACACCTCGGTCTGACGATAGCCACCACCGTCGTAAGCCTCGCGGTAAGCAGAGGCGAGCTGGGTGATGACGGCAGGATCCTCCGTACCCGCGAGTGTCGCGAGGGTCTTGGGTAGCGGGGGGCCGATGAGGCTCGGCGAGAGGGGGACTGCAGGCCGCAGACCCTCACGCGCAAGGGCGAGTTCGAATCCTGCGAGGATGCTTCGGGCAGAGTCGATCAGTGTGCCGTCGAAGTCGAAAAGGATCGCTCGCGGACTCATGGTGTATGCACTCAAGCGGTGAACTGCAGTGCGGCGAGCCGCGCATAAAGCGGATTCGAGGCGATCAACTCTTCATGACTGCCCGTCGCGATGATGCGCCCGTGGTCCATTACGATGATGCGATTGGCTTTGAGCACCGTCGCGAGACGATGCGCGATGATGATCGTCGTGCGCGTCACCATGAGTTGCTCGAGCGCTTGCTGCACCACGCGTTCGCTTTCCGCATCGAGCGCGCTCGTGGCTTCATCGAGTAGCAGCAGCGGAGGATTCTTCAAAATGGCCCGCGCGATGGCGATGCGTTGCCGTTGGCCACCGGAGAGACGGGTGCCGCGCTCGCCGAGGAAGGTTTCGTAACCCTCTGGTAGCGCGCGGATGAACCCATCTGCCGCAGCGGCCCGCGCTGCAGCCTCGACTTCCTCGTCCGTGGCATCGGGCCGACCGTAGCGAATGTTTTCGCGTGCGCTCGTACCAAACAACACAGTGTCTTGGGGGACGAGACCGATGCGCTGGCGAACGGCCAACGGATCCGCCTCTGCAATATGGACGCCGTCGAGTAATACGCGGCCCGACTGTGGGTCGTAAAACCGCAGCAGCAATTGGAAGGTCGTGCTCTTGCCAGCGCCAGAGGGGCCCACAAAGGCGACGGTTTCGCCGGGTGCGATATCCATCGAGAATCCATCGAGCGCGGGTGTCTCAGATCGCGAGGGATAGTGGAAGCGCACGTTCTCGAAACGGACATGCCCCGCTTTAACGCCAGATTGCAGTGCGGGCATCGGCAGGGCGTTGGGCGGGGCGATGATCGCCGGTGTCGCCTGCTGCAACTCGACCAGTCGCTCCATGGCGCCCGCTGCGCGCTGGACTTCGCTCCACATCTCGCTCAGCGAGGCGGCAGCGACTCCGGCGTACACGGCGAAGAGCAGGAACTGCACGAGTTCTCCGCCCGTCATTTCTTTGGAAAGCACCTGATGCGCACCGAACCACAGCACGATCGTGATGGCGGCGACGACGAGCGTGGTCGAGAGCGCTGTGATCCAGGCCCGTACCCGCGTACGCACGATGGCGACCTGGAAACTTTCTTCGACGGCAGCATCGTAGCGACGCGTATTGAGGGACTCGAGCGTGAAGGCCTGTACGGTTTGGATGGCGTTCAGGGTTTCTCCGGCGAGTCCGCTGGTGTCGGCGATACGATCCTGCGAGGAGCGCGACAACTTGCGCAGCTTTCGACCGAGAGAGATCACCGGGACGATGACCGCTGGCATGGCGATGAGCATGAGCCCCAGCAGCTTGAAGCTCGTGACCGCCATCATGACGATGGCGCCGATCAGATTGATGGTTGATCGCAGGGCGATCGAAATACCGGCACCGGAGATCGACTGCACCAACGTCGTGTCAGTGGTGAGGCGCGAGAGTACTTCGCCGGTGCGTGTCACTTCAAAGAATTGCGGATCCATGCGGATCACATTGCGATACACGGCCTCTCGCACGTCCGCGACGACACGCTCGCCGAGCCAGGTGACGAGATAAAAACGCATCGCTGCGAACGCGCCGAACAGCACGGCGACGCCCAAGAAGGCGATGAAGTAGATATTGACCGTCTCGGAATTACCCGCGCTCATGCCTTTGTCGACGAGCTGCGAGAGCGCGACGGGCAGGGCAAGCATGGAGCCCGAAGCGAGCAGCAGCGCCACCATGGCCCAAGCGAGCACACGCCGATAGGGTTTGAGATAGGGCCAGAGCGCGGCGAGGGGGCGAACGGACTTTGCCTTGGGGCGCTCGGACGCGGAGGAATCAGCCATCGGACGATTGTAGCGCGGTGGTCATCCGTGCGGCGCGCGACGGGTTACCTCAGCCGCAGGATGAGCTTGCCCGTGGTGCGACCGGATTGGATCGCCTCGAGCGCATCGAGTGCGCGATCGAACGGGAAACTCTCACCGATATGCGGTCGCTCGGGGATGAGTTCGAGCGTCGCACGCATCGACTCCGGCAGTCGTGAGGCCTGTTCCCAAAGCCAGATCAGATTGAACGCGAGCATGCCTCGGTTGAGCGGAATCATGGCGAGAGGATCGAGACGAGGTCGTCTGAGGTAGTGCCACGCGAGTCGCAGGACGTTGGGTCGCTTACCCGTACCCATGAAGTCCGCTGCGCCATAGAGAACGTAGCGACCCTCCGGCGCGAGTCGGTCAAACGCGACACGAAAGCCCTCGCCGTAGACCGCATCGAGCACGAGATCGAATCCACCATGACCATAGTGCGCGAGCGCCGTATCGAGATCTCGACCGAGAGCGGGGCTGCGGATCACGACCGTTGCGGGGTCGAGCGCGAAACGTTTGATGAGCCAGTCGCGCTTGTCGGCCCGGCCGACGACCGCGATCGGTCTTGCCTGAAGATGACGCAGAGCATGCAAGGCGTTGAGGCCGACACCGCCCGCGGCCGATTGAACGAGGACGACGCTGCCGGCTCTGGCAGCGCCCAGTGGTACGAGTCCGTACCAGGCCGTCAGCGCCTGCACGGGATAGGCCGCAGCCTCCTCGAGGGTCCAACCGTCTGGAACCGGCCAGAGCGTGCGGGCGTCGACATTGACGTGCGAGGCGTAGCCGCCGAATCGCGTGAGCACGATGACCGCGTCGCCCTCACGCCAGCCGCTTACGCCGGCGCCGATCCGCCGAATACGGCCCGCGCATTCGAGGCCGGGAATAAAACTCCCTTTCGGCGTCGCGGAATAGAGGCCGAGACAGGCGAAGACATCGGCGAAATTCACGCCGACGGCTTGGACCTCAACTTGGACTTCGCCGGTGGCGGGTGCCGCCAAAGGCTCTTCGACCCGCGAGAGCGCTGAGAGTGAACCGGCTTTGGGGATGCGCCAAACCTGGCGCGTCAAAAAATTAGTCGTGGACTCAGCGGGTCGTGGTGCGGTCATGCGCCCGAGCATACTGCGAGGGCAGCACCCCGGTGTAGCGCCTGAACATCCGAGCAAAGTAAGAACCGTCGTGGAAGCCGACGGCAAAAGCGATCTCGGTGACGGGCACCTTGCCCTCTTGCAAACGGTGACAGGCGGCGATGATGCGGTAGCGGAGCAGATACTCTCGGAAGGTGATTCCGTAAACGGCGTGAAAGCAGCGACTGAATTGGAATCGACTGAGTCCGCAATACGTGGCGATGAGATTGGCCGAAAACTTCTCGTGGTAGTGATCGCGGACGAAGTCGACGGCCCGAAGGACCCCGACATGCGAGGGGGCGAGACCGGCGGCCGCGCGCTCCACGTCCTTTGACAGGGGCAGTGTGACCGCTCGTAGCGAGCCCCCGGTACTCATGTCTTCAACCTTCATGGAACCGAAATAGTAGGCGGTCGAGACTGCTATTTCGATTAAGAATTGGTAATTTAGTGCGCAATAAAATTGCATTTCCAGGTTTATGGTGGCCCCAAACAGGGCATTTCAGGGCGTTCGGATAAGATTGCGCCATGACACAGGACCCGACAGACGCTGCCAGCGGCTTCGACGCCGCGTTCACCGATGCGGTAAATCTCGGCAACCAAATTGCAGACCGCGACAAGGAAGCAGACCTCTGGGATATCGCTGACGGGTTGCTCGCCGGCGCCATTCAGTATTGGCTGTATTCGCGTCAGCCCTGCAAGGATCCGCGCTGTGTCGAATGTCTGCCGGTCAGCACGGCCGAGGGGCGCATGGCCGAGTTGCAGCGCCTCATCCGTCAGCTCTCTGAAGAGAGCGAATACTTCCACTCGCCGAACGATTCGAACGTCGGCAGAGCGTGATCGGCGCGGGATCTGATCAGCGACTCACGTCCTCGAGCGCCGCTTCAAGAATCGCCAGGCCCTCCGCAAGCTCGGCATCGGGGATGGTGAGCGGCATCAAGAAGCGGATGACGTTCGAATAGACCCCGCACGACAGCAACACCAGGCCGCGGCGTCCGGCTGCTTGCACGAGCGCTTTGGTGAGTTCGGCGTCCGGTGCGTCGTGTCGACCGTCCTTGATGAGTTCCATCGCGATCATTGCGCCGAGGCCGCGGACATCGCCGATACATGACCATCGAGTTTGCAGATCGGAGAGTCGGGCGCGCACCGCGGTGCCCACGCGTATGGCACGCACGCAGAGCTGTTCGGACTCAATGATTTCGAGGACGGCGAGTCCCGCGGCGCAGCCGAGGGGCGAGCCCGCGTAGGTGCCGCCGAGTCCCCCGGGAGGAGGCGAGTCCATGATGGCAGCTTTTCCCGTTACGGCAGAGAGGGGTACGCCACCGGCGAGGCTCTTGGCGAGTGTGACGAGATCGGGCTCAACGCCTGAGTGCTCGATGGCAAACATGCGTCCGGTTCGGGCAAAACCCGTCTGAATTTCATCGACGATGAATACGATGCCATGCGTATCACAGATCGATCGCAGCGCGCGCAAAAACTCCGGTGGCGCGATGTAGAACCCGCCTTCGCCTTGAACGGGCTCGACGATGATCGCTGCGACTCGTGCAGGATCGATGTCGGACTTAAACAGTTGCTCGAGCGCTGCCAGCGACTGCGCCGTACTGATGCCGTGGTACTCGATGGGGAAGGGGGCGTGGTACACCTCGGGCAGCATCGAACCGAAACCCGCTTTGTAGGGTTGGACCTTACCGGTGAGCGTCATGCAGGCGAGCGTCCTCCCGTGGAACGCGCCACCGAACGCAATGACGGCCGAGCGCTGCGTGTGATGGCGAGCGATCTTGATGGCATTCTCGATCGCTTCCGCACCGGTCGTCAGAAAAATGGTTTTCTTAGATGAGCGACCGGGAACGAGATCATTCAGACGCTCGGCGAGCGCGACGTAGTTTTCGTAAGGTGTGACCTGAAAGCAGGCGTGGGAGAGTCGCGCCATTTGTGCGGTGACGGCGGCCTGTACTTTGGCATGGAGATGCCCGGTGTTGAGGACGGCGATGCCGCTTGCAAAGTCGATATAGCGCCGTCCCTCGACGTCCCAAATTTCGGCGTTGCTCGCACGATCAGCGTAGACCTGCAATGAGTTGCCGACTCCGCGCGGTATGGCGGCAGCGCGTCGACGGGAAAGATCGGCATTAGTCGGCATAGCGAGAGAGCTCCGGGCAGATGGGGCCGCTGCGACGTCGGCGCCGGTGACGTCGAGGTCGGCAGCGACGGCGTCCTCTGCTAGAATTTACCCGTTTTTTCGAGTCTTTTCCGATATACCAGACGGAGTATCCGCGTGTCCGAGGCCATTCAAACAGAAGTCGTCATCGTGGGCGCGGGGCCCTGCGGTCTCTTTCAAGTGTTCGAGCTGGGTCTGCTCGGCATGCGAGCTCACGTCCTCGACTCGCTCAAGGCGCCAGGGGGGCAGTGCACAGAGCTCTATCCGGACAAACCGATTTACGACATCCCGGCGCTGCCGGTCTGTGGCGCGCAGGAGCTCGTCGATCGGCTGATACAGCAGATCAAGCCCTTCGATCCGGTGTTCCACCTCGGCCAGGAGGTCATGGAGGTCAAGCCGCGCGATCGAAGATTCGACGTGGTCACCTCGGCGGGTACGCGCTTTGATGCCGGAGCGATCGTCATCGCCGCGGGTGTGGGTTCATTTCAGCCACGCCGTTTGGGTGTCCCCGGTTGCGAGACGTTCGAGGGCCGCAGCATCCACTATCGCGTGAAGGGCGCCGACGACTATCGCAACCAGCGACTCGTGATCTTTGGTGGTGGCGACTCCGCGCTCGACTGGGTGATCGAATTTGCGGCCACGGCCCCCTCGGTCACACTGGTGCATCGCCGCAGCGATTTTCGTGCTGCACCTGCATCGGTTGCGCGGATGCGTGAGCTCGAGGCTGCGGGTCGTGCGCGCTTCATCGAGGGACTCGCCGAGTCGCTCATCATCGAGGGTGAGTCCATGACGGGCGTGCGTGTGAAAGCAGCCGATGGCACCTTGCACGAGTTACCCGCCGATCATGTGTTCGCATTTTTTGGTCTTCACCCGAAGCTCGGTCCGGTAGCGGAGTGGGGGATGGAGCTCGAGCGCAAGGCGCTCAAGGTCGACACGGAGAAATTTCAGACCAGTGTTCCCGGTATTTTTGCCGTCGGCGACATCAATACCTATCCCGGTAAGAAAAAACTGATTTTGTCCGGGTTTCATGAGGCGGCGTTGGCCGCTTTCGGCATCCAGAGTTGGCTGTATCCCGAGAAGAAGCAGTTTCTGCAGTACACCACCACGAGCCCTGTGATGCAGAAGCGTCTTGGGGTTGCCGGCTCGTGAACGTTCGCGTCGCCGATTTACTGCGACAGTTCGAGCTCGAGCGACTCGAGGTCAATCTCTTTCGCGGCGAGAGTCGTGATATCGGCAGCCCTCAGGTCTACGGTGGGCAGGTACTAGGACAAGCGCTCATGGCGGCGTACCAGACCATCGATAATCTCGAAGTGCACTCCTTGCACGCCTACTTTTTGCGTCGCGGGGACTTCAATCGCCCCATCGTGTATCAGGTCGATCGCAGCCGAGATGGACAGTCTTTTTCCTCACGTCGGGTCATCGCCGTTCAAAACGGCGAACAGATCTTCACCTGCGCGGCGTCGTTCCAGCGTCGCGAGCCCGGTCTCGATCATCAATCGACCATGCCCACAGTCCCTGCGCCCGAGACGCTACCCGACTGGAGCCGCCCGACGCCCGAGGTCGAGGCGAAGCTTCCTGAGATGTTGCGCCGCTTTCTGATTCGGGAGCGCCCGGTCGAGATGCGTCCCGTCGAGCCCATCGACTTTTTGAGGCGTGCGGCGAGCCCTCCGTGCGAGCGGGTCTGGTTTCGAATCGCTGAGCCGCTCCCGGATGACGATCGACTGCACCGATGCCTTCTGGCCTACATGTCGGATTTCAATTTATTGACGGCGGCGACGCGGCCTCATCACGGCAAGTTTGCAATCGGCGAGATGGTGATGGCGAGTATCGACCACGGGCTGTGGTTCCATCGCGCGTTTCGGGCAGACGAGTGGTTGCTCTACGACGTAGAGAGCCCGAGTGCCTCGGGAGGGCGCGGCTTCGCGCGCGGCAGCATCTACAGTCGTGACGGCCGACTGGTGGCCAGTGCTGCGCAAGAAGGTTTGATGCGGGTACGGTACTCGTAAAAAATCGGACCTTCGGTAGATGGCATTCACGATGGCACGACTCCTGATCGCGATCTTGGTGGCGGTTTCGCCCGGGTGGGCGACGGCTGACGTCTCCCAGACATCTGATTACAAGCGCGGGCGGCTGCTCTACATCCAGTGCAGGGCTTGCCACGACCTGCAACCGAGTCCGGTGGAGAAGGTTGGCCCAAACCTCGCGGGCATCATGGGTCAGCGCGCAGGGCAGGTGCAGGGCTTCACCTACTCGGCAGCGCTGTCCTCTTCAAAGATTGTTTGGGATCGGGCGACGCTCGATCGCTGGCTCGAAAAACCGGGGGCGGTCGTCCCCGGGAATGTCATGGCCTTTGCGGGTATTCCCGACGCTGCCGATCGTGCAGCGCTCATTCAGTACATCGAAATCGAGAGCGCACGACGCTGAGTGACTCGATGTCTGACGAGGCGGGTGCTCTCAAGCTTGCAATAGCATCCAGTGATAACCATCCGGCGCGAAGAAAGTGAAGCTTCGTCGGCCGAATTCGTCGTGTTGGACGGGTGTGATTTCCGACGCGCCGCTGGCGCCGACTTTTTTCCACATGGCGTCGATGTCATCGACGCGCCAACAGTAGAGGCTGTAGCCGAGACAGCCGGCGCGTGAATGATCGAGCTTGTGCTCGATCTTCGCCGAGGCTGCAAAGCGGACACACTTGAGTTTGCCGGAGCGACGCTCGTGAAGAGCAGGCTTGGAGGCGGGGTCATCGAAGTCGATCATGTGAAAGCCTTCGCCCGGTTCGAGTCCGAAAATGCGGCGAGAGCCCGTGGCGTTCTCGTAAGGCGTCCTCTCATCGAGCATGCGCTTGAGGCCGAGAACATCGTCATAGAAATCGAAGATCTTCGGATTGTCGTTCGCGATCATGAGTCCGAAGTGGGTATGCTGACTGGTGCGAAGCAGACTCGAGGCGTCGATCTGTCCGTATCGTGGGCTTTCGTAGCCGAATCGCTCGAAGAACACCTGCCGATAATGAGGTTGCAGTAGAACCATTTCGCGCACACCCACCACAGGGTCGCGAAAAGGTTGAGCAGCGCCCGTGCCGCTCACTTCGCCGATGACGGCGAGCAGGGGCTCGATGAGGGCGAGGGGCTGACCCGCCTGACGGGCCCGTTCCGCGTGGTTCAAAATATTGAATGCACTCGAGGTCACACGAACGCCCCATCGCGATCCCACGCAGCGCAGGTGATCGCTGAGACCGAGACCGTCGTTGATGGGGCGATCCCATTGCATGAGCCTCACCAGCCCATGGTCAGACTGCTGATGCGAAAGGCGCAGCGATCGAACGGCTGAATCGACACCGTAGAGCGCACGAGCACTCGCGGCGTCGAGTGCACCCGACTCGGCGGGGTGGCAGCCATAGGCGGCGAAATCGGCGGCCGCGATGTGGAGGTCGGGTACGCCGACACACACTTCATGCAAGCCGCCGACGCAGCGACCGCTCATCTCGAGAGGCTCGCGATGCGCAGTACTTTGCCCGGGTTCATGATCCCGTTTGGATCGAACGTTCGTTTGATGGCCCGCATGAGCTCAAGTTCGAGCGGCGATGCATAGCGCTCGAGTTCCTCGACTTTATGTCGGCCGATCCCGTGCTCGGCGCTGAAGCTGCCACCGAGTTCGTGTACGCGATCATGGATGACGCGACGGATCTCATTTTGGCGGGAAACCAAGGCGCCCGCTGCCGCGTTCGGTGACTGAACTGGGTTCGCCGTTTGATTGATATTGAAATGCAAGTTGCCGTCGCCGACATGTCCGTAGCAGACCAAATATCCCTCCGGAATTTCGTCGCGTATCCAGTCACCCGCGCTCGCGATGAAGGCTGCGAGTCGATCGAGCGGCAAGGAGATATCGTGCTTGAGGCTGGGCCCGTCGCGGCGCTGAGCTTCGGGAATGTGTTCGCGTATAAACCAAAAGTCCTGTCGCTCTCGCTCACTTTGGGCAAGGGTTGCGTTCGTGACGAGTCCGGCCTCGAGTGCCGCCGCCAGCGCCGCTTCGAGGCGTTCGCCGAGCGGCTCGTTTGGCAAGGCGCTCGTGATCTCGCAGAGCACGTACCACGGTGAGGTGCCGTCGAGCGGTACTCGACTACCCGGCAGATGTCGGACCACCAGATCGATCGCGATATCCGGGATGAGTTCGAAGGACGAAACGAGATCGCCGCAGTGCGTCCGAAGTTCATTGAGCAACGAGACCGCCGAAGCGGAGGTCGGCACCGCCACGAAAGCGGTGGCGACGCTGCGCGGTGCCGGAAAAAGCTTGAGGCTCGCGGCGGTGATCACGCCGAGCGTACCTTCAGCGCCGATGAAGAGGTGGCGCAGGTCGTAGCCCGTGTTGTCTTTGCGCAAGGCTTGAAGCGTCGAGAGAACGCGACCGTCGGCGAGGACCACTTCGAGACCAAGAACGAGATCGCGGGTCATACCGTAGCGCACCACATTCACGCCGCCGGCATTGGTGGAGAGGTTGCCGCCGATCTGGCAACTGCCTTCGGCGCCGAGACTGAGCGGAAAGAAGCGTCCGACGTCCGCGGCCGCCCGTTGCACGTCCGCCAGAATGCAGCCGGCTTCCACGATCATCGAATCGTTGACCGGGTTCATTTCGCGGAGGGTGTTCATCCGACGCAGTGAGAGTACGAGCTGCGTACCCGAGTCATCGGGCGCCGTACCGCCGCAGTAGCTGGTATTGCCTCCCTGCGGGATCACGCCGATACGCAGCGCGTTACAGAAGGCGAGCAGCTTCGACACCTCTGCGGTGCTTCGTGGCAAAGCAAGAGCGAGCGCCTTGCCTTGGTACAGTTTGCGGTGATCGACGTTGACGGCGGCGAGTTGAGAGGCGTCGATGACGATTACCGAGCTGCCGAACTGAGCAATGAGCTGCTGCAGTGGCGAGCCTGCTCCCCCTGGCATCATCGGGCGTAAGCCACCGGCGGTAGCCGACAGTCGGGCTTGGTGAGCAACAACTGCACGTCGCCCAATTGCCGCTCGGTGTAGCCGCCTTCGCAGTAGCAGAGATAGAACTCCCAGAGTCGCACGAAGGAGTCCGGGTAGCCGAGTGCGCGCACCTTCGGCAGATGCTCGAAGAAATTCCGTCGCCATTCGCGCAGAGTGCGTGCGTAATGCGGGCCGATATCCTCGAGGTTGAAGATCTTGAGGTCCGTCGCGCGGGTCAGCGAGCGGCTGATCGCTTCGACACTCGGAATGAAGCTGCCCGGGAAAATGAATCGCTGGATGTAATCGACGGATTTTCTCGCTTGTTCGTAAAACTGATCCTGGATCGTGATCGCCTGCAGGAGCATCGCGCCGTTTGGGGCGAGCAGGGAGGAGCACTTGGCAAGATAGGTATCGAGATAGTTGGCGCCGACGGCTTCGATCATCTCGATGGAGATGGCCTTGTCGTATCGACCTTTGAGGTCTCGATAGTCTTCGAGCAAGAGCGTGATGCGGCTTTCGAGTCCGGCGCGTGCGATTTTTTCTTTGGCGTAATCGTGCTGCTCGCGCGAGATGGTGGTCGTCGTGACATGGCAGCCGTACTTCGAGGCTGCATGGATCGCGAGGCCGCCCCATCCCGTACCGATTTCGACGACGCGATCGTCGGGTTTGAGTTGTAGCTTGCGGCAGATGGCTTCGAACTTGGCGATCGAGGCTTCTTCGAGTGTCGTCTGCTCGCTCTGAAAAATACCGCAGGAATACGCCATCGTCGGGTCGAGCATGAGCTCGTACAGGGCATTACCGAGATCGTAGTGTGCCGAGATGTTCCGGGCGCTACCGGCTGTGCTGTTGCGATTGAGAAAATGAAACGCCTTGAGTACGGGTCGGCTGACGAGTGCCCAGCGGCTGTCCAGCCCGTTCATGACGTCCCGATTCGCAACGAAGATCCGTACGAGTCCGGTGAGATCGTCGCAGCGCCAGAGGCCACGGATATAAGCCTCTCCCGCTCCGACGGTTCCGCCGAGGGCGGTATCGGCGTAAAGCTGCGGGTGGTCGATCTGCAGTGTCACCGAGAGATCGAGGCGCGAGGTACGCGAGCCGAATCGATGGCGTGATCCGTCCCATTCGACGATGTTGAGTTCGCCGTCGCGCAAGCCCGCGAATTGGCCGAGCAAGAGACGTCGGCCGAAGGCTGCGAGTGCGGAGGGTCGATCTGCCGCTCCGAGGTTGGGAAGGCTCGGAATGATGCTGGGTTTCCGGGTCCGTTCGTTCATGCGTACGACTCAGCTCGAGATTTTGTCCGGATGAGTGAAGAACGGCGTGCGCTTGATCAGCAGCACGAGTGCTTGCCAGTAGATGAGCGCGTTCACTTTGAAGGTGATGAGCGGAAACGCGGCGAGCGCCCGCGCCAGCGAGAGGCCGGTGATCGGCTCGCGTCGCAGCGTCAGGGTCGCATCGAACTGCGATTGTCCGTCCTTCCAATTTTCCATATGCACCGACAGTGTGTCGCCCGGCTCGCTAAAGCGCCAGTCGTACCGCATATCCATGGGCAGGAATGGTGAAACGTGGAACTGTTTGTCGAACTGCCAGCGCAGCACCTGAGCCCCGACCCGTTCAGCCTGCTCGACGGAGAGCACGTAGGCATGACGCTCGTCCCAAGGTGTGTTGGTGATCTCGGCGACTACGGTTTCGAGACGGGTTCCGGTCGGGTCAAAGACGTAATAAAAGCTCACCGGGTTGAAGTTGTAGCCAAATTGCCGGATGTGAGTGAGCAGTCGGATCGGACCCTGCGGCCGGCGGCCGGTCTCAAGCTCAATGCGGTCGCGTACGGCCGTATCGAGGGGGGTGTCCGGGTCGCCAAAAAAATCGGCACGGCGGAATCTCGCGAGCGCCGGTCGTTTCAAGGACCAAAACCAACGACCCGAAAAAATCGTCTCGAGCTCCGATAGATCGAGGTAGGTGAGGTAGATCCGATATCGAAAGTCGTTACGCCGCGGACCGAAGCGGCGATGACGAATGTGCCCGGTGTAGAGGGCGCTCGCCGTCATCGCGAAGAGCCTCGCAGGCTGCGGCGGACGGGTTCGGTGATGGGAGGGGGTGGTGGTGCGGTGTCGGTCGCTCGCGCGAAGTCTTCCACCGCCCAGAGGCCGCTCACGACGCCGTCTTCGTGGAAACCGTAGCGCCAGTACGCGCCACAGTAGTGGGTGCGATTGACGCCGCTCACGAGGTGTCGCTGCGCTTGCGCGGCGACGGCCTGCGGCGTGTAAACCGGGTGGTGATAGGTATAACGACCCAATATCTTTGAGGGGTCGATGTGGGCCTCACGATTGAGCGTCACCATGAAGATCTCTTCGGCCTCGATCGACTGAAGAATGTTCATGTCGTAGGTCAGAGCGACCTGGCCGCTGTCTGGCTCGAGCAAGTGATAGTTCCAAGCTGCACGGGCGAGCGGCGATCGCGGCAGCATCCGTCGGTCGGTATGCAGTACGGCGTCGTTCGCCTGATAAGGAAACGCGCTGAGTACGCGCTGTTCGTCCGTGCTCGGGTCTTCGAGCATCGCGAGCGCCTGGTCGCTGTGGCAGGCGAAGAACACCTGATCAAATCGTTCTTGTTGTACGCCATGAGCGCGAGACTCGCTGGTGAGCGTCACGCCCTCGACGTCGCGCCGCACGCGCCGGACGGGTGAGGAGAGTCTGATATCGGCTCGCAGCCGCGGCAACATTTTGCGGATGTACTCGCGTGAACCACCGCGGACGGTGCGCCACGTGGGTCGATCATTTACGTTGAGAAAGCCGTGTCGATCGAAGAAATCGACGAAGAATCGTGCCGGGAAATCGAGCATACTGCGGCCTGTCGCCGACCAGATCGCGCGACCCATCGGGATGATGTAGCGCTCGATGAATGCCCTCGAGTAAGCCCCGCGCTCGAGGAACTCACCCAAGGTGAGCATACCCTCAGGATCGGAGTGCCCCGGCGTGTCGTGCGGTAAGAGCAGTGACTTGGCCTGACCGTTGAAGCGTAGGATGTCGACGATCATGCGCAGGAACAGCGGATTGACGATGTTTCGGCGTTGCGCAAAGAGCGAATTGACCGACGTACCGTTGTATTCGAGCCCGGTGCGCTCGCAGCGCAAGGAAAAGCTCATGTTCGACCACTGCCAGCTCGCCCCGACCTGCTCGAGCAGGGCGATGAAGTTGGGGTAAGTCCAGTCGTTGAAGACGATGAAGCCGGTATCGATGGCGTAGTGCTTTCCGCCGAGCTCTATATCTTTGGTGGCCGTATGACCGCCCGCATAATCGATGGCCTCGAAGAGCACGAGATCGTGATCTCGATGGAGCTGCCAGGCGGCAGTGAGGCCGGCGATTCCGGTGCCGATGATGGCGATGCGACTCACGCGGCAGAGGTTAGCGGATGCGGCGTGGCGAGTGGTCGCGAATCGCGACCGGAACGGGCTTGAGATCCCAGATGATGCCGAGCCATGACATGACCTTGAGGACGTAATACGTGATGTCGATTTCCCACCAGTAGAAGCCTTGCCGTGTCGCGCTCGGGAAGTGGTGATGGTTGTTGTGCCAGCCCTCGCCGAGAGTGATCAGCGCGAGCAGCCAGTTGTTGCGACTCGCATCGCCGGTCCGATAGCGCTGGCGTCCGAACACGTGAGAGAGCGAGTTGATGGTGTAGGTGCCGTGGTAGCAGGCGACCGTCGAAATGAAGAACCCCCACACGAGCATCTGGCCACCACTCGTTCCGAGTTCGGGGGCGACACGCTCGAGGACAGCGCCGAGTCCAAACATGAAGACGGCGAGTACTACCGGGATCAGGATGTCGAAGCGATCGAGCCAGCGCAGTTCGGGGAACTGCATGAGATCGCGGACGCGTCGTAAATCGGGGCGGAACCCTCTCGTCGTGAGGAACCAACCCATGTGCGAGCGGATGAATCCGTGCTGCACGGGCGAGTGCGAATCCTCGGGTTTGTCGGAGTGGGCGTGATGATGGCGATGATGGGCAGCCCACCAAAGCGGACCGCGCTGTACGGCTGAGGCGCCGAGCACGCCAAAAATGAACTGACCGACACGCGACGTCTTAAATGAGCGGTGTGAGAAGTAGCGATGATAAAAGCCGGTGATCGCAAACATGCGCACGAGATAGGCGATTACGGCAACCAGCACGGCGATCGGGCTCCAGCCCACCCAGATGACGCCGAGGCAGGTGGCGTGAACGGCGATGAAGGGGATGATGCGCGCCCACTCTACGCGGTCGGGGATGTCGGGTAGCGCCGCGCCCTCAGGCGCGGTGACGAGCGCACCCGTGTCGAACCAATTAACGAACGCGTTCAGCCAGCGACGCCAAAGAGGGAGGCTTTGCTCAGTCATTTATCAAAAATCCCTGCCATCGAAGATGCCAAAGCCCGACCCCCCGAAGTAAACGTGCCTAAGCGTTCCGCTTCTAGGCACGAGGGCTTTGGTGACCACCTTGCGGCGCCGCCGGATCGGCAGCGCCGCAAGGGATAAGGTCAGATCAACCCGTGCTGACGCTTGAGCGCGTCGATACGCTCATCGAGCGGCGGATGGCTCATGAAGAACCGCTTGAAGCCGCTCGGAACCCCAGCGCTGATGCCAAAAGCGGCCATTTGTTGCGGCAGGCCTTCGGGGTGCTGCGCACGCTTCAAGGCTTCGAGCGCGCCAACCATGGCCTGCGGACTGGCGAGCAAGGCACCGGCCGCATCGGCACGGAACTCGCGCTTGCGCGAGAACCACATAACGATGACGCTCGCGAGGATGCCGAGCAGGATCTCGCAAACGATCACGACGACGAAGTAACCGATGCCGCCGCCGTTCTCGTTCTTGAAGACGGCCTTATCGATGAAGTTGCCGATGATGCGGGCGAGGAAGATCACGAAGGTATTCACCACGCCCTGAATGAGCGTGAGCGTGACCATGTCGCCGTTGGCGACGTGGCCGACTTCGTGACCGAGTACGGCTTCGACTTCCTCTTTGCGCATGCGCTGGATCAAACCCGTGCTGACCGCAACGAGCGCCTTGTTCTTGTTGGCGCCGGTGGCGAACGCATTCGGATCGGGTGATTCGAAGATGCCCACTTCAGGCATGCCGATGCCGGCTTCTTCGGCCTGACGGCGCACCGTATCAACGAGCCAGCGCTCCATGTTGTCGCGCGGCTGATCGATGATGCGGACACCCATCATGCGTTTGGCGCTCCACTTCGACATGGCGAGCGAGATCAACGCGCCACCGAATCCGAAGACCGCGGCGAACACCAGCAACCCGAAGGCGCTGCCGCCTTGAGCGGCGATGTACTGATCGATGCCGAGCACCTTCATGGCGACCGACAGGACGAATACGACGGCAAGGTTCGTGGCGAGGAACAGCAGAATGCGTTTCATGGGTTGCGAGAACTCCTTAAGTTCTAAGTCAGCGAATTGGACTCATTCCGAGCAATGAAGTTTCACGGCGCACAACAATGTAGCCAAGCGCCCGGCTCCGCGCTAGAGGTGGGGGCGACCCTCGGTATTTCAAGGGCTTAGGCCGGGCCTAGGCCAGGCTTAAAAGAGGGTCAGCACCCCGAGATAGGGGCTTTCGGCACCCAGGTCGAAGGCCAGGGTGACCCGTCCCGAGGTCCCCGCGGCCTCGAGCTCGTAGCCGCCGCTGCCCGGCGGTAGCCGATCGATCTTGAACTCGCCGAAGGTGTCGGTGATCGCCCGGCCGACCTCCCGTCCGGCCCGACGCAGGACGACGAGCACGCCCGGGGCGCATTCCTCGACCCCGCCAACGTGGTGGACCACGGTGCCCCCCACGAAGCACTGCGTCATCAAATGGAGGTTTTTGTAATACACCCGGGGCCGCGTGCCGAGTTCCGGACGCTCGACCTGGAGCCCTTGTTGCTCGGCAAGCCGCTGCATCTCAGCGTCTTCGAGCCGGACCGTTTGGAAGACGTTCGTGGGGCAGGCCTGCTCGGCTCGTACTTTGTCCCAGCCGGCATCGAGCAGGTGGGCGTCGAAGATCCAGTGTTGAGGTAATTGTGTCTCTTCGTTCCACCACACGGCGCCATACGGGCAGGCGTCGACGATTTGTTTCTGACCCTTGGCTTTGACAGGGTCGATGATCACGATGCCGTCGGCCCGTTTCTGGACGGCGCCGTCGCGCGCGGCTTTCATGCAGGGCGCATCGTCGCAGTGATTGCACATGACGGGTTGAAAGTTCGCCTCGACGAGCGGGTAAGACCCGCGTTCCTTTCGACGGATGTCGAGCCAATGATGGCCCTGCGCCGGCTGTGCGGCGGCATAGCCCGGAAAGTCGTTGCCGGCGTGTTCATCTTTGACCGCGATGTAGCAGCTGCGGCAGTTGTCGCAGCGCTCGACGTCGACGATCAGGTTCCATTTCTTTGCCATCACGCCGTCTCCGCGCGCGGTTGCCACGTATCGATGCCGGTCCATTTCTCGATCTGGATCAGCGTGGTGTTGGGGCGAATGCCGTGCGTCTTGCGCGCGATCGCCTTGCTCGGGTTCAGCATGTTGATGCAGCCGCCAAGGTCTGTGGATTTTCCGGGCTCGCCGACGGGTCGGTACTCGGCCGAGGCCGTCGAGGCCGAGATCACCCCGGGTCGTAGGCGATCAGTGATTTGCGCGGCACACACGACAGAGCCGCGGTTATTCCACAGACGGATGAGATCATCGTCGCGGATACCCCGTGCTTCGGCATCCTTGCGGCTGATGCGCGCGACCAGATAGTGGTGTCCGTCTTTGAACACACGATGCTCACGGATGTCGCGCACGCTCGAGCCTTCGTCATCACCCATGAGATGGAAGGGGTAACGCGAGTGAGGCGAGAGCAATTGCAGCGGGAACTCGGCGAGTTCCGGTTCGCGTTTGCCGTCTTCGTACACAGGCATGTACTGGTTGAGTGGCGGACGATCGGGGTCATCGATGCGCTTAAGCGTCGTGGCGATGAACTCGAACTTGCCTGAGGGCGTTTGCAGCCCTTTGCCAAGACCGCCGACATACTCTGAAGGCAGAGGGTAGGGCTCGGGCGTATCTTTTTTGCGCCCTTCATAAAACCAGCGATTGGCGGTGGGTGCGCGGGCCGACTCGGGATCGGGAGGGACTACGTAGTACCCCTTCTTCAAGAACTCGCGCCACGAGATTTTTTTGGCGAGATCAGAAGAGTCGAAGACGCGCTTGCACCAGTCGTATTCGGAGGTGCCGCCTTCGGAGTACACCGAGCCCATGTCGAGCTTCTCCGAGATGGCGAGGAAGATATCGTAGTCGGACTTCGACTCGCCGAGCGGCTCGATCGCCTTGTGCTGCATCGTGATGACGCGATGGTTATTCATCGAGTACATGTGGTGCACGTAGCCCGCGCCGACGTTGTACCACTCGCTGATATCCCAGCGCTCGAAGACCGTGCAGGCCGGCAAGATGACGTCGGCGAAGGGTGTTTCGCCTTCCCACCACACCGACTGGTTCACCACGAACTTCAAGCTCTCGTGCTGATATGCCTTAATCCAGCGGTTCGAGCCGACCTGCGTGCCGAGCGAAGAGCTGCCGTATTTGTAGAGCATCTCGACGCGGACGTGCCCGGGTGAGGGGTAGCCGAAGGGGAAGAACTGTCCCTGGATCGACGAGACGTCGGTGAGATAGCCCATCGCCTTGCCTTGGGTGATGGCCTCAGGGAACCACATGCGTGGAATCGCCTGACGGACCGAGCTCATGGTCACGATGTGCGGCATGCGCTGGTAGTTGTTGGCTGAGTTCGCGCTCGCCATGAGCTCGCCCGAGAAGCTGCCTTCACCGTAGCCTGGGAAATAGAAATTGAAGTCGAGCGGCGCGCCGAACTGCAGATTGCCGAAGTTCGAGCCTGGGCGGCCATAACCCTGCATCGCGCCGAGGATGGTCATCATGCGCGCCCATTGCGCACCCATCGGGCTGCGGCCGGCGCCGCCGAGACCGACACCCCAACCCCCCGCGCCGAGGTAGGTTTTCTTTGAGCCCCACTCGCGGGCGAGTGCGCGAACGTCGCGCGCCGGCACGCCGGTTTCCTTTTCCTGCCACTCCGGCGTCTTCGGGATGCCGTCGCTTTCGCCGAGGATATAGGCCTTCCACTCGTCGAAGCCGGTCGTGCGTTCGGCGACGAATTTTTTGTCGTAGAGATTTTCGGTGATCCAGACGTGACAGAGCGCTTGAGCCATCGCCGCATCGGTACCGGGCTTGGGCGAGATCCACTTGCCGCCGAGGTGTGCGGCGGTGTGATTGAGGTACGGGTCGATGTGCACCATCTTGATGCCGAGTTGCTTCGCCCATTCGCGACGCTCGGTTCCATCGAAGCCGTACGTGGCATCGGGATCGCTCGACCAGAAGACGATCAGCTCGGCTTCTTTGAGGCAGTCCTCGACCGTGCCATAGAACTCAGGACATCCGAGACGCAGGCTATTACCCCAGTGGTGCATCGCGCCCCAGAACCAGCCTTCCCAGCTATCTGGCGTGTGCACGAGTTTGGTGACACCGATGAGGTTCCAGAAACGGTTGAAGGCGCTCAGGTAGTGACCGAGATTGCCCCACTGGTGATGAGAGCCGTTGGCGACACAGATGGCGCCGGGGCCGACGGCCTTGGCGCGCTTGATTTCTTTGCTGACGATTTCGAGAGCTTCGTCCCAACTGATGCGGACGAACTTCGACTTGCCGCGATTCTGGATGTTGCGTTCGCCATCCGGGTCGAAGTCAACGCGCTTCATCGGATGCAGGATGCGGTTCTTCGAATACACCATCGACTTGAGACAGAGGCCGTGCGTCGCGACGGTGGTCCGGCGGCTCGGCGTGAACGTCTTCCCGCGCGCCGTGATCGACCAAGACGGCGCGTCGCTGTCGTCGAAGTCGATGGGCGTCGTGCGAATGATCTTGCCGTCTTTCACATAAACGAAGATCGGTCCGCTGTTGGTGCCATTGGTGTAGCGGGTGACGCCGTCACCAATGTCGGTGCCGGCTTTCCAGGTGATCGTTTCGAGTCGCGTGAGGGTCTGCATGAACCACACGGCGAGATCGTCTGGACCCTCGAGACCGATCTTGAAATTTTTGGCCGCATCGATGCGCTCGAGCATGTCGAACGGCGGCGTCAGGAAGTTTTCGGCAATTTCGCGATTCTTGAAATGGAGGGTGAGGTCGGGGGAGGCGTGCAGTCCCGCCCCGGAGCGAACCTTGCCACCCCGAAGCGCAATCCAGCGACCCTCGGGGACGTCACGCAAGCGGAACTGCGCCACGAGATCGCATTCTTTGAGGCGTCTCGCGTAGTCGGGGTAAAGCTTCGACATGGCCCGCATGGCCTGCGGAATGCCCCAGAGCAGAACCGAAAGATTCATTGCCAACCTCCCAACGGAATCCTTGGAAAAACTACCACGGGTTCTGATTCGGCCGCGGCGGTCGCCGGGGACAGCCCACAGCGCGGTTGGTCAGGCGAGGGCGACGCCGAGCAGACGACCGACGAGCCAGGCGATCACGCCTGCACCGCCGCCGATGAGCACCATGCGCAAGGCACCGCGCCATGCCTGACGCCCCGTGAACAGGCTGATGACGAGGCCGATACCGGCCAACGAGACGAGGGTGACGCCGATGGTCCAGCCAATGGCACGTCCGGAGGCAAGGCCGAGAGACGGGCCGACCAGAAAGGGAAGCAAGGGCAGGATCGCGCCCACCGAGAAAGCGATGAACGACGAGGAGGCAGCGCCCCAAGGCGAGCCGAGATCACTCGGGTTGAGACCCAGCTCTTCGCGAGCCAGCACCTCGAGGGCTTGCTCGGGACGAGTGACGAGTTCGCGCGTGATGTCTCGCGCCTTAGCGAGGTCCATGCCGCGTGCGGCGTAGATCAAGGCGAGCTCCTCGGCTTCTTCTTCCGGGTATTCGTCGAGCTCTTCGCGTTCGAGCGCAATTTGATACTCGTACATGTCGCGTTGCGAGCGCACTGAGACATACTCGCCGGCGGCCATCGAGAGGGCGCCGGCGAGCAGCCCTGCGACTCCCGTGACGAGCACGGTACCGGGCGATGCCCCGGCGCCTGCGACGCCCATCACGAGCGCGGCGTTCGACACGAGTCCGTCGTTGATGCCGAAGACGGTAGCTCGGAGATTTCCGCCCGAGATACCGCGATGTCTTTGACCCACTTCGGAGATGGACGTCGGCATGTCGTGGCCCACTGAGGGCCCAGCGGTGTAGACAGAGATGCCGCGTAATTTCATGGTGGCGAGCACATGACGAGTCGCTCGCGGACCGAAGCGCCTCACCAGTGAGGCGACGATGCGGGCTCGGGTGGAAGGTGTGAACGAATATTGCCGAGTAGGATCGAGCGCCTGCCACTTCAATGCCTGCTCGGCGGCCGCTTCGCCGAGCTGACGGAACATTCTACTTTTCGCCGGATCAGGCTCGCAGGCCGCGACACGACCGTAGAGCCAAGCGGACTCTTTTTCGTGGTACCAACTGTCGAGGCTTCCGCTCACGGGCAAAGAAAACGATCAGCGCTCACGACCGTCGTCGTCGTATTCTTCGTCTTCATCCTCATCGTCGTCCCAGTCGTCATCCTCGTCTTCATCCTCGTCGTCCCAGTCTTCCTCGTCCTCATCCTCATCTTCATCGTCTTCGTCGGACCAGCCTTCAGGCTCGTCGATGAGTTCGAGGTCGAATTCACGCCATTCCTCTAGGTCGAGTTCTTCGATTTCTCCATCGAGGTATTCGATCTCAACGACCTCCGCATCCTCGTCGACGGAGAGCACGCGGAACGTTTCGTCGTCCTCGACGTTCTCGTACCACTGGCCTTTGACGGGTTCGTTATCTCTGCTCACGGGAACTACCTCGACACGGGACCTTCGGGTACCCAGGCGGGATTTTACTTCGACTCTCCTCTATAGTGCCACGCGTCGAGGATGTCTCATCATGTCTTCCCGAACACAAGCCACCCCTCCAACGCCTCTGGTTCGAGCCCGCCGCATCGTGGTCAAGGTGGGTTCGGCGCTGCTCGTCGATGGCGAGTCGGGGCGCCTCAATCGCGCCTGGCTCGAGACGCTGATCGAAGATGTGGTGCGACTGCGACGGCAAGGCAAGGAGGTGGTGCTGGTGTCCTCCGGGGCGATTGCGCTCGGCCGACGCCATCTCGGACTCCCTCGGGGCCCATTACGACTCGAGGAGAGTCAGGCTGCTGCCGCGGTAGGTCAGATCCGTCTGGCTCACGCGTACAAGGATCTACTGGAGCAGTGGGATATTCAGGTCGCCCAAGTGCTGCTCACACTCGAGGATAGCGAGCAGCGCGTGCGATATCTCAATGCGCGCGCCACCCTCAATGCGCTCCTCGAGCGAGGCGCCGTTCCCGTCATCAACGAAAACGATACGGTGGCGACGGCCGAAATCCGCTACGGCGACAACGATCGACTTGCGGCGAGGGTGGCCCAGATGGTGAGCGCCGACTGCGTCGTGCTGCTCTCGGATATCGACGGGCTCTACACCGCCGACCCCAAGCTTGACCCCAAGGCGAAGTTCGTTCCGCTTGTTCGCGAGATCACGCCCCGCATCGAATCGATGGGAGGGGAGTCCGCTTCTGAGGTCGGTCGCGGTGGGATGACGACCAAAATCATGGCCGCCAAGATCGCCGTGGAGGCGGGCGCCCACTTCTGCATCACGCTGGGTTCGCCGAGACATCCCGTGCGTCGTCTCGAACAGGGTGCACGGTGTACCTGGTTCAGACCCAAGTCTTCACCGGTGGCCGCACGCAAGCAATGGATCGCCGGGAGTCTGCGGCCTTCCGGGGCGTTGCTCGTCGATGCCGGAGCCGAGCGGGCGCTGCGTTCGGGCAAGAGTTTGCTGCCGGCGGGCGTGACGGCCTTGCGCGGGCGTTTCGATCGCGGCGATACGGTCAGCGTGCTCGGTACCAACGGGAGCGAGATCGCTCGGGGCATCGTCGCGTACTCGGACGAGGAGACTTCGCGCATCTTGGGTCGTCGAACGAGCGAGATCGCCACGCTGCTCGGGTTTGCGGGCCGCGATGAGCTCATCCACCGCGACGACTTGGTGATGCGATGAAAGCGCTGATGCAGGAGCTCGCTCGCGCCGCACGGGCGGCGTCGCCGGTGCTCGCGTCCGCCTCACGCGAACAAAAGGACCGTGCGCTGCGTGCGGCGGCTACGGCGATTCGTCGTGACGCCTCAAAGATATTGGCTGCGAACGCGCAAGACATGCGTGCGGCCGAAGCGCGTGATCTCTCTGCGGCACTGCTCGATCGATTGCGTCTTGATGCCGCGCGTGTCGAGGCGATGGCCCGCGGACTCGAGGACATCGCCTCCTTGCCCGACCCGATCGGGCGAGTGCTCGCCGAGTGGACGAGACCGAACGGCCTGCGCATTGCGCGGGTCGCCGTTCCACTCGGTGTCCTCGGCATCATCTACGAAAGCCGACCAAATGTGACGGCCGATGCGGGCGCGCTCTGTCTCAAGTCGGGTAATGCCGTGATCCTTCGGGGCGGCTCCGAGAGTCTGCATTCGACGGCAGCGATCCACGACTGTCTCGTGGCCGGCTTGCGAGAGGCGGGGCTTCCCGAGAGTTGCATTCAACGGGTTCGCGTGGCCGATCGTGAGGCCGTTGGCTTGATGCTCGAAGGTCTCGAGGGTGCCCTCAACGTCGTGGTGCCGCGCGGAGGCAAGGGACTCATCGAGCGCGTACGCCGTGAGGCGAGAGTGCCGGTGATCGGTCACCTTGATGGCAATTGTCATGTCTACGTCGATCGCGACGCCGATCTCGCGATGGCGGTCGCCATCACGCTCAACGCCAAGCTGCGGCGCACGGGCGTGTGTGGGGCTGCTGAAACCCTGCTCGTCGATCGCGGTGCACCTGCCGATTATCTTGGGGTGCTCGTACGCTCGCTGCTCGATGCGGGGTGCGTCGTGCGCGGCGACGCGTCGACGCAGAACGTCGATTCCCGCGTGACGGCTGCGTCCGAGGCAGATTGGGGGACGGAGTATCTCGATTCGATCATCGCGGTGAAGGTGGTCGAGGGTGTCGAGGAGGCGATGGCACACATCGCTCACTATGGTTCTTCGCACACCGAATCCATCATTACGAGCAACGATGCGACGGCGCGCAGGTTTCTCGAGGGCGTCGACAGCGCCATCGTGCTGCACAACGCATCGACGCAGTTTGCCGACGGCGGTGAGTTCGGCATGGGCGCTGAGATTGGCATCTCGACCGATCGCTTCCATGCGAGAGGCCCGGTCGGGCTCGAGCAGTTGACGAGTTACAAGTACGTCGTGCGCGGCTCGGGTCAGATACGTCCTTGACGTTCGGATAGACCGAGCGCGCCGCCCTTCAAAGAATAAACGTTCTCGAGGCCGCGATCGCGCAGGCTGCGAGCGGTGCCGAGGCTGCGCGCGCCCCGTGCACAGATGAGCAGGTAACGCCCTTCGGGCGGCAGGTTGCGCCCTGCGAGCAATTCACCCATTGGGACAGGCAGGGCAGCAGTCTCGAGCGGTGTCTCGTCGATTTCTTCGGGCTCACGAATGTCGACAAGCGAGTAGCCCTCCGCGAGAGCGCTCTGCAAGTCGTCGAACTCGAGTTCGAGCGGCGCGCGGCTGGCGTCTCGGCGTTCGCGGGCGGCGCATTGCAGCGCAAGCGAGGACGGCTCGCAGCCGCCGTCGCAGGCGGCGTTTCGGCGCGCGCGCAAGCGCGTTGTCGAGAGGCCGACGAGGTCGACCGTCAGCAGCTCGTCGCCCAGTCGACCCGGCAAGCCCAGCACAATCTTGAGGGCTTCGAGCGCTTGCAGACCACCGAGCACGCCCGGCACGGGGCCGAGTACGCCGGCTTCGGCGCAGTTGCCCACGACGCCGTCGCGAGTGGCGTTTGGCCACAGGCAGCGCAGACAGGCGCTGTGCCGTGTCGGATCGACGACCTGCAGCTGACCTTCGTATTGGTGGACGCTTGCGAGCACGGCCGGCACGCCGAGCGACTGCGCGAGATCGTTGATCAAAAATTTGGTGGCGAAGTTGTCGGTGCAGTCGATGACGAGGTCGTGATGCGCGAGCAGGGTGGCGCCGTTCTCGATGTCGAGTCGACCGATGTGGACTTGGACGTCGACATCCGGATTGAGCGCGCGCACGCGGGCGGCGGCGAGTTCCGCTTTGGGTGTGCCGCAGTCGGCGAGGGCGTACCACGTTTGACGATGCAGGTTGGAGGGCTCGAGTCGATCGCCATCGATGAGCGTGAGCCGACCAATGCCCGCACCAGCCAGATACTGCAGCACCGGCACCCCGAGACCGCCGGCGCCCACGACGGCGACGCGTGCGGCGCGCAGGCGCGCTTGTCCCGCGGCGCCGACTTCCCGAAGGTTCATTTGCCGTGAGTAATCGGGGACCCGAGGTGGTTCGACGAACTGACGATGCGTCGCGGCGGCGTGATGTGTATGCTCGTGATGCGAATGTTCGTGATGGAAATGCGGCGAATGGGAGTGCGCATGATCGTCACTTGCGTGGTCGGCGTGGGCCGGCGTCCCCGCGCAGCGTTCGCAGTTGACCCAACCCGAATCACCGTCGACGTAGTGCTCTTTTTTCCAGATCGGCACGCGATGTTTCACTTCGTCGATGATGTAACGGCACGCCTTGAAGGCTTCGTCGCGGTGGCGGGCGCTCACGCCCACCCATACGGCGAGTTCCCCGAGGGCGAGATCGCCGACCCGATGTACGCAACGCGCATGGTCGACACCGAATCGCTCGCAGGCCTCGGCGATGATGCGTTCACCCTCGCGTACGGCGAGTTCGGCGAACGCTTCGTATTCGAGGTGACGCACTTCCCGACCTTCGTTGTGATTGCGCACCCAACCTTCGAACGCGGTATAGCCCCCGCACGTCGGATCCGAGAGTTCTGTGCGCAGCGACTCAGGATCGAGCGCCGACGAGCTGAACCGAAAGCGCACCGGACTCATGGCGAGATCAGCCTCCGGCTACCGGTGGGATGAACACGATGGAGTCGTGGTTTTGCAGCGGCTGACTCCAATCACCGAACTCGGCGTTCACGGCGACCTTGAGCATGTCTGCAGGTAGCGTGAATCCGTATCGAGTTTGCAGCTCGCCATAGAGCTCGGCGGGGGTGCGTGCGGCGGTCGTCAGCGTTTCTTCGCTGCGACCGGCTTGTTCGCGCAGCAACGCGAAGTACTGCACGCGCACGCTGCGCGAGGGGAGAATGTCGGGTGAAAGGGCCTGCATGGAGGTCCAATAGTCCGCGGTCGAGTTGACGTTGTCGAGAGCCTCGGCGCGCAACGGCTCGAGCAGCGTCGCGTGATGTTCGATCAGGAATTTCCGTGGGCAGCTCTTACCCCTGGTCGCGTAGCGGGCAAGGGCGGTGACCGACCTCGGTTCATACACCGCGCAGAGCGGCTCGGGCAGGCCGTCGTGGGTCGAGCGGAAGGCGGTCGCATAGCCCTGTCGGTCACGCCGCTCGAGCAGATAACGAAGTACCGACCCATCGAGAAAAGGCAAATCACAGGCGAGCACGAGCCAGGTTGCGTGGGGGTGCGCGCCTTGCGCAGCGAGGATGCCGGCGAGCGGACCGAGGTCTGTCTGCTCGTCCACGATTTGTGGAAATCTTTGGCGCAGCGGCTCGTTCACCTGATCGGGGCGTACCGAGACGAAGGCGCGTTGCGTGACCGATGCGAGCAATTCGTAGGCGTCTTCGAGTTGGGTGCGACCGCGGTATTCGAGCGCTGCCTTGTCGCGCCGCATCCGCGAACTTCGTCCGCCGGCGAGCAACAACCCGAATACGGGCGCCTCGAGCTGCGCGAGGGTCATCAGCGTCTCCGGGAAACGTTTCGCCGACCGCCTAATTTGTCGAGCAGGCGAACCGACTCGATCACGATATCGTGGGAGAGGGCTTTGCACATGTCGTAGATCGTGAGTGCTGCCGCTGTGGCGCCCGTCAGGGCTTCCATTTCGACGCCCGTCTTGTGCGTGGTCGCCACGGTGCAGCGGATCGTGACACGGGTCTTCTGTGCATCGATGTCGATGTCGCAGTGTTCGATCGGCAAAGGATGACAAAACGGGATGAGCTCGTGCGTGCGCTTGACGGCTTGCACGCCCGCGATGATCGCCGTGTCGAACACGGGGCCTTTTCGCGTTCGATGCCCCGTGGCGGCCAACGCCCGAGCAACGGAACTTGGCAGTTTGATACGCGCCTCAGCCGTCGCGCTGCGACGCGTGACCGCCTTGTCACTCACATCGACCATGGTCGGTCGTCGCGCGGCATCGAGGTGGGTGAGGCCCGCAGGGGCACGATCACCCGTCGCCTTTTTCTCTTTCGGATTCTTTCTTTTAGCCTGAGCCATGGTGTCGTCTCAGCCGCCGATGTGGAACATTTCAACCTTGCGGCCGGACAGCGGCATTCCGCCGCGCAGTTCGCTGTAGCGGTCACCGCGTCGTCGCCAAGTTCCTGAAAGAAGGTCGAGCAACTCCGCATCGCTTGCGCCGGCGCGCAAGGGTCCGCGCAAGTCAGCGCCGATGGTCGCGAACAGACAGGTGTAGAGCTTGCCATCCGATGAGAGACGAGCGCGCGAGCAGTCCTGACAGAACGGCTGCGTGACCGAAGAAATGAAACCGACCTCGCCAGCGCCGTCGTCGAAGGCATACCGTTCGGCGACTTCGCCGCGGTAGTCACGCTCGCGAGGTGAAAGCGACCAACGCTGATGAATGGCGGCGAGCAGGTCGCGTGAGGGTACGACGAGGTCGGCTTGCCACTCGTTGCGGTTACCGACATCCATGTATTCGATCAACCGAACGATGACGCCGGTGCCGCGAAAATGCTCGATCATCGGCAGTACGGTGTGATCATTGACGCCGCGTTGTACGACGACGTTGATCTTGATCGGTGTCAGTCCCGCGCGTTGTGCCGCCTCGATGCCCGCGAGCACTTCCTCGACGCCGCCGAAGCCTCCACTCATTTTTTTGAATACCTCAGCATCGAGACTGTCGAGACTGATGGTAATGCGAGAGAGGCCTGCGGCCTTGAGCTCGGTGGCGTATTTGGCGAGCAGTACTCCATTGGTCGTGAGGGCGATGTCATCGATGCCGGGCAATGTCGAGAGGTCGCCGATGAGATCCGAGAGATTCGGGCGCAGCAGCGGTTCGCCGCCCGTAATACGCAACTTACGTACACCGAGCGAGGCAGAGAGGCGTGCGAGGCGCACGATCTCATCGAAGTCGAGCCGCTCTGCCGACTTCAAAAATCGGTAGCCGTCATGGAAGGTGTGCTGCGGCATGCAGTAGGGGCAGCGAAAATTGCAGCGATCCATCACCGAGATACGCAAGTCACGCATCGGTCGGCCGAGCGTGTCGCGCGGACCTTCGGTTGAGCGCAAGGAGATCAGCTTGTGTTCGGTCACACTCATGGCTTTTCGCACCTTACCAGCGGCAAAGTCGCGTCACGAAGCCCTTGGCGTACGTATTGGGTCCAGGCGGCAACTCCACGAAGCCATCGGTGCCGGTGAGTGAGGAGAAATCGCCGGAGCCATTGGTGGGGCAGGGGTGTGCCCAAAGACGACCCCACTCATCGCCCTGCACCCGCACAGGTATGAAGCTCGTCATTGGGACCTTCACCTCGATCGGTGCTGCGATGGCGATTTTCTCAACAGAACGCACGGTCTCGCCCATCGCCGCATACACGCCCGGAATGACATAGCGTGCGAGACAGACGAGTGTCGAAACCGGGTTGCCGGGCAGCGCGAAGACGGCGGTCCCCGTCGGTCCGATGCCGAACCACATGGGCTTGCCGGGACGCTGCGCGATTTTGTGGAAGATGGGTCGTACGCCGAGTTCGGCCAGTACGCGCGGTACGAGATCGAGCTGACCCATCGACACGCCGCCCGACAGGATGAGTACATCGTGCGTATCAAGATGAACCCGCAGTCTTCTGCGCAGCACGTCGAGATCGTCGGGCAGGTGATCGTCGGCGAGACGCTGAAAGCCGCGTCGACGTAGCCCCGAGACGATGCCGTAAGCATTCGATCGGCGAACCTGATGGGCCTCGATCGGATCACCGGGTTCGATGAGTTCGTTGCCCGTTGAAACAACCAAGATCGTCGGCTGCGCGCTCACACGGATGCGTGCCATGCCCGCGCTCGCGGCGACGGAGATCTCGGGGGCGCCAAGTAGCATGCCCGACGAGAGCAGTAGCGCACCCTGGGTGGTGTCGGAGCCGCGGCGATGGATGTTCTGCCCGGCGGTGACACGAGCGGGTTCTTTGAGTGTGGCGATCCCGTCGTGAACATCGATTTGTTCGATCGGCACGACGGTATCGCAACCGGTGGGCAGCACGGCGCCCGTCATGATCTCGATGGCGTAATGGGCGGTCTCGAGCTTCAGTGGTGGTTCGCCCGCCGCTTGCATCGCTTGAATACGCAACGTGGTTTTACCGCCGCGCAGCCCGGAGGAATCGAGCGCGATACCGTCCATGGCGACCCGATCGAAGGGGGGTTGATCACGCTCGGCATACACATGCTCGCGCAAGACCGCACCGGTGCACTGGACGAGCGGCAAGGACTCGATCGGCAGACAGGTGAACTGTTGACCGATGAGTGCATCGGCCTCGGCAGGAGAAATCATGCCGGGAGTGTATCCCGGCATACTGATCCGACAACCCGCACGGTGGCGGGCCGGATTACTTCTTGGCGTTCTTTTCCTTGTACACGCGGATCTGCGCGTTCAGCCGATCGGCGAGCGCTTGGGCTTCGTCCACCGCCGCGTTTTGCTTCTGTCCGAGGATGTTCAGCCGCTCTTTCTTCTGATCCTCGGTCAGATCAGGGTTGGCCGCGAAGGCTGCATTGTTCTCGGTCTCGAGGCAGCCCTGATAGACCGTGATGGCGGCGTCGAAAGCCTTGACGGCACGCTGCGCCGCGAGCATTTGCTCGAGGGTGGCGGTGTTGCCATCCGGGATGCTCTCCGGCGCCTTCGGATAGGTGCACGCGGCGAAAGCGGGACCGGCTGCAAGCGAAGCGGCAACCAGGGCGAGGGAAAGCAGAGTCTTCATGTAGGTTCTCCAGCGCAACTCGTTGATCATGGGGCGGCGATACCGGCCGGTATCTTAAGGTGGGCGAGTCGCCGGTGCTAGACTGCTCGTCACGCGCCCGTAGCTCAGCTGGATAGAGCATCAGGCTTCGAACCTGAGGGTCGGGAGTTCGAATCTCTCCGGGCGCGCCAGTTCCTTGTCGAACGGCTGGGTAGACGAATCATGAAAAGACTCGGTGTGCTGTGGCTGGTGGTGTTCATCAGTCTCGCGGGGTTCGGCATCACGACCATCCCGTTCCCGTTCGTCGCCGAGAATTTGGGGGCGTCCGATTTCTGGAAGACCTTTGGCGGCTCGGGCGTGTTTTCACTCTTCCAATTGATTGCCACGCCCATCTGGGGTCGCTTCAGTGACGCCTACGGCCGCAAACCGATTCTCATCCTGAGTACGGCAGGAACGATTCTGTCGTTCGTCTGGTTAGCCTATGCCACCACGCTCGAGTCGCTGCTGGTCGCGCGTGCGTTCGGCGGCATCATGTCGGGCAATTTGGCGGCGGCCTTTGCGTACACCACCGACGTCACCGATCCGAAGAATCGCGCCAAGGGTCTCGGCATCGTCGCCTCGGCCTTCGGTGTGGGGTTCGCGGTCGGGCCGGTGATTGGCGGCTTTCTCGGCACCATCGGTGGGGCACCCAATATGCATTGGCCCGCGCTCGCCTCGGCGGGGCTCTCGGCGCTCGCCTTCGTCGGCACGATTTTTTTCCTGCCTGAGAGTCTGCCTGCGGAATTGCGTAAGCCCTTCGGCAAGAGCGGGGCGAAAACCGAGGGTGCCGCAACGTCGACGGACGCAACGAGTGAAGCGGCAATCCCCGCGCCGCGTCGCTCTCCTCTTGAGGCGATGCGCAGTCGGCCAGTGCTACTTGGGTTGGTAGCGGCGTCGCTCTTCATCGCGATCGCCGGTGGCGTGATGCAGTCGGTATTTCAGTTTTGGGGTCGAGATCTCTTCAACTACTCGCTGCGCGACATCGGCGTGCACTTCATGGTGTTTGCGCTGTTGTCGGCCGTCGGGCAGGCGGGACTCGTGGGTCCGCTCGCGAAGCGTTTCGGTGAGAAGCGCCTTGCGATCACCGCAGGAATTGGTGTGACTGCTGGGCTCGTACTGTTCGCCACGGCCCAGAATGACGCGATGGTCTGGATGGCAATCTGTATTTTTGGTCTGGCGAATGGGCTCTTCTTGCCGGCGATTACGAGTCTCGTCTCGTTTGAAGCGGATGCGCGGTCTCGCGGCACGGTCATGGGGTTGTTCAATGCTTCGAGCAGTGCCGGTCGTATCGTCGGGCCAGCGCTGTCGGGTCCGATTTATTTCAAGCTTGGGCCGGCGGCGCCGTTTGCGATGTCAGCCGTTCTGGCTGTGCTTGGAGTGCTGTTTCTAAGTCGTGCGAGGGCTAAAGTGTCATGATCACGATACTGGTCGGCATGCTGCTTTTCTTTGGAGTGCACTCAGTCTCGATTGTTGCGCCCGGCTGGCGTGACGGCGTGGCGAGTCGAATCGGAGACATCCGTTGGAAGCTTGTCTACTCGGTGGTGTCGCTACTCGGGTTCTTCCTGATGGTCACCGGCTACGCGGCCCTGCGGCTCGAACCGCATATCGTCTACCTGCCGCCCGTCGGCTTGCGACATGTCGCCGCGCTGTTGATGCTCCCGGTGTTTCCTCTGCTCCTGGGTGCCTATCTGCCTGGGCGTCTGCAGCGCATGGCGAAGCATCCGATGCTCGTCGCAGTCAAGTTCTGGGCGCTCTCGCATCTGCTCGCCAACGGCATGTTGGCCGACGTACTGCTCTTCGGCGGGTTCTTAGTCTGGGCAGTTGCTGATCGGATCTCACTCAAGCGCCGAACGGAGCGCCCGAGGCCGATGGCGCCCTCGAGTGCGATCAACGATGTCATCGCGGTACTCGGCGGCCTCGCGCTCTATGCCGCATTCATCATGGGTTGGCACCAGCGTCTCTTTGGCGTGGCGCCTTTCGGTTGAGGAGGCCTTATGTCGAATGTGCATGATTTTTCAGCGCGGGCGATCGACGGATTGGATCGTTCGTTGACCGAATACAAAGGAAAAGTGCTGTTGATCGTCAACGTGGCGAGCAAGTGCGGTTTCACCCCGCAGTACACGGGTCTTGAGGCCTTGCAGCGCAAATATGCCGATCGCGGTTTCGCGGTACTCGGATTCCCGTGTGATCAATTTGGTCATCAAGAGCCGGGCAACGAAGACGAAATCCGAAATTTCTGCTCGCTCAACTACGATGTGACCTTCCCAATGTTCGCGAAGATTGAGGTCAATGGAGCGGGCGCACATCCGCTTTACGAGCATCTGAAATCCTCGGCCAAGGGTGTCCTCGGAACCGAAGGTATCAAATGGAACTTCACGAAATTCTTGATCGATCGTGAGGGTCATGTCGTGCGTCGCTATGCGCCGACCGACAAACCTGAGAGCCTCGCAGCTGACATCGAAGCATTGCTGTGAAATCGTTGGTCGGATCGAGCGGTACGATGCGTATCGCCTTCGTGAGCGCGATGACGCTGATCGGCGTTGCCGGCTGCGCGGGGGGAGCGGGGTACGGCAACGCGGTCGCCACCGCGCCGAGTGCGACGGCGACATCAGTTATCGAGGCCAAACCCAATCTCACTTGGCGCTCAGGCGGTATGGTCGCAGCGGCTAATCCGCTCGCGGTCGAGGCGGGCGTCGAGATTCTGAAAGCGGGCGGCTCAGCCGTCGACGCGGCGATTGCGGTTCAGGCAGTGCTCGGCCTTGTTGAGCCCCAGTCCTCAGGGATCGGAGGCGGGGCATTTTTGGTGTACTACGATGTCACGACGGGTGACGTCATCACCTACGACGGCCGTGAAGTGGCGCCGCGTGGCGCGACCCCCGATATGTTTTTGATGGCCGACGGGAAGCCGATGACTTCTCTGGCAGCCATTCGCTCGGGGCGATCCATCGGTGTGCCGGGCGCCGTCGCCATGCTCGAGATGGCGCACCGCGAGCACGGAAGATTGCCTTGGGCGAGGGCGTGGCAACGCGCGGCGCAGATTGCGGAAGAGGGCTTCGCGGTATCGCCGCGTCTCAATGAAATGATTACGACGGCGGTGGCTCGCGAGGGATTTCCCGCCGAGGCTGCGGCCTACCTCACGACGGATGGTCGTACACCGCTGCCGGTGGGTAGCACGCTCGTCAACCGAAAATATGCGGACTCCGTCCGACGGATCGCGCGCGACGGTGCGCACGCCTTCCGCGAGGGGCCGCTCGCGGACGAGATCGTCGCGGTCGCACGGCGCGAGCCCGTTCCGGGAACGTTGTCCCATGAAGATCTTCGTGCCTATCGACCGAATCGTCTCGAACCCGTGTGCGATACGTACCGCGTGTACGTCGTCTGTGGAATGCGACCACCATCATCCGGTGGTATCGCCATCCTCTCCGTACTCGGGACGCTCGAGAACTTCGAGATGTCCTCGATGGGGCCGAAGACGGTCGCCGGTTGGCATCATTTCATTGAAGCACAACGTCTCGCCTACGCCGACCGCGACACCTATGTCGCCGATGATCGGTACACCTCGGTGCCGCTTGCGGGGCTCATCGACAAAACGTATTTAAGTTCGCGTGCTGTCCTCATTTCTTCGGTGCGAGCGATGACGAGCGTGCAGCCCGGCAATCCACCCGGGTCCACGCCGCGTGGTCGCGATGCGACAGGGATGGGAACGGGTACGAGTCATTTTGTCATCGTCGATACGCGCGGCAATGTGGTGTCGATGACGACGACGGTCGAAGGGCTGTTCGGTTCACAGCGTATGGCCGGCGGATTCTTCCTCAACAATCAACTCACCGATTTCAGTTTTCGCCCGGTGGATGACGCCGGAGCGCCGATCGCCAATGCGGTCGCGCCGGGAAAGAAGCCGCGTTCTTCGATGTCACCAACGATCGTGTTTCGCGACGGGCGTTTCGAGCTCGCCGTCGGTTCGCCGGGAGGCAATGCGATCATCGCCTACGTCAGCAAGGCGCTCGTCGGGATGCTCGATTGGAATCTCTCGCCGCAGCAAGCCGTGGATCTGCCGAACATGATCGCGCGCGGCGCGCTCGTCGCCGAAGTCTCGCGAGCCGACCCCGAGTTGCTCGAGCAGCTTGCTGCCCTGGGGCACGCGTTCAGAAACAATCGAGGCGCGGGTGAGGGTTCGGGCTTGCATGCCGTGCGCGTGACGTCCGATGGACAGCTGGTGGGGGCTGCAGATCCGCGACGCGAGGGTCGCGCAGTCTCGGTATCGCCCTGAGGCGGATTTCGTGAAGCCGACTTCGTGAAGTCGACGTCGTGAGGCTGACGTCGGCGCGCGAGGATGCCTCTAGCTTGCTAAGTCGGCGTCCGTCAGCACCGATCGCTTGCGGAACAACGACATCAAGAAACGACGTCCTGCTTTGGCGCCGGTGAGCCACGCCACGCGCGCTCCGGCTTTTTGAGGTTGTAGCACGCGGTCAGCAAGCCAAGGTGTTACGGTTTCGACGCGGTCGGCCAGAATGTTGTAGATGCGTCGAGTGCGCTCGATTTCTTTGGCGCTATTGCTGCCCATGTCGCGCTTGACGAGGTCCGTGATCACGATGCCGGGGCTCAAGTAGCAGATCTTTACGGGGCCGTCGCCGGTTTCCGATACGAGTGCCTTGTTGAAATAGGTGAGAGCGAACTTGCTTGCGCCGTACAAGCCCATACCCGGCGTGACCATGCCGTTCGAGCCAAAACCTTCCATGTTGTAGATCGTGCCGCCGCCTTGGGTGCGCATCCCGGATAGCGCGACCTTCGTAGCGAGCATCATGCCGAGCAAATTGATTTCCTGAACGCTGTTGATGTCGTGTTCGTGCATCTCGCCGGCGCGCTGACGCGGATGGGAGATACCGGCGTTATTGATCCAGATGTCGACACGACCCAAAGCGGCTACCGCTGCGTCCCAAAGACCTTGTAAATCCTCTCCTTTCGCAACATCGCAGGGCGCGCCGACCACGCGAGCGCCGCCCGTGGCGCTTGAGGAGAGCTCGGCGATCGCAGCCTCGACGGCCTGCGCTGTCCGGCCACTGACCACGACGTTATGACCGCGTTTGAGGATCTCTGCGGCGAGACCTTTACCGATGCCGCGTGTGCTGCCGGTGACGACGACGTTGAGTCTGGCGCTCATGAATCACCCCCTAGTCCCCGGAATCCTAGGCGATGGGTGGCCGACGTGGCGGTTTCGCCGTGCAGTGGCCCCTTGTGCGTCCGACTGTTGGACATGTCCCGGGCGTTGCGCGCGCCGCAGTGGGGCGTCGGTATGCTTTCGGTCAGTGATGCCGCAGCCGGAAGGGGGTCTCGCTTTGGCCACTCAGACAATCATCATCACGGGCAGCACCCAAGGCTTGGGATTGGGTTACGCCCGCGAGTTTCTTCGCCGAGGACATCAGGTCATCGTGACCGGGCGCGACTCGGTACGCGTTCAGTCTGCGATCGCCCGACTCGCTGCGGAGTGTCCCGGATCGGAGGCGCGCATCGCGGGAACGGCCTGCGACGTCTCTCAACTCTCGAGCGTGCAAGCGCTGTGGGATTTTGCCGTGTCACGCTTCGGGCGCATCGACATCTGGCTCAACAACGCCGGCTTCGCGCGTACCGGCGCTCAATTCGCCGACAATACCGTTGGCGAGATCGAATCGATGGTGCGTTCAAACGTGATCGGCTCGATCAATGCTGCGCAAGTGGCGATTGCCGGATTTAAACGTCAGGGCGGCGGCACGCTTTATCTGACCCTCGGCGGGGGTGGTGCAACGGGTCGAGTCGTACCCGGTATGACGGTTTATTCGACGACGAAGCGCGCGGTGAAGTATCTCGCCAACTGTCTCGTGAAGGAGCGCAAGGACGAGCGAGACGAGTCGATCCTCATCGGTACGATCAGCCCAGGTATCAACATCACCGAGGGCATGATTCGCGAAATGCGAGCGCTGCCTTCCGAGCGGCGTGCCAAGGCGCTCAAGCAGCTCAGCTTCATCGGTGAGCATGTCGAGACGACGACGCCATGGATCGTTGAGCGCATCCTTGCCGACAAAAAGCAGGGTCATGACATCACTTGGCTGACGACGGGTCGGATGGCCGGGCGTGCGCTCTCTATGCTCTTCGGCTCGCGACGCGATGTTCTCTCACGTTATTCATTCGAGGCTTGATGACTCATGAGTTCCACACTTAAGCCGTTTGCGAAGGGTGATCTTTTCGTCGGTGCAACGCAGCTGAACAATCCCGACGATGATCACGCCGGACGCGGACGTATTCTGCAGTTCGACGCTCAACTCGCGCCAAAGGGCGAGCTCTGGTTGGACGAGACTACGCATCTTGTTGGAGGCTTGAAGTTCGACTCGAAAGGTGTGCTCTGGGCCTTCGACAGCCACTCGTTCGTCGTCCTCAACATTCACCGTGACGGCCGCGTCGTGCGGCGTCCGGAGTTTGGTACCCGTGCGTTCTCTCATGTGAATTTCGCTGCGGACGGCACGCTGCTGATGGGCGAGCATGTGGTCGGCGGATCCATCAGGCCCGAAGTGCAAGCGCGCATGAAGACCCGTTTGCCGTTCATGCCGGGCACGACTCGCTTTGGAGATGGCCATGTATTCAGGTTTACGACGGACGGCAAGCTCGTCAAAGAATATGGGACCGAGACTCACGGCGGCATGGGTGGTTTTCTCGGCGTCACCATGTCGGCGTTGTCGCACGATCAAAAAACGCTTGTGTACACCTCGGAGACGGGGACTCGCCTCATGCGATACGACCTGGTCAACGATCGGCAATTGCCCGATCTGCAGGCCATCCTGCCGCCGTTCCCGCCGGGACCCCCGCCAATGTTTTTCGGAATGGCGTTCGGCGCGGACGGGACGCTTTATGCGCTGCGGGGTGGGTCGATCCACCTCATCGATGCGGCGGGCGTCACGACTCGACAGATCCCGCTCGAGGGCTTCGGCTGGGCCATGATCGAGATGGCGGCCGACGGTCGACATGTTTTTGTCAGCAATTTCTTCACCGGTGATGTGGCGAAGATCGATCTTCAGTCGGGCACCAAGGTGGGTGGCATCGCGACGCAAGCGCCGAAAGCCGTCGCCGGAATTGCGGAGTACTCAGGCGAGGGTTGAGCGAGCGCCGGGCGCTGATCGCGTCAGGTAAGCGTCATTCGTAACGCAGAGCTTCGATCGGATCGAGTTTTGCGGCCTTGGAGGCCGGCGCAATCCCGAACACGACTCCGACGAGCGCAGAGAAGCCTGCCGCTGCGATCATGACCCAAATCGGGACGTGCGCGGGTGGGAAGTTCGGAATCAATGCCGCAATTCCCATGCCCGCGAGCAACCCCAGTACGATGCCAATCAGGCCGCCAAGCAGCGATAGCAGCGCAGCTTCGAGCAGGAACTGCACGAGGATGTCACGACGGGTCGCACCCAAGGCTTTCAAGATGCCGATCTCTCGGGTCCGCTCGGTCACTGACACGAGCATGATATTCATGATGCCAATGCCGCCCACGAGCAAGGAAATGCCGACGATCCCAGCAAGCACCGCCGTCGCGGTGGCGGTGATACGGTTGAATTGTTTGACGAAGGAATCGGCTGCCTTGATCTCGAAGTCGTCGGGCTTGCCGGGTTCGATGCCGCGAGAGGCGCGAACAGTACGCATGGCGCGCTCCCTCACCTGATTGACCTCGGCGAGATTCGTGACCGTGAACGACACTTCCATGAAGGTGCGTTCGAAGGTACCGGTCAGCGAGCGGGCTACGCTGAAGGGAATGAACACCCGATTGTCTTGGCTGAAGCCAAAAATTTCACCACGCTTCTCGAGTAGCCCCACCACTCGGAACCACTCGCGACCGATGAGAATGAACTCACCCACCGGATCGCGCGGCATGCGTAGCTCGTCACGCACCTCGGTACCGATGACCACCACGCGACGGCTGTTTCGTTCATCGCTCGCCGTGATGAATCGACCGAACGAGGTATCGACGCCGAGCACGTCTTGAGCTTCTTCTGTCGCACCGAGTACCTGCGGGGTCACGCTACGGCCGCGATACAGCGTGGCACCGAGCGGCGCACTGATGATGGGCGCAACGCGCTCGATGCCCGACACCTTGAAACGCAGGGCATCGACGTCCTCGAATGACAAGCGGTTGATTTGCCCGCTACGGAAGTTTTCTTGCTCGTTCTTGGCTTCGAGCGTGAGCGTGTTGCTGCCGAGGTCCGAAAACTGACTGCTGATCGAGTCCGAAAAGCCTTGCAAAACAGACACGACGGCGATGACCGCCATGGTACCGATGAGGATGCCGAGCGTCGTCAGGAAGCTGCGCAGGCGATGCGCATTAAGGCTCGCGAGGGCGGCTTGAAAGGCTTCTGCGAGGATGTTCATCTCAGAAAACCTTAGGCGGCGCGAGCCGGATTTTGATAATCCTCGACGATACGTCCGTCGAAGACTCGAATGGTACGCCGACAGTGCGCAGCGATATCGGGCTCGTGCGTGACGACGACAACCGTCTGTCCCTGCGCATGCAAGGCATCGAATAGGGACATGATTTCCGCCGAGGTGCGAGAGTCGAGGTTTCCGGTCGGTTCATCGGCCAGCAGGATCGACGGCTCGCCGACGAGTGCGCGAGCGACGGCCACACGTTGTCTTTGTCCACCTGACAACTGATTCGGTCTGTGGTCGAGACGATCACCGAGTCCCACTTTGCGCAGCGCGTCAACCGCCCGCTCTCGGCGCTCTGCAGGGGGCATGCGTCGATACACGAGCGGCTGCATCACGTTTTGCAGCGCCGTCTGACGCGGTAGAAGATGAAAACTTTGGAATACGAAACCGATCTCGCGATTGCGAGCGGACGCAAGCTCTTCTTCGCTCAACGACGAGGTATCTCGGCCGTTCAGGATGTACTTACCTTCGCTCGCACTATCGAGGCATCCGATGATGTTCATCAGCGTCGATTTCCCAGAACCCGACGGGCCGATGAGCGCGACATACTCATTACGCCCGACGTGAAGATCGACGCCCGCCAGCGCGAGGACCTCCTCGTCGCCGAGCACGTAGCGCTTGACGATGCCCTGAAGCTCGATCATTCCGCGGCGTCCTCACTCTCGATGTCGTTCGGACCTCGAGCACCCGCTTCTCGCTGCGTGACGCGCTGGCCTTCCTGCAGTCGACGCATGATCTTGCTTGGGCCGACGATGATCTGGGTACCTTCGGTAATTCCGGACTCGATGGAATCCCATCGGTCGTCGGAGAGGCCGGTCACGATCGGCGTCTTGCGGGCGACGCCGCCGTCGCTACGCCAGACATAGCGTTTCACGACGTTTTTCTCAGGCGTCTCAGTGACGACGGCCTCTACAGGCACCGCGAGTTGACGCGACCCATCACCGAGATAAATGAGGGCGCGGGCGCTCATGCCTGACCGAAGCAGGAGATCTTGAGGTGCCTCGATGGCGAGGGTGACCTTGTACGATCTTCCCTGACCGTCGACGGTCGGAGTGAGCGCGATTTTTTCGACCTTGCTCGGTAGTGCGGTATCGGGATAGGCCGCGGAGAACACATCCGCGCGTTGTCCCAGCGTGATCTTTGCGACATCCGCCTCGTCGACCTTGACCTCAGCCGTGATCGCCGACACGTCGGCGATTTTCATGAGCTGCGCTCCAGCGAGTGAGGCCGTCGAGGGAATGGCCACTTCGCCCACTTTGATCGGTAGCGAGACGATACGCCCGGCGATCGGCGCACGGATTTCGGTTTTCGCTCGCTGCTCTTTCGCATCGCCGAGCACCGCAGTCGCACGTCGTAAGGCTTCTTCCGAGCTGCGTAGATCCGCTTCGGCAACAATAAATTGATTGCGGTCCTCGTCCAGGCGATTCTTATCGATGAGATTGGAGGCTGCGAGTTTCTGACTGCGCTCGTATTGTTGTTTACGTAAAGCAACGACGGCGCGTTGTCGATCGATGCTGATCCGATTCTGTCGAACGCTGGCTTCTTCGCGTGCGATGACGTTGTTGTAGGTTTCGGGATCGAGTCGCAACAGCAACTGACCTTGCGTCACGTTGGCGCCTTCTTCGACCAAGATGATCGCTACGCGCGCCGTGACCTCGGCGGTCAGGTTGACCTCGGTTCGGTAAGCGAGTGTGCCAGAGGCCAAGATGCTCGGTCTGACGTCCTGTTGGCCGGCGGTGGCCAGGTCGACGGGGGTCGCGCCTGCACCCGAGAATTGTCGATAGAGCTGCCAGACGACGATGACGAGGACGAGGGCGCCGCCCACGAGCCATCGCTTATCGAGTTTTAAGTTTTTGAAGACGTTGATGTTCATATTCGGGCTCGGTTTGCAGGTGTTATATTTACCTACAACAGTAAAACAGTGTCAAGGTGAGGAGGCGCATTGTGCCTGAAGGGCAGGTCGGTACACTCGGTCCGGACTCTAAAGAGGGCAAAGTCATGAAAAGGTTCGTTTTTGTGGGGGTTGCAATGGCGCTGTTGTCCGCCTGCGGAACGGGGCCGTCGAGGCGTGATGAGCTGGACCTCAAGTACGTCGATTACGCGGGTGAGCCGGTCGATCAAATCCGCTCGATGAAGGGTATCGATGGGTGGACCCCGGTATCCCGCAACCAACTGGTGATTTGGACGGGCCACAACGAGGCTTGGCTGATCAAGGTTTGGGACGGATGCATGAACTTGAGTTTCGCCAATGCCATTCAGGTCACCCAAACGGGCCGCACCATTACGCGGTTTGACAAGGTACTGGTGGAAAACGAGTCCTGTCCCATCCTAGAAATGCGTCCGGTCGACGTCGCGCGCATGAAGGCTGATCGAAAAGCGGCCCGCGATACGGCGGTCAAACCCTGATGCTCTACTCGATCGGTGATCGTCGACCCGATATCGCGCCCGATGCCTACGTGGCGCCGTCGGCCGACGTGATCGGCAGCGTGCGGCTCGCGGAGGGCGCAAGCGTCTGGTTTCAGGTGGTGTTACGCGGTGATAACGACTGGATCGAGATCGGCTCAGGTACCAACGTTCAGGACGGTTCGGTCATTCACACGGATGAGGGTGTGCCAACGCGGCTTGGAGCGCGGGTGACCGTGGGTCATATGGCATTTCTGCACTGCTGTACGGTGGGCGATGAATCGATGATCGCCAATGGCGCCATGGTGCTCGATCGCAGCGTCGTGGGACGGCATTGCATCATCGCAGCGGGTGCGCTCGTGCCACCGGACAAAGAAATCCCGGACGGCAGCGTGGTGATGGGATCACCCGGAAAAATAGTGCGTGAGGTGACGGAGCGAGATCTCGCGCTCATTCGTGGCGCTGCAGCGAGCTACGCGCGACGGGCACAGCAGTATCGCGAGTCGCTCAAGGCGTATCCGTAGGGATTTCTCGTGTGAATGCGAGGATCCAATCGCGTACTCGAGCGGTGTCGTTCGGCGCGAGCACGCGGCCTGCGAGCACATGATTCGACGGATCGCCGCTTGTTTCGACGGCGATGAGAGGTTTGATGGGGGCGCCGAGTCTCTGGTGGGCATCCAAGATTTTGTCGGGACTCACCACCCGATCGTTGGGTGAGTAGATGATGAGTGTGGGTTGGCGAATGCTTTCGAGGGGAGAGTCACGGACTTCCCGAACGATCGCCATCATTGGCAGCAACGCCTGTGACGGATACTTCCAGATCCAGTATTTAGCTTGTTCAGCATTGTGCGGCGTCCATCGATATTCATCGCCGACGAGTCGTTCTAACAACTGAGCACCCCACGGGCCTGCGAGCAGCTCGCCCGATCTCGAGCGGGGTCCGAGATTAGGCGAGATGAGTACTTGCGCGACGATTGCCGAGGCATCCTCACGCTGGGCGAGCCACAAGGCGAGCGTACCGCCCGTCGAAGTGCCGACGACGATGACACGCTCACCGATGAGACGACCAATCGCCAGCGCCTCACGCGCGTCACGCAACCAATCGCTACCTCGGACCTCACCCATGGCGAGCGGGTTGCGACCATGGCCGGTGAGTCGCGTGTAGAACACATTGGCGCCGAGCGCTTCACCGAGTTCGTCGCAGAGCGGATCGACTTCCTGGCGCGTGGCGGTGTAACCGTGCAGGTAAATGATGGACAGCGGAGTCCGACGTCGATCGGGATGCGCCCAACGAATATGTTTTTCCGTGCCGTCGACGACATCTCCATATCTTTGTTCGGACTCTTCCAGATAGCGTTCGAGCGCCTCGCTCTCGCGAGGGACGTCAATGGGCGCATCGCGCGTATCGAGCGCATGAACCGGGCCCACGACGTAGAGGAGGGCGGTCAGAGCGAGGACTGCGCCCAGCCCAAGTAACAAGCGGCGTATCATTGGCGACATCGTACTTCAGTAGGGGATCTCGTGAGCAGTTTGCGGGCTCCGGATTGGGCGCGCGAAGGCGCTGATTGGCCCAACAGGGTGCACAGCCGTTTTATCGAGGCGGCGGGGCTTCGTTGGCACGTACAAGACGCGGGAGAGGGGCCGGTTTGTCTGCTCGTTCATGGGACCGGAGCGTCCACGCATTCTTTTCGTGATCTCTTTCCGCGATTGACGCCTTTTTTTCGTGTCATCGCACCTGATCTTCCGGGGCATGGTTTCACTTCACGACCGCGGGACGATGTGGGGTTATCCCTCCGTGGCATGGTCGATGGCCTCGTTGAACTTCTGAACGTGCTCGGCGTCTCTCCGGCGCTCGTCGTCGGCCACTCGGCGGGCGCGGCGATTCTTTGTCGTGCCTGTCTCGACGGGAGTCTGCGCCCCTCGGAAATCATCAGTCTTAATGGCGCGCTGCTGCCGCTGTCGGGGTTCAAGCATCCTGCAGTCACACCGCTCATTCGTGCGATCGCCAGCAGCGATTGGGTGTCACGTTTCTTTGCCCGACGACTGGAGTCGCCGAGCGAGGTCAGTCGGATGCTGGCGGCAACGGGATCAACGCTCGACCACGCGGGAATGGATCTTTATGGCCGGCTCTCTCGGTTTCCGTCCCATGCCGGTGCGGCCTTGACGATGATGGCCGTGTGGGATGTTCGACCCATTGAGCGAGAGCTGTCTCGACTCGACGTACCGCTGACGCTCGTTGTGGGCGCGCGCGACCGCATGATCCTACCGGGGGAGGCCGCCCGAGTGCAGCGTCTGCTTCCGGCGGTCGAGGTGTTTCAGTACGCGGATCTGGGTCATCTTAGTCATGAAGAGCGACCTGATTTGATCGCTGAGCTCATCATCCAGCGCGCCCGCTCGAGGGGTCTGCGGATTCCATCCTGAGGGCGGTCGCGGTAAGGTAATCGCTTGCTGACGACGGTCTCTTGCTCTCGAGGTCAACACGACGTGTCCCTGCCTGCCGTTCATCCGCTACGCGAAGAGCTACACGACGAAGTCCATGCGCGACCGCCGTTGCCGCTGCAATCGCCGTGTCGGGTCAGCTGTATTGCGTTGCTGTCGGGTAACGATGTCCGTCACGAAGAGTGGCGACTGCTTCGTGATCTCGGCGCACGTTTCGGTGTCGCAGTCGATGAAACGCCTGTGGCCTATCTGGCTGCGGATTTCGGTGCGTTTCGTCTGAAGTGGGAGCGACACACCGAGTTTTCACGATATATCTTCGTGGTGGATGGCGCGGCCGGCTCACCGTTCTCGCATGCAGCCATCGGCGTAGTGCCGAAGGAGTGGGTCGAGCAACTGCCGGGACGCACGATTTACGCCGGTCATTTCGAAGTGGTCGCTGCACGGGCTTGCGACGAACCTGACCTCGCGCGTCTCTCCAAAGAAAGCTTCGGTGATCGCCCTCTCGTCGGCTCTGAGATCGCCGATGATGCCGCCACCATCCTCACAGATTTTCGTATCGATGGGCAGGGCTACAGTCGAGCGCTCGTGGTCGATCGTGCCCTGAAGCCTGCTCAGGCGGGGCGTCTCGTGCAGGCGCTACTCGAAGTGGACATGTATCGCATGCTCGCGCTACTCGCGTTTCCGGTGGCGCGCGAATTGTCGCCCGTACTCTCTCGCAACGAGCAAGAGCTTGCCGAGATTGCGAACCAACTCGTCAAGGCTGACTCGACGATCGAACCCGAGTTGCTCGATCGACTGACCTCGCTACAGGCGCAGATCGAACGACTCGAAGCCGATCACCGCTACCGATTCAGTGCGGCGAGTGCGTATTTCGATATCGTCACGAGTCGCCTCAGCCAGCTTCGTGAACGACGTTGTGGTTCGCTGCAGACGTGGCAGGAATTCATGGAGCGACGACTCGCGCCGGCCATGAATACCTGCGAGGCGGCGATGACGCGGCTCGAGTCGCTCTCTCAGCACGCCACGCGCGCGACTCAATTGCTGTCGACACGTATCGGCATTACCCGGGAATCACAGAACCAACAGCTGTTGGAGTCGATGAATCAACGCGCAGCCGCGCAGTTGCGACTTCAGGCGACGGTCGAGGGACTCTCTGTAGCGGCGATCACCTACTACATCGTTGCGCTCATCAAAATTTTGGCTGATGGACTCGCCGAATCGGGGTGGCCGATCGATGCTGGCATCGTCACGGCGATCAGTATCCCGGTGGTGGGCGGCCTCGTGTTCACGGCCGTACGCAAAGTTCGACGCAGCGTGGTGCGACAGACGGGAGGCATGTCATGACAGCAAAAAATCGCGCCATCGTCATCGGCAGTGGTTTCGGTGGATTAGCGGCCGCAGCCCGGCTCGGTGCGCGGGGCTATCGGGTCACGGTGCTCGAGAAGCTCGACGCGCCAGGCGGTCGTGCGTACGTATATCGGCAGGATGGTTTTACCTTCGATGCCGGCCCGACCATCATCACCGCCCCTTATCTCTTTGCCGATTTGTGGAAGTTCTGCGGACGAAATATTTCAGACGATGTGACCTTGAAAGCCATCGATCCGTTTTACGAGGTTCGGTTCGATGACGGCGATGTCTTCCGTTACACCTCCGATCTCGAGTCGATGCGCGAGCAGATCGCCCGTATCGAACCAAGAGATGTAGAAGGGTTCAACCGTTTTCTCGGTGTCAGTAAAAAAATCTTCGAGGTGGCTTTCAAGGGGCAGGCAGAGCAGCCGTTCCATGACATTGGCACGCTGCTACGAGCGGCCCCTGACCTCGTTCGCTTGGGCGGCTATCGCTCGGTGTTCCACGAGGTCAGTCGCTATTTTCACAGCGACAAGTTGAGGGTCTTGTTCAGCTTTCATCCTCTACTGATCGGCGGCAACCCGTTCACCACGACGGCGTACTACTGTCTGATCGCGCACCTCGAGCGGACGTATGGCGTTCATTACGCCGAGGGCGGGATGGGTGCGCTGATGCGAGGCATCGTGAAACTCGTCGAAACGCATGGAGGCGAGGTTCGCTGCAACGCGGAAGTCGCAGAGATTCTCGTTGAAAACGGCGCGGCAGTCGGAGTTCGACTCGTGAGCGGCGAGGAGATTCGCTCAGATATTGTGGTATCGAATGCGGATGCGGCCTGGACTTACGGAACGCTGCTCGCCAAACACCCGCGACGCCGATGGACGGATTCCAAGCTCGCCCGATCGAGTTACTCGATGAGCCTGTTCGTGTGGTACTTCGGGACAAGCCGGCGCTGGGATAACGTGTATCACCACACGATGGTACTGGGTCCGCGATATCGGGAATTGCTCGACGACATCTTCAAGCGAAAAGTGCTCGCCAAAGATTTCAGCCTCTATCTCCACCGACCGACCGCCAGCGACCCGTCGCTGGCGCCCCCGGGTTGTGACTCATTCTATGTTTTGGCGCCGGTGCCGCATTTGCAAAGCGGCACCGATTGGCGCGAGGAGGCCGAGCCGTATCGCGCAGCGGTACAGCGGCGCCTCGAAGAGACCATGATGCCGGGTCTTGGTGATTCGATCGTGACATCACACATGCTTACGCCCCTCGATTTCCGGGATCGCCTTTCGTCGGTGAACGGGGCAGCCTTCGCGATGGAGCCAAAACTCTTTCAGAGCGCGTGGTTCAGACCGCACAACAAGAGCGAAGAGGTCCGAGGTCTTTACCTCGTCGGTGCAGGGACTCATCCGGGGGCGGGTCTTCCAGGGGTGGTGTCCTCCGCCAACATCCTCGACCGGATCGTCCCCGATCCGCTCGACTAAGCATTCGTCATTCGAAATCTTTGACGATGCGTCGTGCTGCAACGCGGCCCGACAGCGTGGCCATCGGAACGCCGGGCCCGGGATGGACGGAGCCTCCCGCGAGATAGAGACCGGCGACGGCGGTCGTGGCGCCGGGGCGCGCGAAACTCGCAAACGGGCCGTGGTTGGCTCGGCCATACAGCGAGCCGCCCGTGCCCGGAAAAAGTCGATCGAAATCTTGGGGTCTCGTGATCAGACCATCACCGGCTCGGCGATCGATTCGAAGGCCGCATTGCTCGAGCAGGGTAAACGCCTCGCGTTCGACTCGGGCGAGGGTGGGGTCGTCGATGCCGCCCAAATCACCATCGGGGGGTGCATTCACGAGCAGTAGCATGCGTTCGGGGGGTCGCGTCGTGTCGTCGCGTGAGCGCGGAGTCGCTGCGGCACCGCGGTCTTGTGCACACAGATAGACCGTTGGCGAGGCTTTGATGCGTCGACCTGTGAAGAGGCTGGTGAACTCCTCAGGGTACTGATCGCCAAAGAAGACGTTATGGTGTTCGAGATCAAACCCCTGTGTCGGAGCATGCAAACACCAAGTGACCGCGGAAAGTGCGCGATCATCGCGCGACATCGGCGTTCCGCCGCGGACAGCATCTTTCCCAAGTCGTCCTGAGGCAAGCGCATTGGCATCGCCGTTGAACACGACGGCATCGGTGGCGACGAACTCCCCGGTATCGAGTTGAACGCCGACGCAGCGACCGTCCTCAACGCGAATTTCCTCGACCGCAGTGCCGTAACGATAGGTGGCGCCTGCAGATTCGCCCAAAGACTGCAGGGCGTCGGCAATGCGACGCATACCGCCGCGGACGAGCCAGACACCCGATTGTTCGACGTGCGCGATCAGCATCAGCGTGGCGGGTGCCGCGAGCGGAGAGGAGCCGACGTAGGTCGAGTAACGCCCGAACAATTGACGCAAGCGCGGATCGCGGAAATGGGAACCCAAGGCGCTCCAAAGGCTCTGCCATGGCGGGGTACGAAGCATCGCCCAGAGACCGTCCTGGGAGAGTCCGCGGCGCGCGAGCGCGCTGATGAGTTCAAACTGCGAAGGCCGCGAGCGTCGCATGAAGGTGTCGACCAACGAGGCGTACACTGTTGCGCTTCGCGCACAAAAATCGCGATACCCTCGAGCGTCGTGATCCCCGGAGAACTCGCGAATGGCCGCGCAAGATCGATCGAGATCGGCGTGAAGATCCAGTCGACTGCCGTCTGACCACGCATGGCGTGCGAGCACAGTGGCCGGGACAAGATCAAGGTGATCGTTCAGGCGCGCACCCGCATCGGCGAACAAACCTTCGAACACCCAACTCATCGTAAAGACAGTGGGGCCCGCATCGATCGCTGCATCACCGATCAGCACTTCGCGCATTTTTCCGCCAGCTTGAGCGGCTTTCTCAAATACGCTGACGCGGAATCCTTGATGAGCAAGATCGGTGGCCGCGGCGAGACCGCCCATTCCAGCGCCGACGATCGCGACGTGAGGTCTGTCTTGACGCATCGAGGACGAGAGGCGCTCAGCGAGCTGACGGACTTGGAACAGCCGCTTTCGCCTGACGCTCGACCTGTAAGCGGTGGTAGATGATGAGCGCGAGGCCGACGACGAGAGGGATCGACCAAAGGCCGGGATGCAAAGCAAGGGTCGGAATCGTACGAACGGCGCCGAAGGCGAAGAACGCGGTGTACACGGAAATTCCTGCACCGACTAACGCTTTAATGTGTTCTTTGAGCCAATCGATCGATGCCGGCTCGCGTTTCAGCATGAATGCGAGGTTGGAGGCGACCGTTGCGATGCCGATCGCGGGCATGCCGAGCATGATCGGCTCACCGATGCGCAGTGAGTATCCCGCACAAATGATTGAGGCGATCAGCAAGAGACCTTGCAGCGAGAGGTTTCGCCACTCGAGATTCAGACGATGATCGGATTTATTGACGAGGCAACAACGACCGTACCACGCAAGGTTCAGGGTCAGGACAGCGAGACCCAGCATCATCCAGCCGAAGATCCCGCGGATCCACTCGGCGTCGTCGAGATGGGGATGTGTATTGATCGGATCGATAAGCGTCGTGATGCTGATACCGATCGCGGCCGTGCCCGTCACCAGCATGGCCCAGGTAAAAACTCGCCCCCACTGTCGGTGCAGAAGGCTGCCTTTTCGGCTGACCACCGGAATCCAGAACGACACGAGGCCAAGGCTGCCCGCAAGGATATGCAGCACGACGAAGCTCTCGAAGGCGAGCACGATCCCCGAAGTCCCTGAAGCCAACATAGGCGAGGATGCTGCGCCCGTCGGCAGAGCCTTGTCAAAATACGGGGGTCCTTTGTTACTGCCGTGGTCATCGAATCGAGCCCTCTTTGCGAGCAGCGGATACTGGCGTTAGGGTGGCGGCATGTACGAGCCACCGCGACCGACTTCCCTGGCGGCCATCGCTTCGCTTCTGCGAGTCGCGATGCGCGGCGATGGCGATCTGCTGAGCCTGCTCCCCGCCAAGGCGTACCGGGTCGACGCAGGCTGGATGGGTTATTCGCGTCGGTCGATCTTGATCGTGAATGACCCGGAGATGCTCCGCGAGGTCATGACGGATCCGCTCGATATCTTCCCGAAGAGTGATCTCATGGTCGGCGCGCTCGAGCCGCTCGTCGGCAACTCGATCTTCGTGTCGCATGGATCCGTGTGGCGACGTCAGCGAAAAATGATCGAGCCGTCTTTTTCGCACATGAGACTTGGCAAGGCCTTTGCGTCGATGAGCGCTGCGGTCGACGACTACGAGTCGAGACTCGACAGCGCTGCGGCGGCGGGAGAAAGTTTTTCGCTCGATCTCGCCATGAGTCATCTCACTGCCGATATCATTTGCCGAACGGTATTCTCGACCTCGCTCAAGTCGCAGACTGCGATCGACGTCTTCGAGGCGTTTACGTTCTTCGAGCGGACGTGTGCACAGGTCGAGTTACGCCGCCTGATCTTTGATCCACCCTTTTCGAGTATTCCGCAGCAGCCAAGTGTCCTTGAGGCGTGTGAACGAATACGCCGTCATTTGAGTGATCTCGTCGATACCCACCTCTCGGATAACCCCTTGAGCTGGGACGACATCGCAGCTGAGATCATCGCCGCCCGCGACCTCGAGACGGGTGAAGGGTTCACCCGTAAGGAGTTGCTCGATCAGCTTGGGGTGATGTTTCTGGCGGGTCACGAAACAACAGCGAGTTCGCTCACGTGGGCGTTTCTGATCATTTCGATGCAACCCGCGCTCGCGCATCGCATTCGAGAGGAGGTTCGAGCCGTGGCGGGCGATGAGCCGTTGACGCTCGAGCAGGTACGAAAACTCACGTTCGTTCGCAACGTATTTCGCGAAAGTCTGCGTCTCTATCCGCCGATTCCCTTCATGCCGCGCGTGGCGGCTGAGGCGGCGACGATCGGTCGTCACAAAGTAAAGCGTGGGGCAATGATCATGGTCTCGCCCTGGACGATCCATCGACATCGTGATCATTGGCGTCATCCTCATGCGTTCGATCCCGATCGCTTCTCGCCGGAGCGTGAGCACGAGCTCGTGCCGGGCGCTTACCTGCCGTTCGGTCTCGGGCCGCGGACCTGTGTGGGGGCGGGCTTTGCGACGCTCGAAGCAACCTTGATTCTCGCTCGGCTTGTCTGTCGGTATGACATCCAGGTGATTGATGCCGCCAAGGTCAGACCGATCGCCCGCTTGACCATCCGTCCGCAAAAGCAGCTGATGGCGCGCGTCGTTCGGCGCGTCGGGATATGACGACGGCGCTGCTCACGCTCGGTCGACTGCCCAAGGCGCTCGACATTGCCCGTGCCTTACAGGGTGCAGGCGTTCGCGTGATCGTGGCGGAGCCTTTTCGTCGACACTTGAGCGGTGCGTCGAGGGCGGTCGATCAAAGTTTCGTGGTCACAGCACCCGCTGTCGAGGGTCCGCGTTATCTCAAAGAGTTGCGCGATCTCGTCATCGCACAAAAAGTCGATCTCGTGGTGCCAATCTCGGAAGAAATCGTGCACGTGTCGGCGTTGCACGGACGGTTACCCCCCGGATGCCGGTTGGTCTCGATGCCGCAGACTGCGATCCTCGAGGTGCATCACAAAGGTCGGTTCGTCGAGACCTGTCGGGCGGCAGGGATCAGGGCGCCCGAGACGGCGGATGCAACCACACCCGAGGCGACCGCGATCGCCGCCCGTCACGATTACGTCGTGAAACCCGTCTCGTCCTGCTCAGGTCGTGGCGTGCAGTTTTTTTCACGTGGTGATCCGCTACCGCGTATCGACGAGCCGTCGATCATTCAGCGCAGGGTGCAGGGCCGCCTGGTCAGTAGTTTCAGCATCGCCCGAGCGGGTGAAGTGCGATGCACGGTCCTGTATCGCGGCGCGGTGATGCAGGGCACCGTGGCGGTGTGTTTTGAGCGTATCGAGGTCCCTGCCGAGATCGGCGACTGGATCCGACGCTTTGTGGCCGCTGTTGGGTGGGACGGTTTCATCTCTTTCGACCTCATCGTCGATGACGACGGTCACGTTCACGGTATCGAGTGCAATCCGCGTGCGACGAGTGGCATCCATTTCGTTGAGCCGGCGGGGCTGGCCGAGGCGCTGCTTAATCCGTCGGGGAGTCATCCACCGACCCTACGCCCGGAGCGTTTATCGCAGCAGTTTTTTCCCTGTCTCACCGAGACTCAAAAATCGATGTTCAGCCCTCGGTTTCGGCACAACCTGCGTTGCCTGCTCGAAGCGCGAGAGGTGACCTGGAAGACATCCGATCCCTGGCCCTTTCTCGGAATGCCATACACGGCCTGGAACATCATTGCGCTCGCCTCACGAACTGGTATGACTTTTGGTGAGGTGGCGATGCTGGATTTCGCGACATTTGCGGGCGGCGAGCGCGAAGTCGTAGAGTGAAGGCCTTGTGAGCGCACCTCCACACATCGCTTCCGACGACGGCGCTTTGAGTGTGACTGGCCGCGATCTGCGCGCGTCGGCCGCTGATCTTGCCGAATGTCGCGCGGCCATCCGCGTCGGATCGAAAACCTTTCATGCGGCCTCGCTGTTGTTGCCTCGTCGAATTCGGGGCTCAGCGCTCGCGCTCTATGCGTTTTGTCGCGAAGCGGATGATGCGATCGATCGCTCGGACGATCCGCTGCAAGCGCTCGAAGCCCTACAGCACCGTCTCGGTTTGGCCTATCGCGGTGCGCCCATCGACAATGCAGCGGATCGCGCGTTGTCGGCAGTCGTGATGCAGTTCCACATTCCGCAAGAGTTACCGGGTGCGTTGCTCGAAGGGTTCGCCTGGGATGCCACGGCTCGCACCTATGACACGCTTTCTGAGGTGCGCGCTTACGGCGTCCGCGTTGCCGGCACGGTGGGCGTGATGATGTCGCTCTTGATGGGTGTCCGATCGTCGGGTGCGCTGGCGCGTGCGGCCGACCTTGGCGTTGCGATGCAGCTTTCCAACATTGCGCGAGACGTCGGTGAAGATGCGCGCATGGGTCGTATCTACTTGCCTCGGCAATGGTTGCGCGATGTCGGCATCGATCCCGATGCCTGGTTGCGTGAGCCGAAGTTCGAGCCTCGTCTGGGTGAGCTCGTTGATCGTCTCGTCGAGGAAGCTGAACAGTTGTATCGATGCGCGGCTGCGGGTATCGACGAGCTACCCGTCGAATGTCGGCCTGCCATCCACGCCGCGAGACTGATGTATGCCGCAATCGGCCGCGAGGTCAGTCGCCGAGGGGGTGATTCGGTGTCGTCGCGGGCCGTAGTTTCGGCTCGACGAAAACTGTTTTTGTTGGCCGAGGCCCTGATTGCAGCGACCCGTCGCAACGACATCTCCGAGCATTCGACTCTGCCCGAGGCCGAATACTTGCTTGAGGCCATCGCGCGTCACGATCGAGTGAGAGGGCTCGCGGGTGATCCGCTTGCGGGCGGTACGCTCTTCGAGCGAGAGCTCTCGCGTGTGCTTGGCGTGTTCGAGCGCCTCGAGCGCCTGGATCGAGATTCGCCCGCGACAGGCTGAGCTCAACGACGAATTCGTCGCCTCGGCAGTCGAACAGGGAGCAGCGCCTGTACCCAGCGCGCTGAAAATCTTTGTAGCGATACACTTTCGTGAAAGGCGGTCCGTGACCGACCTTCGGCGCTCGTCTCGATCAGCGATCGTGCGTAGAAGGGACCGCTTTCGAAGGTCGAGATGAGTCGAGGGATTGCCTCCGCATCGCAGCGAGTCTCCCGCGGGATCCCCCACAGGGTCGAGGGCAGGCGTTTTTGCGGAGGCGGCGGCACGTGTTCAACCCTTCCGCGTGCATCGATGCTCAAGGAAATCGATCGACTGCCTCCGCTGCGCCACGCGGTGTCGTAAAAAATTCGGCTTTGGTCGGCTGCCGTGGCGCGTGACCAATTCCAGGAGGCAAAGTCCGCCTCGAGCGGCGCACAACCCTCGTTCGAATCGAAGTATGCGACGCCGCGCCAGGACAGTGTGGGTCTTTCGAAGGCGACCTCCACGGTGCAGTACGGTGAAATCGGTGTCCAAAGATGTCGCGCGAGTCGATCGATGGGGTAACCCTGATGCAACAGCATCGAGGGCTGCAGTGTGACTCGGCCCCGCAGCCGACTCGGCAGGGGCGAGGTGATTTCATTGATATCGATATGGAGTTTCGTCCCGTCCCAGGCGAGCGAACTTGGACCGATCGAAAGATGGTCGTAGTCTCGATGCACATCCCGACGCCCGCGTTCGGTCAGCGCCCATCGACGACCCCCTGCGCCGTATAGGGCGACGTTCAACGCTGAGTGCTCAAGAGGGTCGGCGGGGCCGCGGCGCCGGGCGGCGGCATACCAAGGCGAGAACACACAGCCAAGCATCGCGATGATCGTCAGGCCGTGGCGCCCGCAGTCGCTGAGCGCATCGAGGTACCACCACGAGTAGCCGTTGGTGGGGATCGATGCGGCGAAGTTCGGGCCGGTTTGACTGACCCCGAAGGGGTGTCTATATTCCATGACGAACTAGTGTGACAATCGCAGTTGACGTTTGCCAGTCGATCCGGACGGGCGACCCCAGCAGCGCGGAGGCGCGAATGGAAGGTGCATCGGGAATCGAATCGGCGTTGGAGACGGCCGTCGCCTCCTGCGATGCGCTCGGTTGTCCGCCCCGCCTTGCGGCGGCGATTCGATATGCGGTCTTCCCCGGGGGCGCGCGCATTCGTCCGAGACTCTGCCTCGCCATCGCCGCCGGATGTGGCGAACCCCAGTCCCCGCTTGCGATTGCCACGGCAGCGTCCATCGAGTTGCTGCACTGTGCCTCGCTCGTCCATGACGATCTGCCGTGCTTTGATGACGCTGAGGTCCGTCGCAATAGGCCGTCGGTTCATCGCGCCTTCGACGAGCGGATCGCCTTACTCGTCGGCGATGCACTCATCGTGCTCGCTTTCCAGAATGTCGCCCGTGCCTTTGCGAATTCACCCGAGCGTTTGCCGAATCTCGTACTCGCGTTGACGCGAGCAGTCGGAGCGCCCGGCGGCATCGTCGCGGGACAAGCTTGGGAGTGCGAGGAGACGACGCCGCTCGAGGAGTATCGACGGCAGAAAACTGGCGCGCTTTTTATCGCTGCGACCGTCGGCGGTGCTCTGTCGGCCGGGGCTGATCCTGCGCCGTGGCGAATCTTGGGCGAGACGCTCGGTGAGGCTTATCAGATCGCCGATGATATTCGCGATGCGCTCGGAACCGACGATGAACTCGGCAAGCCGGCTGGACGTGACGCAGACCTCGGACGACCGACGGCGCTCGCAGAAATGAGCGTACACGGCGCCGTCAAGCATTTCGAATCTTTGATCGAACAAGCGACTGCATCTATCCCCGAGTGTCCCGGCGCGGAATTCTTGCGAGATCTCGTCGATCTCGAGGCGCAGCGCTTGTTACCGGCCTCGTTGCTGCAGCGCGCAGTCTGATTGGGGATAGTCGCCGTGTGGCGTGAGTGGCGTAATCGCCTGTTGATGAGCCCGCGCTTTCAGCGTGCCGCCGCCGCATTTCCATTGACGCGCTTCAAAGCACGCCGCGAGGCTCGCGAGCTGTTCGATATCGTCGCGGGATTTACCTACTCGCAGATTGCCCTGGCGTGCGTACGACTTGGATTGCTTGAGCGCCTGCGCGAGGGCGCGGTCGCAGAGCGCTCCTTGATCGCCTCGATGCAGATGTCTGAGACGGCGGCGCATACCCTGCTTCGCGCGGCAGCCGCCATCGATCTTTTCGAGTCGTGTGCGAACAACGGGGAGTCGGCGTGGATGCTCGGGCGACGCGGGGCGGCATTGCTCGGTAATCCTGGCGTACTCGCCATGATCGAGCATCACGCGGTGCTTTATGCGGATCTTGTCGACCCGATCGCGATGCTCCGTGCGCCACGCGGATCCACGGCCTTGTCAAAGTATTGGCCCTACGCGAGTGCAGCGATTCCGGGCCAAGTTGCAGGCGAGGGGACCCGCGACTACACGACGCTGATGGCGGCTTCGCAGGGGCTCGTAGCCGAAGAAATCCTGGATGCCTACCCGGTGTCGGGTCATCGACGGATTCTCGATGTCGGCGGGGGAGATGGCACGTTTCTGCGGGCGGTTGCGAAGCGTTCACCCGCGATCGAGCTCATGCTCTTCGATCTGCCCGGTGTCGCGGAGATGGCTCGGCGTCGTTTTGAAGAGCGCGGACTGAGTCATCGAGCGCAGATCTTCAGCGGGGATTTCTCGCGGGATGCGCTCCCGGTCGGCGCGGATCTCATTACCCTGGTTCGGGTCCTGCACGACCATGATGATCCCCTGGTTGAGACGCTCCTGCGCGCGGCCGGTCAGGCCCTTCCTCCAGGCGGGCGTCTCGTGGTGGCGGAGCCCCTGGCGCGGACGACGGGGGCGGAGCGCATGGGCGACGCCTATTTCGGGATCTACCTCTGGGCCATGGGAAGCGGGCGGCCCCGATCGGCCGAGGAACTCGAAAAAATGCTTAAAAAAACGGGTTTTTCTCGCATTGAGCAATTGCCGACACGAATTCCCCTGCAGACCAGCGTTCTGGTCGCGACCAAAGCCGGTTGAGCCGGGTACCCGTCGGGGCCGGTGGGGACCCGTGTTTTCCGGAAAAGTGTCTGTGTTAATTGACACTTAAAATCGTAAGCGTAAACTGACAGTTGGGAAATCAGGCCGAGGAGCCTGCATGGGTCAGGGATGGAACACTCTTGCGGTGGTGATAGAGGGACCGGAGCGCTTGGCGCTTGACCGGCTCGCCCTCGAAAGCCCTGCGGACGACGACATTGTCGTCTCGACGGAGTGGAGTGGAATCAGCACCGGCACCGAGCGTTTGCTGTGGTCCGGAAAGATGCCGACGTTCCCGGGTATGGGCTATCCCCTCGTACCGGGCTACGAGTCCGTCGGTCGTATCGAAGCCATCGGCCGTAACGTTCGCGACAGGCGGGTGGGTGATCGCGTATTCGTGCCGGGCGCCCGATGCTATCGCGACGTCCGCGGATTGTTCGGCGGAGCGTCCTCTCGGCTTGTGGTCCCGGCCGCGCGCGCCACGCCCGTCGATGAATCGCTGGGTGAGCAGGCTGTGTTGCTTGCGCTCGCCGCGACGGCACGACATGCCCTCGCTGCGCCGCACGCCGAAGCGCCGCAATTGATTGTCGGTCACGGTGTGCTCGGCCGTCTGCTCGCGCGCATTACGATGGCAAGCGGCGCTCCGGCGCCGACCGTATGGGAGCGAAATCCTGCACGTAACTCAGGCGCAGAGGGCTATCGCGTTTGTACGCCTGAAGAGGACGATCGTCGCGATTACCGCGCGGTGTACGACGTGAGTGGCGATGCTCGCATTCTCGATTCACTCATCGGTCGACTCGCGCCGGGCGGCGAAGTCACGCTCGCCGGCTTTTACACCGAACCCATGAGTTTCGATTTCACAGCTGCATTCATGCGGGAGGTGCGTTTGCGCGTTGCCGCAGAGTGGAAGGACGCTGATTTGACTGCAGTGCTGCAATGGATCGCGGCGGGACGTCTGTCACTCGAAGGTCTGATCACGCATCGCCGCGAGGCGAATGCAGCGGATCAGGCATATCGACAGGCGTTTGTTGATCCCTGGTGTCTCAAGATGATTCTCGATTGGAGGCAGGCTGCATGACCCCGCCAGGCGATACCGTGTCGATCCCCGTTGAAAAACTGAAACGCAGTCTGCGTGCTGAAGCGGCGCTGGAACCCGCTGCTCCGCAACCGTCCGCCGTCACCAAAGAAACCCAGATCATCGCGATCTACGGAAAGGGCGGTATCGGAAAGAGCTTCACGCTCGCCAACCTCAGTTACATGATGGCGCAGCAGGGTAAGAAAGTGCTGCTCATCGGCTGCGATCCCAAGAGCGATACGACGTCGCTGCTGTTTGGGGGTCGCGCCTGTCCGACGATCATCGAAACCTCCTCTCGCAAGAAGCTTGCCGGTGAGCAGGTCGAGATCGGGGATGTCTGCTTCAAGCGCGATGGCGTCTTCGCGATGGAACTCGGGGGCCCCGAGGTCGGTCGCGGTTGCGGCGGACGAGGCATCATCCACGGCTTCGAAACGCTGGAAAAACTTGGTTTTCACGACTGGGGCTTCGACTACGTACTGCTCGATTTCTTAGGCGACGTGGTCTGCGGTGGATTTGGTCTGCCGATCGCCCGCGACATGTGTCAGAAGGTCATCGTCGTCGGCAGCAACGATCTGCAGTCGCTCTACGTCGCCAACAACGTGTGCTCGGCGGTGGAGTACTTCCGTAAGCTCGGCGGCAACGTCGGTGTGGCCGGTCTCGTCATCAACAAAGACGATGGCACGGGAGAGGCTCAAGCCTTCGCGAAAGCTGCGGGCATTCCGGTTCTCGCGGCGATTCCGGCGAACGAAAACATTCGCCGCAAGAGTGCCAACTACGAAATCATCGGCCGCCCCGACTCGGAGTGGGCGAGCTTGTTCGATGAGCTCGGTCGCAATGTTGCCGAAGCGCCGCCGCAACGTCCGAAGCCGCTTTCGCAAGATGAACTGCTCGGTCTTTTCAAGGGCGAGGCCGTAGGCCGTGGCTATCAGTTGCAGCCCGCCACCTTCGAAGACATGTGCGGCACGTCCCAGATTCGTAAGCCCTCGCTCGAAGTGATCTACGACGCAGTGTGATGACATGAACGCTCTGAACACAGAATTCGACAGCAGCGCGGAAGTCGTTTACGACGCTCCGCCGTCGAGTGCTGCGGCCAGTGCGGGATGTCATGGTGGCAAGGAGACGATGCGCGCCGCCGCGGCGGCCGCAGGAAAGAGCGCGACGCTCGATGCCTATGCCAAAGATTATCCGGCGGGTCCGCACGATCAGCCGCAGAGCATGTGTCCCGCCTTCGGCAGTTTGCGCGTGGGGCTCCGCATGCGTCGCACGGCGACGATTCTGTCGGGATCGGCCTGCTGCGTGTACGGACTGACCTTCACGTCGCACTTTTACGGCGCGCGCCGTACGGTCGGCTACGTGCCATTCAATTCCGAGACGCTCGTCACGGGTAAGTTGTTCGAAGACATCCGCGACGCGGTGCACAGCACGGCCGATCCGTCGCTCTACGACGCCATCGTCATCACCAATCTTTGTGTGCCGACGGCCTCTGGCGTGCCGTTGCAGTTACTGCCCAAAGAAATCAATGGCGTTCGTATCATCGGTATCGATGTGCCGGGCTTTGGAATTCCGACCCACGCCGAAGCGAAGGACGTACTGGCCGGGGCGATGCTGCGTTATGCGCGGAGCGAGGCCGAAACCGGCCCGGTTCAGGCGCCGCGCACAGCGCGTTCTGGGAAGCCCACGATTTCGCTCGTCGGCGAAGTCTTTCCGGCGGATCCGGTGGGCATCGGCATGATGCTCGAGCCAATGGGTCTTGCCGCAGGGCAAGTGGTCCCCACGCGAGAGTGGCGCGAGCTGTACTCCGCGCTCGACTGCGCGGCGGTGGCCGCGATCCATCCGTTTTACACCAGCGTCTTCCGCGAATTCGAAGCGGCGGGGCGGTCGATCGTCGGTTCAGCGCCCGTCGGACACGACGGTACGGCAGCCTGGCTCGAAGCGATCGGCGACGTCTGCAACGTTCCGCGCGAGAAGATCGAGGCCGCCAAGAATCGAGTGCTGCCGGCGATCCGCGGCGCCTTGTCGGCCGCACCGATCAAGGGACGTATCACGTTGTCGGGCTACGAAGGATCCGAGTTGCTCGTGGGTCGCTTGCTCGTCGAGAGCGGTGCCGATCTGCGTTACGTCGGTACGGCGTGTCCGCGAACTCGTTTCTCGGATGCAGATCGTGAATGGCTCGAGGCGCGTGGGGTCCACGTGCAGTTCCGCGCTTCGCTCGAGCAAGATCTCGCAGCGCTTGCCGAATTCGAGCCTGATCTGGCCATCGGCACGACGCCAGTCGTGCAGAAAGCGAAGCAGCAGGCGACACCCTCGCTGTACTTCACCAATCTCATCTCTTCGCGCCCGCTCATGGGTCCGGCCGGCGCAGGGTCGCTCGCGCAGCTCATCAATACGGCGATCGCGGGCAAGTCGCGGTTCGACGAGATGAAGGCATTCTTTGGCGAGACCGGCTCCGGAGACGACGCCGGCGTTTGGCCGAGTACGCCCGTTCGTCGTCCTGAGTTTCGCGACAGCTGGAAACGCAAGATCGAGAAACAAGCGAAGGCGCGCAAAGCCGAGGAGATGCTCTGATGCTCGTCCTCGACCATGATCGTGCAGGTGGCTACTGGGGTGCGGTGTACGTCTTCGCCGCCATCAAGGGCCTGCAGGTCGTGATCGACGGCCCCGTCGGATGCGAAAACCTACCTGTGACTTCGGTGCTGCACTACACCGATGCGTTGCCGCCGCACGAATTGCCGGTGGTCGTGACGGGCCTTGCCGAAGAAGAGCTCGGACAACATGGCACCGAAGGCGCGATGAAGCGTGCTCACAAAGTGCTCGATCCGAATTTGCCGGCTGTCGTCGTCACAGGATCGATCGCCGAGATGATCGGTGGTGGTGTGACGCCCGAGGGCACGGGCATCAAGCGTTTCTTGCCGCGCACGATCGACGAAGACCAGTGGCAGTGTGCCAATCGGGCGATGTGGTGGCTGTGGACCGAGTTCGGGTCAAAGAAAGTACCGGCGTGCGTCCGCAAAGAAGGCGAGAAGCCACGGGTTAATATCATCGGGCCCGCCTATGGCACGTTCAACATGCCGTCAGATCTTGCGGAGATTCGCAGACTGATCGAGGGGATCGGCGCCGAGGTGAACATGACGTTCCCGCTCGGTAGCCATCTCGCCGATATCGGCAAGCTTGCAGACGCCGACGTGAACGTCTGCATGTACCGCGAATTTGGTCGGCTCCTGTGCGAGGGGCTCGAACGTCCGTATCTGCAGGCGCCGATCGGCTTGCACAGCACCACACGATTTTTACGCAAACTCGGTGAGCTCACGGGTCTCGACCCGGAGCCGTTCATCGAGCGCGAAAAACACACCACCATCAAGCCAATGTGGGACCTGTGGCGATCCGTCACGCAGGATTTCTTTGGCACTGCGAGTTTCGCCATTGTGGCGAGCGAAACCTACGCGCGTGGTGTGCGCCACTTCCTCGAATCCGAGCTCGGTCTGCCGTGCATGTTTTCGTTTGCGCGGCAGCCCGGTGTCAAGCCCGACAACGCGGCTGTTCGTCAAGCTGTACGCGAGAAAACCCCCCTCGTGCTATTCGGCAGTTATAACGAGCGTATGTACCTGGCCGAGCTCGGACCTCGTGCGATGTACATCCCGGCTTCTTTTCCGGGAGCGATCATCCGGCGCCATACCGGTACGCCCTTCATGGGCTACGCAGGCGCCACCTATCTCGTGCAGGAAGTGTGTAACGCGCTCTTTGATGCGCTCTTCAACATCCTGCCGCTCGGCACTGACATGGACAAAGTCGATGCCACCCCGGCGCGTATCGCGCGTGAGGCAAGTCCTTGGGATCCTGAGGCGCTCGCGCTGCTCGATCAACTCGTCGCCAACGAACCTTATTTGGTACGCATCTCTGCCGCGAAGCAGTTGCGTGATCGCGCCGAGCGCGACGCACGCCTCGCCGGTGAGGAGCGTGTCACGGCGGACCGCGTCGCACGCGCGCGGTCGGAGCTCGCCGGAGGGCGTGCGGCATGAGAGGGAAGTTCATGTCAACACGATGTCGTGAGGGGGAAAGCATTGTCGGGCGGTCGTCGCTTCGGTGGCGATCGCAGGTCGTGACCCGGGTCAAGGCCGACAGTCCCTGCCGCGCGGGATAGCGCGGATTAAGCAACGTTGTTTAGGAGGAAATGAAATGGCTGAAGGAAAAAGCATCTCAGGAGCTACGCCGGACGAGGCACGAGCCATCAACCGGTTTTTCTGGATGAGCGCCTGGTTGTGGTTTGCAGTCTCTGTGGCTGCCCACTACCTGATTTGGAACTGGGTCCCCTGGTTCACCGCTCAGTAGATAAAAAATAGGAGAAAAACTATGTGGCGTATATGGATGGTTATGGATCCTCGAAAGGTGGTCATCGTCGGCGGTATCGCCATCTCGTTGATCGTCGCGACAAATCACTTCGTACAACTCAGTACGAAGTACTCTTGCTGGCTTGACGGTAAGGGAAGTGGCTCGTGCTTGGCTGAGGCTCCGGCCGCAGTGAGCACCGTGCAGCACAACGCTCCGCTGCCGAACTGACCGAAAACAACGCGGAAGGCGACGGGCGTGGGTATCGACTCGCGTTCCGTCGCCCGATGCGACGCTTGACGGGGAATAGTCATGGCAATGCTTAACTTCGAAAGAAAATATCGGATCCGGGGTGGCGCCTTGGTGGGCGGTGACCTGTTCGATTTTTGGCTCGGTGCTTTTTATGTCGGCTTCTTCGGTGTCACCGCGGCATTTTTCTCGCTGCTCGGTACCGCGTTGCTGGTCTACGGTGCCGCGATCGGTCCCACCTGGAATCTATGGCAGATCAACATCGCACCGCCGGACCTGAGTTATGGTCTTGGCCTCGCGCCGCTTCACGAGGGTGGGATCTGGCAGCTCGTGACGATCTGTGCGATCGGCGCGTTTGTATCATGGGCTCTGCGTGAGGTCGAAATCTGTCGCAAGCTCGGTATGGGATATCACGTCCCAGTTGCGTTCGGTAGCGCGATCCTCGCGTACGTCACGCTACAGGTCATACGACCCGTGCTGCTTGGAGCCTGGGGGCATGCGTTCCCTTACGGCATCTTCAGTCACCTCGACTGGGTGTCGAACATCGCCTACCAGTACCTGCACTTCCACTACAACCCAGCGCACATGGTCGCGGTGACGTTTTTCTTCACCACGGTACTCGCGCTCGCGTTGCACGGATCGTTGGTGCTGTCAGCCCTGAACCCGCCGAAAGGTGAGGTGGTCAAGGGTGCGGAACATGAGAACACGTTCTTCCGCGACAACATCGGCTACTCGATTGGCACACTCGGCATCCACCGCTTCGGGCTCCTGCTCGCCATCAATGCGGGCGTGTGGAGCGCGATTTGCATCGTAGTGAGTGGTCCCTTCTGGACTCGAAGCTGGACGGATTGGTGGGCGTGGTGGCTTAACCTTCCGATCTGGAACTGAGGTATGCAATATGGCTGAATATCAAAATCTCTTTACGCGCGTACAGGTCGCTGCGCCGCACTATCCTGGCATCCCTCATGACCCTCGCGGCGTGTGGGTACGGGGTGTGAAGGCGTCCGCTAAATATTGGCTAGGCAAGATCGGTGATGCGCAGGTCGGACCGTTCTATCTCGGTTCGACAGGCGTGGCCTCGATTCTTTGCTTCATCATCGCCTTCGAAATCGTCGGCCTCAACATGCTCGCCTCGGTGAACTGGAATCCCCTCCAGTTCATCCGGCAGCTGTTCTGGTTAGCCCTGGAGCCGCCGGCACCCCAGTACGGATTGCGTATCCCGCCGCTTAGTGATGGCGGATGGCATCTTATGGCAGGTTTCTTTTTGACTATGTCGGTGCTGCTCTGGTGGGCACGCACGTATAACCTCGCGCGCAAACTCAAAATGGGTACGCATACCGCCTGGGCGTTCGCCTCGGCGATCTTCCTGTTTCTCGTGCTCGGCTTCATTCGTCCGGTACTGATGGGCAGCTGGTCCGAGGGCGTTCCCCTCGGAATCTTTGCTCACCTCGATTGGACGGCGGCGTTTTCGTTGCGTTATGGAAATCTGCTGTACAACCCCTTCCACGCGCTCTCCATTGTCTTTCTCTACGGATCAGTTCTGTTATTTGCGATGCACGCCGGGACGATTTTGGCGGTGAGTCGTTTCGGCGGCGAGCGTGAGGTCGAGCAGTCGCTCGATCGCGGCACAGCATCTGAGCGCGCGGCGCTCTTTTGGCGCTGGACGATGGGCTTCAACGCCACGATGGAGTCGGTTCACCGCTGGGCCTGGTGGTTCGCCGTACTGTGCACGCTTACGGGCGGCATCGGCATATTACTGACGGGTACCGTAGTCGATAACTGGTACCTGTGGGCGGTCAAGCATGGGGTGGCGCCGGTATATCCAACCACGTTTGAGCCGATGCCGGATCCGGCACTGACTTTGGGAGCTGCACAATGAATACCAAGATCCATTTGGTCGCGACCTTGGCCGCTATGCTCGGCCTACTGGCAGCGTGCGGAGAACGCCCACCGATCGAGGTCCAGCAGGTCGGCTATCGCGGCACGGGTATGGAGCAAAACGTTAATCCTCGCCTACGTGAAAAGCTGATCGCCGTAAATCAAATCGGCGGTGTACAGCCCCCGGCGGATGCCAGTGGTCCGCTCGCAAAAGACGTCTACCAGAACGTGCAAGTGCTCTCTGACCTCTCGGTCGGAGAGTTCACTCGCGTGATGCTTTCAATGACCGAGTGGGTGGCGCCAGAGGGCCAAAAGAACTGCACTTACTGCCACAACGCGGAAAATTATGCCGATGAAAGTTTGTACCAGTATCAAGTCGCTCGTAGCATGCTGAGGATGACCCGCGACATCAATACAAACTGGCAGTCGCACGTCAAAGAGACGGGTGTCACCTGTCACACCTGTCATCGTGGTGGCCCGGTTCCGCAGTACGTGTGGTTCACTGATCCGGGGAAGGGTCGCGAAAATGCGTTTATCGGCACACGTGCGGGTCAAAACTCTGCGGTTACAGGACTTGGTATCACGACCATCGGGCACTCAACCCTTCCATATGATCCTTATTCGCCCTTCCTTCTTGGTGACCTCGATATCCGAATAAATGGTCCGACAGCTCTGCCGACAGGTAATAACAAATCTACTAAGCAAGCGGAGTGGACGTACGCGCTGATGGTGCACATGGCTAACTCATTAGGGGTGAACTGTACTTACTGCCATAACAGTCGCGCGTGGGCGGACTGGGATCAGAGCACCCCGCAGCGTACGGTTGCGTGGTACGGCATCAGAATGGCTCGAGGTCTGAACAATCAATATCTCGTCCCGCTGACCGAGGTGTTCCCGGCGAATCGCAAGGGACCCCTTGGCGACGTGGCGAAGATCAACTGTCAGACCTGCCATCAGGGTGTGTACAAGCCGTACTTCGGCGAGAGCATGGCGAAGGCGTATCCGGAATTGCAGGGTGTGAAGGCGCCGCCCGTCGATCCGAACGCGGCGCCCGCTGACGCCACGAGTGCACCGGCGGGTACCTCAACACCTGCGGCGACGCCGGCGGCAGCGCCTGCGGCCGAAGCGAAGCCAAAGGATGGCTCAAAGATGGCGCAGCGCGGCGGTCCAACGACCGTCGCTGCCGTCTTCGATCGGTAAACGATGATGGACGTCTTGCTTGCGCAACCCCGCGGCTTTTGCGCGGGCGTTGCGCGAGCGATCGATATCGCCGAGCGCGCTCTCGAGATGCATGGCGCGCCGGTCTACGTCTATCACGAGATCGTTCACAACGGTCACGTGGTGGGTGATCTGGCTTCACGCGGTGCGGTGTTCGTCCAGAATATCGCGGACATTCCCGAGGGGGCCGTCACCGTATTCAGCGCCCATGGCGTGTCCACTGCAGTCGTCAATGAGGCGCGTGAGCGCGGGCTGCAGGTCATCGATGCGACGTGTCCGCTCGTCACCAAAGTGCATTTGCAGGCGCAGCGCTACTCGCAGCGTGGCTTTACGATCGTGATCGTGGGGCATGCGGGCCACGAAGAAGTCGAAGGTACTCGCGGCTCCGTGACGGGCCCTGTTCACGTGGTCGGCCGACTCGAAGAGATCGATGCCTTACCGATGAATGCGACGGATCCGGTGGCCTATGTCACTCAGACGACGCTTTCGATCGACGACACCCGCGGCCTGATCGCGGCGCTCGAAGCGCGCTACCCGGATATCGTCGGCCCTGGTCTCGACGATATCTGTTATGCGACCTTGAATCGTCAGCGAGCCGTGCAGCAGTTGGCTCGCCGGGTGGATCTCGTGATCGTCGTCGGTGCCCATAACAGTTCGAATTCCAATCGTTTACAGGAAGTCGCCGCCGATCACGGGGTACCGGCGTGGTTGGTCGAGGACGAGACGGACCTTCAGCCTGTCTGGTTGGAGGGTGTGAAGACGGTGGGCGTCACGGCGGGGGCGTCGACCCCTGAGTATCTCGTCCGCAAAGTCTGTGATCGGCTGAAAGAGTTCGGAGCGGGATCGGTTCGAGAGCTTCCAGGTCTCGCAGAGACCGTACGATTCCGTCTGCCCGAAGCTCTACGACAGATCGCCTGAGGGCGGGTCAGTCGATTTGACTGCGAGTCAGCAGTCGCAATACCCCGTTGAACATTGCGTTGTCGCGCATGCGGAGTGGCTTGCGTCCGCGGCTACCTTGCGCCTCGACCAGGGCGCAATGTCTGGCGATGGTGTCGAAGATACCCGGGATGTCGAGACCCGCCTCGTTCAAGCATTGGTCGCGGGTACCGTGTTCGATCGGACGATCCGGTAGCCCAAGTCTCAAAACCGGCGTGTTGATTCCCTCGGCGTTCAGCAGTTCGGCCACCGCCGATCCCGCGCCACCGGCGATCGCGCTTTCTTCGAGCGTCACCAGGATTTCGTGTTGGGCGGCAAGCTCGAGGATCAAAGATTCATCCAAGGGCTTGACGAAGCGCATATTGGCGACACTGGCATCAATGATTTCTGCCACATCATGGGCGGTATCCAGCAAGGTGCCGAAGGCGAGCAGGGCGATGCCGGAGCCCCGGCGCACCCATTCACCCCGGCCTACCGGTAACGCCCGAGGCAGAGGTTCGCCGGCGGCGAGCGATCCGATCGCTGCCGTGCGCGGGTACCGGACTGCGCAGGGTTCGCCAAGCTCCACGGCGGTTCGCAGCATGGCGCGTAGCTCGGTCGCGTTCGAAGGTGCCATGACGGTGAGATTCGGGACACAACGTAAAAAACTATGATCGAGATTACCGTTGTGCGTGGCACCGTCGGGTCCGACGAGTCCGGCGCGATCGATCGCGAACGTGACCGGCAGACGCTGGAGGCAAACGTCGTGAATCAGTTGATCGTAAGCGCGTTGTAGGAATGTCGAGTAGATCGCGACGACGGGACGTAACCCGCGAGTGGCGAGTCCTGCAGCGAACGTGACGGCATGCTGTTCTGCGATACCGACGTCAAAATAGCGTTCCGGAAAACGCTTGGCGAAGCCGACGAGTCCCGAGCCTTCTCGCATCGCAGGCGTGACTGCAACGATGCGCGGATCGGCTACGGCGAGTTCACAGAGGCTATCGCCGAACACTTGGGTGTAGGTGGGGGCCGCCGGAGCGCCCGCCACGATACCGCGGCTGGGATCAAACGGCGTCACGCCGTGATACTTGATAGGGTCCGCCTCGGCCGCGGCGTAGCCTTTGCCTTTCGTCGTGATGACGTGCAGCAGTCTCGGACCCGGCTCATCGCGCAAGCGTTCGAGCGTCGCGATGAGTCCCTCGACATCATGTCCGTCGATCGGTCCGTGATAGTTAAATCCCAGCGTGCGGAAAAACGCGGCCGCATCGGAGGTCGGCTCACGTCCTTGGGTCGTGAGGCGTTGGGAGAGAGCGCCGACGTTTTCCGAGATCGACATCCCATTGTCGTTGAGCACCACAAGCAGGTTGGCGCCGATACCGCCGGCATGGTCGAGCGCTTCGAAGGCAAGCCCGGCGGTCAGCGCGCCATCGCCGATCACGGCCACTGAGCGACTCGATCGCCCCTGGATCGTGGCTGCAGTCGCCATCCCGAGCGCGGCGCTGATCGAGGTGCTGGAGTGACCCGCACCGAAAGCATCGTGATGACTCTCATCGCGTCGAAGGAAACCTGAAAGACCGGGGCGCTTGCGAATCGAGCGCAGCTGATCACGTCGACCCGTCAGTACTTTGTGTGGATAGCACTGGTGTCCGACGTCCCAGACGAGCGCGTCGCGAGGGGTGTCGTAGCAATAGTGCAGTGCAATGGACAGCTCGACGGTGCCGAGCCCCGAAGCGAGATGACCACCGCTCGCTGAGACGCTCCGGATCAAGAAATCACGCAGTTCGTCTGCGACCTGTCCCAAGCTCTCGCGAGGCAGTGCGCGTAACATCGACGGATCATCGAGGGTGTCGAGCAGGGACGGGGTGACGGGTGATCTCATGTCTGTACTCCCGGCGTCATGGCGAGGTTCGCCGGTTAGAGAGGCTCCAGCGCCACAGCGCTTCGGCCGGTAATGGCAGTACCATGAGCAGGTGCTCAAAGGCCGCCAGTACGGCAAGCGTGGCGACGATGGTCGATGCCGCCGCGTGATACACGGTCTCCGCGGCGAGGGCACTCATACCGAACCATCCCGCGATCGCAAGTCCGAGCAAGATCGACAGCGGCAACAGCGGGTTCATCCGGCGTTGACGCATGAAATCGAGCAGGTGGTGCAGATGGGCAGGAAAAAATGCCTCGCCTAGGTTTCGCACACCGAGAAATAGATTGAGCTTGGCGCTGCTGCGCATCAGCCAGAGCAGCACGAGCACCTGCAAACCTAAATCATTGGCCTGACCGAGCAGAGCGATCGCGACGACCAAGACGGTCGCGGCAATGAGCAGCTCATGCCAAAGAATTGCGATGAACGCGGCTCCCGCCCGAGGTAGCAACGCGGCGTCGCTCGCTGGCCTTGCGACCGAAGGACCCGTGATCTTTCCCGTGAGAAACGTGACTTCGATCCAACCCCAAACGGCCAGCGCTGCGAGGAGCGATAGCAGGGCTGAGCTCGAGGAGGTGACTCCGCGCAGTGCAATCAACGTGACGAGCCCGACAAGCCCGATCAACGAAGACAGGGCAATCAGTCGAGGATAGGTACCCGGCGCACGGCCGACGAGTCGTGCGATCACGCCGGTCGAGCCCCACCACAGGACGACCGTCAGAAGCATCAGGATCAGATGTTGCGACCAGCTCATCGCCCCGCCTAGCGTGCCGCGCGCTCAGGGCGCGACACGTTCTGCTCTCGCCTCGCCCTGTTCCCAGAGTGCGGCGAAGGTCTTGGCGTTATCCGTGCCAAAGACGTCGAGATTGATGGTGGTGCCCGTCGCAGTGTCGGTCAGCAACAGTCGTCCGTCGCGCAGGCGGGCGAGGCGGTACGGCGCATCGGGATCGCTGCCCGCCAGTTTTCGTCCCCGAGAGAGTCCGCGCATGACACCGCTGACGAACCCCGCTTGTTCCGCCTTGATGGCAGGCAACCTCGTGCCGTCAACGAGGACAGGCTGAATCGCGCCATCTTCGAGAGTACGCAGACGAATATCGTGACTCGAGACCACGATGTCTTCGGACAAAGGCGCCGCTTGAGGCAACTCATCACCGACGATGACGAGAGAGACGGCCAGCAGAATGAGCAGGCCGGCGGACACCAGCAGGGGTTTCGGCAGATCTTGCGAGTGCTCGGCGGTCACGCGGAAGCGCCGAGGACAGAGCTTGTGGCCGACGCTTCCTGCGAGCCTGAGTGCGAGTGGCCGAGCATCGTGCCCGGGGTGTGATCGGCATAGGCTCGTCCGAGAACCTCACCGGCATACGAGGGATTCGGGAGGCTGCGCAGCGAGGGCTGCGGACGAGTGATGAATCCGGGACGAACGTGAGGCCAGAGCCAAAGATACGACACACGTTGTTCCCGATCGACCGTGAGGGTGATGTCGCCGGTGCCGTCGTTACGCATCAAAATTTGCGCTGACTCGATCGCCTTGAAGGGCAGGTTGATTGTGCTCGAGAGCGCGATGCCTTGCCGAATGACCACCCGGCGAGTGGTAATGGTGTAGATCGTCGAGCGCGCCGAGAGCCTTGCGATACCGGCGACGATGGCGAGACACACGAGCGAAAACACCGCGGGCCCCACGCAACCGCGAAGCGCCTCGAGTAGTGAGCCGCCGGTGCTGATCAGATACGCGCCCCGAGCGAAAATGATCAGGGCGAAATACAGCGCCAAGAGCTTTACGCGGTATGCGTGCAGGGCGAGAGAGCGCCAAGACGGCGCTCCCTGCCACAACACGTATTCACCCGAGGGAAGAGCCGAGGGCAGCCCTCGGACTGGCTCATCATCGTGTTCGCTGAACGTTGCTCGGATAGCCATGGCGTCAGATCAGCGATTCGCTGCGGGAAGGCGTCGCAAACAAATGACCGCCTGCGTAGTACGCACAGATGCGATCTTCCTCCAGCTTCGTGATCTGCTGGTTGCTCGCGATACCCGGTACGCCCGCAAATTGGGCTGCGGTGATCGAGGCGACTTTGACCTTCCGATTGCTCGCGTCATAACGCACGAAGCCCGAGGGCAGCATGACGTGACGACCGCCTGACAATTCGACCTGAAGGTAGCGGATCTGCGGTTCGGCCTTATCGACCCAGAGCTCGATGACCTTTCCTGCCGCGGCTCCGTCGAGACCACATACTGACATTCCGCGCGGATCCGGATCGCGTGATTCAACGCCCCAGCCCGACACGGAGCTCATCGGTACGATCATCGGCGAGCCGTCGACCATACGCTCTGGCTGGTTGGCGCGGGCCGCGTATGCCGAAGGTCCAATGGCATCGAGCATCGGATCGCCTGTCGGCTCGAGCGGCGCACCCACATCGGGACCATAACGATCATCGAAGCCGACCTGACGTGCAGCGATCGGTCTGCGATCGGCCCGAGCCGGATCCGGCGCGGCGACGGTACTGCCGTCGGCGAGTTTGAACGTCTTGGGGCTGGGTATGCCTGGCAATCCTTCCACCGTAATAGGATCACCGTGACGATCGACTCGATGCGTATCGAGCGGATAGCCCTCGCGCTTACCTTCGCGCTGCAGGTACCAGATCAGCCCAGCGAAGAAAACCCAAAAACCGTAGAGCGCGATCTGCGCCGTATCCAAGTACTCAAGAAATACGTTCGACTCCATGATGCCGTCCTCCCTGAAAAACTAAACCTCAAAAAAGTTTCAACGTCTGCGAAATCAGCCCGGAAGCTCAGCCAGTCCGAGACGGCCGGTGTGGTCTGCGTGTTTATCGTCGTTGCGTTTCCGTGTCAGCGGACCGACCGCGACGAGCGCTGCGAACAACAACGCGATCTCGAAGTGGTAAACGAAAAGATATCCGGTCGCGGGTGACTCGAGTGCCGGACCCATTTGGCCGCGTACGGCTAGATCACCGATGAGATTACAGGCTGCGCCACCGAGGGCGATCGATACGCCCGCCGCGGTGGCTTGAACGGCGCCCCACGCACCGAGCGCAAGACCGTTATCTGATTTTCTGAGTGCCATGGCGGCGAGCAACGTCCCAACGGAGAAGAGTCCGCCGCCGAAACCGATGAGTAGGGCACCGATGCGAAAGAGTAAAGCGGAGCCAAGGGGCTCAGCGAATACGACCGCTGCAAACGCGAGGACGCCGACCAATGCACCGACTGCCGCGACTCGCAGCGGATCTGCGCCGCGTTTGAGCGCGCGTGCCGCAAGACCGAAAGCGATCAAGGCGCCGCCTGCCGAGAGCGCGGTGAGCTGGCTCGTGGCGCCCACTTCCATGCTCAAAATTTGGCCGCCGTATGGCTCGAGCAGCACATCTTGCATACTGAAGGCCGCCGTACCGAAGCCCACCGTCGCCAGCAGGCGCTTCGTATGGGTCGGTGCGGTGAAGCTTCGCCACGCGGTGGCGAAGCGTACGTCGGATTTCGGCTGTTCGAGACGCTTGAGGTCTCGGGGCTCTTGTTTCCAGAGCGCCACGACGTTGAGGAGTAGCGTGACGACTGCGGCACCCTGAATGGTCTGGATCAACCGTAGCGGTGAGAACTCTCCGCTCAGCAACCAGCCGAATACGAGCGAAGAGCCGACCATCCCGAGCAGCAGCATCACGTACATCAGGGCCACCACGCGCGGGCGCGTGTGATCGGGTGCCAGGTCGGTCGCGAGCGCCAGGCCCGCGGTTTGAGTCGAGTGCAGTCCTGCACCGACCAACAAAAATGCGACGGCTGCGCCGATCTGACCTACCTCGGCCGGACCGCGACCCTCGCCGCTGAGGACGAGCAAGGCAAAGGGCATGATCGCGAGGCCGCCGTACTGCAACAACGTACCGAACCAGATGTACGGCACGCGGCGCCAGCCGAGGACCGAGCGGTACTGATCGGAGTGGAAGCCCATGAAGGCGCGCATCGGCGCGAAAAGCAGGGGCAGCGCAATCATGGTCGCGACGAGCCAGGCGGGCACGCCGAGTTCGACGATCATCACGCGATTGAGCGTGCCGTTGAGCAGCGCGAGCGCGATGCCGACCGAGACCTGGAACAACGACAGACGCAGCAGTCGAGTGAGCGGCAGATCATCGCTCGCAGCGTCTGCGAAAGGCAGGAAACGCGGATCGTAGCGGAGTCGTTCGGGTTTCATGTGGAGGTGACCCATCGTCGCGTGTCTTCAGCACCCGATTCGCGTCGCGCCAGCATCAGTTTGTAGAAAAACTGCGCTGCGTTGAGGACGTACGCGGCGTACGCGACGAGCGCGAGAAGCATTTGGTTACGCAAATTGAGCGCGTCGGTCAGGAATGCGTACAGGTAGGCCGAGTGCAGGGCGATCACTGCCATGCTGACCACGTCTTCCCAGAAAAAGGGCTTGGCGAACAGCCAAACGCCAAAGACCTCTTTTTCCCAGATCGCGCCCGTCACCATGATGGCGTAGAGAAAGGCCGTCTTGACGATGACCGAGACCGTTGCGGCCTCGGCGCCTTCACCGGTCCTTAGAAACTGGAGCACCAACCAGAGGCTGACCAGAAAAGCGAGCAACTGCAGGGGTGCAAGCACGCCTTGGACCACGGTCCATCGAGAGCGGTCCCGACGGTCACGCTCCTCAGGGGTGTAAAGCTGGCGGCCGACAACCGCCGGCGGGCGTTGGGGCATGGGCCTGAGTCCCAGTAATAGAAGAATCACCCTCGAATCTAGAGAAGGGGGAGGGGGATGTCAATCTAGATTTACGTCCATATTTGTTGACACGTAGCGGAGGGGGGTCTATATGTGCCATTCTCCGGCGACGTAGGGGTTGAGACTTGGACTCATCATCCCCTCCACTGGTACACGGAAGTCGTCGCGCAGGGCCTTGTTGAGAGCGATCGAGGGGTCGTTTTTGAAGGGCTGAGGTAGGCCGATGACTGATTCGCTGTCTAATCGCGACGCCGAGGGTGGTCACTCGGCTCTGCTCCGAACCATCGAGGGCGAGGTCATCCCGCGCCTCGTTCTCGCGCACCGGACCGTTGTAGAGGGAAACCACTGCGACGACCTCTCGAGCCCGCTCCGACCGGGATCGACTGAAGTGTTTGAGCTCGCACGTATCGTGCTGCGGGGCAGCATGGTCGAGGCCTTGGAGTATTTGCGAGGTTTGCAAACGCTGGGGATGAGCATCGAGACGATTTATCTCGAGCTTCTCGCGCCCGTCGCGCGTCATTTTGGGGCTCGTTGGGAAGCCGAGACCAGCGATTTCGTCGAGGTCACGGTCAGTCTCAAAAAGCTTCAGGATCTCGCGCACCAATTGAGCGAGGCCAACAGCGAGTCACAAGCCCCCACCAAAGTGGGTCGTCGTGCGTTGTTTGTGGCGTTGCCCAAAGAGCAGCATGTCTTTGGCGCTCAACTCGTCGGCGAGTTCTTGCGTCGAGCGGGGTGGGATGTATGGGATGCGCCCGGCGCCAATGAGCCGGATATACTTTCACTCGTTGGCAGGGAGTGGTTCGCGGTGGTTGGCTTGTCGATCAGTACGGCCTCGCAATTACCCTCTTTGGCCGCGCTCATCCGCAAGGTGAGACGTTCCTCGATCAATCGTAATGTTCGAGTCATGGTGGGCGGTTTGCCCTTTGCGGGGCACCCCGAACGGGTGACCAAAGTCGGCGCCGATGCGACGGCGATAGACGGAAAAGACGCGGTGGAGCGAGCTGAACAATTACTGGAGTTGCTGGGTCGAAGGAACTGACGCGGTCATCATGTGAACACTTTCAAGGCGCCAAGGAAGGCCCTGACCGGACTCGATGCGGAGACGGTTGCTGGTCTCATCGTTGCTTCCACTGACATCGCTCTCGTCGTCGATCGTCGGGGAATCATTCGCGATCTCGCCATCCCAAATCCCGAACTGCTCGATGAGCTTGCCGGTGACTGGGTCGGAAAATCTTTGATCGATACGGTCACCGAGGACAGTCGCCCCAAGGTCGAATTGTTGCTTGCCGACCGTGCTGCCGGTGAAGTCCGTGCGAGGCAGGTCAATCATCCGCTTCGTGACGGACGCACGATTCCGATTGTTTACGCGCTCTCGCCTCTCGACGAAGATGGGCGCTGCCTTGCGCAGGGACGAGACCTTCGCGCCGTCGCTGCGTTGCAGCAAAAACTGATCGAGTCCGAACAAGCTCTGGAGCGCGACTACACCAAGCTACGCTTGGCTGAGACGCGGTATCGCCTGCTGCTGCAGTCGATCGGCGATGCAGTGCTTACGGTCGACGCGGGGACGCAGAAAGTCGTCGAGGCTAATGCTGCTGCCGCGCGGCTCTTCGGCGAGGATGCGAAGCGACTTGTAGGTCGCTCTTTCGACGAATTTTTCAGTGCACAAACAGGTCGGCTCGTCGGGGACTGGCTGACGGGCCTACGGACCTCGGGTCGAGCGGATCCGTTGCGCGTCAGACCGCCCGGCGCGACACGCGATTTCCGTCTCAACGGAATCTTGTTTCGCCACGAGAATGCCTCGCATGCGCTGCTGCGCCTCGAGCCGCTCGGAGAGCTCCCCTCATCGAGTGGGTTCGCTCTCGGGCCCGGCGCACTTGCGGAAGTTGCGCTGCGTCTGCCTGATGCCATCGTCGTTACCACGACCAATGGTCGTATCGTCACGACAAATCGAGCCTTTCTCGATCTCGTCCAGTTAGCCACCGATGATCAGACGCGAAATGAAACCCTCGAGCGTTGGCTCGGAAGACCGGGCGTCGATCTTGGCGTGCTGGTCGCCAACCTCAAACAGCACGGCAGCGTCCGATTGTTCGCGACGACCCTGCGCGGTGAGTACGGCGCCGTGACCGATGTCGAGATTTCGGCGGTCGCCATCCACGAGGGCGCCGAGGCCTGCCTCGGGTTTTCAATTCGCAATGTCGATCGCCGTCGGCCGAGCGAGATCCGCCCGGGTCGAGAATTGCCGCGGTCGGTGGAGCAGCTCACCGAACTCGTGGGTCGGGCGTCCCTGAAGGAACTCGTCCGGGAGACCACGGATGTCATCGAGCGCCTGTGTATCGAGGCCGCGCTCGAACTCACCCGCGATAACCGCGCCTCAGCCGCAGAAATGCTGGGACTTTCCCGTCAAAGTCTCTACGTCAAGTTGCGTCGTTACGGGCTCGGAGATCTCGACGGACCGGGTTGAGCGGGCGGGGCGGGGCGTCGCCCGGCCAGGTGAATGGACTGCGTGTAATCTTTAATTGACACTTCAAGATGTCATAGCTATTTTCCAGTCATGGCACGGCCCGCTGGCAGGCTGATTTTCGAACGTCGCCCCGCATGGCCGGCGATGCTGGAGCTGCTCAAGCCCGTGACTTGGTTTCCGCCCATGTGGGCGTTTCTGTGTGGCATCGTCGCCTCCGGCGCTTCGCCCGCAGGCCACTGGCCGCTCATCCTCTCGGGCGTGATCCTCGCCGGTCCGCTCATCTGCGGAACAAGCCAGGCCGTCAACGATTGGTTCGACCGTCACGTCGACGCCATCAACGAACCGCGTCGACCGATTCCCTCGGGCCGGATGCCCGGACGCTGGGGCCTCTACATCGCGATCGTCTGGACGGTCATCTCGCTCATCGTCGCTGCACTACTCGGCCCGTGGGTGCTTGCCGCGTCGGCGCTTGGGATGGCGCTCGCCTGGGCCTATAGCGCGCCTCCGTTTCGCCTGAAGAAAAATGGTTGGTGGGGTAACTCTGCGGTCGCGCTCTGCTACGAAGGCGTGCCTTGGCTGACGGCCGTCGTGGTGATGACGAGTGTGCTCCCGCGTTTCGAAACCGTGGCCATCGCCTTGTTCTACAGCGTCGGCGCGCACGGAATCATGACGCTCAATGATTTCAAGTCCGTGCAAGGTGATCGGCGCATGGGTGTCAGCTCCCTACCTGTCCGACTCGGCGTCGAGAATGCCGCGCGAGTCGCTTGTGTGGTCATGGTGCTCGCGCAAGTGGCCGTGATCGGACTGCTTGCACTCTGGGATCGGGAGTTGTTCGCTGGTCTGATCGCCGCGCTCCTGATCGGACAAATTTTGATGATGGGGCGACTGTTACGTCGGCCTGCCGAGCTCGACGTTTGGTACAACGCCCTCGGTGTGCCGCTGTACGTGCTCGGCATGATGGTGAGCGCAGTCGCACTGAGATCGCTCCCGTGAGTACGCCCGAGGTGACCACCATGAGAAAGACCCCTGCGATCACCATGGGCTGGCTCGGTATTTTTCGATTGGGTCTCGTTCAGGCTGCGATCGGCGCGGTGGTGGTGATTACCACCTCGACGCTCAACCGGGTGCTCGTGGTCGAGCTCGCGCTCCCGGCGATGTTGCCCGGTGTGTTGGTGGCCCTACATTACTTCGTCCAGGTGCTCAGACCCCGACTTGGTTACGGCAGCGACGTCGGCGGGCGACGCACACCCTGGATCATCGGCGGCATGGCCGTACTCGGTCTCGGGGCTCTCGGTGCCGCGCTCTCGACGGCTCTCATGGTCTCAAATCTTTGGTTGGGAATCGCCTGTGCCGTCGTGGCCTTTCTATTCGTAGGGCTTGGTGTCGGGGCTTGCGGTACGACGATGCTCGTTCTGTTGTCGAAGACGGTTGTCAAGGAAAAACTCGCGGCTGCCGCGACGGTGACCTGGGTCATGATGATCGTCGGTTTCATCGTCACCACAGTGATCGCAGGGAAAATGCTCGATCCGTTTTCTTTGACTCGACTCGTCGAAGTGACGGCGAGCGTCGCCGCCGGCGCTTTCCTGTTGACCTGTCTGGCGGTGTATGGAATCGAACGCCCCTTGATCGCAAATGCCGCCGGCGCGGCAGGTGCGTCGACGCCGACTGCGCCGACGACCGATTTCATGACGGCCTTGCGCGAGGTGTGGGCGGAGCCCCATTCGCGAAGACTTGCGAGCTTCGTGTTCGTATCGATGTTGGCGTACAGCGCGCAGGATCTGGTCCTCGAGCCGTTCGCCGGCGCTGTATTCGGCATGACACCCGGCGAGTCCACCCAACTCTCGGGGATGATGAGCGGAGGAACACTCATCGGCATGCTGTTAGTGGCCCTCATCTGCACCGTCGGCGCGCGAGGCCGAATGGGCGCGCTACGACTGTGGACGATCGGAGGATGCGTCGCCTCGGCACTGATGCTCGTCACGCTCGCCGTGGCGGGGTTCGTCGGGCCGGCCTGGCCACTCAAGCCGACCGTGTTCTTGCTCGGACTCGCCAACGGCGCTTACGCCGTTGCTGCAATCGGCTCGATGATGGGGCTCGTCGGTCGAGGCCGCGAGTCACGCGAAGGCACCCGCATGGGGCTCTGGGGGGCGGCTCAGGCCATCGCCTTCGGCATCGGCGGTATCGCTGCCACGGGCGCGGTCGATCTCGCGCGTGCGCTGACGGGTTCGCTGCCCGCAGCGTACGGTTCGGTGTTTGTCGCCGAAGCGGCGCTCTTCGTGGTGGCGACGGCGTTTGCGGTGCGCCTCAGTCGCGAGGACACACAGTCATCGGTCCAAGTGGATCTTCAAGGTGTTTCGGCGACCTATGTGGCCGAGGCGGGAAGGGGATAGCTCATGCATCAGCTCGACTCGTCGGACTTGGTCAAAGAATTTGACGTCGTCGTGGTCGGTGGGGGACCGTCGGGTGCCACGGCCGCCGATGATCTCGCACGTATCGGATGGCGCGTATTACTGCTCGATCGCGCAGGGCGTATCAAACCTTGCGGCGGTGCTATTCCGCCAAAACTGATCGAGGAGTTTGAGATACCGGCGCACTTGTTGGTCGCGCGTATCTCTTCGGCTCGTATGGTGTCGCCTTCGGCACGGTCCGTCGATATGCCGATCGACGGTGGTTTCGTCGGCATGGTTGATCGAGAGGTGTTCGACGAGTGGCTTCGCGAGCGTGCTCGGCACGCCGGCGCGCTGCGCGTGGATGGCACCTTCACGCGAGTCGAGCGTGATGCCGATTGCGATGCGATCGTGATCTTCGAAGAGCGTGGCGGTGCATCTCGACAGGTGCGCACGCGTATCGTGCTCGGCGCCGATGGGGCGAGATCGGAAGTGGCGAGGCAATGCATCGCCGGTGGTCGCGAGACCCCCTTCGTGTATGCCTACCATGAGATCTTGCGTACACCCGCTGCGCCGCCGGCGAACTACGACCGCGCGCGCTGCGATGTGTACTACGACGGTCGGCTCTCTCCCGATTTTTACGCTTGGGTGTTTCCGCACGGCGACACGATCAGTGCGGGGGCGGGTACGGCCCATAAGGGTTTTTCGATACGCAATGCGGTCGGTGGCCTGCGTCGAGCGACCGGGCTCGAGCATGCGGAAGTGGTGCGCCGCGAGGGAGCGCCTATTCCGCTGAAGCCGCTGCGCCGTTGGGATAACGGCCGAGACGTGCTCGTGACCGGAGATGC
>VGUJ01000008.1 GCA_016874235.1 Gammaproteobacteria bacterium
AGCACCGTATCACGGTCTGCCGAATACTCCACCAGCGCCTCGGCATGGTCTCGGCCATAGGCCACCATCTGCAGCGTTCCGAACACGAATGACTCCGCGTTCATCGCTGAGCCGGATCCGGCGGGTTCGTCCGCGAGCGGACTTCGCGTGACTTCGGATTCACGAGGGATCGCCACGGCCACCCGCGGCGCGACCCAGGTGGACTGCTCGATCGCACCCGGGATCGCGGCGCGAGACGCGCCGATCAGACCCGTGGGTCTCGACTCCAGGGCCCGCGCCAACGCGATCGTCAGGGTCGTTGAAAGCTGTGCATCCATAGCGAGCGATCGTACGGGCGACACGTCGCTTGACCAGTCTGACGTTTCGTAACCGTGACGCCGATCACAGGTTCATGGGCGTAATCCCGGGTGCGCCGGCTTCGCGTAAACTGACGTTCGTAGGGCTCGGACGCCCGGAGCTTCCATTGCGACTGCTCGTCTACAACATCCGATACGCCACTGGGACGGGACCGGCGTTCCACTTGCCGTTGCCTGGCGCGGGTTATCTGCGCAGCAGTCGACGCATTCTCAACGACATCACGGAGTTCATTCGTGCTGAAGACCCGGAGCTCGTTGGCTTGATCGAAGTCGACACGGGCTCGGTTCGCAGCGCGCTCGTCAATCAGGCCGAGTACATCGCTAAGCACCTCGGTCATTACACCGTTTATGAGTGCAAGTACGGCGCTGCATCCTTCAATAATCAGCTCCCGATCGTGCGTAAACAAGGGAATGCGATTCTGGCGGCCCCGCGAGTCACGGGAGAGAGATTCCATTACTTTCCCACCGGCATCAAGCGATTGATCATAGAAATGGAACTCGATGACGTCTGCGTATTTCTCGTGCACTTGTCGCTCAAATATCGACATCGTCAGGAGCAGCTGCGACATCTTCACGACCTGGTGCTCACCGCTCAGAAGCCTGTGGTCGTCGCCGGCGACTTCAATACTTTTTCGGGTACGAACGAGTTGTATCTCTTCATGCGAGCGACGGGGCTTCGTAGCGCCAACCTCAAAGGTCTCGCCTCTTTCCCCGCGCGTATCCCGCGATTCGAACTCGATTTTGTCTTGGTGAGTCGAGAGATCGAGCTCATCGATTTTCGCGTGCCGAATGTTCAGCATTCGGATCATCGCCCTGTCATCTGTGATTTTAGAGTGTTGACCCCGACGGAGATTGCACCACGTGACGATCAGACAAGAACCCCGATGCTGGCGTGAAGAGACGGATGCCGAGGGCATCGTTTGGTTGACGCTCGACAAACCTGAGGCATCGGTGAATACGTTATCGTCGCCGGTGCTCGAAGAGCTCGGTGGAATGATCGCCACCGTCGCTAAACGATCCCCGCGCGGCGTTGTCCTTCGATCGGGCAAAACATCTGGGTTCGTGCTGGGCGCCGACGTCAAGGAATTCACGACACTCAAAAGTGTCGACGAGGCACGGGCGCTCGTCGAGCGTGGGCATCGGGTGCTTGCGGAGCTCGAGTCTCTACCCTGCCCGACGGTCGCTCTCATCGAAGGGTTTGCGCTGGGCGGCGGACTCGAGCTTGCCCTCGCCTGTCGATACCGCGTCGGCGTGAATGACGATCGGCTGACGCTCGGGCTACCAGAGGTCATGCTCGGCATTCACCCCGGGTTCGGCGGCACGGTGCGTACGGTCAAAACGATCGGGTCGCTGGCCGCACTCGATCTCATGCTCACCGGGCGGAACATCAAAGGCAGCAAGACCCTCCAGGTCGGTCTCGTCGACCGTCTCGCCGACAGCCACGAGTCGGCGCTCGCTGCGTGTCGTGATCTCATTCGAGAGAATCCGGGCGCTCACAAACCTCCTTTGCTGCAGCGTCTGGCGGGGTTGGGTGTCGTTCGTCCGTTGCTGCGCTCAAAACTCGAATCGCAGGTCGCCAAAAAGGTACGCAAGGCCCACTACCCCGCCCCGTACGCCCTCATCGACCTCTGGGTTCGTCACGGTGGAACAGGTCTCAAGGCGTACTCAGCCGAGGCCGATTCCATAGCTGCCCTCGCGGCAACGCCGACCGCACGTAACCTCATTCGCGTGTTCATGCTGCAGGATGCGCTCAAGTCACAGGGCAAGGGCGCGGGCGGTACCCCGAAAAAAATTCATGTCATCGGCGCGGGGGTCATGGGCGCGGATATTGCCGCGTGGTGCGCGTTCCGCGGTCTCGAGGTGACGTTGCAAGATCGCGAGCAGCGTTTCGTCGACGCCGGTATGACGCGTGCGAACGAATTCTTTGAAAAACGCGTGAAGGATGCGACGAAACGTGCGGCCGTCGTCGCGCGACTACGCGGTGATCTGCAGGGCGCTGGGGTGGCTGAGGCGGACGTTGTCCTCGAGGCGATCATCGAAAACGTAGAGGCCAAGCGGGCGCTCTATGCGTCGATCGAACCGCGCATGAAAGCCGGCGCGATTCTCGCTACCAACACCTCCTCGATCCCGCTCGCTCAACTCGCCTCGAGCCTCGCCGAGCCCGGCCGACTCGTTGGACTGCATTTTTTCAACCCCGTGGCCTTGATGCCCTTGGTTGAGGTCATTCACACCCCGGTGACCACCCCCGATTCAATCGCGGTGGCGACGGCCGTCGCTCGCAAAATCGACAAGCTTCCACTGCCTTGCCGCAGCGCTCCGGGCTTTCTCGTCAATCGTGTACTGGCGCCGTACATGCAGGAAGCCATGTACGCCGCCCAAGATGGATTCAGCTTCGACGAGATCGATCGAGCCGCGACCGACTACGGGATGCCCGTTGGGCCCGTCGAACTCTCCGACATGGTAGGGCTCGACGTCTGTCGACACGTCGGCAGCATCGTCGGCCATGCGCTCGGTCGACCTGTCGCCGATACCTCGGCGCTTGATGCTCGGATCGCTGAGAAAAAGCTGGGTCGTAAAACCGGCGAAGGTTTTTATCGATGGGAGAAAGGTCGAGCGGTTCGTGATAAGACGTCGGCCGCACCGGTCCCCGGGGTCACCAAGCGCCCCGATTCGATCTCGCGAGCAGACCTGCAAGATCGCCTGATGCTGTCGCTGCTCAACGAGTGCGTGGCCGTTTTGCGCGAGGGTCTCGTCGAGTCGCAAGAGATGATCGATGCAGGTGTGATCTTCGGGTGCGGTTTCGCGCCGTTCCGTGGCGGCCCGCTGCAGGATGCGACGACGCGTGGCGTCTCCCCCTGCGTCGCGCGACTCGAAGAACTCTCGACTCGCTACGGCGATCGTTTCAAGCCGGGCGCCGGCTGGTCGCGATTGCGTTAAGCCGCCAGAGTAATCGCTCAAGTGCGAGCGGTTTGTTGACCGGGGTCTCGGTCCACTGACGCGCTTCTCGCGCCTCGTCGAGCGCAGCGAACAACGCTTCTGTATTCGCCGGACGTTGCCCGGTCGCCCAGTCGTGTATCCGAGTGACGAGCCAGTGTTCGATGCAACGGATACGCAGCGCAAAGAATTCTTTTCCCCAACTCTCGGCCGTCTCGACCGGATCGAGCGTACCGGCCACGACTTGATCGAGCGCCCTGACCGTCTCGCGCTGCAAGTCAGCGATCGTCTCGGCGTCCGACTGCAACGCAAGCAAGGGTTGCGGTCCGATCGCGCTCATCACCGCTTTCCAGTCTGTTGCGGTGCCCCCGTGAGCGCGCAGCCAAGCTTCAAGTTCTGCGATGGGCGGTACGGGCACACCGACCCGGGTGCAACGGCTCTGAACGGTCGCGGGCAACCTCGACGGCTCTCCCGTGACGAGCAACAGCAGTGAACTCCCTTGTGGTTCTTCCAAAGTCTTGAGTAAGGCGTTTGCAGCGTTGCGATTAAGACGCTCGGCTGGCGTGATCACGGCCACCTTACGACCACGACCATGACTGGTCAGCGTCAATTCAGAGGCCATCTCACGAACTTGATCAATTCGAATTTCTTTGGAGTCCTCGATGGGACTGAGTCGGATCAGATCGGGTTGCTCGCCCGATACGACACGCCGACACTCGAGACAGTGACCACAAGGCTGGATCGACTGATCGGTCGAGCAGAAGAGCCGGGCGGCGAGCCATGTCGCGAGCCACTCTCCCCCGAGGCCCGGATCGACCTGGATCAGGACCGCATGCCCGAGCCGATCGTTCTCGATCGCATCACCTAACGAACGCTGAAGCCCTGCGAGCCAGGGGATGTTGGCGTCGAGGGGAAGGAGCGCTCGTTTGACTGTGTCGCTGTCGCGCTCCGTCATCCTGGGAGCCCCTGAAGTGCAACGAGCGCGGCCGACTTGACGGTATCGGGGTCCGCTGACGCATCGATGACGCGACAACGCTGCGGTTCACGTCGAGCAATCTCAAGATACGACTTACTCACGCGCTCAAAAAATTGCACGGTCTCGCTTTCAAAGCGATCTGTCACCACTTCTCCGTTCGATTGACGGCGCGATCTCGCTCGGTTGAGGCCGATGGTGACCGGTACATCCAGTAGCAACGTCAGATCGGGCTCGAGACCAAGATGCACAGAGAGGGCGAGCTGTTCGATCAATACTGCGTCAACGCCTCGCCCACCGCCTTGATAGGCCCGCGTCGCGTCAGTGAATCGATCACAGATCACCCACTCTCCGCGCTCGAGTGCTGGACGAACCAGATTATCGAGATGAATGGCGCGCGCCGCGAACATCAACAGCGTTTCGGCTTCGGCGGAGAGCGACTCCTCACCCCGTTCAAGCACCAGTTGACGCAGACGCTCCGCCAGAGGGGTACCCCCCGGTTCGCGTGTCAAACGAACACGGAGCCCGCGCGCTCGAAGCGTGTCAGCGATCGCCAGCGCGACCGTGGACTTCCCCGCCCCTTCGATTCCCTCCAGCGTGATGAATTTGCCTCGGGTCATGATGACGGTCCGGCCACCGGCGCATTCTGATCAGATCGCTTGCGTTGCAGCATCTTCCGGACGGCTTTTCGGTGGTCGTCGTAGGTGCGGGAAAAGGTGTGCGAACCGTCCCCCAAACCTGTCGCCACGAAGAACAGCTCACCCGTTTCGAGCGGTCGTGTCGCGGCGCGTAGCGCTTCTTCGCCCGGCAGTGCGATGGGCGTCGGCGGTAGGCCCTTGCGGGTGTACGAGTTGTACGGCGTATCGGCCCGCAGATCCCGAGTTCGGATATCCCCGTCGTACTGGTCGCCGAGGCCATAGATGACCGTTGGATCGGATTGCAGTCGCATTCCTTTGCGTAATCTTTGAACGAAGACGCCGGCGACCCGTGGGCGCTCCTCGGACAACGCCGATTCCTTCTCAACGATCGACGCCAAGATCAAGGCCTCCGCGGGCTGCGATAACGGCAGATCCCCTGCCCGACTGGCCCACGCAGCCTCGAGACGCTCTTGCAGTCGTCCATGGGCAAGTTTCAAGACCTCAAAATCGGACGTTCCCCATGCGAACCGATAAGTGTCGGGGAAAAATCGACCTTCTGGATGAACACCGGGTTGACCGAGACGCGTCATGAGCTCCGCGTCGGAGACGCCCGCGAGCGTTTGTTGCACGCCGGGGTACCCGGCAAGCAGACGACGCAGATCCGAGTAGCGAGTTCCCTCGATCACGACCAGCGACTCAAGAAGGACCCGCCCCTCATCGAGTTGTCGCAGGATTTCTTTGGCTGAGGCTCTCGGCGCAATGCCGTAGCGACCCACCCTCACGCGCGGGACGTCTCCGAGCGTGCGGGCCCACCACTCGACGATCACCGCATCCTCGATCGCGCCGACGCGTTCGAGGTCGGCGAGGACGGCCCTCACCGTTTCTCCCTTACGAACATCGATCTGAACCGGCGCGAGATGTGGCCCCGGTTGGCTGACGGCCATCGAGAGCCACCACGCCCCGCCCGCCAGAGCGGCCAGCACGAACCCGACTAGGAGAATGATTTTTCTCAACGCGCGCACGTGGAAAGTCTAACCCTTTGAGGGGGTCATCGCCGTAGCCGCCCGGTCGAACGGCCCTCAGCCGTTGAAGCGTCGGAACACCAAGGTCCCGTTGGTGCCGCCGAACCCGAAGCTATTGGATAACGCGACGTCGAGGGTCATCTGCCGAGCGGTGTGCGGCACGTAGTCGAGGTCGCACTCTGGATCGGGATTGTCCAAATTGATGGTGGGCGGCGCGACCTGGTCACGAAGAGCGAGCACACTAAGGACGCCTTCGACCACACCGGCTGCGCCGAGCAAATGCCCGGTCATGGACTTAGTCGAGCTGACCGCCAGACGCGACGCGTGGGCGCCGAAGGTTTGTTTGATGGCCACAGTCTCGGCACGGTCGCCCAGCATCGTGGAGGTCGCATGGGCGTTTAAATACTGCACGGCAGAGGGGTCGAGCTTCGCATCCCGCAGGGCATTACGCATCGCGAGAGCCGCCCCCGCGCCGTTCTCCGGCGGTGCCGTGATGTGATACGCATCACCGCTCATCCCAAAACCGACGAGTTCGGCATAGATCCGCGCCCCGCGCGCCTTGGCATGCTCAAGCTCTTCCAGCAGCATCGCCCCACCGCCGTCGGCGGCGACGAAACCGTCTCGGTCTCTGTCCCACGGTCGAGAGGCCTCCGTCGGACGATCGTTTCTCTGGGAGAGCGCCTTGGCTTGCGAAAACCCCCCAATACCAAGTCGCGTGGTCGACATCTCGCCGCCCCCCGCGATGACAAGATCCGCATCGCCATATTGAATGGCACGCATCGCAAGCCCCACCGCATGGGTAGAGGTCGTGCAGGCGGTGACAACCCCGAGGTTCGGGCCCTTGAGCCCATACCGGATCGACAGATGTCCCGCGATCATGTTGATGATCGTTGCGGGAATGAAAAACGGTGAAATCTTTCGAGGGCTATTAGCCTCCAGCATCGAGTCATACTCAGACTCAATGGTCGCCAGGCCGCCAATTCCGGCGCCCATGATCACGCCACAGCGTTCGGTGTCGAGCGCGTTGAAATCGACGCCCGCGTCGTTGACCGACTGGATACCCGAGGCCATGCCGTAATGCATGAACTCGTCCATTCGTCTGGCCTCTTTCGGCGTGATGTACTCGTTCACGTCGAACCCGCGCACGGCGCCGCCGATCTTGGTGGCATAGGCGCTGGTATCGAAACGGGTGATCAGACCAATACCGCTCTGTCCACGGAGAACAGCGTCCCACGCACTCTGAACAGTGCTGCCAACTGGGGACACGATGCCGAGTCCAGTGACGACGACGCGACGCTTGCTCACGGGAGCCTCACGCGATGCGATTCGGGGAACTTAAAAAAACCTAAGGCCGGCACCGCGCCGGCCTCGGTGTAGTCTGACGTCGAGATCAGGATTTGCGACGCGCAGAGACGTAATCGATGGCCTGCTGGACCGTCGTGATCTTCTCGGCGTCTTCGTCCGGGATCTCGGTTTCGAACTCTTCTTCCAGAGCCATGACCAACTCGACGGTATCGAGCGAGTCTGCACCGAGGTCGTCTACGAACGAGGCATTGCTGGTGACTTGCTCCAGCTTGACGCCCAGTTGCTCGGCGATAATGGCTTTGACCTGTTGTTCGACAGTGCTCATCGGTGGAATGTCCTCTTAACGACCTGTAGGTTCGGTCCTGCCATCGGGCAAGGCCGGGCGCGCATTTTAGGCCAAGCAGGGGGTGAGCGCCATGCATCTCCCCTTAACCCAATGTTTTGTCAGGTAAAACCGACAAGTCTCAAAAAACCAACGGCTCCAAAACGGAGGGAACTCGTTACCCGAGGTACATCCCGCCATTGACGTGCAAGGTATGGCCCGTGATGTACGCCCCGCTCGGCGCGGCGAGAAAGAGCACCGCCGCAGCGATGTCCTCCGTCGCGCCCAACCGCCCCAACGGGATCGTGTTCGTCAAGGCCTCGCGCTGCGCTTCGTCAAGCGCCCGAGTCATGTCGGTATCGATGAACCCAGGTGCCACCGCATTCACGGTGATATTCCGACTACCCACCTCTCGGGCGAGCGAGCGAGTGAAACCCACGATACCCGCCTTGGCGGCTGCGTAATTGGTTTGACCCGGGTTTCCCAGCGCGCCGACGACCGAGGTGATGTTGATGATCCGGCCAAAGCGCGCCTTCATCATCGACCGCAGGCACCCTCGGCTGAGGGAGAAGACCGAGGTCAGGTCTGCGGCGATGACCTGATCCCACTCCTCCGGCTTCATTCGAATGAGCAGGTTGTCCCGGGTGATGCCCGCGTTGTTGACAAGAATACTCGGCTGTTCGTTCTTGGCCTCAAGATCCTCCAGAAGCGCGGCGACCGACTCGGATCGAGAGACATCGACCACGGCTCCGCGGCTACCCGGTGACAGCGGGCCGATCCAGTCGCGGATGGCAGCGGCTCCCACGTCGGTGGTGGCCGTCCCGATCACCTTGGCACCCGCGGCGGCGAGAGCCTCGGCAATCGCGCGACCAATGCCGCGCGATGCGCCGGTCACGAGAGCGGTCTGGCCGGTCAGATCAAAGTGAGTGGGCATCGATCACTCCGCAGCAGGAGAAAGAGCATGGTCGAGGGTCGCGACGTCCTCGAGCGCGAGGCAAGCCAGCGAGGGAGATTTATCGATCCGGCGATTGAGTCCCGTCAATACCTTGCCCGGGCCGCACTCGATGAGTCGATGGACGCCAAGTCCGACAAGGGCTTGGACGGTGGCCACCCATCGTACGGGGCTCGCGAGTTGGCGATACAGCAAATCGGCAATCGTCACCGGATCAGAGTACTCGGTGGCGTCGACCGAACTTAGAAATCGGATCTGCGGTGCCGCCAAAGCCATGGATCGCACCCGTTCGCGGAGTTTTTCTGCGGCTGGACGCATCAGAGAACTGTGACATGGGACGCTGATGGGTAACGGCAATGCGCGCTTGGCGCCTTTGGCTTTCGCGGTCTCGATCGCCCGGTGCAGTGCGCTCGCGTGTCCGGCGATCACGACCTGACCGGGTCCGTTGTAGTTAACGGCTTCGGCCATCTCTCCCTGCGAGGCTTCGGCACAGGCGGCCTCGACGTCGGCGTCGGATAGTCCGAGGATGGCAGCCATGCCTCCCTGCCCGCTCGGCATGGCGTCACGCATGACCTCGCCGCGGAAGCGCACCAAGGCCACTGCGTCTTCGAAGCGAAGTACCCCGGCCGCAACGAGTGCGGTGAATTCGCCGAGGGAGTGACCTGCAACCCACTGCGGTCGCGCTCCGCCACGGTTTTGCCACACCCGCCACGTGGCCACACCCGCCACCAGCATCACCGGCTGGGTGATCTCCGTCAGCGCGAGCTGCTCAGCCGGTCCGTTCTGGGCGAGCGCCCAGAGGTCGAATCCGAGAACACTCGAGGCGGAATCGAAGGTCGCGCGAACCACGGGATCGGCCTCGCCGAGCCCGCCCAACATTCCGACCGACTGCGATCCCTGACCGGGAAAGACAAACGCCACGGACATCCCTGCACTCCCCTGTTCAGCCGACATTATACGTCTAGGCTCTGTCACAGCCCCTGAACAGGCCTTTGTTATGATCGAACGGCAGTGTACGGGAGGATCCGTTTTGCGCCGACACAAGATTCGAGGCTTCACCCTCATCGAGATCATGGTGGTGGTCGTCATCATGGGCTTGCTGGCCGCGTTCATCGTTCCGCGGGTCATGGATCGTGTCGACGAGGCGCGGGTGACTAAGGTTCGCGCCGACCTCCAGGCGATCGAGACGGCTCTGGCCATGTACCGTCTCGATACGGCTCGACTTCCGTCCACCAGCCAAGGCCTCGGTGCGCTGGTTCAGAAGCCCGAGGATCCCACGCTGCGCAATTGGCGATCAGGCGGATACATGGCTCGGGTCTCTGCCGATCCTTGGGGAAACCCTTATCGCTATCGTCAGCCCGGAACGCGGGGATCCGAGTTCGATGTCTACTCTGTGGGTCCGGACGGGCTCGAGGGCAGTCCCGAGACTGATCAGGACAATATCGGTAACTGGTCGCTCAGCAATTGATCGTGCGGGCCCGGCGCTCCTCAGGTTTTACGCTCATCGAAGTGCTCGTGGTGCTGGCGATCATCGCGATCGTCATGGGCGGAGCCCTGTTGTCGCTCGGTCTAATGGGCCGGCGAGATGCCGCTCCCCCGGAGCTTGAACGGTTGAGCGTGCTGTTGGTCGATATCCGCGAGCGCGCTGAGTTGGAAAATCGGGCCTACGGCGTTCGACTCGACAGTTCCGGTTATCAGTTTCTCGTCCACGATTCGCAAACGATGCGATGGCTCGAACTGGATGACCGTCGTTTTGCGCAAGGACGCTGGGCGACGGGGACCGCGCTCGAGCTCGATGTGGAGGGCCGCCGAATCATTCTCGGCCGTCTTGCCTCGTCCGCGCGCGAGGAGACTCCAGACATCGGTGTCGACAGTACGGGGGAATTCACCCCGTTCGAGTTGCGCGTTGGATCGGTGGACTCGCTGGGTCGCTGGCGCCTCGGCCCAGACGACAACGGCGATCTTGCTTTACGGAGGCTAGAGCGATGAGTCCGCGGACGTCCTCAGCCGCTCCACGCGGATTTACCTTGGTCGAAGTCCTGGTGGCCTTGGTGGTGGTCGCACTCGGCGTATCGGCGGTGATGTCGTCGATGTTGTCCGCCGCGACGAGCACCGATCGCTTGCGTGAGCGGGCGTACGCCGAGTGGGTGGCATTGAACCAAGTCACCGAGGCGCGTGTCGCCACGCCGTTCCCCGCGCTCGGACGAACGGAAGGTGTTGCACGGATGGCGGATCGCGAATGGGATTGGCGGCAGGATGTGCAGCCGACGGCGATCACCGGTGTCGTGCAGATCGTCGTCGAGGTCCGTGCGAGCGGCAGCGAAGACTGGCTCGTGACGATGAGCGGCGCGCGCGGACGAAACCTCGTGCTCGAGGGGAACGCCGACCCACTTTGGGACACCGCGGAGCGAACGCTCCCATGACGCGTCGCTCGACACGCGGATTTACCTTGATCGAATTGTTGGTCGGACTCTTCGTGACGGCCGTGATGTTTGCGATCGGCTATGGCGCCTTGACCGAAGTGGCGCGAAACCGCCTCGAAATCCAAAACACTCAGACCAGTCTGAGCGAGCTACGACGGGCTGTTCGCGTGCTCGCGGATGATCTTGGCCAATTACACCCGCGTCCGATTCGCGACGAACTTGGGCGGATTTACGCACCGGCGCTGGTGGCCGAGCCCGGCACGCTTTCGCCAATCGGTCTGACTCGCGGCGGTCGCACGACCACCTCGTCGCATTCGCGTAGCAGCCTGCAGCGAGTCGAATATCTCATCGAGGGCGGTCGTCTCGTGCGCTTCGTGTGGCCCGTCCTCGATCGGGTCCAGTCCTCGAATGCCTCGCGTCGCGTTTTGATGCGCGACGTGAGATCACTCGAGTTCCGGTATCTCGATGATCGAGGTGATTGGCGAACGGACTGGCCGCCGCCTCCGTCTTCGGGCGAGAGCGAGATCTCCCAGCAACGCATTCGTCCGCGCGCCATCGAGTTCACGCTGATCACAGAGAGCCAGGGAGCCATTCGGCGGGTGATCGAGGTGCCTCGATGAAGGGCCGCGGCGTCGCATTGCTGACTGCCTTGATCGTGGTCGCGATCGCCACCGCGATTGCGATGGCTATTTTCTTTGATACGGGGCTATTACTTCGACGCTCGGAAGGCGGTCTCGCTCGTGATCGGGCAATGTTGTTGGCCGGCGCCGCCGAGGCGGCCGCCGCACGTGTGCTGACGGAGGACCTTGATACCGGCGCGTCCGCGATTCACCCTGCCCAGCGTTGGTCGACGCGTCTCGGCCCCGTCGAAATCGACCACGCGGGAATCGTGACCGGACAGCTCGTCGATCTTCAGGGACGGTTCAACCTCAATTCACTTCGCGATCCGAACGGTCAGATCGATCCTGTCGCGCTGGAATTGTTTGAGCGATTACTCGTCACGTTGGAGCTCGAGCCAAGCTGGGCGCCGAAGATCGCCGATTGGATTGATGCCGATGATGTCCCGACGAGTGGGGGTGCGGAAGACGACCTCTACAGCACCTTGTCCCCCGGATACCGCCCGCCTAATCGCCCGCTGACCACGGTATCTGAACTGATGTTGTTGCCGGCGTTCGATCTTGCTCGATACACGCGACTCGCGCCTCACGTCTCGGCACTGCCGCGCGATGCGTCGATCAATTTATGCTCAGCGACTGCGGCGTTGTTGGATGCGCTGAGTAACGAACGTCAGTGGGTCGGGGCGGAAGATGCGCTCGCCCGCAATCGGGAACGCGAGTGCTTTCCTCGGGCGGAAGTGTTTCGCTCGGGATTGTCTGACGCGGCCGGCTACGCCCGGTTGGAGCGTGCAGTCGGTCTCGGCGAGCGGAGTCGATACTTTCAACTCCGGACTGAGACTGTCATTGGCACGACGCAATTCTCCTTGTACAGTCTGCTCCGCTATGAAAGCACGCCGCCCTCGCCCCCCGGTATCCGGGTGCTCTGGCGACACACGGCGGAGTGACGAGTAGCGATCATGACCGACACGCTCTTCATCCATCTGTCCTCGCCCGATCCTGCGCAGCCGGTGATGGCAGCGCTTCTTTCCTCGGACGGATCATCACTACGCGCAGCATTCCCCAGCACACTCGAGGCGCTGTCCGCCGCGAATTCGGCCGTCACGGTCGTAGCACTGGTTCCCGGTTCTTCAGCGCTCAGCACCGTCGCGGTGTTGCCGAAGGTGAGCTCGGGGCAAGTCAGGACAATGCTCCCCTTTGCGTTGGAAGAGCAGATTGCGGGCGACCTCGATCAGCAACACTTCGCCATGGGTCGTCCCATCTCGACCTCAGGGTCTTCGTCACGCGCGGGTCTACACGTTCCGGTCGTCGTCATCCGGCGTGAGACGCTCGACCAGTATCTCGAGGTGTTGCGATCCGTAGGCCTCGACCCTTCCGCGCTGTATCTCGATGAATCTTTGATTGCGGCGAAGCCAGGCGACGTCATTGCCTGGGTGCAGGGCGAGGAGGTGTTTTTGCGCTCGCCTGTCGGAGTCGGACTACGTTGTCGCGCCAAGGACATGCCGATGAGCCTCGATTTTCTTCAGTCGGACCCTCCGTTTTCGACCTTAGGGCTACAACTCGTCGGTCTGTCCGATCAGTCCTCGATCGACCTCGATATCGAGGCCTTGGAGGCACGTTTCGCTCGAGTTCAGGTGACCCGGTCCGACGGTCCCGTACTCGACTGGCTCGTGGCTCAGAGATCGATCGCAGAGCCCATCAATCTCTTGCAAGGTGAGCGAAAGCCCCGACCGCGAACGGAGGCGCTTGTCTCGCGTTGGCGGTGGGCGGCGGCGCTCGCGGCGATCTTATTCGCGCTGGTGCTCATCGATTACGGCAATACCTGGCGTTCTGCGGCGATCGAGGAATCGGCGCTCGATCAGACACTTGCTCAAGCGGGGGATCTATCGGCCTCGAATGGTTCGATCAAGCCCTCGCGACTCCGTCGAGCCCTGGTGGATCTCGCACAGGTTGGCGTGCGTGATGGGGCGATCGTATCGATCGCTAACCAAGAGAATGTGGTGCGGGTGACACTTCGCAACGCGAACGCCGTTGAAACAAGCGCTAGAGCGCTTGAAGCATTAGGGTGGCGCGTCGACTCCAGCGTCGATGACCAGGGACGCGCACAGTGGACGCTCATCGAGCTGGAGGTGTCGCCGTGACGTCGCTCCGCGAGCAACTCGCAGATCGTCTCGAGGCGATGTCTGACCGGGATCGGCGGGCGCTTCGTCTCGGTACGATCGTCTTGGCCCCCCTCCTCGTGATCTCGGGCGTCGCGACCGTGGTGAGCGAAAACCAGGCGACGCTTCAGCGTGTCGAGGCGAAACGGCGGCTGCTTGCCGATCTACCGGCCGCACGAGACCTCAGCCAACGCGCGCAACGAATGGGATCCGAGATGTCGCTTTCGCTCGAAATGCGAGTGAAGCGCATCCTCGAGCGGCACGGTGTCCAAGCGACCGTCGACCTTCAGCCTGACTCTTCCGTTCGCGTCCGTGCGGACGCGGCGGCATTTGACGCGTTGATCGAGTGCCTCGGAGATTTCGAGGCGGCCTCGGTCTCAATCCGACGCGGTACGTTGACCTCGGTTGACTCCGGACGGGTCGATGTCGAGTGGAATCTTCAGTCCTCATCACCGTGATCCGTCGTCGATTGCTGATGGCCCTGCTGACGCTGGGCCTCGTCTTCGGATCCCTCCTCTGGTTGCCGGCGCGAATCATTGAACCGCTTTTGCCGCCCTCTGCAGAGTGCGGCGTGTTGAGGGGTACGGTTTGGCGCGGTCAATGCGACGACCTACGCATTCGAGGTAGTCGATCGGGATCGATCGCTTGGGCGCTGGGCCTCTCCATCCAGCGTCCGTTGACGTTCCCCGTACGTCTAAGATGGACCAAAGATTCGTCCGTCGCCGAGGGGACGTTGCAGGCTGCGTTGTTCGAGCCCACCTCGCTTGAACTCGAATCGGTTTCGATCGAATTGGAATCGCTACGTAATGCGCTGCCCGCAGACGTCTTCCTCGGACCGCTCGCCGGTGTAGACGGACAGCTTGACGCCTCGGGGTTACGCCTTCAATTCGATACAGGACGACTTTCGGCCCTTCACGGTGAGGCCACGCTCACTCGGGCCACCTTGCTGAAGTCCGGCGCGCACTTTGGGCCGATCTTCGGTCGTTTCGATGGCCGCTCGGGCACCGTGCGCGATCGTGGGGGACCGCTCGAGTTCAACGCCTCAGTTGTCCTGGTTGCGCCTGGGGCCTTCACTGCCCAAGTTCGGGTGCTCCCGCGGGTCGCTGGCGTGCTGCCTGGGCTCCCCGCCGGAATCCCGATCGAGGCCGATGTCGAGGGTCGGCTTTAGGCGCGCGCGCCGGCATTCGCCCGATAGTCGTCCAACAACTCGCCCATTCGATTGAATACGGTGCGTAGCGTTGAGGCATCCGGAAGATTCGTGATGCGGAAGTGCGTGTTGTAGGGGACGTTGAAGCTTACGCCGGGTGCGACTAGCACATGCTTCTTCTCGAGCAGATCGAGTGCGAACGTTTGATCGTCGAAGCCGGGAAGATCGTCTCCTACCCCGACAAATGCATACAGCGCGCCCGCCGGCGCGCGAAGTCGAAGCGACGGATTGCGCTCGACTGAGTCGACGATCGCTTTTCGCGATTCGTAGAGGCGGCCACCCGGTGACGTGAGTTCGCGAATACTTTGATAGCCGCCCAAGGCCGTTTGAACGGCCCACTGCCCCGGAACGTTGCTGCAGAGACGTAAAGACGCCAAGAGCTCCATGGCGCTGATGAAGTCTTTGGCGGCAGCGACGTCTCCGGAGACGATCGCCCACCCAACTCGATAACCGCACGCACGATAGACCTTCGACAGCCCGGACATCGTGACGCAGACCGTATCGTGAGCCAGTGTGGCCATCGGTACGAACTCCGCGCCGTCATAGGTGATCTGGTCATAGATCTCGTCGCATAGAAGAACGAGTCCTCGACGCTCCGCGAGTCGCGCGATCGCGGTCAGCACCTCCCGTGGGTAAACGGCGCCCGTCGGGTTATTGGGATTCACGATCACGATCGCCCGAGTACGAGGCGTGATCAGAGACTCGATCTCTTGCGGATCGGGCACGAAGTCCCTCTCGGGACGACACGGGTAATGAACTGCCTTGCCGCGATTCAGATTGACCGCTGCCGTCCAGAGCGGATAGTCAGGGCTCGGTACCAAGACTTCATCGCCTTCATTGAGCAGCGCGCGTAACGCGATGTCGATGAGCTCTGACACGCCGTTGCCGATGAACACATCCTCCGCCGTGACGCCCGACACGCCTCGCCCCTGTTGCTGCATCACGATCGCCTCCCGCGCTGGAAAGATGCCCTTCTGGTGGCAATAACCTTCACTGTCGGGAAAGTTTTCGATCATGGCGAGGCGCATCGTCTCCGGCGTTCGGAACCCAAAGAGCGCAGGATTACCAATGTTCAAAGAAATGATCTCGTAGCCCTTTCGGGACAGCTCGAGAGCGCGTCGAGCGAGATTGCCCCGAATCTCATACTTGACGTTGGCGAGGCTCTCGCTGGTACGCACGGGCTTGGAGGCAGGCATGAGATTCCGGACCCGCTTTAAGCGGAAAGGTCAAAAAGGGCGCGCAGAATACCGTTTACTTGCCCTTCAGACCAAGCACCCCGGGGTTCATCAGTCCCTCTGGGTCAAGCGCGCGCTTGACCGCCCGCGCGAGGTCGGCGGACTCTGGCCGCAGTGCGTCAAGGTAGGGATAGGTCTTGCCCAACTGATTAGAGGCCGCACCGAACTCCGCAAACATCGCAACAAGCTTTTGTCTTAGTTCCTCCACCAGCGCCCTCGCCTGCGGGTTGGCATCGGGCGGGGTCAGTCGAGCCCTCGCAGCCTCGGACAAGGATCGGGCGTGCACCGGAAGCCACTCGTCTTTCCAATGAAAGACTGGCTCAAAGCTAAAAGCCGACTGTCCGATGGCGATGAGCAGATGGCTCATCCAGACCCCCGCCTCCCTCATGCGTGACTGATACGGCGCCAGCGTGGCTTCAGCGGCCGCCATGATGCGCGACGCATCCGAATGAGCAACCTTCGCGTTGAGTGCGACCCAACGGTCTCCATCGGGATCCAGTACCGCGTCCGGCGCGGGAAACAGATCCGCTCGAACGGCACGAGGGATGGACTCCGCGATCTGCGTTCCGCCCTGGGCGTGACAGATCGATCGACAGAGAGCGAGGTCGGCCTCAAGAGCCGCCTTCGATCGTGCCGCGCAGGTCATATGCAACGAAAAGGCATTCGGCGGCAGAAACGAACGTCCCGCGAACGCGAGGGTGAGACCCGCAGCGAGACCCTTGAAGAGGTTTCGCTCCCCTCTCACGACCTTCCAAAACACCCCGACATCATGGCGTACGCCTTTGGACAAGAGGTTCTTACGCGTGGATTCAGGATCGAACACATACGCCTCTTCAACGGCCCCGGAGCGCGCGACCGCCGACAGCGCGGCCCCGGCGGCTGCCATTCCGTCGAACACGAACGAGGCATGCCCGGTGAACCCCGGTGCCTGAATGACTCTGAAGGTCGCTTCGACTTTGACCCCGAAGCTCCCCGAATCGTGGGTCAGAAGTCCCGTGAAATCTGGGCCGCAAGTTCGATAAAACGGTTTCGCGGCGTTGGCGAATGCCCGCTGCCCCGTTCTGAGTTCCCGACCGTCGGCAAGCACCACCGCAAGACCGAGCACATGATCGGCCGCCGTGCCGTATCGGGCCGTCCCGAAAAACAGCGCACCATTCGAGAGCCCTCCTCCGATCGTCGCTTGCGCCCCCGAAAACGTTCCAAAGAAAGGAAGCCTCAATCCGAGCGGCGTCAATGTGTCGTGAATTTGCTTCCAGGTCACACCCGCTTCGACGGTGATGTACATGTCTTCGACATTCACTTCGAGGATTCGATTGAGCCTCGACGTATCGAGGATCACGCTCTTTTCGACGAGTGGGCGGTATCCGCCGGTGTAGGATAGTCCGCCTCCGCGCGGGATGACGGCGTACCCGCCTCGCGAGGCAGCGGCCACCATGGCCGCACACGTCGGTCGATCTTTGGGACACAGTACGGCCGCCGCGGTCACCCCCAGCGAATAGACGTCTCCAGAGTACGCCTGACGCTCTTCCTGAGACAGAAGGATCTGGTCGGACGGGAATCCTGCAAACGGAGAGGTGTTGAACTCCAATTGAGCGGCCAAGGTCGATACCTCCTGCGATCCCGCCAATGATACGTGAACGTACGGATCCGCTCTCGACACACCTCGCGGAAACTTGTACCTATGACCTTCGCCTCATCGGGTACCCGGAAACTCCATGCAGCCCCTTAAGAAAATCCTCGTCGCCATCAAAGACCTTGACGCCCAATCGATGCCTGCCGTCCGTAAGGCGGCTCAACTTGCCAAGGCGAGTGCGGCGACTCTCGAGCGCTTCCATTCGCTCTCCGATACGATCCTCGTCGAAGCGCTGGACGCTCGTCGGGTGAGCCTCAAGGATTTCGAAACCCAACGTCTCGCCCAAACGCTCAATCGGCTTGAGGTGATCGCCAAGCGCCTGCGGCAACACGATATTGAAGTCACCTGCGCGGCCGAGTGGGACTATCCGCCGGCGGAGGCGATCGTGCGGCGCGCACTTCGATCAAAAGCCGACCTCATCGTCGCCGAGCGCCACGCGACCAAGCATGTGGCCAAGTGGATGTTGACGTACACCGACTGGGAGCTTTTGCGCCAAGCGCCCTGTCCCGTGCTTCTCGTGAAACTGCCTAAGCCGTATCACCGTCCCGTCGTTCTGACCGCCATCGATCCCTTCCATGAAAACGCCAAGCCGGCCCGACTCGATGCGGCGCTGCTGAAAGGGGGCGGTCAGGTAGCCTCCTTGCTTCGCGGTCGCCTACACATCATGCACTGCGTCGCCCCGGCCACGTTGATCGCCGCGAACTGGACCGCCTCTCCCGTCATCGTCGACACCGAGCAGACATCGATGGCCGTGAAGCGAGCGCGCAAAGCCTTGGTCTCTGAAGTGGCGCGTCATCCCCTACCGTCGCATCGGCTGTCTGTCGTACAAGGTTCCCCGCGCGAGGCCATACCGGCCGCCGCGAAGTCAGAGAGGGCAAGTCTCGTAGTGATGGGCGCGATGTCGCGCTCGGGATTCAAGCGCCTCCTCGTCGGAAACACCGCCGAGGCCGTCCTCGACTCGTTGACGTGCGACGTTCTCGTGATCAAACCCGGACGATTTCAGACCAAAATTCCGCGCCGCAGTCGGGGCGCGCAACTCATGGCGTTCCCATCGACGATGACAGGGTAAGCGTGACTGCTGCGACGGCCCACATCAAAATCAAGCTCGGGGCCAGTCGGAGGACAAAACCGCGCCCTCCCGTCACGCCCGCCATGACGATTTTTCCAATCGTGTTGGTGCCGAGCGCTCCCAGAATGGCGAGCGCACCCGCAGATTTTCCAAACTCTGCAGACTCGACGAGGCTGGCTGCGCCCACGACGGCCGAGTGAGCATCGACAAAACCGCCGAGCATCAAACCCGTGACCGCTCCGTCTGAGCCGATGGTTCGAGCCGACCACGATGCGCTCCAAAGCATGGCTGTGACCGTCACGCTAAAAACGATCGCCTGCAGCGGCTGAAACGCTCGCCCCTTGAACGACTCGAGGGCGTCGTCCGCCGCGGCACCGTCTCGGCGCAATAAGAACAGCGTGGTGCCGCCCGCGACCATGATCGTCGTCAGGGCGGGCAACAGCCACATCATGAACAACGCTGGGTCAACGGCCGCGAGCAGGATCAACAACTGCAGCGGCGTCGCGACCGATGAAGCCATCGCGGCGCCCGCCGTCAGCAACGATTTATCGGGTTCGGCGGCCGCCCGAGCACCGAGTACGCCGATCGTGGCGCTACTTGAGATGAATCCACCGAAAAAAGCGGCCAGAGGTAAACCGCGCGCCGGGCCCAAAGTTCGAAGAGCGAGGTATCCCACGGCGTTCATCACGAGTACCAGCAGCGTCAACGTCCAAATTCTTTGAGGATTGATAAATCCGGCTTCGTCCACCGCGCGATCGGGCATCAAAGGCAAAATCACGAGACCCGAGGCAGCAAGCAGCAGGAGATCGAGCACCTCGCGATCTGACATCGCTTTACTCGCCAATTTGTGCAATGCAGGTCGCAGTGCAAGAACCAAGGCGATGACGGCGCCAATGGCGCCCGCGAGCTCCGGGAACTGAGGCGCTAATGCGCCCAGCAGATACGTCGTAAACAGCGTCACTTCGCTGGTGAGCCCGGGGTCAACGCTTCGGTTACGCCACTACGCCATCACCACGAGCGCGCCGATGAATACGGCACCGGCCACGACAATCCAAACCCCGGGAAACTGCACGGCGAGTGCCCCCGCCAGGGCAACAATGACGTGTGTGCGGAGGCCGCCCGATGAACCGACGGATGGATCGGTTTTCCGACGCTCTCGTTCGACCCCAATGAGCAGGCCGACGGCAAACGCCACCACGAATCCGGCGGCGGGTGATCCCCAGAACGGCTCGAGGAACGTCATCGCCCGATCAGTGCGGGGTCAGATCGAGCTCGAGGCGCAACCCCAACGCGAGCGCGTCGTCTAACCCCGGAGCACTTCCAGGGTTGAGGATGTATTGGATATCTGGCTGCAGCACGATGCGCGGCGTGACCGGGACCCGCCACGTGAGCTCCACCACGGTCTCCTCGCGCAATAGCGCGTCACCGTCTGCCGAGGCGAGTCGTTGAGCGGGACGCCCATTTCGGGCGTAGGCGACACCGAACGCCACATGCTCCCCCTCCCGGTTCAACCACGGTCGCTCGAGCACGAGCGCCGCTTGAAGAGTGGACTCGACGCGATTGAACCGCGGCTCTGCGACGCCGACCCGCAGCATCGCCAACAACCGCCTTTCACCCGACTGCCAAACCGGACCCTCGACGAATCCGTACGCGCCAGAATTATTGTGAGCAGCGCGAGGCGTCCCGTCCGTCAGCCCATCCAAGGTGTCGAAGGCCGCCGAATACCGCCAATGGCCGACGACCGTCCGCCACCGCCCGGTCCGGTGCTCCAGCTCGCCGACCCACAGCTCGCCTTCGTCAGCATCGAGCCTGAGGGACGCAAACTGGCGAGGAGAGTCGAGATCGTTGGGGACACCGTCGATGACAACCCCTTGCAGCAGCCATCTCTCGTCGAATCGCCAACGCCCCCGAAGCGCGAGGCCCGTGTACGGGAATATCGAGGGACCGACGACGCCAGACTGGGCCGCATCGAGTCCGATCCCGAACGTCGAGTTGATCAACGCCCCGCCCACCTCACTGGCATCGAATTCCGTGTTGAGGTCGTAGAGACCGACCTTGAGACTGCGGTCGTCGCTGAACGGTGCGTATTCCATCCAGGCTTCAAGAAGGCGACTCGCTCGATCGGCCTCGATGTTACTGACGACGTGCGTATCGCCCACGAGTTCGCTGAAGCTCTTGCCGTTGTTGTAGATCGCATGGATCCGCGAACGGAAACCGCCCGGACTGCCCTCGACAACGAGAATCATCTCAGCATTCCCGATAAAAGCGCTTCCCGTCGCGAGACCCCCTTCGACATTACGCCAGAAGTCTGAGGTATAGCCGAGCGTGAGATTCCAGGACCGTGCGGTATCGCCCTCCGCCGATTTAGACCACCCTTCCGCCGCGATCCCGCTCACCGCGGAGGCCACGACTGCAGCAAAGGAAAGTCGGCTTATGATGGGTGATCTCGCGTGACTTTTTAAAATGCGTTGAGACCCGTCAACGCCCGCGCGAGCGACAGTTGATGCACCGTCTCGGTCCCTTCGTACGTGATGACGCTTTCGAGGTTCAGGGCATGGCGAATGGGGGCGTACTCGGCAAGGATGCCGGCACCGCCCAGTAGGTCGCGGGCGTCTCGGGCAACGTCGATCGCCGCACGGCAGTTGTTCCATTTGGCGAGCGATACTTGGACGGGCGTCAGAATCCCACGATCTTTTCGACGCGCAAGTTGCAGCGACAACGTCTGTCCAACGGCGATCTTGCGAGCCATTTCGGCGAGACGAATTTGTACAGCCTGGGTCGCGGCGAGCGATCGTCCGAACATCACGCGTTCTTTGGTGTAACGCAGCGCCTCGTCGAGACAGGCCTGAGCAGCACCGAGAACACCCCACGAGATGCCAAATCGAGCTTGGGTCAGACAGGACAGCGGTGCCTTGAGCCCGACTGATGAGCCCGGTAGCAAATTCGCCTCCGGCACGACGACGTTGTCGAAGAACAGCGCGCCGGTCGCGGACGCACGCAACGAAAACTTTCGCTCGATTTCTTGCGTAGTGAATCCCGGCATTCCACGCTCCAACAAAAACCCGCGGACTCCCTCCTCGGTGAGCGCCCAGACGATCGCCACATCCGCAATCGGCGCATTGGTGATCCACATCTTGGATCCGTTGATCACCCAATCGCCCCCGCGTCGCCGAGCGGTCGTATTCATGTTGAGTGGATCGGAACCACCGTGAGACTCAGTGAGACCAAAACACCCGATGAGCTCGCCCTTCGCCATGCCCGGAAGCCATTGCAGTTTTTGGGCCTCCGATCCGTAGGTAAAGATCGGATACATGCAAAGCGAGGACTGAACGGAAACGAAGCTACGGATGGCGGAATCCCCGCGTTCGAGCTCCTGGCAAATGAGCCCGTAACTCACCGCGTTGAGACCAGCACACCCATAGCCGTCGATCGATGAGCCGAGTAACCCGAGCCGCGCCATCGGCGCGATCAAGTCTTTAGGGAAACTATGATCGGCAAAATGCCGTCCGATGACGGGCAACACCTCGGCATCGACAAAACGTGCGACCGAATCGCGAACAAGACGTTCTTCGTCTTGAAGCTCGTCGTTGATTCCGACGATGTCCAGCCCCTCATTCGTCATGCCGTACTCTCCGTGATGTGAACGTTGAGGTCAGCCGACAACGTGACGCGACCGCAGATCGCGAATGTGTTCGACGGAAAACCCCACTGCCGAGAGCACCTCGTCGGTGTGTTCGCCCGGCCGGGCAAGTGTACCGCCCTGACTCGGTCGATGCCCATCCATCTCGATCGGCAGTATCGGCAACCGAGTGGCGCGCCCATCAGGCAGCACCGTCGGACCGAGCCCTCCGCTCGCGGCAAGATGCGGATCGTCGAACATGTCTTCCGGCTTACCGATGGGTGCAAAGGGTAACCCTGTCCGCTCGAGGATCGGGATGAGGTCCGACTTCGTGTATTGCTTGATGAGATCGCGAACTCGCGGCAACAAGGCCTCGCGTTGAGCGACACGCTGCGCGTTAGTTTTAAGAGAGTCATCCGCCGCCCATTCGGTCAATGAAAATGCGTAACAGAATTTTTGCCAAAGACCATCGGAGACGACGCCAATGAATACCTGCTCTGTATCACGCGTCTCGAAGACGTCGTAGATCGCCCAGGCCGAGATACGCACCGGCATAGGTTTGGCGGGCTGCCCGGTCATGGCCATCTGCGCCATATGTTGACCCACGAGGTAAACCGTCGTCTCAAACAACGCACTGCTCACCTTCTGCCCGCGACCGGTGACGTGACGATGCTGAAGAGCCGCCAAGATCGCGATGGCACCGAACATGCCACCCGTTACATCGATCACCGACGTCCCGGCGCGAAGCGGGCGACCCGGCGGACCCGTCATATAGGCGAGGCCACCCATCATCTGAGTGACTTCATCGAGTGCCGTTCTGTTTTCGTATGGCCCCGATAGAAAACCTTTTTCAGAGCAGTAGATCAGGCGTCCGTTGGTCTTCACCAAATCGTCGTAGCCGAGCCCGAGCTTTTCCATCGCCCCGTTGCGGAAGTTCTCGACTACGACATCCACTGCGTCGCAGAGTCGTCTCGCGATCGCAAGACCCTCTGTCGACTTGAGATCAAGACAAATGCTTTTCTTGTTGCGGTTGTACATTGGGAAGTAACCCGCACCGGAGCCGACGAGTTTCCGAGTGGAGTCACCCCCGATCGGCTCGATGCGAATCACCTCGGCACCAAGCTCGACCAGGATCGCGCCGACGGCAGGCCCCATGACCATGTGCGTAAACTCGACGATCTTGATGCCTCGCAGAGACTGCGCCGCCGAATTGACCTTGGGGCTCATGGGGCGGCCTCCTGTGAGAACCCGAGCGGCAGTCCCGCATCGGGCGTGAATCCGTAGAGATCTTCAGAGGGCAGTGCCTCTCGAAGCACCTGTCGAACCGCCATGAGTTGTTGCAGATCGATTCCGGTCCAAAGCCCCATCGCTTCCAGCATGAACACCAAGTCCTCGGTCACGATGTTTCCGGAGGCGCCCGGAGCAAAGGGACATCCACCGAGTCCACCGAGAGAGCTGTCGAAGGTGGTGATACCGACCTCAAGTCCCGCAAGCACGTTGGCAAGCCCGAGCCCTCTCGTGTTGTGCAGATGCAAACCCGACAGTGCATGTTCGCCCACTGCCGACTTCACCCGCCGCACGAGGTCACGCACCTGGGCAGGGTTCGCGTAGCCCGTGGTGTCGGACAAACCGACCTCGTCGCAGCCTGCCGACATCAGCGCGTCGGCGAGTGCCACGACGGTATCGGCTGGAACAACGCCCTCGAGCGTGCAACCGAAGGCCGTGGACAATCCCCCCTCGAATTTGGGTCGTCGATCGGCGGGTACGTCCTTCAGGAGCGTAACGATCCCCTTCACCTCATCGAGCATTTGAGCATGCGTGCGACGAACATTTTTGAGGCTGTGGCTCTCTGAAGCGGAAATGGGGATCGTGATTTTATGGGCACCCGCTTCGACAGCCGCCTCGGCACCCTTGAGGTTTGGCACCAGCACCGCCACCGTCAGACCCGGAATCCTTCTTGCGAATCGAACCAACTCTGCGGTGTCGGCGAGCTGCGGAAGGAGTTTAGCCGAAACGAAACTGCCCACTTCGATCTCTGTAACGCCCGCCGCGGCCTCAGCGGTCACCCACTTTTTCTTAGCGTCGAGCGGCATGATGGACTGAATACTTTGGAGTCCATCGCGAGGCCCCACCTCACTCACCAGAATTTTCATGTGTGCTCCGAAAGACGGTAGATCCACGGGCGTACGATGCGGTCTCGTTCGAGGAACGCGTCGATGTCAGGTTTGTTCCTGAGCGTAAGATCGATCGCATCCAGCCCTTCAAGCAGCATCTCTCGCGATTCGGTATCGAGCTCGAAACGCCAATTCACGCCCTCGCCCGCGGCAACCTGCAGCGCCTCGACGTCGACCTTCACGCGATGAGCTTGCGGATCGATGCCGACCCACGATGCGATGTCTTGAATCGCTGCGGCAGCCAGTCGTACGGGCACAATGCCATTGCGCACGCAGTTTCCGAAAAAAATTGGCGCAAAGGACGGCGCAATCACGGTGCGAATGCCAAACTCGTGTAACGCCCACACGGCATGCTCTCGACTCGAGCCGCACCCAAAGTTCTCACCACCTAACAAGATTTGAGCCTTCGCGTAAGCGATTTGATTGAGAACAAAACTCGGATTCGGCTCTCGACTCCCGATCGCTGTATAGCGCCAACCGGCAAACAGACCGTCAGCCAGGCCAGTCTTCGAAACGGTTTTCATTTCTCTCGAAGGAATGATCGCATCCGTATCGACATTGGCTCGGATGAGGGGCGCCGCGACCGCGATCAGTTGTCGAACCGGCTCGGTCATGATGCGCGAACCTGAGCAGGCAGCTGATCGGCCCCTGCGATACGACCCATCACCGCACTCGCTGCAACCGTCTCGGGGCTCGCAATGTGGGTTCGGGTTTCAGGACCTTGACGACTTTCGAAATTCCGGTTTGTCGAAGAAATCACACGCTGCTTCGCACCGATGCTCTCACCACCAGCGAAGAAACACATCGAACAGCCCGACTCGCGCCATTCGAAGCCCGCATCTAGGAAGACTTTGTCGAGACCCTCCGATTCGGCGGCTCGCTTGACCGACATTGACCCGGGCACACAAATCGCGCGAACGCCCGACGCGACGCGTCGCCCGCGCAGCACCTCGGCGGCGCGTCGCAAGTCTGATAAGCGACTGTTCGTACAAGAGCCGATGAAGGCTGCGCCAATCTCGAGATCGCGCAGGGGGATACCCGATGACAACCCCATGTAATGGAGCGCCCGTTGATACGACTCGGCGGAGGTGCCGCTCTCCGACTCTGCCGGGACGACGCCTGATACGGGTACGGCATGCTGAGGACTCGTACCCCAGGTCACCATGGGTGCGAGCGCTGAGACGTCAATGACGATCTCTCGGTCGAACACTGCGCCCGCGTCGCTGCGAAGCGCTCTCCACGCGTGCAGCGCGCGCTCCCAGTCCGACCCACGGGGTGCGTAGGGCCTGCCGATCAAATAGTCGAACGTCTTGTCGTCCGGGGCGATGAATCCCGTGACCGCCGAGAACTCAGTCGCCATGTTGCAGAGCGTCAGGCGTTCTTCAATATCCAGCGCTTCCACCGCCGCACCTGCAAACTCGACGGCATAACCGTTGCCACCGACTGAGCCAAAACGGGCGATCAAAGCGATCGCGAGATCCTTTGCCGTCACGAAAGACGAACGAACACCCTCGAAGCGCACCCGCATCGTCTTCGGCTTTTTGACTCGCAGCGTGCCGGTGGCGAGCGCATGCTCGGCTTCCGTCGAGCCGATTCCCCACGCGAATGCGCCCAGAGCGCCCTGGGTGCAGGTATGACTATCGGGGCACACCACCGTCGCCCCGGGCAGCACGATGCCAAGCTCTGGCGAGATGACATGGACGATGCCTTGCAACGGATCGTTCACATCAAAAAGACGGATCCCCACCGCTCTCGCGGCCGCGCGAGTTTCCGAGACGAAGGCTCTCCCGCCGGGCAGCAACGTGTCGTCCCCGCGTCCGGGACGGGTATCGACGATGTGATCCATCGTGCAAAAGACACGACTGGGGTCAACGAGGCGACGGGCCGACTGCGCGAGGCTCTTGAGCGCAACCGACCCGGTACGCTCGTGGAGGAAGACCCGATCAACGGCGATGAGCGCGGAGTCCCCGTCGAGCTCACGAACGAGGTGCGCAGACCAAAGTTTTTCGAAAAGCGTTCGAGCGGTCATGTATTCCCGACTCCGGAGCAGGGATTATGCCCGGACGCCTGTGCCCGCAGGGTCCTCAGACTGGTCGATCGCCGAAAGACAAGTACACCTCGGTGCCCGAATTCTGCGCTCGCCGACGAATCTCGAATGTTCCGCCGAGCTCACGCGCTCGGCGTCGCATATTCGATACCCCGCGTCCTGGAGCGACATCGTCGGCGATCCCCGCCCCGTCATCCTCGACCTTGATGACATACTCGCGATCACCCATATACCGGACCGTGACGATGATTTCCCGGGCGCCCGCATGCCGAATGGCATTGTTGATCGCTTCTTGGATGACTCGAAGAACCTGGAGCATTCGCCTCGGCGCCATCGAGGGCGCACCGCCCAGCTGCACGGTCCACGACAGCCCGATGCCATGCTCGATGATTCGTCTTTCAATACGCGTTTTGTAGTCGACGAGCGCAGCTTCTAGGCTGTCGTTTTGCTCGCGTAAGGTATCGACCATCAGATGAAGATCCGAGGAGCATTCGCGCAATAGATGCGCCACCTCGGCCTGGCTCATCTCGCCGCGCTCCACGCGTAAACGAGCTGTGGCGATCTGAGAACCGAGCCCATCATGAATATCGGCCAACAGCATCTCGCGTTCGTGAGCTCGCGACCGAGACACCTCGAGAACGACCCTCTCTCGTTGGGCGAGATCTCGTTCACGAATACTGATATCGAGAACGAGCGCGATGAATAGCGCAAAGTTAACTAGGCCGATAACGAGCGTGAACGAAAAAGAAACGGCGGACTGCGACGCCAGAGGCAAACTCAAGAGGTGGGTACCGGTGCTGAGCGCCGCAAGGAGACTCACGAACACCCCGAACAACTGAAGGCCAATCAGGGTCACAAAGAGCTTTGCCGCCAGCGAGTGGATTCGCGTGCCGATGCGGTAGGCCAACATGATGGCTCGCGCCAAGATTCCGACGACGGAAAGACCGAGGATCAACGAGAACGCTGCCGGGTCGGGAAACAAAAACGGAATCGACAGCATCCCGACGAGGATGAGCGCGCTGCCTTTGAGGTAGCCCGATATCGGAAAGCTTGGACTCTCGAGCAGGCCAAGCGAGACATTTTTCAACCACGCACCACCGATCGCGCCAATTGAAACGCCCAGCGAACCGATCAGCCCAAATCCCGCCTCACCGGCCTCGGCAACTAGAAATGCCGCGTAGTACAGCGTGGCGAACAGCCCGCTCGACAAATACAGGTAGACCGCAGTCCCGCGCGCGCTCCAAAGAATGCCGAGCGAAACCACAGCGAGAACCGCCGATTGAATGGCAAAAATGAGATAGGCGTCTGAGCCGGCGATTGAGCCCATATCGTCACCTAAAAATGGTCGGGACGCCGAGATTTGAACTCGGGACCCCTTGCACCCCATGCAAGTGCGCTACCAGGCTGCGCCACGTCCCGACCGACCGTTGACTGTGGGTTGGACACCCGTTGTCTGGTGGCACCCATCATACCCTGCTCTGGCTGCGGATCTCGCTCAACGCCGCAAGATACGGAGAATTTCCTCGAGCTCCAGCCTCATCTGCCGCACGATTTGCTGGCTCTGCGTCACATCCACTCGCGCCTCTTCGCCCTGGAGCTTGTTTCGAGCGCCGCCGATCGTGAACCCTTGGTCGTAGAGCAGCGCCCGAATTTGACGGATGACGATGACGTCTTGTCGTTGATAGTAACGACGGTTACCTCGACGCTTGACGGGTTTGAGCTGCGGGAATTCTTGTTCCCAATAACGAAGCACGTGAGGTTTGACCCCACACAGTTCGGCTACCTCGCCGATGGCGAAATACCGCTTCCCCGGGATCGCCGGCAGTTCGTCGTTATTCTTGGCTTCCAACATACGCTTCGACCCGCGCCTTCAACTTTTGCCCCGGCCGAAAAGTGACCACACGCCTCGCGCTGATCGGAATCTCTTCGCCAGTCTTCGGATTTCGTCCGGGACGCTGATTTTTATCGCGAAGATCGAAGTTGCCGAAACCGGAAAGTTTGACCTGAGCACCCGAGGACAGCGCCGCTCGCACTTCCTCGAAAAACAGGTCCACGAGCTCACGAGCTTCACGCTTGTTGAGGCCGAGCTGGTCGAACAGTGCTTCAGCCATCTCCGCCTTAGTCAAAGCCATGTTGGTACGCCCTGAAATCTCGTTGTTCTGGTTGCGGTACTCGTCCGCGACCCCTGTCACGGAAGACTACTCGCGGAATCCCGCACCCAGCCCCTGACTGAGCGCTTTACGCACCGACGCGATGACGCGATCAGTGTCTTCGTCCGTCAGGGTGCGTTCTTTGTTCTGCAAAATCAAGCCCAAAGCCACGCTTTTTCGCCCTGATTCGATTCCTGGACCCCGGTAGACGTCAAAGACCACCACCTCGCGCAAAAGACTTGACGCGGCAGTTTTGACTTGTTCACAGAGTTGGTCGGCCGACACGGACTCATCGACCAGAACGGCCAAGTCACGTCGTACGTGTGGGAATCGAGACACCTCGAGGTACGGCGCGTAGCTGACCGCCAACGCACTCATTTCGAGCTCAAACACGACCGGCGCTGACACAAACCCGAGCTCTCTGACGAGTCGCGGGTGTAACTCGCCGATCCATCCCGCTGAGTTTCCGTGACGAAGGACTCGAGCCGAACGCCCAGGATGCAAGGCCGAGTGTGTCGCCGCCTCGAACGTGAACGTGCCCGGCGCATCGCAGAAGGACAATACTGCCTCGACATCCGCCCGAACATCGAAGAAGTCCGTCGATTCACCGCCCCCGTTCCATTGCTCTGGCCATCGCGAACCCATTGCAAGTCCCGCCAGGCAATCTCGCTCCGATCCCCCGACTGGAAAGACAACGCCATGCTCGACAAGGCGAACCCGCGATTGTTGGCGACGTTGATTCTCCAGCGCCGCTTTAAGCAGGCCCGGCCACAACGAGAGGCGCATGACCGCTAGATCGCTTGAGATCGGATTCGCAAGCGTATGCGTCGGCACCCCTGGAAAGACGACCCCCTGAAGTTTTGGGTCGACGAATGCGAAATGAATCCCCTCGTGGTAACCCCTCGCAGCGAGCACATCTAGGACTCGTTGCTCGTCGAGAATTGCCGACGGGTGCGGCAAAATCGATTGGCGCGCGTGGGCAGGCGCCGTGGGTAGTTGGTCATACCCCGCCAGTCGCGCGACTTCTTCGATGAGATCCCGCTCAATTTGAATATCGAACCGGCTGCTTGGAGCGCGCACCTTGAGTACACCAACTCCAGCGGTCTCCGTGCTCATTCCCAAGCGGCTCAAGAAAGAGGCCGCGTCGTGCTCGGAGAACGATCGTCCCAGCAGTCGCTCGATCTGAGCAATTCTGAGTGCGACCGTCTGAGGCATCCGAACTTTCGTGCGATCTTCGACGGTGACCACGCGACCGGCGCGCCCACCCGCGACCTGAATCAACAAAGAAGTGGCCCGCTCGATCGCTGCCGCACCTATTTCGGGGTCGACGCCACGCTCGAAGCGCTGGCTCGCATCGGTGGTCAAACCGTAACGACGCCCACGACCGGCGATCGCCGACGGTGCGAACCATGCGACTTCGAACAAGACGCGAGTCGTGTCCGAAGAGACGGCCGTGCGCTGCCCTCCCATGACCCCTGCGAGTGCGACCGGACCCGCCCCGTCCGCGATGACGAGGACGTCCGAGGCGAGCTCGACGGCACGTCCGTCTAGAAGTTCGCAACGCTCCCCCTCACTCGCCTGCCGAACCGTGAGCGAACCCTCGACTTTGTCGAGATCGTACGCATGCATGGGCTGACCGAGCTCGAGTACGACGTAGTTAGTGATATCGACGATAGGAGAAATGCTGCGTAAACCCGCTCGACGCAGCCGCTCGACCAGCCACGTCGGCGATCGTCGGGAGTTATCGACCTCGACCAACACCCTCCCGTGAAAACGCGGACAAGCCTCGGGCGCAGCAAGCGTCGCCTTCGCGCGAGCATCGAGGGCGGGGTCGATCGCCGTGGGCGATACGGCCGAGCAGTCAGGCGTGGTCAGTGTGACGCCGGTGAGCGCTGCGACCTCGCGGGCAATACCGCGTACGGACATCGCATCGCCGCGATTCGGGGTAATCGACAGTTCGAGGATCTCGTCATCGAGCGAGAGAAATTCTCGTACGGATGTGCCAAGCGGCGCATCGAGAGGAAACTCGACGATGCCGTCCGAGGTGTCCGCGAGCCCCAATTCTTTAGCCGAGCAAAGCATGCCGATCGACTCCACGCCTCGCAATTTCGCCGCTTTGATCTTGAGATCGCCAGGAAGGTTGGCGCCGACCGTGGCGAGCGCCGTACGAAGACCCGCCCGAGCATTCGCCGCACCGCACACGATCTGAAGTGGGTTCGATCTCGACTCCGGGCTCTCACCGGTGATGACGGTGCAGACCTGCAACTTGTCGGCCTGCGGATGTCGAACCGCCGCGACGATCTCGGCCACGATGACGCCTTCGAAGGCAGGGGCTGCAGGCGTGATGGACTCGAGTTCGAATCCGGCCATGGTGAGCCGATCGCCGAGCTCACGGGCCGACAGGTTGCTCGGCACCCACTCCGCCAGCCACGAGGACGATATCTTCATGCGGCACCGAATTGCTTGAGGAACCGCAGATCGCTCTCGAAGAACAGCCGTAAATCATTGACGCCGTATTTGAGCATTGCGAGGCGCTCAATACCCATGCCGAAGGCGTAACCCGTCCAGCGCTCACCCTCGACACCAGCTGCCGCAAACACATTCGGATGCACCATGCCGCACCCGGCGATCTCCAACCATCCGGTGTGCTTACACACCCGACATCCCGCGCCGTCACAAAACACACAGGACATATCGACTTCTGCGGACGGCTCGGTGAACGGGAAATAAGACGGGCGAAGGCGCATCTTCAGATCTTTTTCGAAGAATGCCTCTAAGAAGCCCTGCAAGGTCGCCTTCAGGTTAGAAAAGCTGACGTTCTCGTCGACGACGAGCCCCTCCACCTGATGAAACATCGGTGAGTGCGTCATGTCATAGTCACATCGAAAAACACGACCCGGCATGATCATCGCAAGCGGAAGTCGCCCTTTCTTGAGCTCGCGGATTTGTACCGGCGACGTATGGGTGCGCAGCAAGCGTCCATCCGGAAAGTAAAACGTATCGTGCATCGCACGCGCGGGATGATCCGCGGGGATGTTGAGCGCTTCGAAATTGTGAAAGTCGTCCTCGATTTCAGGGCCCGAGGCCACTTCAAAGCCCGAACGGCGGAAAATCTGCTCGATTCGAAGCCGGGCTCGGGTGACCGGATGCACCGATCCTCGTCCCTCGCCGCGACCCGGGAGGGTGACGTCGATGCGACCGGCTGCGAGCTCTGCATTGATGGCGGCCGACTCGAGTGTCGTCTGAGCGGCATCAATCGCCGCCTGAACCTGGGCTTTGGCTTCGTTGATCCGAGCACCCGCAGCGGGACGATCGGCCGCCGGCAGCGAGCCAAGCGACTTCAATTGCTCCGTGAGAACGCCCTTCTTTCCGAGCCAGCGAACACGCACCTCATCGAGGGCGGCGAGCGTCGTGCTCGCCGCCACCTCGTCGAGAGCCTGTCGCGTCAGGGTCGCGAGATCACTCACGACCGCACCTCAAGCGTTGCCGAGGGCTGCCTTGACCTTGGTAGCGATCGCCTCGAACGCCGGCGCATCGTGAACCGCGATGTCAGCCAGCATCTTGCGATCGATCTCGATATTCGCGAGTTTGAGGCCGTTCATCATACGGCTGTACGACAAGCCAAACTGACGCGCCGCTGCGTTGATGCGCTGGATCCAGAGCGCACGATAGTCACGCTTCTTGAGGCGACGACCCTTATACGCATACTGACCGGCCTTGATGACTGCCTGCTTGGCTGTGCGATACACCTTGCGACGGGCGTTGTAATAACCCTTGGCTTTTCCAAGAACCTTTTTATGGCGACGACCCGCGGTCACGCCACGCTTTACTCTTGCCATGTTCGTTTACCTCGGTGGATTACTTGGCGTGCGGGAGCAGTTGGTCGAGACGACCGACATCACTCTCATGCACGAGACTCGACCCGCCCGAACGAAGCTGACGCTTGGTTTTGCGGGGTTTGTGTCCGAGGTTGTGTCGACGGCCAGCGGAATAGGACTTATAGCCCTTCGCCGTTTTGCGAAAACGCTTCGCTGCCGCCCGGTTGGTCTTCAACTTGGGCATTGTCAGATACTCCTTTTTCTAGCGTCGCGCGCAAGGTCTTTGCAGACCCGCTCACGTGCGGATGTTCACGCTGCCGTTCGACCCACCATGGATCGAATCGGCCGTCCAAACATCACTTCTTCTTCGGCGCAAACACCATGACCACCTGTCGACCTTCCATCAGTGGGTTCTGTTCGACGATCGCCTGCGCGGCGAGGTCTTGAACCAACCGATCGAGAAGTCGACGTCCGACCTCTTGATGCGCCATCTCTCGGCCGCGGAAACGCAGGGTTACCTTGGCCTTGTCACCTTCGGTCAGGAAGCGGATGAGATTACGCAATTTGACTTGGTAATCTGCCTCTTCCGTACCAGGGCGAAACTTCACTTCCTTGACCTGCTGCTGCTTCTGCTTCTTTTGCGCGGAGTGGGTTTTCTTCTTCTGTTCGAAGAGAAACTTCCCGAAGTCCATGATCCGGACCACCGGCGGCTCAGCCATCGGTGACACTTCGACGAGGTCGAGCTCACCGCTCTGCGCCATCTGAAGGGCTTCGAATCGGGTCATGATGCCGGCCTGAGCCCCATCTGCCGCGATCACCCGCACCTGCGGCGCCGTGATTTCCTCATTGCGCCGGATGCGCTTTGTTGCAGTCGAGATACGTCAATCCTCCAAAGTTCGGCGACCGCGGCTTTCTAGCTCGACGCGCAACCGCTCGACAAACGTCTGCGGAGACATCTGACCCAGATCCTTGCCGCTGCGGGTACGCACGGACAGAAGCTGCGCTGCTACTTCCTTGTCGCCTGCCACCAATAGGTAGGGCACGCGCTGCAGCGTGTGTTCACGAATCTTAAAGCCGATTTTCTCGTTGCGCAAGTCGATGTCGACCCGAAGCCCCTGATTTTTAAGGAATTCGGCAACCTCCCGGAGGTAGGCATCCTGGCGATCCGTGATCCCGAGCAGGACCACCTGCGCGGGCGCGAGCCAGGTGGGCAGTCGACCGGCATGGTGTTCGATCAAAATGCCCAAGAAACGCTCCAGCGAGCCGAAAATGGCGCGGTGGAGCATCACGGGGATCTGCTTATGGCTGCCCTCATCGATGTAGTGCGCCCCGAGCCTGCCGGGCAGATTCAGGTCCACCTGCAGGGTGCCGCACTGCCAATCCCGACCAATGGCGTCCCGGAGCACGAATTCGAGTTTCGGACCGTAGAACGCGCCCTCCCCCGGGTTGAGGGTGAACTCGATACCCGCGACCGTCGCCGCCTCCTTGAGCGCCGCCTCGGCCTTGTCCCAGATGTCATCCGAGCCGACCCGCTTGGCCGGTCGGTCAGAGAACTTGATCCGCACGTCATCGAACCCGAAGTCTCGATAGATCTCGAGGATCAGTCGGGTCACCGCGACCGACTCCTCAGTGATCTGATCGGGACTCACGAAAAGATGCGCGTCGTCCTGCGTGAAGGCGCGGACCCGCATCAAACCGTGCAGCGCTCCAGAGGGTTCGTAGCGATGAACCTTGCCGAACTCGGCATAGCGAATCGGCAGGTCGCGGTAGCTGCGAAGACCCTGCTTGAAGATCTGGACATGTCCCGGACAGTTCATCGGCTTGATGGCGTAGACGCGTTCGTCGGGCGTCTGCGTCGTGAACATGTTCTCGCCGAACTTCTCCCAGTGACCGGAGGCCTCCCAGAGGCTCCGGTCCATGAGCTCGGGACCGTTCACTTCCTGGAATCCGGCGACCCGCTGCTTATCGCGCATGTAGCCGATCAGGGATTGGAACACGCTCCAGCCCTTCGGATGCCAAAATACGGCGCCCGGGGCTTCTTCCTGCATGTGGAAGAGATCGAGCTCGCGGCCGATCTTGCGATGATCACGCTTCTCAGCGTCTTCGAGGCGGGTTAGATAATCTTTGAGATCTTTGTCGTGAGTCCAAGCCGTGCCGTAGATGCGCTGCAGCATCTCGTTGCGCGAGTCGCCGCGCCAGTAGGCACCGGCCACTTTCATCAGCTTGAATACTTTGAGTTTGCCCGTCGACGGCACGTGCGGACCTCGGCACAGGTCGACCCACTTACCCTGCCCGTACAAACTGATCGGCTCGTTCGACGGAATACTCGCGATGATCTCAGCTTTGTAGTGCTCGCCTAAATTTTTGAAGAAGCTCACGGCGTCATCGCGAGCCATTTCGCGACGCGTGACCTCGAGATTTTCTGACGACAGCTCGCGCATCTTGTCTTCGATGGCTGCGAGATCCTCGGGCGTGAAGGGACGCTTGTACGCGAAGTCGTAGTAAAACCCATCTTCGATGACCGGCCCGATCGTGACCTGCGCATCGGGGAAGAGCGACTGCACCGCCTGCGCCAACAAGTGAGCCGTCGAATGCCGAATCACCTCGAGGGCATCAGGGTGTTTATCGGTGACGATTTCGAGCCGCGCGTCTTGCGCGATCTTGAAGGACGTATCGACGAGCGCTCCGGACACCTTGCCCGCCAAAGCGGCTTTCGCGAGTCCCGCGCCGATACTGGCGGCGACCTCAGCGACCGTCACCGCCTGATCGTAGGTTCTTTGACTGCCATCGGGCAGGGTTATCACGGGCATGGTTGCCGGTCTCCATCTCGTCGCAGCGCCACCACGGCGCCATGGCAAAAGGGGCGCTTCCGCGATGCGAAAACGCCCCAGCCGAATTGGTAGGCGCGAGTGGGATCGAACCACCGACCACCACCATGTCAAGGTGATGCTCTACCACTGAGCTACGCGCCTGCAGAAAGGCCGCGAACGATACCTTAGGCACCGACCAGCGGCAACCGGCGGACCCGTCGCCCAGTCAGTGCGGCCAAGGCGCTCGCCACCGCCGGGGCGACCGGTGGGACACCCGGCTCCCCGACCCCGCCTGGAGGCGCCTCGCTCGGAACGATCCACGTTTCGATAGCGGGCGACTCCGCAAAACGAACCACGGGATATACGTCGAAGTTGCCCTGCTCGACGCTGCCGTCTTTGAAGCTAATCCGCCCATAAAGCGTGGCGGAGAGCCCGTAGATGATCGAACTTTCGAGCTGCTGCGCGACGAGGTTGGGATTCACGGCAACGCCGCAGTCGATCGCCGCCACCATCCGGTGCACTCGCGGAACGCCGTTTTCACCCTCGGACACGTCAGCAACGAGACCGACGATGCTGCCGAAGCTCTCGTGGAGGGCCACGCCGCGCGCCACGGGACGGCCATCCGGCGTGGTCCCGACCGAACGACCCCAATCCGCTTTCTCCGCAACCAACTTGAGCACCGCGGCGTGACGCGGTCGATCGGTGAGATGACTGAGTCGGAACTCGACCGGGTCACGCTTGGCGAGCACCGCAAGTTCGTCGATGAACGATTCATTGAAGAACCCTTGCTGGGAATGACCGACCGAGCGCCAAAACCCGACGCCGACCGGCAGTTCGACGGTCGAGTGAGTGATCTTGTAATGCTCAAAGACGTAGACCTGATCGGCCGTACCCTCGACGTTGCTCGCGTCGCTGCCAGGCGATGGCATGCCGAGCTGACGCGGTATCGCCTGTGCGGCGATCGACTGACCGGCGGTGTGACATTGATAGGCCGTGACCTTCCCCGTCGCCGGATCGAGCGCCGCCGAAAGCTGCGCTCGTACCGCGGGACGATAGAAGTCGTGACGCGTGTCTTGCTCGCGCCGCCATTGCAGCTGGACAAGTTTGCCGGGCACGGCGCGACCCAGCGCCGCCGCGAGCGCGATGAAATCAGAATCAAGTCGTCGACCGAAAGCGCCTCCCAGCAAGAGGGGCACGAGCGTGACCTGCTCGGGATCGAGCTCGAATACTTTGGCCGCCACATCACGCGATACGTTTTGGACCTGAACGCCTGCCCAAACCGTCGCGCGAGTCGTTTCGTATTTGACCGCACAGCACAAGGGCTCCATCGCGGCGTGCGCGAGGTACGGCACCTCGTACTCGGCTCGGAGCATCGACGAGGCGCCCTGAATGATCTTCTCCGCCTCCCCTTTCTCACGGTAGACATCGCGAGACGAGTGAGCGCGGACACCCTCAGCGAGCGCATCGGCGATCAGGGACTGATCGAACGCACCCGCGGCTCCCGGACTCCAGGTCGCTTTAAGAGACTCTACGGCACGTCGTGCTCGCCATCTTTGATCGGCTATCACACCGATCGCTGCAGGCGCGCCGGCCGCCGGCGGAATCACCACAACCTCCACGACCCCGGGCGAGGCTCGCGCCGCCGTCTCATCGAAACTCACTAACGATCCGCCGACCACCGGGCAAAGCTCGAGTTCGGCATACAGCATCCCCGGCTCGTGGACGTCCGCCGCAAATACGGCGGAGCCCGTGACTTTGTCGATGGCCTCCAAGCGTTTGGCCGGAGTCCCGATCAAGGTCCACTCGCGAGGCGACTTCAATGAAAAATCGGAGACGGTCTCGATCGCCTCGTCACCGAGCGACACGATGGCACCAAACGTCATGGCCTGGCCGTCGCGGCGGACGACCCGCCCCGCGTTCACTGAGCAGTCGGACGCAGGAATGTTCCAGTGTCGTGCCGCCGATGCTCTGAGCGATTCGCGCGCCATCGCGCCCGCCTCGCGCAGGACGATCCATAGGTCGGGAATGCTGGTCGACCCGCCGGTGACCATAAATCCGATCTCACGCACCAACTTGGCTGTGAAGTGCGTCGCCAATCGAGTTGAGATCGGCGGGTTCGTATCGCTCAGCGCAGGGTTGCCGCCGGCCACCTTCACGTTGTTATAAACGCTCGCGATCGGCGCCGCGGCGATTTGGATCGAATCGAGTGCACATCCGAGCTCCTCGGCGAGCAACATCGCGAGTCCGGTATGGGTGCCCTGTCCCATCTCCGCGCGAGGCATGAAGAGTGTGATCGAGTCATCACGGCCAATGCGCACCCAAGCATTCGGCGCGAAAGAGTCAGCGTCCTCCAGAAGATCTGCACCGCCTGTCATTCGTTGACGCGGAGGTAGCACGCCCCACCCCACTGCGAGCGCGCCGAGCGAGCCAAGACCCAACCAGAGAACGGTACGACGTTTCATCCTGCCTTCACCTCCGGCAAGCCGAATCCGGCGCGCCGCAACACTTCGATTTCATCGCGCAAACGCGCGGCCTCTTCAAACTCGAGATTGCGTGCATGCTTGAACATCTCAGATTCGATCTGCTTCATGCGACGTAGCGCCTGCTCGGGTCGCAACCCGTGGACCGACGGCGTCTGTGTAGCGCCCGTCGGTTTCTTTGCCCCCTTCCCAAGCCGTGCGCCAAGCTTGCCTTTCGGTAGCGGAGCACCGCCCTCGGCCCGGGCACCCTCCATGACATCGACCACTTGCTTGACGATGCCACGGGGCGTGATGCCATGCGCCTTGTTGAAAGCAACTTGCTTCTGCCGTCGGCGCTCTGTCTCTTCGATCGCACGCTGCATCGAACCGGTCATTCGATCGGCATAGAGAATGGCTCGCCCATTGACGTTGCGAGCGGCACGACCAATCGTCTGGATCAACGAATTCGTCGATCGGAGGAAGCCTTCCTTGTCGGAGTCGAGGACCGCCACGAGCGCCACCTCGGGCATGTCGAGCCCCTCACGCAGAAGGTTGATGCCGACCAGCACGTCGAACACACCAAGACGCAAGTCACGAATGATTTCGCTGCGTTCAACGGTCTCGATATCGGAGTGAAGATACCGAACCTTGACGTCATGCTCATCGAGATACTCTGTAAGATCTTCGGCCATACGCTTTGTGAGCGTGGTGATCAGCACTCGTTCCTGCCGCGCCACGCACTGCAAGATCTCCGATAGGACGTCATCCACCTGGGTCCGAACGGGTCTCACCTCCACATTCGGATCGACGAGCCCGGTGGGTCGTACAACTTGCTCGACCACCTGAGAGGCATGACGGGCCTCGTAATCACTCGGGGTGGCCGACACGAAAATCATTTGAGGTGCAAGTCGCTCCCATTCCTCGAACTTCAACGGACGATTATCGAGTGCCGAGGGCAAGCGGAATCCATACTCAACCAGCGTCTCTTTACGTGACCGGTCGCCTTTGTACATCGCGCCGAGTTGGGGCAAGGTCTGATGGCTCTCATCGACCACCAGCAAAGAATTTGGCGGTAAGTAATCGTAGAGACACGGCGGTGGCTCGCCGGGTTCGCGTCCCGACAGGTACCTCGAGTAGTTCTCGATGCCGGCGCAGTACCCCACCTCTTTCATCATCTCCATGTCGAACATCGTTCGTTGTTCGAGACGCTGCGCTTCCACGAGCTTATCGGCTGAGCGAAGTTCGATGAGCCGCTCCCGGAGCTCCTCGCGAATGTGGTCGATCGCCTGGATCAATCGGTCTTTCGGGGTGACGAAGTGGGTACCCGGATAGACCGTGAAACGCGGGACCTTGCGGACGACGGATCCGGTCAAGGGGTCGAAGATTGAGAGACTGTCGATGGTGTCGTCAAAGAGTTCGACGCGAACCGCATCACGCCCCGATTCCGCAGGAAAGATGTCGATGATGTCACCACGAACCCGAAACGTGCCCTGAGAAAAATCGATCTCGTTGCGCGTGTACTGCATGTCCGCCAATCGTCGTAGCAACTTGCGCTGATCGAGGCGCTCGCCACGCACAAGGTGCAACACCATCGCCAAGTAGGTCTCGGGGTCACCGAGACCGTAAATCGAGGACACCGTGGCGACGATGATGCAATCGGGTCTTTCGAGCAGCGCCTTCGTCGCCGAAAGGCGCATTTGTTCGATGTGTTCGTTGATCGAAGCGTCTTTCTCGATATAGGTGTCACTCGCAGGCACATACGCTTCGGGTTGGTAGTAATCGTAGTACGACACGAAGTACTCGACGGCGTTATCAGGAAAGAACTCCCTGAACTCGCCGTAGAGCTGCGCCGCGAGTGTTTTGTTGTGGGCCAGAACCAAGGTCGGTCTCTGAACGGCCTGGATGACGTTCGCGACCGTGAACGTTTTGCCGCTACCGGTGACCCCGAGCAGGGTTTGGTGGGCGAGCCCATTTCGAAGCCCGTCGATCAGACCAGCGATGGCCGCCGGCTGATCCCCGGCGGGTTGGTAATCGGATTTGAGCCTGAATTCGGCCATATGGGGCTTACTATATCGACTCGAGGCGGCCGATGTTCTAGCTAGTTTTCGAGCGCTGTGCGGGGCCGCTTGACGGGCCGCAGCGCATTCCAGAGAATGCGCGCCTCTTTTCGCCTGCCGTTCCCCGGTAGCTCAGTCGGTAGAGCGTCGGACTGTTAATCCGCAGGTCGCTGGTTCGAGTCCAGCCCGGGGAGCCAATCTCTGGCCGGTGCAGATCACCCGCCCGAGCACCGATCGTCAAGGCAGCGCGGTCAATAATTCAGTTTGTCTGGCGACGCATTGAAGCGCTGGATCGAGTCCAGAACGATCTTCCGCGCCTGATCGGCGTCGCCCCACCCACTGATTTTGACCCACTTCCCTGGCTCAAGGTCCTTGTAGTGCTGGAAGAAATGCCCGATACGCTCGAGCCAGTGTTTCGACACCTGGGCGATGTCGTGGACATGTGAGTATCCGTTGAACACTTTGTCGACGGGCACTGCGAGGAGCTTTTCGTCGGAGCCCGCTTCATCCTGCATCATCATCACACCCACGGGACGGCAACGGATCACCGAGCCCGGAACGAGCGGTAACGGCAGAATGACCAGCACGTCCGCGGGGTCACCATCGCCGCACAGCGTGTGCGGGATGTAGCCGTAGTTACAGGGGTAACGCATGGGCGTCGACAAGATGCGGTCGACGAAGATTGCACCCGTGGCTTTATCCACTTCGTATTTGACCGGATCAGCGTCCTTCGGGATCTCGATAATGACGTTGACGTCGTTTGGGACATCCTTGCCCGTGGGTACCAAATCAAGTGCCATGCTTCCTTGCTCCTTGAGTTAAACCGATCGCGAGATCAGTTCCTTCATGATCTCGTTCGTACCGCCGTAGATACGCTGCACCCGCGAATCGGCAAACATGCGGCACACCAGATACTCGTTCATGTAGCCGTAGCCGCCATGGAGCTGCACGCACTCGTCGAGCACCTGCTGCTGCATGTCGGTGACCCAGTACTTCGCCATCGAAGCGGTTTCATTGTCGAGCTTGCCCGCCAACAACTTCTGGATGCAGTCATCCACGAACACCCTGGCGACGCGCGTGACGGTCGCGCACTCGGCCAGCTTGAACCGAAGATGCTGCATCTGACCAATGACCTGCCCGAAGGCCTTGCGTTCTTTGACGTATTTCGAGGTCTCGGCGACGGCACCCTCCATCGCGGCCACGCCGCAGAGTGCAATGATGAGCCGCTCGTATGGCAGATCGCCCATCAGCTGATACATGCCGAGTCCCTCTTCGGCACCGAGGCGGCAATCCACCGGGACACGAACGTCCTCAAAAAAGAGCTCGGCCGTGTCCTGCGCAGGCATGCCCATTTTGTCGAGCACCCGGCCCACCCGGTAACCCGGGAGATTTTCGGTCTCCACCATGATGAGCGAGAGCCCGCGCTTGCGATCCTCGGTGTTCGTGCGAGTGACCAGCATGAGTAGCGACGCCTGACCGCCGTTGGTGATGAAAATCTTTGAGCCGTTGATACGGTAGTGATCGCCTTCGAGCACTGCGCGGGTGCGAATCCCCTGCAGATCAGAACCTGCTCCGGGCTCGGTCATGGCAATGGCCCCGATGAGCTCGCCGCGGGCCATACGAGGCAACCAACGCTTCTTCTGGGCTTCCGTGCCATAGTTGTAGACGTAATGCGCACACATGCTGTGAACGCCTTGTCCAAAACCCGAGAGACCGCGTCGAGCCTGCTCTTCGTAGAACACCACTTCGTGACGGAAGTCACCACCCGCACAGCCATACTCCGCGGGTAGATCAAGACACAGCAGACCCATCTCACCGGCCTTGCGCCAAATATCCTTGCCGACAGTATGCTGACGACGCCACGCCGCATCGTTCGGCACCATCTCGGTTTCGACGAAGCGCGCGACGTTCTCTCGAAATAAACTCAAGTCATCGTCGGCCCAAGGGGACACATAAGGCAGCATTGAAAACTCCTGCGTGCCGGCGTCATGTCGCCGGAGATCGTTGATCAGCGTTTTTTGCGTGAGGTCGGCGGACTTTCGACGACCTTACGCAGATGCGCTCGAAAATCTTTTCCCAGGGCGGGATGCGCGAGTGCATAGGCGACCGTAGCCTGCAAATAGCCGAGCTTACTGCCGCAGTCGTAGCGGGTGCCTTCGAACTTATGCGCGTACACCGCCTCTTCCTGCAGGAGTCGCGCGATGCCGTCGGTCAATTGAATCTCGCCGCCCGCACCCGCCCCGATTCGAGCAAGATGATCGAAGATGGCGGGCGACAATAAATAACGCCCGACGACTGCAAGATTGGACGGCGCGACGGCCGGCTTCGGCTTTTCGACGATTCGGCGAATTCGCGCTGTTTGACCCGGAGCTTCGACCGCCACGATGCCGTATTTGTCGGTGTCTTTGCGCGGTACGGTTTCGCAGCCGATCACGCTTGCGCCCTTGGCAGCATACACCTCCGCCATTTGCGCAAGACAAGGCTTCTCCGCAGCGATCAAGTCGTCGGCGAGGTGAACAAAGAATGGTTCGTTTCCAACTGCGGGCCGCGCGCAGAGCACAGCATGACCGAGACCCAGAGGCGCCGGCTGACGGATATAGATACACGTGGCGTAACTCGGCAGCACACTGTGCAGTTGCTTGACGAGCTCGGACTTACCCTGCGACTTGAGCAAGCCCTCGAGTTCACGATCGGAATCGAAGTGATCTTCGATGGCGCGCTTGGACGCGCCGGTGATGAATACCAAACGTCTCGCGCCTGCGGCGAGCGCCTCTTCGACGGCGTATTGAATCAGTGGCTTATCGACCACCGGCAGCATTTCTTTGGGGCTCGCCTTGGTCGCCGGGAGGAATCGGGTGCCCCGCCCTGCGACCGGGAACACCGCTGTCTCGATAAGGGGACGCTTGGCCATCGACGACTCCGAAAGATCAGGACCGGAATGGTAAACCAAGCGCCCCTCAACGGGGCAGAGACGTTATCGGCCTCCGGCGCCGGGCTTCGGCGCGTTTTGCGCCGGGATGCGCGTTCCAGGGCCGGCGGCGGCCGAACCGCTCGAGGGCCGAGTCGATGCGCTGCCCGCCCCAACAGTCAGGCGCGCGCGATTGTTCTCGAGGGTCTTCGAGCCAATTCCTTTGACCAGCGCGAGCTCATCGACCGATCGAAAGGCGCCGTTCTTTTGTCGATGTTCGACGATCGCACGGGCTTTGGACTCACCAATACCCTTCATTTCACGGGCTAAGGTCGTGGCATCTGCCGTGTTGATATTGATCAAGGCGCTGGTCGAACGAGTCGAGGGCGCCGATGGGATCGATGTGGCCTGAGCGACAGCAAGCAGTGACCCCAGACAAACAAGGACGAGAGCAGTAACTCGAGTGATCATGGAAGGTCCTCCAGTTCGAATGCGTGGCGCCGACATGACGACACGCGCGGGAGGCTATTCCGGGTTCTCGGTCCATCACGAGAACCGAATCGACGCGGAGCGTCGACTAATGGGGTGCTTAGTCGCGGATCGGGCTCGAGATACTGTCGTTGACCCGCTCGCGCAGATCTTTGCCCGGCTTGAAATGCGGTACGTATTTTCCGGACAGCGCCACCGCCTCGCCGGTCTTCGGGTTACGACCCTGACGGGGCGGTCGGAAATGCAACGAGAAACTGCCGAAGCCTCGAATCTCAATCCGCTCGCCCGTCGCAAGCGCGTCGCTCATGATCTCGAGAATTTGCTTGAGAGCAAGCTCAATATCCTTCGCCGGCAGATGTTTCTGCTTGGCGGTAATGAGTTCGATGAGTTCCGACTTCGTCATGACAACCCCGTGACGTCGTCAGGAGAGTCGCGGACCCCGCACAGGATCCGCGACTCGCCCTAATTTCACGTTACACCCTCAACCGCGATCGCGGTCCGAGTTGATCTGCGCCTTGAGGAGTTCGCCGAGGCTGGTGCCCGCCGTCGGGCCCGTCTGCTCCGAACGATAGCTCTGCACGGCCTCTGCTTCCTCGGACACTTCCTTCGCTTTGACCGAGAGCGAGATCGAGCGTGTTTTGCGATCGACGCCCATGAACTTAGCCTCGATCTCGTCGCCTTCCTTCAGGAACTGACGCGCATCTTCGGCTCGATCGCGACCGAGCTCCGAGGCACGCAGCTGGCCTTCGATACCGTTGCCGAGATCGATGATCGCACCCCGCGCATCGACTTCTTTGACAACACCGCGAACGATGCTACCCTTCGGATTGTCGGCGATGTAACCCGCGAACGGATCCTTCGCCAACTGCTTGATGCCGAGGCTGATGCGTTCACGCTCCGGATCGATCGCGAGCACCATCGCTTCGATGGTCTGACCCTTCTGGAAGCTACGAACCGCCTCTTCACCCGGGATATCCCAGGAAATGTCGGAGAGGTGCACGAGGCCGTCGATGTTGCCCGAGAGGCCGATGAAGATGCCGAAGTCGGTGATCGACTTGATCTGGCCCGACACCTTGTCGCCACGGTTGAAATTCTCGGAGAACTCGCGCCACGGATTCGGGACGCACTGCTTGAGGCCGAGGCTGATGCGGCGACGCTCTTCGTCGCAATCGAGCACCATGACTTCGACTTCCTGCCCCGTCTGCACGACCTTGGCCGGGTTGACGTTTTTGTTGGTCCAATCCATTTCCGAGACGTGCACAAGACCTTCCACGCCGTCCTCGATTTCGACGAACGCACCGTAGTCGGCAATGTTCGTGACCTTGCCGAACACGCGAGTGTTGGGCGGGTAGCGGCGATTGATGCTCTCCCACGGATCGGCACCCAACTGTTTGAGCCCGAGGCTGACACGCGAACGCTCGCGGTCGAACTTGAGGATACGAACTTCCACTTCGTCACCGACCTTGACCACTTCAGACGGATGCTTGACGCGCTTCCACGCCATGTCGGTGATGTGGAGCAGACCGTCGATTCCGCCGAGGTCGACGAACGCACCGTAGTCGGTGAGGTTCTTGACCGAGCCCCGCACGACCGAACCTTCCTGCAAGTTGTCCATGAACGCCGTGCGCTCCGCCGAGAATTCCTGCTCGACGACGGCGCGGCGCGAGACCACGACGTTGTTGCGCTTCTGGTCGAGCTTGATGACCTTGAACTCGAGCGGCTTGTTTTCGAGATACGCCGTATCGCGAACCGGACGAACGTCGACGAGCGAGCCCGGCAGGAACGCGCGGACGTGTTCGATTTCGACCGTGAAACCGCCCTTCACGCGGCCCGTGATGATGCCCGTGACGATTTCACCCTTCGAGAAGGCGTCTTCGAGGCGTGTCCAAGTGCGAGCGCGTTTGGCTTTGTCGCGCGAGAGGCGTGTTTCGCCGGTTCCGTCTTCGACGGAGTCGAGAGCGACCTCGACCATTTCACCGACGGTGACTTCGATTTCTCCCCGCTCATTCTTGAACTGCTCGACGGGAATGACGGCCTCGGACTTGAGACCAACGTTGACGATGACCATGTCGCTGCCGACATCGACCACGAGACCCGAGAGGATCTGACCCGGGCGAATACGCTGGCTAGCCAGACTCTGTTCGAACAGTTGTGCAAAAGATTCAGTCATGTGTTTGCTCATGCGATGCAAAGGGCACCGCGCCTGTTGTCCCGATCGCCACATCAGTGGAGCCACGGGCGTTGACGACACAGTCGGACGATGAGCGCCCGACCACCCAAAAACCGATCGAATTCCGTGAGGGTCAGCGCCAGAGGGCGCGCGAGCGTCCGAGTTCGATCACCCGTTCGACGATCTCGTCGACCGTCACTCCGGTCGAGTCAATCACGAACGCGTCGGACGCAGGCCTGAGCGGTGCCACGCTGCGGGTTGAATCCCGCAGGTCGCGCTCGGCGATCTCCCGCGAAAGGGCGGCGAGACTAACACCAGAATCCTTGTCTTTCAACTGCTTATAGCGCCGTAAGGCCCTCTCTTCAGCGCTCGCGGTCAGGAAGATTTTGAGGGGGGCGTCGACGAAAATAACCGTCCCCATGTCCCGGCCGTCAGCGATCAATCCGGGCACCTCTGCAAACGCCCTCTGACGCTCCGTGAGGGCGGAACGAAGCTCTGGCCACGCCGCCACTCGAGAGGCCCCCTGACCCGTCTCCTCAGCCCGAACGAGGCGGGTGACATCCCGCCCGGAGAGCTCGATACGCTCCTCGCCGTCCTCGCCCACCCCAAAGACCACCTTCATGCAGCGTGCGAGCGCGACATGCCCGGCGACATCATCGGCGCTCAGAGCGGCCAATTGCCCGAATACCGCGACAAGTCGATAGAGAGCACCACTATCAAGCAGGTGCCAACCGAGTCGCTGGGCGAGCCGCCGGCAGACCGTCCCCTTCCCCGAACCGGACGGGCCGTCGATGGCGACGACAGGCGCGCGCACCGTTGACCCGATCGTCGTCATCCTGAAGTCCTCACGCCCGTCGCTCCATCACGGAGATTCAACCCGAGCTCGCGAGCACGGCCCGCGAAGCCGGGGAACGAGGTGGCCACGTTCGCCGTGTCGAGGATTTCGATTTCACCGCCGGCCTGCAATGACGCGACGGCGAAAGACATAGCGATCCGATGGTCGCCGTGACTGTCGATGCACCCCGCTTGAAACACGGACCCCGGACCGCCGCGACCCTCGAGCTGCATCCCATCAGTAAGCAGACGATGAGGAACACCCAGCGCAGAGAGACCTTCGGACATTGTCGCGAGACGATCGCTTTCTTTGACGCGAAGCTCCTCGGCGCCGCGAAGCAGCGACCGACCTTCCGCGCACGCTGCAGCAATAAAAAAAATCGGAAACTCGTCAATCGCCAAGGGCACGAGCTCGAGCGGGACGTCGATACCGCGCAGCTTCGAGGGTCGAATTAGCAAGTCCGCCGTCGGTTCCGGGCCGCGGGTCGCAAGGTTGGAGACAGCGATATCGGCGCCCATCAAACGAAGAATGTCGAGTAGTCCCGTACGGGTCGGGTTCATTCCCACGCCTCGAAGCGCGATTTCACCGGCTTCGGCAATACAACCCGCCACCAAGAAAAAAGCCGCCGAAGAAAAATCGCCGGGAACGTTCACGTGGGTACCGCGAAGGCGCTGACCGCCCTGCAGGCTGACCGTGGATCCCTCGCGCTGCAGTTCGACTCCAAAACACGCCAACATTCGCTCGGTGTGGTCACGAGTGGGCGCGGGCTCGGTGACCTGTGTCACGCCCGATCCTCGAAGTGCAGCAAGCATCACAGCCGATTTCACTTGAGCACTCGCCATCGGCATCTTGAAGTCGATGCCACGAAGCGCGGGCGTACCCCGAATCACAACGGGGGGCTTGCCGTCGCGGGTCTCGATACGCGCACCCATCAAGCGCAGGGGTGCGGCCGCACGCTCCATGGGTCGCCGCATCAAAGATTGATCGCCGACGAGAATCGAATCAAAGTTTTGACTGGCGAGTAGCCCCATAAAGAGGCGCATCGCCGTGCCCGCGTTTCCCATATCGAGCGGCTGATCGCTCCCTCGCAGACCTTCGATCCCGACACCCTGAATACGAACGCACGATGCAGATGGTTGATCGATCGACACGCCGAGCGCTCGTAAGGCTTCGAGCGTCGCAAGACAATCCTCGCTTTCGAGAAAGCCCTCGACGGAGGTCACACCATCGGCGATTCCCCCGAGCATCAGCGCACGGTGAGACACCGATTTGTCGCCCGGAACGCCCACTTGCCCCGCGAGGCTACGAACGGGTGACACGACCCAACGATCTGATGTCTGAGCGGTCACAACACCGCGCGCGGATAAGAGCCCAAAATCCGGAACAAGGAAGCCCGCGACTTGAGCCCCGCGAGGGCTCTCGCCAGCGCCGGATCGTCACTATGACCCTCGAGATCCATGAAAAACACGTAATCCCATTTTCGACGCTGCGAGGGTCGCGACTCGATACGCGTCAAGCTGACACGATTCTTGGCGAGCGGTTCGAGCAGTCGGTGCAGGGCTCCGGGCGACTCGGTGTGCCCAGTGGACACCAGGAGCGTCGTACGATCATTTCCACTTGAGCCGAACGTGCGTCGACCGATCACGAGAAAACGCGTGGTGTTATCGGGTCGATCTTCGATGTCCGCCGACAAAATAGTCAGTCCATACACCTCGGCTGCCGTTTCGCCGGCAATCGCTGCCGTTCCCTTTTCGTCACGGGCTCGACGCGCCGCCTCCGCATTACTCGACTCCGCGATCAACTCGACGTCAGGCACGGTTTCTTTGAGCCATTGGCGACACTGCGCGAGCGACTGCGGATGACTGCAGATGCGCTTGATCTCGCGCAAGCTCCGCATCGTACCCATGATGTTTTGACGAATGCGCATTTCTACTTCACCACAAATGTGTAACGGTGAAGTCAAGAAACGATCGAGCGTATGGTTGACGCTACCCTCCGTGGAATTTTCGATGGGAACGACGCCGAAGTCGGCATGACCGGCCTCCACCTCGTGAAACACCTCATCGATGGTCGACAGTGACAAGGCCCGCGCCGAATGACCGAAGTGTTTGTAGACCGCCGCCTGAGAGAAGGTTCCTTCGGGCCCCAGGAACCCCACCTTCAATGGTTCCTCCTGCGCAAGACAGGCCGACATGATCTCGCGGAAAAGCCTCACGACCTCGTCATCTCGAAGCGCCCCGCTCGAACGCGCCGCCGCATTGCGCTCGAGCGCCATGCGCAGCACCTGAGCCTCGCGCTCGGGACGATAAAAGTCGACGAGCCGTCCCTGTTTTCCTTTTGAAATACCGACCTGGCGCGCGAGCCGCGCGCGCTCGTTGAGCAAGTCATGCAACCGACGATCAACGTCGTCGATTTTCGATCGCAAGCCGGCGATCTCGCCTGGAGCTTGTCGCTTTAGGCGACTCTTTGAGACAGATGTCTTGCTGCGGCGGGCCATGATGGAATTCCGTAGAACTAAAGCACTCGGGCGGAGAGTACGCCGTCGATCGCCCGAATGCGACCGAGCAACGCGAGATCCACCGCACCCTCGACATCGATGAGGGTGTAGGCCACCTCACCCCGAGACTTATTGAGAAGCTCCGAAATATTGATCCCTGCACCGGCCAGTAACGTGGACATTTGACCCACCATGTTGGGGACGTTGCTGTTAGCAACGGCGATTCTCGCCGTCCCCGCAATGCGTGGAAGATGGGCGTCCGGGAAATTCACGCTGTGACGAATGTTTCCGTTCTCAAGGTAATCGCGCAGCGTGTCAGCCGCCATCACGGCGCAGTTTTCCTCAGCCTCTCCTGTCGACGCACCAAGATGGGGAAGCGTCACCACTTTTCGATGGCCTTTCAACGCATTCTTTGGAAAGTCGCAAATGTAGGCGTGAAGCTGACCCGTATCGAGCGCCGCGATGACTGCGGCGTCGTCCACGATGGGGGCTCGTGAGAAATTGAGCAGCACACCGCCCTTGGCCATCAGGGCGATCCGAGCGGCGTTGACGAGACCACGGGTTGCATCGATCAGCGGAACGTGCACCGACACAAACTGACTGCGCGCAAAAAGATCGTCGAGCGAAGCCGCCTGTTCGATGGATGACGACAATTGCCACGCTCGCTGCACCGTAATCTGTGGGTCGTAACCAATGACGCGCATCCCGAGGCGCTCAGCGACGTTGGCCACCTCAACGCCGATTGCACCCAATCCGATGACGCCCAAGGTGCGTCCCGGTAACTCGAAACCGGCGAAATCTTTCTTTCCTTTCTCGGTGGCTTCGTCGATCGATTTATCGTCTCCGGAGAGCGCACGAGCGAAATCCCAGGCCTGCACGATGTTACGAGCGGCGAGAAAAAGCCCTGCGACGACCAGCTCTTTGACGGCGTTGGCGTTCGCGCCCGGCGAGTTAAACACTGGAATGCCACGTTTCGTCAGCGCGGCCACCGGAACATTGTTGGTGCCCGCACCGGCTCGCGCGACCGCCAGCACGGAACTCGGAAGAGTCAGCGAATGCATGTCCGACGAACGAACCAGAATGGCATCCGGATCAAAGATGGCAGAGGCCACCTCGTATCGATCGCGAGGCAAACGCTCGAGACCGCGGAGACTAATATTGTTGAGGGTCTGGATACGGTACGACATGACCGACCTCACCCGTGTCGACGCTGGAACTCACCCATGAACGCGATGAGGGCGTCGACCCCTTCGATAGGCATCGCGTTGTAGATCGAGGCGCGCATACCTCCCACAGAGCGGTGTCCCTCGAGATTCGCGAGCCCTACTTTCCCCGCCTCGGCGCAGAACACTTTCTCAAGATCCGTGTTCGGGACGGTGAACGGTACATTCATCCAGGAACGGCATTCACGCGCCACCGGGCTGCGATAGAACCCTGACCCATCGATCGCGGCATAGAGCTTCTCGGCTTTCACTCGGTTGCGCTCACCGATTACCTCGATACCGCCCTGCCTTTTGAGCCAGGCGAATACGAGCCCCGCCATGTAGATGCCGAAAGTCGGCGGCGTGTTGAGCATGGAGCCTTCTTTGGCCATGGCGGCGTAGTCCCAAATCGGCGGCGTACCCGGTCTTGCTTTGCCGATGAGATCTTCACGAACAATCACGACGACGAGACCCGAGGGACCAATGTTCTTTTGGGCACCGGCGTAAATCAGACCGAATCGACTGACGTCGATGGGACGCGAGAGGATCGTCGAGGACATATCCGCCACCAATGGCGCGCCGCCGCTGTCCGGCACGTAGGGAAACTCGACTCCCCCGATGGTTTCGTTGGGCGTGTAATGTACATACGCCGCGCCGGGCGTCGGCTTGAGAGACGAGGCGACCGGAACAGTCGAATAATTGGACGCTGCCTCATCAGCCAGAACATTCACTTTGCAAAAGCGCTTCGCCTCCACGATGGCTTTCTTTGACCAAGTGCCGGTGTTGATGTAATCGACGACCGACTCGCTGGTGGTGAGATTCTGCGGGATGGCCGTGAACTGACCCGTCGCGCCGCCCTGCAAGAACAGGACTTTGTTTTGGGCTGGAATTCCCATCAGCTCGCGAAGGTCGCTCTCCGCCCGCTCCGCCACGGCGACGAACGCCTTGCTTCGATGGCTGACTTCCATGACCGACATGCCGCTACCTTGCCAGTCAAGCAGCTCGTTCTTCGCCTGCTCGAGCACCTCGAGCGGCAACGTGGCAGGGCCCGCAGCAAAATTAAATAGGCGCATCCCCCCTCCCGAAAAAAAAGAAATCAGTGAACGCTGGACGTGTCGGGCGGAGAGCCCCCGGCGCCCTCGCCTGGCGCAACAGCGCCCTCGGGCGGCGCGAGGTGATCGTCCTCACCCAACGACTCGATGCTTTCGACACTGACCAAGCGTTCGCCGTCATCGAGACGAATGAGCCGTACGCCCTGCGTGTTGCGCCCGACGATGGAAATCTCGGACACGCCGGTACGAACGAGAGTGCCGTTCGAGCTGATCATCATGATTTCCTGGTCGGTCTGTACCTGCAGTGCAGCGACCGTCGCGCCGTTTCGCTCAGTGGTCTGCAGCGCGATCACGCCCTGACCACCACGGCCATGGAGCGGGAAATCTTCAAGCGGCGTGAGCTTGCCGTAACCGTTTTCGCTCGCCGTGAGGATAAGCCCGTCACCCACGACCACCAGCGAAATGACTTCCTGACCTTCCGCGAGCTTGATACCGCGAACACCCGTGGCGTCTCGACCCATTGCGCGTACTTCTTCTTCCTTGAAGCGAATGGCCTTACCACCACTCGAGCAAAGAATAATGTCGCGCTTGCCGTCGGTGAGACCGACACCGACCAAGCGGTCGCCGTCGCGCAAGTCGACGGCGATAATGCCTGACGGGCGGGGCCGAGAGTATGCCGACAGCGGCGTCTTTTTGACTGTGCCGTGGCTCGTCGCCATGAATACGAAATGCTCGTCATCAAACTGCTTGATCGGCAGCACCGCATTGATCCTCTCGCCTTCCTCGAGCGGCATGAGATTGACCAATGGCTTGCCGCGAGCAACCCGACCGGCCTGGGGCAGCTCGAACACGCGGATCCAATACACCCGACCGCGATTTGAAAAACACAGCAGCGTGTCGTGGGTGTGCGCCACGAACAACTTTTCGACAAAGTCTTCGTCCTTGACCGCCGTCGCCGTCTTGCCACGGCCGCCGCGACGCTGCGCCTGATACTCGGTCAACGGTTGACTCTTGGCGTAGCCGGCGTGAGACAGCGTGACGACCACGTCCTGCGGCTCGATGAGATCTTCGGTGGCGAGGTCGATGTGATCGAGGTTGATTTCCGTACGACGGGTATCGCCGTAGTCGTCACGAATGGTGATCAATTCCCCGCGAACCACCTCAGTGAGTCGCTCGGGGCGCGCCAAAATATCGGTCAAATCGGTGATGAGTGACAGCAACTCAGCGTATTCGCCGACGATCTTGTCTTGCTCGAGCCCCGTGAGGCGATTGAGCCGCATGTCGAGAATGGCCTGGGCCTGAGCTTCGCTCAGGCGATAACCCGAGGCGTCAGATTGCAACCCGAGCTCCGCGGCCAAATCTTTGGGTCGGGTTGAGACGTTGTTCGTCCGAGCAAGCATCTCGGGGACGGCACCGGACGACCAACGGCGACCCAGGAGCGCGGCTTTCGCCTCGGCAGGACTCGGAGAGGCCTTGATGAGCGCGATCACCTCGTCGATGTTCGCGAGCGCCACTGCCAAACCCTCGAGGATATGGGCTCGGTCTCGCGCTTTGGCGAGATCGAATACCGTACGACGGGTAACGACCTCGCGACGATGGCGAATGAACGCCTCCAACATTTCTTTGAGCGACAACAGCCGAGGCTGCCCATCGACCAGCGCCACCATGTTGATGCCAAACACCGTTTCGAGCGGCGTCTGGGCAAACAGGTTGTTCAGGACGACCTCGGCGTTCTCACCGCGCCGAAGCTCAATCACGATGCGCATACCGTCCTTGTCGGACTCGTCGCGCAGACCGTCGTTGGCAATGCCTTCGATCAGCTTCTCGCGTACCAGATCGGCGATGCGTTCGATCAACCGCGCCTTGTTAACCTGATAGGGAAGCTCAGTGACGATGATGGCTTGACGATCCGCCTTGCCAACCTCTTCAAAATGCGTGCGCGCGCGAATGGATAAACGACCCCGTCCGGACTTGTACGCGCTGACGATTTCTTGGGCGCCGTTGATGATGCCCGCTGTCGGGAAGTCTGGGCCCGGAACGTGGGCCATCAGGCCCGCAAGAGAAATCTCCGGATCGTCGATTACTGCAAGGCACGCGTTGACGATTTCGGTGAGATTGTGCGGCGGGATATTCGTCGCCATACCGACGGCGATACCCGACGATCCGTTGACGAGCAGGTTCGGGATGCGGGAGGGCATCACTGCGGGTTCGCTCAACGACTCGTCATAGTTCGGAACGAAGTCGACGGTCTCGCGATCGATGTCGGCCAGCAACTCCCCTGCCATGCGCGACATGCGTACTTCGGTGTAACGCATGGCCGCCGGCATATCGCCGTCGACCGAACCGAAGTTGCCCTGTCCATCGACCAGCAGATATCGCATGGAGAACGGTTGGGCCATACGAACGATCGCGTCGTACACCGCCGAATCGCCGTGGGGGTGATATTTACCGATGACGTCACCGACGACGCGCGCGGACTTTTTATAAGGTTTGTTGTACTCGTTGCCAAGCTCGCGCATGGCAAACAAGACGCGGCGATGGACCGGTTTCAGGCCGTCGCGTACGTCAGGGAGTGCTCGCCCTACGATCACGCTCATGGCGTAATCGAGGTAAGACTGACGCATCTCGTCTTCGAGGTTGACGGGTAGAACTTCTCGGGCGATTTCGCTCATTCGACGGTCGCTAATTTCATTCGAAAACGAGTGAGAAATAGTAACATAGACCACCCATTGAATGTGGCTGAACCGGGCCTCCCATGAACCAACCCCAAGCTGCCCAATCCCCAGCCTCTCAGGTCGACGAGGCCGAGCTCGCAAAGTTCGAGGCGATTGCCCATCGCTTTTGGGATCCACAGGGAGAGTTCGGCACACTCCACACGCTCAATCCGGCGCGCCTCGCCTTTATCGGCGAGCGAACCTCATTACGCGGCGCTCGCGTGGCAGACGTCGGCTGCGGTGGCGGCCTACTTGCCGAAGCATTGACTCGCGCTGGCGCTTCGGTCACCGCAATCGATCTGGCCCCATCGATGATTGAGGTTGCCAAACTGCATGCAGCGGGCGAGCGACTGCAAATCAACTACCGCGTGCAATCGGTCGAGAGCCTCGCCACTGAAGCGACGGGTACCTTCGACGTCGTCACCTGTATGGAGATGCTCGAGCACCTTCCCGACGCTGCACAGGTCGTTAGCGAGTTGTCTCGATTGCTCAAACCCAACGGATCGCTCTTCGTCTCAACACTCAATCGAAATCTTCGATCGTTCATGTTGGCGATCGTGGGTGCCGAGTACGTCACGCAACTCGTGCCTCGCGGCACTCACGAGTACGAACGAATGATCCGACCCTCTGAGCTGGCGCGTTGGGCGCGTGATGCCCATCTCACCATCGATGAACTCGGCGGTCTCGAATACAACCCGATCACGCGCTCTGCGCGGCTCACGACCGATGTATCGGTCAATTATCTCGCCCACCTGCGACGAGCGGAAGCCGAGTGATCGATCGCGCCGAGGTGACCCTGGCCTCGTTCGGGGCGGATCGTGACTGGCTACTGCGTTTCTGTCTGCCTGAGACTCGATCCGCATTGACGGCATTATTCGAAATCGAGCACGGAGTCATGGACAGTTTGAGGCCCGGGCTCGAGCATTCCGTCGCTCACGCGCGTCTCGAGTGGTGGAGCGATGAACTCACCCGCCTTGCTCAAGGCACGCCGCGACATCCCGCGACAAGGCTTCTCGCGGCAAGCGCCCTCGATCGCGGAACTTCTCCGCCCGATCTCCACGCGCTCGTCGAACACGTCCGCGTCGATCTCGCCTGCGTCGCGTTCATCTCACGAGCTGAACTGGATCAACATCTCGACGCGTGGGGTCAAAGTCTCTTTCGGACCGCCGCCCGACTCAGCATCGATGCGGACCCCGACCCGAAGAGTCAGGCGCACGCTCGACTCGCCGCCGAGCGGCTCTCAGTCCAGGCCGGTCGGCTGGTCAGAGAAAGCGAGCTTCTGAGGCGCTTCTCCCGTCACGCGTTGAGCGGACGAATTTATGTGCCGCTGGGCGATCCCCCCGTGACCCCCTCGCACTGGACGGCCCGACCCCTCGGGCCGATCGAATCCGAGGCCCTCGCAGCGCGGCGCCGCGAAATCAGTCAAGCACTCAAACAAATGGCCGCCGCGACCTCGCCCGTTGAGCGTCCCGCGCTACGCGTTCCGATGCTTTGGATGGCGTTCGCAGTCACCCCTTCCGGTCTCGACTCTGCCCTTCTCTCGCCTCTGCGGCGTACCATCGCAACCTGGCGCGGCGCGGTCGCGCTGTCGCGAGGCCGCGTGCCCTCCGAGCTGATTTAAGGATCCAAGACGAATGCCTGATCAACAAACCGCTTTTGATCCTCGCCGACTCTCACTCAAAGGGGATGAACTGGCAGGGCGAGTCATCGCAATCACGGGACCTACGGCAGGCATCGGGCATGCCCTCGCGCTCGAGTGCGCAACGCGTGGCGCAGAAGTTATCTTGATCGGACGCAATGTCAAAAAGTTAGAAGCCGTACATGACGAAATCTCATCGCTCAAAGCGGTAGGCGGTGAAGCGGTGCCCGAACCGTGTATCGTACCGCTCGATCTCGAACGCGCTGTCGCAGGCGATTACGATGCGATCGCAAATGCCGTGATGCAACGCTGGGGACGACTCGATGGGCTAGTGCTGAACGCAGCCCTGCTCGGCGTGTTGGCGCCGATTGAAGATTACGACGTGCCGACATGGGTCAAGGTGATGCATGTCAACGTCACCGCGAATTTCGCGCTGGCCCAAGTCCTGCTGCCCTCGCTTCGCGCCTCAAAGGACGCCTCGATATTGTTCTTGTCGAGTAGCGTGGGAAGACGCGCTCGCGCCTACTGGGGAGCGTATGCCGTCTCGAAATTCGCCATCGAAGGACTGATGCAAACGTTAGCTGATGAGCTCGAAAAGACAGCAGTGCGCGTCAATTCGATCAATCCTGGCCGAGCTCGCACACACATGCGTCGACAAGCCTTTCCCTCCGAAAACATCGAATCTTTACCGATGCCTGAGTCGCTCACGGCACCGATGGTCGCGATGCTCGGGCCGCAATCACGAGGCGTTACAGGTCAGGCGCTGGACGCTCAGTAAGACGCTCCGGGGCCGCCTCGAGATATTGGGCTTCTTCTGCGGTCAAGGTTCTGAAGTGTCCGCGCGCGAGATCTCGCGTCAATGTTAAGGGCCCAAGACTGGTCCTCTGGATGCGACTGACCATCGCACCTTGCCGCTCGAACAACTGGCGAATGTCCTTGCCACTCGCGCCGATCGCGATGATTCGATACCAACGATTGAGTCCCTCGGGCTCTGTCTCAGACCCCTCAACCGAACTCACCTCGACCGTCCTTCCATCGTCGAGCTCTCCACGGGAGAGAGACTCGAGGCGAGCGGCATTCAGTTCACCCCGAACGCGTACGATGAACTCTGTCGGCCAGCGCCGGACGCGCCGCTGAAGACGCTCCGCGAGCGCACCATCCGTCGTGATGATCTCAAGACCACCGTCGACTCGAGGCATGGGCGAGACCGCCAAAAAGCGACGACCCGCTCGGCGAGGCAAACGGGTGTACAGCCCCTCGGTCAGAGATTCTCCGGTCGAACGATGACAAAGGAACACGGTGGTTTCCTTACTCAGCCGCGAGGCATCCCGACTGCGACGCACGACGCGGCCGTCCACTCGAAGCTCATCCCGGCCAATGACGCGCGATCCGAGTTCGGCGACGGTGCCATTGACCGTCACGCGGCCCGCGCGGATCCACTCTTCCGCCTCACGACGCGATGCAAGACCCGCCTGGGCCAACACTTTTTGAACTCGCTCCCCCGCTTGGGTCGCCTCGGACGCGCGAACGGACCGTCCGGACGGCACGGAGCCGCCCGACTTCGAGCGCTCACGCCGGGCCATCGTCCTCGCCAGTGTCCGCAGCAACCACGACTGCGTCCGTATCAGGGGCCTCGGCCACCGGCAGCGACAGCTGCGGATTCAGATCGATCATTTGTTTGATCACTGCGAGCGGCGGTAACTCGTCGATGGTGCGTAGTCCAAAGTAATCAAGGAAGCTTCGGGTCGTACCGAGAAGTTCGGGATGGCCCGGTACGTCACGGTGACCGACGACGCGTATCCATTCGCGCTCCATCAACGTCTTGACGATGTTTGGATTGACCGCGACGCCGCGAACCGACTCGATCTCGGCACGCGTGATGGGTTGTCGATAAGCGATCAGCGCCAGCGTTTCGAGCAAGGCACGCGAGTACTTCTGCGGTCTCTCCGGCCACAGACGACTGATCTCGCGCGCATAACTTTGACGTATCTGGATCCGCCAGCCGCTCGCCGTCTCCCGAAGTTCGATGCCGCGATCGCCATACTCCGACCCCAGCGCGTCGAGCGCCGTCTGGATCTGCGCCTTGTCGGGACGACCGTCTTCGTCGAAAAGTTCGCCGATCTCACTGATCGACATCGGCTTGCCTGCCGCAAGCAACGACGCCTCGATGACATTGCGGATGTGGTGGTCGCTCATCAACTGTCCTTTTCGGTTGAATTGTCTGCAGGCTCGCCCTCGACAAGTCGAAGATGCGGGGTCTGCGCAGCTCGCACATGGAGCGGTCCGTAGGGCTCGGTCTGCACGATTTCGATCAGCCCCTCGCGCATCAACTCGAGAATGGCGACAAAGGTGACCGTGACGCCCATTCGACCCTCTTCGGGCTTGAAGAGCTGCATGAAATCGAGGAACGCACCACCGTCGACTGCCGCGAGCACATCGGTCATGCGCGCACGAGCCGACAAGCGTTCGCGTTGAACATGGTGATGCTGGAACATCGCCGCACGCGAGACGACGTCGCGGAACGCGAGAATCATTTCTTGCAGCGCAACCTGAGGCAAGCTCGATTGCGGGCGCCGGAAGTCCGTCGCAGCACTCGCAGCCCAGGTGTCGCGTTCCTCGCGGGGTAACTGGTCGATGCTCTCTGCGGCCTGCTTGAAACGCTCGTACTCTTGCAGGCGACGCACGAGATCGGCTCGCGGATCCGCTTCCTCCGAAATCACGTCCCCGGAGCGCGGCAACAGCATGCGCGATTTGATCTCGGCGAGCGTTGCGGCCATCAGCATGTACTCGCCCGCCAGCTCGAGCTGAAGCTCCTGCATCAGCTCGATGTAGGTCATGTACTGCTTCGTGATATCCGCGAGCGGAATGTCGAGGATGTCGAGATTCTGTCGACGGATCAGATAGAGCAAAAGATCGAGAGGACCCTCAAACGCTTCGAGGAAGACTTCCAGCGCCTGCGGAGGGATATACAAATCACGCGGCAGCTGGGTCACGGGCTCGCCTTGCACAAGCGCGAAGGGCATCTCGCCCTGAGCGGGCGAGTCCGTCGACGGATCCGCATCACTCGGCGTGGGAACCAACTTGAGCTCCGGCTTGGCCATCTCAGGCTCCGCGGAGGCGCATCGCACTGCGCACCTCGTCCAGAGTTTCGCGGGCCGCTTCGCGAGCCTTTTCGCTCCCCTCATTGAGAATCGCCCGCACGAGATCCGGATTGTCCTCATACGGCGCCGCGCGTTCGCGCATCGTGGTGGTTTCAGCCATGATTCGATCGATCAACGGCTTCTTGCATTCGAGGCAGCCGATACCCGCACTCTTGCAGCCGTTTGCCGCCCAATGTCGAGTGGTCTCGTCGGAATACACTTGATGCAGCGACCAGACCGGGCATTTTTCCGGATCACCCGGATCAGACCGTCGCACTCGCGCAGGGTCGGTCTGCATGGTTTTCAACTTGCGAGCCACTGAGTCCGGCTCTTCCCGAAGTCCCAAGGTATTCCCGTAGGACTTCGACATTTTGCGTCCGTCGATACCCGGCAATTTGGGCGTCGGCGTCAGCAACACCTGTGGTTCAGGCAGGATCGCCACGCTCGAGCCTTCTAAGTATCCGAGCAGCCGTTCTCTATCGGCGACGGTGATTCGGGTATTGCTCTGAACGATCTCACGCGCTTTCTCCAATGCCGCCGCATCACCCGCCTCTTGAAACTTTCGACGCAGATCGCGATAGAGCTTGCTGTTGCGACTTCCGAGCTCTCCGATCGCTTTCTCTGCCTTGTCCTCAAAACCGGTTTCGCGACCAAAGAGATGATTGAAGCGCCTTGCGACCTCGCGCGTGATTTCGACGTGAGCGATCTGATCTTCACCGACGGGCACGTAGCCCGCTCGATACAACAAGATATCGGCCGACTGTAATAGCGGGTAACCCAAAAAGCCGTAGGTGGCCAAGTCCTTCTCCTGCAACTCGGCCTGCTGATCTTTGTAGGTCGGTGCCCGTTCGAGCCACGACAGGGGCGTAATCATCGAGAGCAGTAAGTGCAGCTCCGCATGCTCGGGCACGTGGGACTGCACGAACAGGGTCGACACCCCGGGGTTGAGCCCCGCGGCAAGCCAGTCGATCACCATCTCGCGGGTGTACTCAGGCAGCGTGCTGGTGTCTTCGTATCCGGTCGTAAGCGCATGCCAATCGGCCACAAAGAAAAAGCACGGAAACTGGTATTGAAGATCAACCCAATTGCGCAGGGCGCCGTGGTAGTTGCCGAGATGCAGTTGGCCGGTCGGCCTCATGCCGGACAGCACGCGATTGGCTTGGGGGTTACTGCCCACGATTCGCCAGCTTACTTGAAGAAGTAGTCATAAATCCTTAATAAGTAACGCATTTTTTATTCACGAGCGCGAAAACCGGCCCGAATCGTTCCATCGCGTCGGGGATTATAGCGATTGCTCGCTCCACGGCCCGTCAAAGTCCGAAGGACTCGAGGCTCCCCCGCCCTTTGCGGACGACCACCGGTGGTTTGGCCGCCAAGTCGATGACGGTGGTGGGTTCGATCCCGCATGCGCCGCCATCCAACAGCGCATCGAGCTGCGACCCGAGACGTGCCTCAATCTCGTCGGCATCGTTGAGCGGCAGACCGTCGCCGGGAAGTAAGAGTGTTGAGCTCATGATCGGCTCACCGAGCTCAGCAAGCAGCATCTGCGCCACGCGATGATCAGGTATCCGTATGCCGATGGTTCGCCGCTTTTCGTGCTGTAGGCGACGCGGCGTCTCCCGCGTGGCTTCTAACAGGAAGGTGTACGGCCCCGGCGTACAGGCCTTCAACAAACGGAACTGCCACGTATCCACTTTCGCAAAGCGCGCGATCTCGGTGAGATCTCGGCAAACCAGGGTGAAGTGGTGGTGTCGATCAGCCTCCCGAATTCGACGAACTCGTTCGAGCGCGTCTTTGTCGCCGATATGGCAGCCGAGGGCGTAACAGGAGTCGGTGGGATACGCGATCACACCGCCCTCGCGAACGAGGTCTGTAGCCTGCCGGACGAGACGTGACTGCGGATCTTTCGGATGGAGGCGAAAACGTTGCACAGCCGTATGATAGCGGTCTCGCGCACTGAGTCGATGTCATGAACAACCCGATACTCTCCCTTCTCGAAGAGCGTCTCACCCGCGCGCTCGCGCCAGACCTTCTGGAGCTCCGCGACGACAGCGCCATGCATGCCGGCCACGTCGGGGCGCAGGAGGGCGGGCACTTTCATCTAGTCATCCGGTCGAAGAAGTTCGTGGGTCTCGCACCCCTCGCCCGACATCGTTTGGTCTACGAGGCGTTGGGCGATTTAAAAGCCGTGGGGGTTCACGCTCTGTCCATCGATGCCCGGATACCGTCATAATTCCCCTCCCAACCGTTTTGATCGAGACATGCTCATGAAGATTCTGCGCCTGATGACCCTGACCACCGCCACCCTGCTGATTGCGGCGTGCCAGCCTAAAGCGGATGCCGCCAAGGACGCCGATGCAGCGGCAAAGAAGCCGGTGGCAACCCTCAATGGAAAAGCAATCACGCAGGGCGAGTTCGATAGCTTCGTGAAACAAGTATCGGGACGCCCAAGCGCCGATCTCGACGACGAACAGAAGAAGCGTGCTCTCGATTCTTTGATCAACCTGCGCATTCTCGCGGCCCAGGCAGAAAAAGATGGTCTGCACAAAGAGACTGACCTCGCTGCGCAGATTGAGCTCACCCGTCTCAACATCCTGCAGCAGGCGCTCGCTGAGAAGTACCTCGAAGGCAAAACGCCGACTGAGCAAGAGCTCAAGGCTGAGTACGACGCGCAGATCGCATTGATGTCGCGCAACGAATACCGCGCGCGTCACATCCTCGTTCCGACGGAGATCGCGGCCACCCAAATCCTCGAGCGCCTCAAAAAAGGCGATCGCTTCGAGACCCTGGCCAAAGACTCAATCGACTCCTCGCGCGATCGCGGCGGCGACCTGGGTTGGTTCAGCCCATCAAGCATGGTCAAGCCGTTCGCCGACGCAGTGATGGCCCTCAAGAAGGGCGAGACCATTGCCAAGCCGGTTCAGACACAGTTTGGCTGGCACGTGATCCGTCTTGACGACGTGCGCGAAGTGCAGCCACCTCCGTTCGAGGAAGTGAAGCAGCAACTCAATCAGGCAGTGTTGTCTAAGAAGTTCCGCGCCTACAGCGACGAACTGACCAAAGCCGCCAAGATCGAAAAGAAGATCTGACGATCCGTCTTCTCAGCGGCCGTCCGACGAGGGCGGCCGCTGCGTCGACAAAATGTTTTTCAGCGCGGTCTCGTCAAGGACCGGCACGCCGAGCTCCTCGGCTTTTTTTAGTTTCGACCCTGCATCGCGACCGGCCACCACATAGCTCGTTTTCTTTGACACGCTACCCGCAGCCTTTGCCCCAAGCGCCCTTAGGGCGTCCTCGGCCTCTTCGCGCTGCATCGACTCGAGGCTGCCCGTCAGTACGAACGTGAGTCCCGATAAGGGCTGTGCAGCGCTCTCAAGCGGTTTGCCAGAGGGCCAAGACACCCCGGCCTGCCGCAAGCGCTCAATGACGCGACGATTGGCTTCCTCGGCAAAGAACTCGACGACGTGCGCCGCAATCACGGGTCCGACATCCTGCACCTGCTGAGCGGCCTCGATGTCCGCCGCCATCAAGGCATCGATGTCGCCGAAATGCGAGGCCAGCGCCGTCGCGGTCGCCTCGCCCACATCGCGTATTCCCAATGCGAAAAGGAATCGCGCTAAGGTGGTGCTCTTTGATCGTTCAAGCGCATTGAGCACATTCTCGGCAGACTTCGGCCCCATCCGCTCGAGTGCCGACAACGCCTCCAGCGTCAGCCCATAGAGATCCGCGGGGGATTCGACGAGCCCTGCCTCGACCAACTGCTCCACCAGCTTCTCGCCCACCCCCTCGATATCGAGAGCTCGCCGGGATGCAAAATGTCGCAGTCTTTCTTTGCGCTGGGCGCTGCATCGATAACCGCCCGTACATCGAGCGACCGCCGCCTCCGCGTCACGCTCCACCGGTGACGCACACACCGGACACCACAACGGCATCACGATATCTTGCGAGTCTTGCGGACGTCGCTCGAGCATGACCCTCGCGACCTCCGGTATGACGTCCCCAGCGCGTCGCACCACCACGGTATCGCCAATGCGTACGCCCTTGCGAGCCACTTCGTCCATGTTGTGCAGCGTTGCGTTACTGACCGTCACGCCGCCCACGAACACGGGTTCGAGACGGGCGACCGGCGTCATCGCGCCCGTACGACCGACTTGAAACTCGACGTCTCGCACGACGGTGAGCGCCTCCTCCGCTGGAAACTTATGAGCGATCGCCCAGCGAGGCGCCCGAGACACGAAGCCCAACTCGCGTTGAGCGGCGATGCTGTCGACTTTATAGACCACACCATCGATTTGATACGCAAGCGAGGCTCGCCGTCGGTCGATGTCAGCGTAGTAATCGAGACAACCCGAGGCACCGCGAACTTTACGAATCTCAGGTGACACCCGTAATCCGAATTGCCGCAATAGTTCGAGCGTCGCCCCATGCGAGCTCGGCAGCTCGATTCCCTCAACCGCCCCGATCGAGTAAAAAAAGATGTCGAGAGGTCGCTGCGCGGTGATGCGCGGGTCGAGCTGCCGAAGGCTGCCGGCCGCAGCATTACGGGGATTCGCAAACACTTTTTCGCCTTTCTTTGACGCCTCGGCGTTCAATCGTTCGAATCCGGCGATGGGCATGAAGACCTCGCCCCGCGCCTCAAGCACGGCGGGCGCCTGGCCTCGTAGGTGTAACGGCAGCGACCGAATGGTTCGAACATTCACCGTGACGTCCTCGCCGGTGGTGCCATCACCGCGGGTGGCGGCCTGAACGAGCACACCGCGCTCGTAGGTTACCGACAGGGCAAGACCATCTAGCTTAGGTTCAGCGGAGTATTCGACGTCCGAGTCAACGCCCAATCGCTCCCTGACTCGACGATCAAAATGTCGTAACTCGTCTTCACTGAACGCATTATCGAGAGAGAGCATCGGGATACGATGGCGCACCTCGGCGAACTCATCTGTTGGCGCCGCACCGACGCGCTGCGTCGGCGAGTCAGCGGATACGAGAGAGGGGTACGTTTCCTCGAGCTTGCGCAGCTCTTGTAACAAGCGATCCCATTCGGCATCCGGAATCTCGGGATCATCGAGGATGTAGTACCGATAATTGTGGTACTCGATCTCGCGCCGCAGATCAGCGACGCGTTGACGGATCTCCGCGGAGGGTATCCCCGCCTTCCCCATGACTCAGTCGCCTCCAGCGCTGGCCGCTTCTCGACGCATCTCCGCGAGGCGCGTCTCGGTCAATGCCTGTCCGCGGGAGTCGAGCAGATTCGCTCGTAATCGCTGCGCGAGGGTGTGACCGACCGAGAGCAACTTGTCGACGGCGTCACGACCCGAGACGGGACCCGGCAACACCGCAAACAGGTTGATACCGAGGTAACGCATGGAATCCATTGTGGTGAGATCGAAACTTCCTGGCTTGGTCAGACTTGCCGCACTCATCAACACCCGACCATCGGCCAACGCACGGTGGAAGATCTCCATTTCACCGTGCACAAAGCCCTCTCCTTGTAGCGCTTGGCGCAGGGCCGCTCCCGTCAATCGCTCCCCCTCACGAGCGACCACCCGCAACGCGACAATGACCGGCTCGGTGTTTTTGGGTAATGACACCGTCGGCGCCGCCCGCTCGACAGGAGTGGCCGGCGGTTCCGGAGTAACGCTCTGCATGACGGGTATCGAATTTCCTCGATCCTCTGAGGTCATGGCCTGATCGAAGTCAACCAAGGGTGGCTCGGACAGCCGATCGCGGACGTGAATCTCAGGCAGCGTTAACGTCGGCTCAAGACGGTCGGTAGGGGCGTTCTCGGCGAGAGAGGGTTCAAGAAATTCACGCCGAACTGGATCGAGCAAAGGGTCGCCCGAGGCGAGATCATCGACCTTCGCACTGCGCGCTTGTCCGAGTGGACCTCGAAGATGCGTGGCATCCGCGCGGGCGGCCTTGCGACGCTGGATGACTTCCCACAAAACGATGACGAGCAACAGCACACCGCCCACCAGCAACAACGCCACCCGTAGGTCGTTGGTCACGGTTTGTACGATCGCTTCCATGTTCTCAGCTCGCAGCAAGTCGAACGGCTTCGTCGACGTCGACGGCGACGAGTCGCGAGACGCCAGGCTCGTTCATCGTGACGCCGAGAAGCTGCGAAGCCAGTTCCATCGTCACTTTGTTATGCGTGATGAAAATGAACTGCACGCGGCTCGCCATCTCGCGCACGATGTCGCAAAACCGTCCGACGTTGTTCTCATCAAGCGGTGCGTCCACTTCGTCGAGCAGACAGAACGGCGCGGGATTAAGGTCGAAAATCGAGAAGACGAGCGCCACGGCTGTCAACGCCTTCTCACCGCCCGACAATTGCGAAATCGTGACGTTACGCTTGCCCGGAGGTCGCGCCATGATGGCGACACCCGCCGACAAAGGGTCGTCCCCAGCCAGCTCGAGGTAGGCGTGACCGCCACCAAACAACCTCGGAAACTTCTCCTGCAAACCGGCATTGATTCGATTGAACGTATCATCGAACCGAGAACGTGTTTCACCGTCGATCTTGCGCATAGCCTCTTCGAGCGTGGAGAGTGCTGAGGTGAGATCGGCGAACTGACGGTCGAGATATTCCTTGCGCTCAGTATTTTCTTTGAGCTCATCGATCGCAGCAAGATTAACCTGCCCGAGTTTTTCGATATCGGCTCGCGTCTCAAGGAGGGTGCTCTCCCAGGCAGCGACTTCCGCGCTGGCTGGTAGAGCCGCTTGCACCTGCTCAAGGTCAAACTGGGTCGCTACAAACTGCTCCGCAATGGTCTCGCGACGCACACGGGTTTCCTGGGCAGCGAGTCGCGCCGCCTCCATAGCGGACCGCGCGTCATTGACACGCCGCTCAGCCGACTGACGCCGCTCTTCGAGCGCCCGCAACTCCGAGTCGGCTTCATCGAGCGCACGCCGCGATTGGGCGAGCTCGGCCTCCACCTCCAGACGGCGGGACAACAACCCCTCGAGGGCGGAATCGAGTTCTCGAATAGGCGCCTCGCCCCCGGCGAGCTCCGACTCCAGTGTCGCACCCGTCTCGAACAGCTGCGTGCGCTGCTCCACGGCGCGTCCGAGGGCGACCTCGACACCCGACGAGGCGGTCCGTCGCCCTTCGGCACGGACCAACAAATCTCGGGCACCCAGCTGAGCGGTTTGCGCAGTCGCCCGCGCCGCCGCGAGCGCCTCGCGTGTGGCATCGCGCGAGCTCTCGAGAGACGGACGTTTCGCGTCGAGTTCCTGAACGCGAGCACGACCGCGCTCTAGTTCGATTCCCGCGCGAGCCAACGCGTCTTCGGTGACGCCGATTTCTCGAGCAACCTCAGCCGCCTCCACTTCGAGTCGCTCTCGCCGCAATGTCGACTCTTGGACACGCGCCCGCGAGGCCTCGAGCTGGCCGAGCAAATCGGCGTGTTCCCGGTGCGCGAGTTGAATCTGCCCTTGAATATCGTGGAGCCCGATCTCGGCAACGCCGAGGGAAGTCCTCGTCGACTGCAGGGACGTCTCGCAGGTTTTGACCCGCTCCTGCGCCGCGGCGAAGCTTGCACGCAAAGATTTGAGGCGAGGCTCGCGCTCGAGCACTCCCGCTCGCTCATCAGCGCTGCGGGCGATACGCAGCCATCCGCGACCGACCCACTCTCCCGACATCGTGATCACCGACTCGCCGGGTGACAAAGATCGACGTGCCGCAAGCGCGTCCGTCAGGCTTCCTGCCACGCGCACCGTATTCAACGCCTCAAGCACCGCGGCAGGGCCACGCACCTTTGACGACAATCGATCGGCGGACAGGGCGACATCGACTCCCGTCGCCTCGATGAGCGCGAGCGTTGAATCGCCGGCTTTTGACAACGCGTCGACCAAGGCGTCAAGTCCGTCCACACAGACGGCTTCGAGGTAGTCACCAAGCACCATCTCCACCGCTCGCTCGTAACCCCGTTCGACGCTCAGAGACTCCGCGACCCTCTTTTTGGAAGCGATTCCGGCAGAAGCCAACCACTCCGCCGCTTTGGCATCAGCCTGACCAAGCGCCGCACGCTGCAGCGCTTCCACCGACATGACCTCCGCGCGCGATCGCTCGCGCTCGCCACGAGCCGATTCGAGCTCCTCCTCGGCCGCCAGCTGTGCCGCTCGGTAGCGCTGAACGTCGTCCAATGCGGCGGTCAAGCTCCGCGCTAATCCGTCCGATGCCGCGCGAGCTTGTGACTCGCGCTCCCCGAGCTCGAATAACTGCCCCTGGCTTTCTTGACGTCGTAACTCATCGAGCTCGGTCGACAAACGATCACGCTGAGCACGTAGTCGCCGCAACTGGTTATCGAGTTGCTCGATTCGAGCTCGCTCGACCTGAATGGTCTGATTGGCCGTGCCGAACTCCTGGTTAAAGGACTCCCACTGACGCTGCCAATCGGCTTGAGCCTTCTCCGCGGCATCGAGTGCCACGACGGCTTCGTGCTCCGTTCGCTGGGCGCGCTCAATCTCTGGCGCAAGCCGGGTCAACTCTTCACGAATGACGACCAGCTCTCGCTCGTCGCGTTCGATTTGGACCGCAAGTGCCTCAAGAGTCGTTCGCGATTGGTCGAGTTCGCGTCGCTTGCGATCACGAGTCTCGCGTGCGTATTGAATCTGCTGCTCGGTGCGAGAGATGTCCGCCCCGACAGAATAGAAACGCGCCTGTACCTGGGACGCGATATCCGTTTGCTCGGTGTGAAAGGCGCGCTGGGTTTCGATCGCGGCCTCAGCCGAACGAAGATCAGCCAGTGCGGACTGCATGGACAGCTCTTTTTCACGAACCGCCGAGTCATGAATCTCCGCTCCGCTATCGAGATCCCGCAGACGCAGCGCCAAAAGTTCCGCCGTGAGCTTACGCTCACGCTCTTTGAGCTCTTGATATCGACGAGCCGTCGTGGCCTGTCGCTGCAGGTGACGGATCTGCTTGTCGATCTCGTCGCGAAGGTCTTGAAGCCGCTCGAGGTTTTCACGCGTGTCGGCAATCCGACTCTCGGTTTCCTTTCGACGCTCCTTGTACTTGGAGATACCCGCCGCCTCTTCGATAAACGCACGCATGTCGTCAGCCTTCGCTTCGATGACACGCGAAATCATCCCCTGCTCGATGATGGCGTAGCTCCGGGATCCAAGACCGGTCCCGAGAAACAGCTGCGTAATATCCTTTCTCCGGCATCGAGCGCCGTTAATGTAGTACGCGCTGGCACCCTCGCGAGTCACCTCGCGACGCAGTGAGACCTCGTTGAACGCCGCGTAAGCACCGCCGATCTTTCCGTCAGCATTGTCGAACACCAGCTCGACCGAGGCTTTGCCCACAGGTTTTCGCGAGCTCGAACCATTGAAAACGACGTCTGCCATTGAATCGCCGCGCAGGTGCTTGGCGGACAATTCGCCCATCACCCAACGCACGGCGTCGATGACATTTGATTTTCCGCAGCCGTTCGGCCCGACGACACCGGTGAGATTGCTGGGGAAGGAGACGCTGGTCGGATCGACGAAAGATTTGAAGCCAGCCAGCTTGATTTTAGTGAGACGCATCGCTTGTAAAAATCTCCACGGCGAATGAACGCCGATTGGCGACGTAGTGTAAATTAAACCTCTGTTCCACGCCCTCCCACGATACCCATGCCTTCACAACCTTCGACCCAACTCGACACCTTCCCGAACCCCAAGCCCGAGATCGACTACACCATCCGCATGTCGATTCCGGAGTTCACGTGTCTCTGCCCGAAAACCGGCCAGCCCGACTTCGCCACGCTCGACCTCGAATACGTTCCCGATCGCGCCTGCGTCGAACTCAAGTCCCTCAAGTCCTACATCTGGGCCTTCCGGGACCGGGGAGCCTTCCACGAGGCCGTCACGAACGAAATCGCCGACGCTTTGGCGGCCGTCACGGCGCCTCGATACATGAAATTAACCGCTCGATTTAACGTGCGGGGTGGCATCTACACCACCGTGGTGGCGACGCGACGCCAGCCGGGTTGGAACCCGGAACCGGCCGTGTCTCTTCCCTGAGCGTTTCACCCTTCCCTGACGGGTTTTTTGCCGGTATTCTCGCGCGTCCTGCAGAGCGCCTTTGAGGCTAAGGAGCGCCTGATGCCGGCGAAAAAACCCGCAGCTAAACCTGCTAAGACGAAGAAGACCGCACCCGCCCCCAAGGTGGTGGCGACGAAGACGAGCGCCCAAAAAGCGCCTTCCAAAACGCCCGCCCGCAAGGCGGAGCCAAGCGCTCCCAAGGCGACCAAAAAGGTCGCCGAGACCAAAGCAACGAAAAAATCCCCCATTAAGGCAGTGAGCGCCGGTACCAAATCTAAACCTGCCACAACGCCAGTCCTTGCCAAACCGGCTGCGGTTAAACCTGTTGCACCCGCCCCCGTCGCGGCCAAGAACCCCGCGGCGAAGGCTGATGGCGTCAAGTCACCGCCTCGCAAGAAAGAAGTCGTCGCGACGTTCGTACAACGCAACCCTCGACCGGTCGTGACGCCCGCCGATGGCGAAGACGGTGACGATGCGCTGCTCTCCGGGCCGCGCAACGTTCAGCCGTACATCGTCAAGCGCGGCGAACAGTACATGAATCGTGAGCAGCTCGAGCATTTCCGCATCATCCTCACGACCTGGAAACGAGATCTTATGCGCGAGGTCGACCGTACCGTCTCGCACATGAAAGACGAAGCGGCTAACTTCCCGGATCCGAACGATCGGGCGACTCAAGAAGAAGAGTTCAGCCTCGAACTTCGCACCCGCGATCGCGAGCGCAAACTCATCCGCAAGATCGAAGAGGCACTCGAGCGTATCGAAGACGGCTCGTACGGCTATTGCCTCGAGACCGGCGAAGAAATCGGTATCAAGCGTCTTGAAGCTCGACCGGTCGCGACGCTCAGCCTCGAGGCGCAAGAGCGTCGTGAGCGCCGTGAGAAGCAGTACGGCGATCGCGACGATCGTTACCGCTGAGTTTGTCGGCTCCATACGTCGGTCGTTTTGCCCCCACCCCATCGGGGTCCCTACACCTCGGATCGCTGCTCGCTGCCGTCGGAAGCTGGCTCGATGCGGGCGACGGTGTCTGCCTGTTGCGCATCGACGATCTCGATACCACCCGATGTCGCCCCGACTACGAACGCGCCGTATTGCGCACGCTCGATACGTTTGGCCTCCGCTATCCGGAGACGGTCATTCGTCAAAGCGCTCGAACGGCTACCTATGCGGCAGCGGTCACCCGTCTGGGTGCGAGCGTCGGCCTCTTCCACTGCGACTGCACTCGCCGCGAGCTTTCGGGTGAGGGTGAATCATGCTGCCTGAAGGACTGCCGTGATCGCCGATGCGATCCGACAACCTCCTCGCTTCGAGCGGACCTGCGAACGCTCTCACCGGTTACGGTGATCGATCGAAGTCTAGGTGAGCGCCATTTCGATCCGCTGACGCAACGCGATGTCATCGTGCGCCGCAGAGACGGCGTTCACACCTACGCGTTGGCGACGGTGATCGACGATGCCGAACAGGGCGTCACCGACGTCGTGCGCGGCGCCGACCTCCTGCCGAGTACCGCGTGGCAGGTCGCCTTGCAGCAAGCCCTGGGATTGCCGATACCTCGATACCTCCACCTGCCCGTCCTGGTCGAGCCCGATGGCAGCAAGCTCGCCAAATCGCGCCGATCGGCCGCACTCGAGTCCGCTCAATCGTTGCCGCAGCTGCGCCAGGTGCTGCGCTGGCTCGCCCAAGATGAACCACCCGCGGCGATCGACACCGCGAGTGAGTTATTGAGCTGGATGAAACCAAGATGGGACCCGGCGCGATTCGCCGGGTCGTCGGTGATCACGCTCGAGGCGTGACCGCGAGCCTTAGCGCGGCTCGACGTCCTTCATCGAGAGGCGCACGCGACCCTGACGGTCGACCTCGAGCACCTTGACCTGCACCACATCGCCTTCCTTCAATTTGTCGGAGACACGCTCGACGCGCTCGTTGGAAATCTGCGAAATGTGTACGAGGCCATCGCGTCCCGGCAGGATGGTGACGAAGGCGCCGAAATCCATGAGGCGCGCAACGCGCCCTTCGTAGATCCGCCCCACCTCGACATCCGCCGTGATCAGTTCGATGCGACGCTGGGCCTCGCGACCCGCCGTCCCATTGACCGAGGCAATCTTGACCGTGCCGTCATTCTCGATATCGATGGTCGTTCCTGTCTCTTCGGTGATCTGACGGATGACCGCACCACCCTTGCCGATGACGTCGCGGATTTTTTCCGGATCGATCTTGAGCGTGATGATCGAGGGCGCCCACTCGGACATCGTCTCGCGGGGCTTGGAGATGACCTTGTTCATCTCGCCGAGGATGTGAAGACGTCCCGTCTTCGCCTGCTCGAGCGCGACCTTCATGATCTCGGGCGTAATGCCCTCGACCTTGATGTCCATCTGCAGCGTGGTGACACCATCTTTGGTGCCCGCTACTTTGAAGTCCATGTCGCCGAGGTGGTCTTCATCACCCAGGATATCCGTCAGCACCTTGTAGCGCTTGCCCTCGAGCACGAGACCCATCGCAACACCGGCGACGGGTAACTTGAGCGGCACACCGGCGTCCATCATGGCGAGCGACGCGCCACACACGGAAGCCATCGAAGACGACCCGTTCGACTCGAGAATTTCCGACACGACGCGGATGACGTACGGGAATTTTTCCATGTCCGGCATCACCGCCGAGACACCACGACGCGCCAGGTTTCCGTGACCGATTTCGCGGCGCTTCGGACCGGACATCATGCCCGTCTCACCCACCGAGAACGGCGGGAAGTTGTAGTGCAGCATGAACGGCTCGCGATGCTCCCCTTCGGGCGCATCGATGATCTGCGAGTCGCGGCCCGTTCCGAGCGTCGTGACCACGAGGGCCTGGGTCTCACCGCGGGTGAACAATGCGGACCCATGCGTACGCGGCGTGACGCCCACTTTGATGGTGATGGGTCGCACGGTCACGGAATCGCGACCATCGATACGCGGCTCGCCGTTGAGAATACGTTCGCGAACGATGTGGCTCTCGAGGCGGAATAACTGATCGTCGACCTGCTCGGCGGTATAAGCCGGCGCCTCGCCCGCGGTCAGTTGCTCGATGACAGCCTTCTTGATTTCACCGACGCGCGAGTATCGCGCCTGCTTCTCGATGACCCGGTAGGCCTCGGAGAGCGGGCCATGCGCAGCTGTGCGGACGGCACTCTCGAGCTCTGCCGTGGCGGCGTTCGGCTTCCAGTCCCAACGCGGCTTGCCGCATTCGACGACCAGTTCATTGATCGCCTTGATGGCGACCTGCATCTGCTCGTGACCGAATACGACCGAACCGAGCATGACCTCTTCGGTGAGGCAGTTCGCTTCCGACTCCACCATCATCACGCCGTCCTTTGTGCCGGCAACGACGAGGTTGAGCTCAGAGGTTTTGATTTCTTTGGCGGTCGGATTGAGGAGGTACTGACCATCTTTGAACCCGACTCGAGCCGCACCGATCGGACCGTTGAACGGAACGCCCGACAACGCGAGCGCCGCAGAGGCACCGACCATCGCCGGAATGTCGGCATCGATCTCAGGATCGATCGAGATCACGGTGGTCACCACCTGAACTTCGTTGTAGAAGCCGTCCGGGAAGAGCGGCCGGATCGGACGGTCGATGAGGCGCGACGTCAGCGTCTCTTTTTCGGTGGGGCGACCTTCACGCTTGAAGAACCCGCCCGGGATGCGGCCCGCCGCGTAGAACTTCTCTTGGTAGTTCACGGTGAGCGGGAAGAAATCGCGACCCGGAGCCGCCTTTTTGGCAGCAACGGCCGTACACAACACAACCGTATCACCGAGCGATGCGACGACCGCGGCATCCGCCTGACGGGCCATCTCGCCCGTCTCGAGCGTCAACGTGTGGGAACCATACTGAAAAGTCTTCTTGAATACCGGCACGGGAAACCTCGTGAAAAAATGCTGTAAGCGAAAAGGCCGCGCTCAGTGAGAGGCGCGGCCTTTAAGGAGGGACTGCTTAGCGACGCAGCCCGAGACGCTCGACGACTTCCTGATACTTCTGGGGCTGGTTGGCCTTGAGGTAATCGAGGAGCTTTCGGCGCTGGTTGACCATCTTCACGAGACCGCGACGGGACGAGTGGTCCGAAGCGTGCGAGGAGAAGTGCTGGCCGAGGCCAGTAATCCGCTCGGAGAGCAGCGCGATCTGAACTTCAGGAGAGCCCGTGTCCTTGGGGTCCCGGCGGAACTGCGCAACGACTCCGCTCTTTTTCTCTGTGCTAAGAGGCATTCTGAAAAACCCTTTTAAATCTTGATAGTTACGGTCGTGTTGAAGGCCGCGGATTGTACTCGCTGGCCTTTTCGGCCACAAGTCGCTTGGGGGCGACCCGTCCCGGGGCTGCAATCCGCCCCAGACCCATGAAAATGGATCCGGGACCCTGCAGCCGAACGGTCTCTCCCAGCGCTAAGTGAAGCGCCTCAGGGGCCTCGACCACCTGTCCCTGAGCCATCCGTCTCGCCGTCTCCGGCGGCAACGAAACCAGCCTCAAGTGGCCCACCGCCTCGTCCAGGGTCACCCAGGGCAGTCCGATGCCCTGGGTGGATTCAATTTGCTCGAGGGTCACGAGTCGGTCCCGGCCAAATGGCTGAACGCTCTCCCGGCGCAGCGAGGTCACATGACCCACGGTACCCAAGCCGCGCGCGATGTCCTCGGCAAGCACCCGAATGTACGTGCCTTTACCGCAGATCGCCCGGCAGTCGAGGAGAGGCCCCTTAAGATCGATCGCCTCGATCGACTCGATCCGAATCTTGCGCGGCGGCCGATCGACGACTTCGCCGGCCCGAGCCCGACGATACAACGGGACCCCGCCCTGCTTGATGGCCGAGTACATCGGCGGGATTTGCAAGGTATCTCCCACGAAGTGCTTGAGCACCTCCTCGACAGCGCCAGGCGCGAGCGGCGGCACCGGCGCGTTCTCGACGACCTCGCCTTCGACGTCCCCCGTCGAGGTTCGCTGGCCGAGGGATATCTGGAAACGATAGACCTTGTCGCCTTCCAGGATTTCACTGGCGAGCTTCGTGCCCTCGCCGATGCAGATGGGGAGCATTCCCGTCGCGAGCGGATCAAGGCTACCGACATGACCTGCCTTGCTCGCGCCCACCAGACGCCGGACGCGCAGGCCTGCCGCAGTCGAGGACAAACCCAACGGCTTGTCGAGAAGCAAAATTCCGTCGGTCAACGGGAGTCGCCGCCGAGGTCCGGTTCGTCTTTTTCAGAGCGAACCGCGTCGTCGATCAGTCGAGTGAGTCGATCCGCCTGCGCGATGCTTTCGTCGTACTCGAAATCGAGTCGCGGGGCATGACGCAAGCCGAGCCGCCGACCCACCTCCCCGCGGAGAAATCCTGCCGCCCGACGAAGTCCTTCGGTCACTTCCGCTGGCGAATGTCGATCCCCGAAAGGAACGAACAGCACCCGCGCTGAACCCATATCGGGGGCGACCTGAACCGCCGTGATCGTCACCATCCCCACGCGAGGGTCTTTGACCTCACGCGACACGAGCTCAGCCACCACCCGCTGTAGTTCGGACTCGACGCGTTGTTGTCGGGCCTTGCTGGTCACGACATTTCGGTGGTGGAACGCCCGTCGATCACGCGATCGCGCGAGCGACCTCAACGCGCGAGTAGCACTCGATCTGATCGCCGACACGGACATCCTGGTAGTTCTTCACGCCGATACCGCACTCGGTACCCGCACGAACCTCACCGACGTCGTCCTTGAACCGTCGAAGAGACTCGAGAGCTCCCTCGAAGATGACGACGTTGTCGCGAAGCACACGAATCGGATTGTTGCGCTTGACTGCCCCTTCGATGACGAGACAACCCGCCACGACGCCAAACTTACTCGAGCGGAAGACATCGCGAACCTGCGCGGTACCGACGATCTGTTCTTTGATCTCGGGCGCGAGCAATCCGCTCATGCGCTGTTTGATGTCGTCGATGGCTTCGTAAATGATCGAGAAATAACGGATGTCGATTCCGGTTTCTTTGACCGCTTCACGAGCACCGGAATCGGCGCGAACGTTGAAGCCGAGCACCATGGCCTTCGACGCAGCCGCAAGCTGCACATCTGAGGCCGTGATGCCACCGACGCCGCTCGCGACCACCTTGACCTGCACCTCGTCGGTGGAGAGCTTGGTAAGAGAATCACGCAGCGCCTCGGCGCTGCCTTGAACGTCGGCTTTGATGACGACGCTGATAACGCCCGCCTTGTCCTCGGCCATTTGCGAGAACACATCGCCCACCGCAGCCGCTTGCTTGGCCAACTTGACGTCGCGAAACTTGCCTTGACGATAAAGTGCGACTTCGCGAGCTTTTCGCTCACTCTCGACCGCCAGCATTTCTTCGCCAGCATTCGGCGCACCCGACAACCCGAGCACAAGCACGGGCATCGAAGGCTTGGCTTCGTCGACGCTCTTGCCGGTCTCGTCGAACATGGCGCGCACGCGACCGAATACCTGACCTGCGATGATCGGATCGCCGAGCTTCAGCGTGCCTTTTTTCACGAGCACCGTCGCCACAGCGCCCCGCCCTTTCTCGACGCTGGCTTCGACGATGATGCCGGCAGCGAGCCCCGTGAGCGGCGCTTTGAGCTCAAGCACCTCAGACTGCAGCAAAATCGCATCCAGCAGCTGATCGATCCCTTGCCCCGTGTACGCCGATACGTTCACGAACATCGTATCTCCGCCCCACTCTTCAGGAATGACTTCCTGTTTGGAGAGCTCCGTTCTGACACGATCGGGATCCGCGGTGTTTTTGTCGATTTTATTGACTGCAACGACGATCGGTACACCCGCCGCGCGCGCGTGCTGGATGGCTTCGATCGTCTGCGGCATGACACCGTCGTCCGCAGCAACCACGAGGACCACCACGTCCGTCGCCTTGGCACCACGAGCACGCATCGCCGTGAAGGCTGCGTGACCCGGCGTGTCGAGAAACGTGACTCCGCCCTTGTCGGTCTGCACATGATACGCGCCGATATGCTGCGTAATTCCGCCGGCCTCGCCGGAGGCGACCTTGGTCTTTCGGATGTAATCGAGCAATGACGTCTTGCCGTGATCGACGTGGCCCATCACGGTGACTACAGGAGGCCGAGAAAGACTCTCGACCGTCTCTCCCCCCGCGCCCTGGATATCCGTCTCAAGCTGGTTTTCTTTGAGGAGCTTGGCGGTATGTCCCATCTCCTCGACCACAAGCACGGCAGTATCTTGGTCGATCGGCTGGTTGATCGTCGCCATCACACCCATGTTCATCATGGCTTTGATGACTTCGGTCGCCTTGACCGCCATTTTTTGAGCGAGCTCCTGCGGCGTGATCGTCTCGCCGATGATCACCTCGCGCACGACCGGCGCGGTCGGGAGCTCAAATCCGTGACGCTGCTCCATACCCACCGGAGCCTTGCGTTCGCGAATCTTCTTCTTTTTCTTTAGGCGCGAGCTGGCGTCTGTACTGACGTGCAACTCCTCGCGACCATAGCGCGTTCGCTTGTCACGCTCGGCGTCTCCACCCGCCGTTTTGCCGGGCCGCGTGTCGGCCGCGCGAGTCTCGGGCGCCGCGACAGGTGCTCTCGAGCGCCCACCTTTATCGGCATCCCCTTGGTCACGCTCACGCTGCTCGGCAGCACGACGCGCCTCCTCTGCCGCACGTCGCGCAGCCGCTTCCTCTTCAAGGCGACGACGGTTCTCAGCTTCGAGACGCTCCGCCTCACGACGCTCGTGCTCCTGGCGTTCACGCTCGACACGCGCAGCCTCCTCGACCTCACGTCGTTTGGATTCAGAGTCCTCACCCTGCGCCTTGGCTTGCTCCTCGAGCACGTCGCGCTTGACGTACGTGCGCTTGACACGCACCTCGACGTTGACGGTTCGAGCGCGTCCCGCGCCGCCCGCGAGCTTGATCTCGCTCTGTTGTTTGCGCTGCAGGGTAATTTTTCGGGGTGCCGCTACCGCGGGACCGGACTCCTCTGCCTGCCCATGACTTCGCCGGAGGTGCGTCAACAGCACGAGTTTCGCATCGTCACTGATGCGATCATTGGGCCCTGCGACCTCGATACCCGCTTGAGCGAGCTGAGCGATCAGCTTCTCGACCGGTACCTTGAGTACCTCAGCAAATTGGGCAACCGTTACATCAGCCATATCAGGTTCCTGTGGGGTCTACTCAACCGTGGCCCGGCGCAAACCAATGCTCGCGAGCCTTCATGATGAGCTTGCCAGCCTCGTCGGCCGTGAGCCCCTGAATATCCAAAAGATCATCGACAGCCTGCTCAGCCAGATCCTCGCGAGTTCGAACGCCCCGTCGGGCGAGCGCCAAGGCGAGATCAGGCTGCATGCCCTCGAGCAGCAGCAAATCGTCAGCGGGAATCTGCGAATCGAGGCTCTCTTCGCTCGCGATCGCCTGCGTCAGCAGCACATCTCGCGCGCGACTACGAAGCTCTTTGACGATATCTTCGTTGAACTCTTCTATTGCGTTGAGCTCTCCCTGGGGCACATACGCGATTTCTTCGACGGTCGAGAAACCCTCCTGTACGAGGATCGTTGCGACGTCTTCGTCCACGTCCAACTGCTTCATGAAGTTCTCGACCAACGCCCTCGCCTCGGACTCGCTCTTGGCCTCAGCGTCGGACTCGGTCATCACGTTGAGCTCCCAGCCCGTCAGTTGGCTGGCGAGTCGAATATTTTGACCGCCACGACCGATCGCCTGAGAAAGCTTTTCCTCGGACACTGCAATGTCCATGCTGTGCGAGTCTTCGTCGACGACGATGGAGATGACCTCCGCCGGCGACATCGCATTGATCACGAACTGAGCAGGGTTGTCGTCGAACGGAATGATGTCAACGCGCTCACCGGCGATCTCATTAGAGACGGCCTGTACTCGCGACCCTCTCATGCCGACGCACGCGCCGACCGGATCGATTCGCGGATCGTTGCTGCGGACGGCAATCTTGGCTCGAATGCCAGGATCACGAGCCGCGCCCAAAATCTGGATGAGACCCTGACCCACCTCAGGCACTTCAAGCTTGAAGAGTTCAATCAAGAACTCCGGCGCTGAGCGCGTCAGAAAAAGCTGTGGACCCCGCGGTTCCGAGCGCACTTCCTTGAGGAAGGCTTTGATTCGATCTTGAGGTTTGACCTGCTCACGCATGATCATGTCCGTGCGCGAAACAAAGCCTTCTGCATTGCCGCCGAGGTCTACAAAAATACCGTTACGATCGACTCGCTTGACGACACCGCTGACCAACTGGCCCACGCGATCTTTGTAGGCGTCGACCACCTGAGCACGCTCGGCTTCGCGCACTTTCTGCACGATGACTTGCTTGGCCTGCTGTGCCGCGATTCGACCGAAGGACACTGACTCCATCGGCTCTTCAACGAATCCGCCGACAAGAGCCTTCTTGTCGACGTCGAGCGCGTCCTCGAAACGCAATTCGCGGTCGGGGACCTCAAGCTCCTTGGAGTCATCTGCAAAGACTTTCCAACGACGGAACGTATCGTAGTCACCTGTCTTTCGATTGATCGCAACGCGCACGTCCCACTCTTCGCCGTGCTTTTTGCGAGTCGCCGAAGCGAGCGCCGCTTCAAGCGCTTCGAAGATGACTTCCTTGTCGACGCCCTTCTCGTTCGAGACGGCATCCACGACCATCATGATTTCCTTGCTCATCGTCTTCTGTCCCCTTTCACGCGAAACACCGACAAATCGTTCACGCCACCAGGCGCGCTTTACCGATTTCGGCGAATCCGATTCTCACGGGTTGCCCGTCAACCATGACGATGCAGCCCGACTCGTCCACCTCCGAAAGATCGCCCGTATAACGGCGACGTCCCTCTCGAGGCACCTTCAACTCAACCCAAACCCTAGCGCCCAAAAATCGGCCGAAGTGTGCTGGCTTGCGCAGCACCCGATCGAAACCCGGTGAGGAGACCTCGAGGTTGTAGGCTCCGCTGATCGGATCCTCCACATCGAGCAATGCCGACACCTCTCGGCTCACCGTCTCGCAATCTTCGACGCCGATGTGGCCACCCTTCGCGGGAGGCTGATCGATGAAGATCCGCAGCACGCCCGAGCGAGGCACCGACACCCATTCGATGTCGACCAGCTCGTAGCCGAGTCGCTCGATCAGGGGCTCTAGAAGCCCGATGAGCTTGTCGCGTATCGCTGCTGCAGTCGCCATCGTCCATCCTTCGCCAACCCCCAATCCAATGCGGGTAATGAAAAAGGGCCACGAAGGCCCCCCCTGATCAAACCCGCCCCGGCCAGGGGCCCAAAAAATAAAAGCCCCTCGGGGGGCTTTCAAATCAAGCACTCGGGACGCCTCCTTGACAGGAAACAGCCCTCCCTCACGACCCGAGGAACCGCGAGGGCCGCGAATCATAATGGAATTGGCCCCGAGGCGCCATGGGGCGCCCGGGGGCACCGATCAGGGCGCGAAACCCGTCTCCGGGCCCGGGGTCCGCAGCCAGCGAGCGAGCCAGTCGTGGATCTCTTGGTAAAAGAGACGACTGTTATCCCCTTTCAAGATCCAGTGGTTCTCGTCAGGAAACACCACGAGACGACTCGGGATCTGCTGCCGTTGCAGAACCGTCCAGTACTCGAGCGAGTTGTTGAGTGGGACGCGGAAGTCTCGCTCACCAATGGTGACCAACGTGGGCGTCTTGAACGAGGCGGCGTAGCGAATCGGGTTTTGCTCCCGCCAGACCGGACCCTGCTCCCAAACCGGGCCTCCGTTGTTCACCTCACGGCCATAGACCGTATCGCTCGTACCCCATTGAGACTCGAGGTTGATCAGACCCGCATGACTGACAAGGCAGCGGTAGCGAGTAGTCGTCGCCTGCAACCAGTTGGCGAGGTGCCCGCCATAGCTCGCACCTCCCGCACACTGCCGAGTGGCGTCAATGAATGGATAGTCGCGCAGGGCGACATCCGCCGCCTCGTTGATTTCGGCACCCGCCGAGCGCAACGGATCATTTTGAATGGTCTGAGCAAAGGCTTCACCGAAACCTGTCGATCCGCTGTAGTTGGTCAGCACGACCACGTAACCAGGCTTGGCAAGCAGGTGATAGTTCCATCGCATCACCCACTGATCGCGCCACATGGTGTGCGGTCCACCATGAATCACGACAAAGAGCGGATATTTCTTTGAAGGATCGAAACCTGGGGGCACCACCAGCATGTTGTGGATACGCCGCCCTTGGCTGCTCGTGAACCAAAAGTGACGCGGCGGATCCAAATCTAGTGACGCAGCCTTGTCTTCGTTGAATCGGGTCAGCGCAACATGACCGCCCTTCGCGACATCGATCCGTACCACCTCCGGGGGGCGCGTCGCGCTCTCGAAATTCGCCACCAGCACCGGACGGCGCGCCCCGGTCGCGACCGACAGGTTGGTGTACACACCCGTCTTGATATCGAACGCGAGCCGCGGCTGACCGACCACCAAACTCGTCTCGAATAATTTTTCGTGGCCTGCCTCTTCAGCGAGGAAATAGACGGTTCTGGAGTCGGGGCTGATCGCGAACGAGGTGACAGATCGGTCGATACCTCGCGTGATCTCACGACCACGCTGTCGGGTCACACTACCTGCCCTCGGCCCACCCCAATCGAGCGCGACGAGTTCGCTTGGCATGTAGACCTTGTCGCTTTTTCGATCGATACCGACGAGCAAGGTCTTACCGTCGGGAGAGAACGTCGGTTGTGACCACGAGTGATCATCGCCACTCAGTTTCAGCGGCTCTCCACCCTCAAGCGAGACGTACCAGAGATTCGATGAGGTGAATCGGAACGCCGCCGTATGTCGATCGGTGCTGGCGACGAAGACGAGCCCTTGACCGTCCGGCGTCCACGTCGCATCGAGGGAGTCCCCGCCGTCGCCACCACGCCCGGCGAATCCGGGCTCGCGAACGAGCGCCGAGTCACGGAGTAATTCGCGCGGATCTCCGGCGGCTGAACCCGACTCTGAAAGGTCCAGGACGAGCAGCCGAGGTTTACGATCTTCTAACCAACGATCCCAGTTGCGGATCGGGAACCCGTCGTAGATTCGCGCATTCCATTTTCGACCCTTACGCTCCGTCTCAATCCGACGATTATCTGCCTCGTTTTCCGCTCCCGGGTAGTCGGAGCTCGAGAACGCAACTCGCTTCCCGTCAGGCGAGAACTTCGGCGAACGGGCACCGTTGACGAGTTGAGTGAGTCGTCGAGCCTCGCCGCCGGCACTGAGATCAAGCAGATAAAGCTGTCCGGTGTCATCCCCCTCGCGCTTTGCAGAAAACACGAGCCGGGTCCCGTCGGGACTCCACTCGACACCACTCTCACCACCCGCTGTTCCGGTCAATCGACGCGGCGCCGACTTCGACGAAGCGTCTGTGGACACAAGCCACAGATCAGTGACTTGGTCTTTCTCGTGATAGGCCGTCTCGGTTACCGAGAACACTGCCCAACGCCCATCGGGACTCACCGACGGCGCACCGACGCGCGTCATGAGCCAAAGGTCTTCGTGGGTGATCGGCCGTTTGACGGTCTCTGCCGAGCCCCAGCTGGACACAGAAAACCCGAGCAACACTGCACAGAGCAAAGGCTTCAGCATGGGAGCTCACCGACATCGATAAAAGATGACGGGATTATGCCGCAGGAAGCGAGGGACTAGCGACGCTTCTTACCCGGACCCTTATTCGCCTTGACGAGCCGGATGTCGAGTCGCTGACCTCGGACCACGACTTCAGCCAAATGTTTGAGTACATGCTCCGGGATCTCCGCCGGGAGCCGCACGAAAGAATGGTCATCACGGATATCGATGCCATTAATTTCGCTGCCGTGCAGGTCGCCCTCATGGGCCAGCGCGCCAACGATATTGCCGGGCTGCACGCCATGACGTCGCCCGACCTCGAGCCGGAAAATCGCCTGAGGCCCTTCGGGGCGTCGGGTTCTCGATGCTTTTCGCTCAATCGACTCAAACTCACCCCGCGGCGTATCACGCGTGGATTCCGCGCCGCCCTCAGACTCCGCAGAGCGTTTGGTCACGAAAAGTGATCGGCCCGATTTAGCCAGCGATGCGAGTGCCGCCGCCACATCGAACACATCAGCCCCGCTTTCGCGCACAAATTCTTCGATCACCCCGCGATACGAGGCGAGATCTTGAGTGCCGATGATGTCACTCAGCTCTTTCTTGAATTTCTCGGCGCGACGCGCGTTGACGTCTTGAATGGACGGTAGGTTCATCGGCTCGATGGGCTGTCGTGTGGCCCGCTCGATGATTCTCAGCATGTTGCGTTCACGTGCCGCAATAAACAGGATCGCTTCACCTGAGCGCCCTGCTCGTCCCGTTCGACCGATACGATGGACATACGACTCACTATCGTGCGGGACGTCGTAATTGACGACGTGAGTGATACGCTCGACATCGAGTCCACGCGCTGCCACATCGGTTGCCACCACGATGTCAATCTTTCCACTCTTGAGCGCAGCGATAGTGCGTTCGCGCTGCGACTGAAGGATGTCCCCGTTGAGAGCAGCTGCCGCAAACCCTCTCGCTTCCAGCTTCTCGACAAGCTCGACGGTCGAATGCTTGGTTCGCGCAAACACCAGCATGGCATCGAAGGGCTCGACCTCGAGAAGGCGGGTCAGCGCATCGAGCTTGTGCATTCCCGCAACGAGCCAATATCTCTGACGGATGTTGGCCGCCGTCGCCGTCTTGGAGCGAACCGTGATCTCGCGCGGATCACGAAGATGCTTTTGGGCAATTCGCTTGATCGGCCCCGGCAGAGTCGCCGAAAACAAGGCCACCTGACGCTCGGGAGGAACGAGACTCAAAATATGATCGATGGCGTCGACAAAACCCATCTGCAACATTTCGTCAGCTTCATCGAGCACGACGGCCCGAATGGTCTTTAGACTCAGCGTACCGCGATCAAGGTGATCGATCACACGACCCGGCGTGGCGACGACAACATGTACTCCGCGACGTAGCGCATCGAGTTGAGGCTTGTAGCTTTGCCCACCATAGATCGGTAAGACATGCAGTCCCGGCATATGGCTCGCATACTTTTGGCAGGCCTCGGCGACCTGAATAGCGAGCTCACGAGTCGG
>VGUJ01000009.1 GCA_016874235.1 Gammaproteobacteria bacterium
ATGGCGGCCGCCCAAAGAATAGCCCCGAATATCCGTAAGCCCGCCTCACCGGCCGCAGCCTCAAAAGCTTGCGCCGCAGGATTGGCGCTACCACCCGACAGATTGATCGCCGCGCCTCCATGAACCACGCCTAGCACTGCGAGAAACAATACGAAACGCATCACGCCCGTTACGGCGATGCCCGTTAGGGCGGCACGACTGACCGCCGATAAGTGTTCGGGCCCGACCATTCCTTTGTCGAGCAACCGATGCGCGCCGGCGTACGTGATGTAGCCGCCGACGGTGCCCCCGACGATGGTGGTGATCGTCGCGAAGTCGACTCGATCGGGGAATACCGTCTGACGCAGGGCCTCACCGATCGGTGGCGAAGAAATGACGGCAACATAGATCGTCAAGGCAATCATGACGACCCCCGCAATAATGATTACGCGATCAAAAGCGATTCCTGCGCGTCGAGAAAGAAAGATACCGATCGCGAGCAACGCGCTCACGGCCCCACCCCATTTGGCGTCGAGCCCGACGAGCGCATTCAGACCAAGACCCGTACCGCCGATATTGCCGATGTTGAAAAACAATCCGCCGATCACGACGAGCGCCGTCAGCAGGTAGCCCGCGCCGGGAATCGCGGCATTGGCGAGCTCCGATGCGCGCATCCGCGTCAACGTGACGATGCGCCAGATGTTCACCTGTACGACGAAGTCGATGAGGATCGACACGACAATGGCGAAGGCGAAGGCCGCCCCCAGCGCACTCGTGAAGGTCGCCGTCTGGGTGATAAAGCCCGGACCGATCGCCGAAGTCGCCATCAAAAAAATGGCTGCCGTCAGCGAGGCGCGACGCGATTTCACAAACTCCGCCCCTGTCATACCGCAGCACGATACCCGATGGCGCGCATTCGGCCACGAGCCCGTAAAGAAAAAGCCCCGCCGGTTTCCCGACGGGGCTTCCCGTTCGACGAACGAACAGGCCGGTGACGCGCGCGCCGCCGGCCCGCCGGTCTTTACATGCCCATGTCGCCCATGCCGCCCATGCCGCCCGGAGCCGGGTGCATGTGGTCATGGTCGTCTTTCGGAGCTTCGGCGATCATCACTTCCGTGGTGAGCAGCAGGCCCGAGACCGACGCCGCGTTCTGCAGCGCAAGACGCGTGACCTTCGCCGGATCGAGGATGCCGAAGTCGAGCATGTCGCCATACTCGCCCGTCGCGGCGTTGTAGCCGTAGGCACCCTTGCCCGCCTTCACTTGGTTAAGAACGACTGCCGCGTCCTCACCCGCGTTCTCGACGATCTGACGCAGCGGCTCTTCGATGGAGCGAGCGAGGATGCGCACACCGACCGTCTGGTCTTCGTTCGCACCTTCGAGCTTCTCGAGGGCCTTGGTGGCGCGGATGAGCGCCACACCGCCGCCCGGCACCACGCCTTCTTCGACGGCCGCACGCGTGGCGTGCAGGGCGTCTTCGACACGCGCCTTCTTCTCTTTCATTTCGATTTCGGTGGCCGCACCGACCTTGATCACGGCCACGCCGCCGGAGAGCTTGGCAACGCGCTCCTGCAGCTTTTCTTTGTCGTAGTCGCTGGTGGCTTCTTCGACCTGCTGACGGATCGACTCGATGCGAGCCTTGATGTCACCCGCCTTGCCGGCGCCGTCGATGATCGTGCTGTTTTCCTTCTCAACAACGATCTTCTTGGCCTCGCCGAGATCATTCAACGTGGCCTTCTCGAGCTGCAGACCGACTTCGTCGGAGATGACCGTACCACCCGTGAGGACCGCGATGTCCTGCAGCATGGCCTTGCGACGATCACCGAAGCCCGGCGCCTTGACGGCAGCGACCTTGAGGATGCCGCGGATGTTGTTGACAACGAGCGTCGCGAGCGCTTCGCCCTCGACGTCTTCGGCGATCACGAGCAGCGGACGGCCCGACTTCGCGACACCTTCGAGCACCGGCAGCATTTCGCGGATGTTCGAGATCTTCTTGTCGACGAGGAGGATGAAGGGCTTCTCGAGCTCGACGGTCTGGTTGGCCTGCTGGTTGATGAAGTACGGCGAGAGATAGCCGCGGTCGAACTGCATACCCTCGACGACGTCGAGTTCGTTCTGCAGGCCCGAACCTTCTTCAACGGTGATCACGCCTTCCTTGCCGACCTTCTCCATCGCCTGCGCGATGGTCTTACCGATCGACTCGTCGCTGTTGGCGCTGATCGTGCCGACCTGAGCAATCGCCTTGTTGTCCTTGCAGGGCTTGGCGAGCTTCTTGATCTCTTCGGTGGCGACGATGACGGCCTTGTCGATGCCGCGCTTGATGTCCATCGGGTTACGACCCGAGGCCACCGCCTTCAACCCCTCACGGATGATCGCCTGAGCGAGCACCGTGGCCGTAGTCGTGCCGTCGCCCGCCTCGTCGGAGGTGTTCGAGGCGACTTCTTTGACCATCTGGGCGCCCATATTCTCGAACTTGTCCTTCAGCTCGATTTCCTTGGCGACCGAGACACCGTCCTTCGTGACGGTCGGAGCGCCGAAGCTCTTCTCGAGCACGGCGTTGCGGCCCTTGGGACCGAGAGTGGCCTTGACGGCGTTGGCGAGGACGTTGACGCCGCGCACCATGCGCTGGCGAGCGTCATCACTGAAACGAACTTCTTTAGCAGCCATGTGATTGTTCCTTAGGTGAAATAGTTAGGCTTACTTGCCTTCGATGATGGCCATGATGTCTTCCTCGCGCATGACGAGGAGATCTTCGCCATCGACCTTCACTTCGGTACCGCTGTACTTGCCGAAGAGGATCTTGTCGCCGACCTTCACGTCGAGCGCACGGACCGAGCCGTCTTCGAGAATCTTGCCCTTACCGATGGCGATGACCTTGCCCTGCGAGGGCTTCTCGGCGGCCGAGTCGGGGATGACGATACCGCCTGGGGAGGTGCGTTCCTCCTCCAGGCGCTTCACGATCACGCGGTCATGAAGCGGACGAATTTTCATGTTTCGCTCCTAAATACGACGGTTGACTGAAAGGATACCGGGAGGTGTTAGCACTCCCCCCTTTAGGCTGCTAATGATAGCGACGGAAAGTTCCATTTCAAGGGCAGACCCGGCTATCCTGTTTTGCTTCGTGCAGACGGGCATTTGGACCCTCGAAACTCCGTTAAGCCAATGAAATTTAAGAATTTATTACTGTCCGGGCTCGTTCTTTTTTCGAGTTTTTTCGCTGGATCGACCATTGCCCAGCTCGGGGAATCCGAGTTTCTTCCTCCCGATCAGGCCTTTCGGGTCGAAGTGGTCGCCCAAGGCGCCGACATGGTCCGGGTCGATTTTCTGGTGACTCCCGGCTATTACCTTTATCGACATCGGTTCAACTTCAGTCTCGATTCGGCCGCAGGCACGCCCAGCGCTACGCTCGGCTCGCCGGACATTCCGCAAGGCGACTGGAAGGAAGACGAGTTCTTCGGGCGCCAGCAGGTGTTCCACGAAGGGGTCAGCGTCTCGATCCCCGTGTCGCGCGCACCGGGTGGCGCCGTGGAGCTGCCGATCGTTGTCGGCCTCCAGGGCTGTGCGGAGAAAGGCCTCTGCTACCCGCCCGAAAAACGTCGCTTCAAGGTGTCGCTCCCGGCGACCGACTCCGCAGCAAATACCAACGCCCTCGATCGCTCGGTCGACCGCACCTCGTCTGCATCGGGGGGAGCGCAATCTCGCGGTACTCAGGGGTTTGTGTCGGAGCAGGACCGTCTCGCGGAGCTCATCCGCACGGGAAATCTCTCACTCGTGCTCGCAACGTTCTTCGGGCTCGGTCTGCTGCTCGCCTTCACGCCCTGCGTACTGCCGATGGTACCGATTCTCTCCGGCATCATCGCCGGACAAGGTAGTGGCGTCACCACGGGCCGCGCGTTCGCGCTGTCGCTCTCTTATGTGCTCGGCATGGCGGTGATGAACACCCTCGCCGGTGTCGCCGCAGCGGCTGCCGGACAGCAGATCCAGGCGCTTTTCCAGCAACCCTGGATCATTGTTCTCTTTTCTTTGATCTTCGTCGCCCTCGCCTTGTCGATGTTCGGACTCTTCACCATCCAGATGCCTGCATCACTCCAAACTCGATTAAGTGACGTCAGCAATCGACAACGGGCCGGCACCTTCGGCGGAGTCGCCGTGATGGGCGCCTTGTCGGCGTTGATCGTTTCCGCGTGCGTCGCGCCGCCTCTTTTTGCTGCGCTCGCCGTGATCGCGCAAACCGGCGATATGGTGCGCGGGGGCAGCGCTCTCTTCGTGATGTCACTCGGCATGGGCGTGCCGCTGCTCGTCATCGGTACGTCCGCCGGTCGTCTGCTGCCCAAAGCGGGCGGTTGGATGGATACCGTCAAAAAATTCTTCGGTGTGCTGATGCTTGCCGTAGCCGCCTGGATGTTGAGTCGCCTCGTCGAAGATCGCTGGTCCTTGTTACTGTGGGCTGTGCCTGCAGCCATCGGCGCCGGGTTACTGTTCAGTGAGGTGAAGACGCGCTCGGTCACAGGCTGGATCATGCGCGGCCTTGGCGCAGTTCTCGGACTCTACGCGCTCGCCTTGATCGCCGGCGTTTTCTTAGGGGGTCGCGATCCGCTCGCACCGATCCCACAACTTGCCAAGCCGCAAAAAACCCTGGAGTTCACCGTGATCAAGACGGTGGACGATCTCGATCGCGCAATCGCCGCAGCGGCAGCCGGCGGTCGTCCGGCGATGCTCGATTTCTATGCAGACTGGTGCGTGTCCTGCAAAGAAATGGAACGCTACACCTTCACCGATGCCGCAGTACAAGCTTCGCTCGCGAACGCCGTATTGCTCAAAGCCGACGTCACCGCGAACGACGAAGCCGATCAAGCCTTGCTCCGTCGCTTCGAAATCTTTGGTCCGCCGACCATCGCGTTCTGGGGATCTGACGGCGTCGAGCGAAAAAACTATCGCGTCGTCGGCTTCATGAAGGCCGATGAGTTCGCACGCGTCGCGGCCGAAGCGACCAGCGGCACCGACACGATCAAGTAATTCATCAGGCCCCTAGACTCATGAAAAAATCAACGACTCTGGTCATTGTCGTCGCCGTTGTTGCCGGTGCCATCGCCTTCGTCGCGATACGTAGTTTTCTCGGTCCCAAGGCCCCCGCGCCAAACTCGACGGAAATCGCTCCCATGCCGGGCGCATCAACCGAGTCGACCGATGCGCCGGCCTCCGTCGCCCGCGCGATCCCCGAAGTGCTTCCCGACTTCTCGCTCGCCACACTGGAGGGACCGCCTCGCGCGCTGTCGAGTTTCCAGCAACCGTCTCTGATCGTGAATTTTTGGGCGACGTGGTGTGCGCCGTGTCGTCGAGAAATTCCCTTGCTGCGTCAGCTGCGCGCCGAGCGCGCGGATCGCGGCGTCGAAGTCGTCGGCGTCGCCGTCGATTTTCGCGAAGATGTCATCAAGTACGCCAAAGAAATCGGCCTCGATTATCCGTTGCTGATCGGCGAAGAAGACGGTGTGGCTGCGGCGGATCTCTTCGGCATCAGCACCGCGTTTCCCTTCACGATTTTCTCTGACGGCGAACGCCGTATCGTAGCCGTGAAGATCGGCGAGCTGCATGGCGATGAAGCGAATTTCATTCTTGATCAGGTGGAACGCATCAACGCCGGCAAGCTTCACGTCGAGCAGGCTCGAGTCATGATTCGGGACGAAATCAAGCGACTCGACGCCCTGAGGGCGGAGAAATCTCCAAGCTGACGACAAACTAGGGTACATTTTCTGCCCCACGGAGGTCCCATGGACATTCGCAAGGTCAAAAAACTCATCGAGCTGCTCGAAGAATCGGGCATCGCCGAAATCGAAATCAAGGAAGGCGAAGAGTCGGTGCGCATCAGTCGCATGTCGACCGGTGCAATCGTCGCTCAGCCTGCGATGTTCGCTCCGCCTCCGATGCCTGCGCCCGTCGCGTCAGCGGTTGCCGCGGCGCCCGCAGTGGTGCCCTCGGCACCCGTAGCAAGCGCCGCTGATCATGTCGTGCAAGCGCCCATGGTCGGTACGTACTATTCGGCGCCGGCTCCCGGTGCGAAACCATTCGTGCAGATCGGTGATGAAGTCAAAGTGGGCCAGGTGCTCTGCATCATCGAGGCCATGAAGATGATGAATCAGATCGAGTCCGATCGCGCCGGCAAGATCACCTCCGTACTCGTTCAGAGCGGAGATCCGGTCGAATTCGGTCAGCCGCTGTTCTCGATCCAGTAATCGCTCGCTTCGCCGTGATCGACAAGATCGTCATCGCAAATCGAGGTGAAATCGCGCTGCGCATACTGCGGGCCTGTCGCGAACTCGGCATCAAGACAGTCGCCGTACACTCGACGGCCGATGCCAATCTGAAGCATGTGTTGCTCGCCGACGAGTCGGTGTGCATCGGCCCTCCGGCATCGGGCAAAAGTTACCTCAACATGCCCTCGATCATCGCAGCGGCCGAACTCACGGATGCGGCAGCGATTCACCCGGGCTACGGGTTTCTCTCCGAGAACGCGGACTTTGCAGAGCGCGTGGAGCAAAGCGGCTTCACCTTCATCGGCCCCAAGGCCGAAACGATCCGCATGATGGGCGACAAAGTCTCGGCCATTAAAGTCATGAAACAGCATGGCGTGCCTTGCGTACCGGGCTCAGGCGAGCCGCTGGGGCTCGACAACGATGAGAACCTCAAGATCGCCAAAGATATTGGTTATCCGGTGATCATCAAGGCCTCGGGTGGTGGTGGCGGACGCGGTATGCGTGTGGTGCACAACCCCGCCGCTCTGATCCACTCCATCAACGTCACCCGATCCGAAGCGCTCGCCGCGTTCGGAAACGATCAGGTCTACATGGAGAAGTTCCTCGAGAAGCCACGGCACATCGAGTTTCAGATCTTGGCCGACCATCACGGCTACGTCATCCATCTCGGTGAACGCGACTGCTCGATGCAGCGCCGGCACCAGAAAGTCATCGAAGAAGCCCCTGCGCCGGGCATCACCGACGCGCAACGCCACAAGATGGGTGAGCGCGTGGTCGAGGCCTGTAAAGCTGTGGGGTATCGCAGTGCGGGTACGCTCGAATTCCTCTACCAGGATGGCGAGTTCTATTTCATCGAGATGAACACGCGTATCCAGGTCGAGCATCCGGTCACCGAACTCATCACCGGCATCGATCTCGTGAAGGCGCAGTTGCGTATTGCGTCGGGCGAAAAACTGCCTTGGAGGCAATCGGACATCGTGCTACGCGGGCACGCTCTTGAGTGCCGCATCAATGCGGAGGATGCGAAAACGTTCATGCCCTCACCGGGGCCGGTAAGATTGTGGCATGCGCCCGGCGGCCCGGGCATGCGCGTCGACAGTCACATGTACTCGGGCTATGCCGTGCCGCCTCACTACGACTCGCTCATCGCCAAGTTGATCACCTATGGCGAAGATCGGGAGACCGCCATCGTTCGCATGCGCAATGCACTCGCCGAGATGGTGGTCGAGGGCATCAAGACCAATGCAGCCTTGCACCAAGAGATTTTGGCGCACGCTGCCTTCCACCAAGGCGGTCTCGATATTCACTACCTCGAGCGTCGGCTCGGCTTGAAGTGACCCGCGCCCTCATGCGCGCGGTGACGCTCGATCTAGATGGACTCGACGCCGAGGCAGTCGAAGCGGCCTGCTTCGAGGCGGGCGCCTACGCCGTCGTGCTAACCGATCAGCGCGACGACGCCATCCTCGAGCCGAAACCCGGCGAGATCCGACTCTGGCCGGCCACGCGTCTGCAAGCGATCTTTCCCGACGACTTTGCCAGTGTCGAAAAACTCGACGTACTCGCTGAGCGTCTCGGTTGCGAGCGCTCGAGCCTCTCCGTCGAGGACGTCGAAGAGCGCGTTTGGGAGCGCGAGTGGCTCAAAGATTTCAAGCCCATGAGATTCGGTGATCGACTCTGGATTTGCCCCTCCCATGCGGAGGTGAACGAGCCCGAAGCCATCGTGGTTCGACTTGATCCCGGTCTGGCATTCGGCACGGGCACGCATCCGACCACTCGCCTCTGCCTCGAGTACCTCGATACACGAGCCGCGCGTCGCGCACGTGAAGCGGACCGTATCGTCGATTTCGGTTGCGGCTCGGGCGTGCTCGCCATCGCCGCCCTGCGACTGCAGCCGGCCGCGCGGGCGTTCGTACATGACATCGACCCTCAGGCGCTCATCGCGACCGTCGATAACGCGCGAGCGAACGATGTCGATCAGCGCATCGAGTCATTCGTCGAGGCGGTCGATCTGTCGACACGCCTCAGGCAGCAGGGTGGAGCGGAACTCGTGCTCGCCAACATTCTCTCTGGCCCGCTCTGCGAGCTCGCACCGCAACTGACCGCCTTACTCGCGCCGGGTGGCGAAATCGTCCTGGCCGGCTTACTCGATGAGCAGGCGGAGGACGTCATCACCGCCTATGCCCCCGCGATTTCATTGACGCGTTGGCGCAACCTCGAAGGCTGGAGCTGCCTCTCGGGGCGTCTGGCATGAGCGAAGCGTTCCGCATCGGTCCTTGGCGTATCCCGGCACCCGCCGTGCTTGCGCCCATGGCGGGCGTCACCGATCGACCGTTCCGTATTCTTGCGAGGCAACTCGGCGCGGGGCTCGCCGCCTCGGAGATGATCACTTCCGATACTCGTCTCTGGAATTCGCGCAAATCGCGGCAACGCATGAATCACGAGGGCGAACCTGAACCTCGAGTGGTGCAGTTAGCCGGCGCGGATCCCGAGGCGCTCGCCGAAGCGGCGCGCCGCAACGTCGATCTCGGTGCGCAGATCATCGACATCAACATGGGTTGCCCAGCAAAGAAAGTCTGCAACCGTCTGTGTGGTTCAGCCCTGCTGCAGGACGAGCCGCTCGTCGGTCGCATCCTCGAGTCCGTTGTGTCGGCGGTCCACGCCACCGGTCGCGGTGTCCCGGTCACCCTGAAAACCCGCACTGGCTGGGACCGAGAACATCGCAACGGCGTCCGCGTCGCGCAGATTGCGGAGGCGAGCGGAATCGCCGCCCTCGCGATCCATGGTCGAACGCGTGCGGATTTTTATGAGGGCGACGCCGAATACGACACCATCCGTGCGATCCGGACCACAGTTCGCATCCCGGTGTTGGCCAATGGCGACATCACGAGCCCCGACAAGGCGCGCGAGGTACTGCAGTACACCGGCACCGCGGGCGTGATGGTAGGTCGCGCCTCCCACGGAACACCTTGGATCTTTCGCGATATCAACGGTCTGTTGACGCAAGGCGCTTTGCCCACGCCGCTCTCTCGTGCAGAGCGGCGTGATATAGTTTTGTCGCATTTACAGGCTATCTACGCCTTTCACGGCGAAGAGTCCGGCCTGCGAATCGCACGCAAACATCTCGGCTGGTACGCAAAACTGCTCGACTCGGCGCCCGATGCACGGACCCGTCTCATGGCAAAGGCCTCCACGTCGTCGCAGTTCGCGTGTGCGAACGAGTTGTTCGGCGCGTGGGCGCAAGAACATTGATGGTGAGGGGCGAGCGATGTCGGGTGATGGCAACGACGGAATCAAGCGCGAGCTTCCGCTGCGCGGGCACGCGGAGCGCGCACTCGAAGACTATCTCCGTCACTTGAACGGTCACGCTCCCGCCGACCTCTACAACTTCGTCATCCGCGAAGTCGAAGAACCTCTGCTTCGTGTCGTGCTGAAGCACGCCGACGGCAACCAGTCTCGTGCCGCCGAAATCCTCGGCATCAATCGCGCCACCTTGCGTCGCAAACTGCGCGAATTTGGCATCAACCCGGAGTGAACCCATGCCCGTCGTCCTGCGTCGCGCCCTGATCTCGGTTTCGGACAAAACCGGCGTCATCGAACTTGCCAAGGCGCTCGCCGCGCGCGACATCGAGATTCTCTCGACGGGCGGCACGGCACGACTACTCGCCGAACAAGGCATCACCGTCAAAGAAGTCTCGCAGCACACAGGTTTTCCCGAAATCATGGATGGTCGCGTCAAGACGCTGCACCCGCGCATCCACGGCGGTTTGCTCGGTCGACGAGGCGTCGACGAGAGCGTGATGTCGCTTCACAACATCGAGCGTATCGATCTGCTCGTCGTCAATCTTTACCCTTTTGCTGAAACGGTTGCTCGACCGGCCTGCACCTATTCCGAAGCGATCGAAAACATCGACATCGGCGGACCGGCGATGGTGCGAGCGGCATCAAAGAATCACGATGCGGTCACGGTGCTGGTCGATCCGGCGGATTACGCGACCGTACTCTCGGAACTCGATGCTCACGATGGCGCGACGTCGCCGGCCTTGCGCGCCTGGCTCGCCGCCAAGGCTTTTGCGCACACCGCGCGCTACGACACCATGGTCGCCAACTACCTGCAATCGAGACACCCGGCGCCCGGCGCCGCGTTTCCTCAATCGTTACCGCTCGTCTACGAAAAAGCACAAGACCTGCGCTACGGCGAAAATCCGCATCAGCAGGCCGCGTTTTATCGCGACGTCACGCCGCGAGGGCCGTCGGTATCGAGCGCTCGCATGCTGCAAGGAAAGGAACTCTCCTTCAACAATATCGCCGATGCCGACACCGCCATCGAATGCGTCCGCCAGTTCACGACGCCGGCTTGCGTGATCGTCAAACACGCGAACCCGTGCGGGGTTGCGACCGCCGCCGATGCGCTTGCCGCCTACGAGCTTGCCTATCGCACCGATCCGACATCGGCGTTCGGCGGCATCATCGCCTTCAATCGCCCTGTCGATGCGAAGATCGCCAAAGCGATCCTCGATCGACAATTTGTCGAGGCGCTCGCCGCGCCGCGCGTACTTCCTGAAGCGCAGACGGTGCTCGCCAGCAAACCCAACGTTCGCGTACTCGAACTTGGTGACCTGCCTTCCGACCACGGCGCCGAACTCGACTATCGCAGTGTCTCGGGCGGTCTACTTGTTCAAACTCGTGACCTCGGCATGGTGACGCGCGATCAGCTGCGCGTCGTCAGCCAGCGCAAGCCAAGCGATAAGGAACTCGACGATCTGCTCTTTGCTTGGCAGGTCTGCAAGTTCGTGAAATCCAATGCCATCGTCTATGCGCGTGATCGCTCGACGGTCGGTATCGGCGCTGGACAAATGAGTCGGGTGTACTCGAGCCGCGTCGCCGCAATGAAAGCGGCCGACGAAAAACTGGAAGTACGCGGATCCGTGATGGCCTCCGACGCCTTCTTTCCGTTCCGCGACGGACTCGATGTCGCAGCGACTTACGGAATCGCCGCCGTCATCCAGCCGGGCGGCAGCATGCGCGATGCCGAAGTCATCGTTGCAGCGGACGAGCATGGCATGGCGATGGTCTTTACGGGCATGCGCCATTTCCGGCACTGACCGCAAACACCCATGATCAAAGTTCTCATCGTAGGCAGCGGCGGGCGTGAGCATGCGCTTGCCTGGAAATGCGCGCAGTCGAGCCGAGTCGGCGAGGTGATTGTCGCGCCAGGCAACGCCGGCACGGCCTCCGAACCCAAGGTTCGCAATGTCGCGGTCAACGCCGAAGACGTCGCCGGACTCGTCGCGCTCGCCCAGAGAGAAAAAATCGATCTCACCATCATCGGGCCCGAAGCGCCTCTCGTACTCGGTGTCGTTGATGCGTTCGAAGCGGCGGGTCTACGCTGTTTCGGTCCGCGTAAGGCGCCCTCGCAGCTCGAAGGGTCCAAAGCCTTCACCAAAGAATTTCTGCATCGTCACGGTATTCCGACGGCAGCCTATGCCACCTTTACCCGTGACACCTTCGATCCCGAGTGGCTTCGCCGGCAACGCACGCCCGTCGTCGTCAAAGCGAGTGGACTCGCCGCAGGCAAGGGTGTCGTCATCGTCGATAGCGTCGAGGAGGCCATCGCGACAACTCGTGCGATGTTCGATGGCCAGTTCGGTGGCGCAGGCACCGAAGTCGTCATCGAAGAGTTCCTGCCGGGCGAAGAAGCAAGCTTCATCGTGATGGCCGATGGCGAACATGTCTTGCCGTTCGCAACCTCACAAGATCACAAGCGAGTGGGCGATGGCGACACCGGCCCCAATACGGGCGGGATGGGCGCCTACTCACCCGCCCCTGTGGTGACGCCTGCGATGCACGAGCGCATCATGCGCGAGGTCATTCATCCGACCCTCCGCGGGCTTGCCGCCGACGGCATGCCGTATACCGGTTTTCTGTACGCCGGCATCATGATTGCACCGGATGGCACGCCGAACGTGCTCGAGTTCAACTGCCGCTTTGGTGATCCCGAGACCCAGCCCATCATGGCGCGGCTACGATCCGATCTGACGCTGCTCTGCGACGCGGCGCTCGATGGTCGACTCGATCAGGTCAGCATGGACTGGGATCCGCGGGCGGCGCTCGGTGTCGTACTCGCTGCCGGGGGATATCCCGAGGCCGTACGCAAAGGCGATGCGATTACCGGGCTCGAGGAAGCCGCCACGCTGCCGGGAAAAGTTTTCCATGCCGGTACGTCGATGCACGACGGACGAGTCGTCACGAGCGGCGGTCGTGTGCTCTGCGCCGTCGGTCTCGGCGACACGGTGAGCGACGCTCAACACGCCGCCTACGACCTCGCAGAAAAAATTCGCTTCGAAGGCATGCAGTACCGCCGCGACATCGGCCATCGCGCCATCGAGCGCGAGGCTGGTCGCTGACGGAACCTCAGCGCTTCATCGCTTCGAAGAAGTCCGAGTTCGTCTTCGTATCCTTCATCTTGTCGAGCAGGAACTCGATCGCTGCAAGCTCGTCCATCGGATGCAGGAGCTTGCGCAGAATCCAGATCTTCGCGAGCTCTCCCGCATCGGTGATGAGGTCTTCTTTGCGGGTGCCCGATCGATTGATATTGATCGCCGGAAACACTCGCTTCTCGGCGATGCGACGATCGAGATGGATTTCGCTATTGCCCGTGCCTTTGAACTCTTCGTAGATGACATCATCCATTTTCGAACCCGTGTCGATGAGCGCCGTCGCCAAAATCGTGAGCGAACCGCCCTCTTCGATGTTACGGGCTGCACCAAAGAATCGCTTCGGACGCTGTAGCGCATTGGCATCGACACCACCCGTGAGCACCTTGCCGGAGCTCGGCACCACGGTGTTGTAGGCACGTGCGAGACGGGTGATCGAGTCGAGCAGGATCACCACGTCTTTCTTGTGCTCGACGAGACGCTTCGCTTTCTCGATGACCATCTCGGCCACCTGAACGTGACGCGCAGCCGGCTCGTCGAAGGTTGAGGACACCACCTCGCCCTTCACCGTCCGCTGCATCTCGGTGACTTCCTCGGGGCGCTCGTCGATGAGCAGCACGATGAGATACACCTCAGGATGATTGGCCGTGATCGCCGTCGCGATGTTCTGCAGCAGCATCGTCTTGCCGGCCTTCGGCGGCGACACGATGAGGCCACGCTGACCCTTGCCGATCGGCGCGCACAGATCGATGGCGCGAGCGGTGAGGTCTTCGGTCGAGCCGTTACCGCGCTCGAGCTTCAGACGTTTGGTCGGATGCAGCGGCGTCAGGTTCTCGAAGAGCACCTTGTTCCGAGCATTCTCGGGCGAGTCGAAGTTGATCTCGCCCACCTTGAGCAGCGCGAAGTAACGCTCGCCGTCCTTCGGAGGGCGAATCAGCCCCGAGATCGAGTCGCCGGTGCGGAGATTGAATCGACGGATCTGGGCGGGGCTGATGTAGATGTCATCAGGCCCGGCGAGATACGAACCGTCCGCCGAGCGCAGGAAGCCGAAGCCGTCCTGCAGAATCTCGAGCACGCCATCACCGTAGATATCCTCGCCTTTACGCGCGTGCGCCTTAAGCAAGCTGAAGATGATGTCCTGCTTGCGCGAACGGGCCATGCCCTCGACACCGAGCGCACTCGCCATTTCGACCAGCTTGGCGATGGGCATCGCCTTAAGCGTGGTCAGATTCATCGAATTGCGCGAGGCAGCCAGCTCCGCGCGGCTGATGATTTCAGCGTCCTCACCCGACTCGATGAAGGGCGCGTGATCCATCGGCATATCGTCGTGGATCGGCCCGCCGACGTTACCGTTGCGCATGCCACCACCGCGATTAGGATCGCGATGACCACCGTGACGGGGTCCTTTCCCCTGACGTCGCGACCCGCCTTGGCCGCCTAGATATCCGCCCCTCACAGGTGGCTATCCAGGAACGCAGCGAGTTGCGAGCGCGATACCGCGCCGACCTTCTGCGCCTCGACGGTTCCGTTCTTGAACAGAATCAGCGTCGGAATGCCGCGAATGCCGAACTTGGGAGGCGTCTGCGGATTCTCATCGATATTAAGTTTCGCGATGCGAACGCGATCGGCATACGCCGGAGCGAGCTCATCGAGGATGGGGGCGATCATCTTGCATGGGCCACACCACTCTGCCCAAAAATCGAGCAGGACGGGCTTGTCGGACTTGAGCACGTCATTGGCGAAAGTGGAGTCAGTGGTATTGATGATGTGAGGGCTGCTCACGCGGGTAAACCTCCGGTTGGAGTGGTTTTGATGGGATAGAAACGATAGGAATTGAACGGGGAGTTTGCGGACCCGAGGCTGAACGCCATGTCGGGAAGCCTTCAAACGGTTACACTAGACCGTCTTTGCGATTTGGGTTTTGCCTCTGGATTGACCAGGTTTGCTTGTGGTTTGCGAGGGGGCGAAGCCGGATTCCGGGGGGCAGAACGCCCTACTGAGACCGATTTTTAGCCAATTCCCGGGACGTTTGCAAGCACTGTCAATTTTTTTCGTTCACCACGGTTCGTAATGTCTGATACCCACCTTTCCGACTTAACCTTCTCCGCTCTCAATCTGGCCGAGCCCCTCATGCGGGGCATCAACGAGGCAGGCTTCACGCGCTGCACGCCGATCCAGGCCCAGACCCTGCCCCACGCGCTCTCGGGACGCGACATCGCCGGACAAGCCCAGACGGGCACCGGCAAGACGGCAGCCTTCCTGGTCGCGCTCTTCCAGAACCTGCTCACCCACCCCTCGCCACCCACGCGGGGCGCCACCTCGATTCGGGCGCTCGCCATTGCACCGACCCGTGAGCTGGCCGTTCAGATCTACAACGATGCCATCGTGCTCGGCCGTCACACAGGCCTGCGCATCGCGGTGGTGTACGGCGGTGTCGATTACGAGAAGCAACGACGCGATCTCGAAGGGGGCGTCGATGTACTCATCGGCACGCCGGGACGTCTGATCGACTATTTCAAGCAGCACGTCTTCGAACTTCGCGAGACGCAGGCCATCGTGCTCGATGAGGCCGATCGAATGTTCGACCTCGGCTTCATCGCCGACATCCGGTACATCATGCGTCGTCTGCCACCACCCGAGCAGCGACAGTCCATGCTCTTTTCGGCCACGCTCTCGCAGCGCGTGCTCGAACTCGCCTACGAGCACATGAACGATCCCGAGCTCGTGCGCATCGAGCCCGAAAAAATCACGGCCGATCGTGTTCGACAGGTCATGTACTACCCGGCGATGGAAGAGAAAATTCCGCTGCTCGTGGGCTTGCTTCGCAAGATGGACCCGTTCCGCAGCATGGTGTTCGTCAACACCAAGCGCATGGCCGAGCGTCTCGAAGACGTGCTTCGCGCGAACGACATCAACGCTCAGGCACTATCGGGTGACGTCCCTCAAAAGAAGCGACTGCGCTTCCTCGAAGATTTCCATGCCGGCAAGCTCGCTGTCCTCATCGCCACCGATGTAGCCTCGCGCGGGCTGCACATTCCGGACGTCAGCCACGTCTTCAACTTCGACCTGCCTCAAGACTCCGCGGACTACGTGCACCGGATCGGTCGTACGGCTCGAGCAGGCGCCGAGGGTGACGCCATCAGTTTTGCGTGCGAGGAATACGCCGTCGGTCTTCCCGACATCGAAAAATTCATTGGACGGAAACTGCCCTATGAGCCGATCACGCCGGACATGCTCCCCGAGATCAAATGGCCGCCCCGGCGCAGCTTCGCAGAGCGCGGAGGTCGGCCCGGCGGCGGTAGACCGGGCGGCGGCGGTAGATCGGGCGGCGGCGGAAGACCCGGCGGAGGTCGCCCCAGTGGCGGCCCGAGACCCGGCGGCGGACGTTCACGCGGGCGTCGCGGCCCGGGCTGAGCAACGATTTCAGATCAGATCGACCACGCCGTCGATCGCCGCAAATTCTTCGTGGTTGTGCGGCTCGCGTGAGGTATCGGGCCGCTTCACGCCGTAGACCCAACGCACACCCGCCTCGATGGCGGCGTGCAATACGGCTTTGCTGTCATCGACGAACATCGTGCGGGCCGGATCGAAAGGCTCCGCACGGCGCGCCGCGATCCAAAATCTTTGATCTTCCTTGGGTGCACCGAAGCCGTGCGAGGTATACGCGGCATCGAGGTAACTGAGTACCCGGGTCCGCTCTTCCTTGATGCCTAGGATGACCGGGTGCGAGTTGGTCATGAGCACGAGGCGCTTGCCGCACTCGCGAACCTGCTCCAGAAACCCCCGAGCGCCCGGCAACCAGGCGACTCGGTGCGACTCCTCACGGTGGACGCGCTCGATATCGATGCCGAGTTGTGCGCTCCAGTAGTCGATCGAGTACCAATCGAGCGTACCCTGTACCCGTTTGAAGCGAGGTGCGAGTTCGGCATGGGTTTCGGCGAGCGACAAACCATTGTTCTCGGCATAGATCTCGGTGACCCGAGCGAGCCAGATGTAATTATCGAAGGCGAGGTCGAGCAACGTACCGTCGAGATCGAGCAGCACGGTATCGATCTCATCCCAACGGGGCGACTGTCCGGGGAGCAATGACATGGGACTATCATACCGACGATGAGCCCTCCTCCTCTCGCCGATCTACACCTGCACAGCCATCATTCAGATGGCTTGCTCACGCCTGAGGCGCTCATCGAACTTTGCGCGTCCCGAGGCGTGACGCTGGCGGCGCTCACCGACCATGACACCGTCGCCGGCTGCGAATCCGCTCGCCTCGCTTGCGACCGGCACGGCTTGCAGCACGTCACCGGTGTCGAGGTGTCCTGCGGCTGGAACGGTCAAACCCTGCACGTGATCGGACTCGATTTCGACCCTGCTCACGCGGAACTCACGGCCCATCTGTCTCATATTCGTGCGCGGCGCGCAGATCGACTCATCGAGATCGGTGAACGCCTCGAGCGCAAGGCCTCGATTGCCGTACGACCTTTGGTGACTCGCATTCTGGGCGAGACGGACGTGCCGACCCGTATGCATCTCGCCCGCTCGCTGATCGCCGCGGGTCATGCCCGAGACGTGTCTGAGGCCTTCGATCTTTGGTTGTCCCGTGGCACGCCGGGTCACGTCCCTGAGGAGTGGCCCGCACTCGCTGTCACGGTCGCCGCATTACGTGCGGCGGGCGCACGGGTGGTACTCGCCCACCCGCATCGATATCGTCTCTCGGGCGGCGCGTTGCGACGTCTACTCGGTGAGTTTCGCGAAGCCGGTGGGGAGGCGATTGAGGTCTCCGTCGCGGGGATCGGACCCTCCGATCTCGATCGGCTCGCGACCTTGGCCCGAAATCTCGGGTTCGCAGCCTCCACGGGCTCAGACTTCCACGATCCGGCCGTGCCGTGGAATCCTCCGGGACGCTTCGCTAAGCTACCGGCCGACCTCGAACCCTTGGCGGCGCGGCTCGGATGACCGAGAAGGACGACAACGATAAAGTCGACCGCGAACTGTTTCGCAATGTCGAAAAATTGCGTCAGTTGCGAATCGAACACCGAGATCTCGACGAGATCATCTCGCGCCTCTCGATGGACATCCATATCGATGAAATCCAGCTCAAGCGATTGAAAAAACGAAAATTGATTATCAAAGACCAGATCGAACGCTATAGCAGCGAACTCATCCCTGATCTCAACGCCTGATTTCCCACGCGAGAGTGCTTCGATGAACCCCACACCCAGCACCGTCGAGAACCTGCTGCGGGAGCTCCTGAGCAATGATGGCATCAATGAATTGATCGCGATCTTGCTTGCCGTCGTCGTTTCGCTGCTCGTCAACCGGTTGATGCGCGGCTCGCTCAAGCGCCTGCGCGAACGTCGTGGACGCAGCACGCTCGCTGAGGGCGCCATCATCCTCGCGCCGTTCTTGGTTGCGACGGTCCTCGTCGCACTGGCGATCGGTCTGATGCGTCAGGCGGGCGCGCCGGACGCCATCCTCGTCCTCGCCCTACAACTCGTCGTCGTACTCGGCGCCGTGCGTTTCAGCGTATTCCTGTTGCGACTACTGCTCGGTGAGGAAAGTTGGGCGGCGCGCTGGGAAGTGAGACTGACGTTGATCGTCTGGGCGAGTCTCGGACTTCAACTGCTCGGCGGCTTCGACTGGCTCGAACAAACGCTCGATACGGTCGATCTGTTGCCCGGCAAGGCGGTGTTCAGTCTTTGGGCTTTGCTGCGCGGTATCGTGATCGTGGGTGGGTTTGTCGTCATCACCAGCCTCGCGGCCAAGGCCATCGAACGCCGTGTGATGTCGCTCGAGGACATTGCTCCCTCGACCCGCGTGGGCATCGTCAAAGGCAGCTATTTCCTGCTCATCTCCATCGGCTTGCTGCTGGGCGTCAACTCTGCCGGCGTCGACCTCACGTCGCTCACCGTACTGACGGGCGCCGTGGTGTTCGCGCTCGGCTTCGGTATCCGCGACATCACCAGTAATTTCGTCAGCGGCTTCGTGCTGCTTATGGACAAATCCATCAAACCCGGTGACGTCATCAGCTTTCATCAGCACACCGGCACGACTTCCGATAACTTTGGTTGGGTCCAAGAGCTGCGAGGCCGCTATGTCGTCGTCCGCGATCGAGACGGTGTCGAATCCCTGGTCCCCAATCAAAATCTCATTACGGCCTCGGTGATCAACTGGAGTTATTCCGATCAACGCGTCCGCCTGCGGCTGCCCGTGATGATCAGCTACGACGACGACCCCGAACTCGCGCTCGAACTACTCATAAAGGCCACGAGCGATCATCCACGCATCCTCGTCGATCCCGCCCCTGTCTCGCGCCTCCTGTCCTTCGAGGACTACGGCATGAAGCTCGAAGCGCGCTTTTGGATCCGCGATCCGATGAACGGTGTCAACAATGTCCGCTCGGACGTGAACCGCCGGATCTGGAAGCTCTTCAAAGAACACGGCATCAAGATTCCGGTGGCGCAGCAGGAAGTGCGCGTACTTGAGCCCGGTGCGGCGCCGACGCGCGCGCGGCTGCCCTACGATGCCGATCCTCGCGGGTAAGGTGCTGATCCCCGACTCCGATCTGTCGGTGTCGTTCATTCGTGCGGGCGGCCCGGGAGGTCAGAGCGTCAACAAGGTCGCAAGCGCCGTTCAGTTGCGCTTCGATCTAGCGGGTTCGGCCGCCCTCAGCGACGTCGTCAAGCATCGACTGCGGAGTCTCGCAGGACGTCGCCTCACCGACGAGGGTTCGGTGCTCATCGTGGCGCGAGAGCATCGTAGCCAAGAACAAAACCGGCGCGAAGCCGAGCAAAGATTGGCTGAGCTCATCCGCTCGGCATTGATCGAGCCCAAAATCCGCCGCAAGACCAAGCCCACCCGAGCCTCGGGCTTGCGTCGTCTCGAAGGCAAGACGCGTCGTTCGTCCGTAAAGCGGCAACGCGGGCGCGTACGCGATCAGGAGTGAGCGGTCGAGTCGACCTGCGTCACCTGCAAGATACTGTGACGGATTTGTTCGGACAGCACGAACTCAGCATCCGCCGCCACCCGCAAGAACACCTCGTCAAAGACGATTCGTCCTGCCTCGTCGCTGCGAATGACGCGCCGACGTAGCAGTAACGAGATGAAGTTGTCGAACATCGACCGGTCCGAAAACTCCGGAGAATTAAAGCCGTAGATCATGTTGATGCGCTGAGCGGTGAGCTGACAGCGTTCGGCGAGCTCACGCGAGGTCAGCACCCCAGAACCAGCATGCATCAGCGTCGCAATGGCGAGGTAATACCGCTCGATGGTCTGGACGGAGGCCTGCGCCAGCAACGACAACTGCAACGACTGCGGTGAGCTCGGCGCAGGACGACGCCAGGCATCCTGCTCCTCGAGACGTTCGAGAATACCGAGCGTCGCGAGCGCATCGAGCAAGCGACGCATGACACCCGGCAGCTCCTGCTCCGTCCATTTGAGAAACAGCTCGGATGCCACATAGGGATAGATACGCCACGCGAGTCGCTGAATGTCTTCGGTGCGCACTACCGAGTTGGAAATGAACGCACAGGCGACGAGCGAAGGCAGCGTAAAGAGGTGCAATACATTGTTGCGGTAGTAAGTCATGAGCACAGCCATCTCGTCGCTAATTCGTACGAGATCGCCGAGCTTGTGAGACTGGCGCTGCAATACTTTCATCGACTCGCCATAGGCGATCACGGCGGCACCGTCGAGATCGGTAATGGTGACGCGAGCATCGTAAGGCGCCATCCGCAGCAGCTTTAGATAAAGATCGCACTGCTTCGCAAGATCGCTACCCGCCATCGCTTGGCGCGGCATGGCGAGCAAGGTCACGGCAAGCAGATTGATCGGCGTGACCGCAGCGGCCGAGTTGATGTTTCGCATGATGCGATGTGCGAGATCATCGACGACGGCTGAGACCCACGGCGCTCGGCCTTCCTCATCGAGCGCCGCACGGTCCGCGGCGCCCACCTGATGCTGTAGTACATCGTCAAGCAAAATTGGCTCGCCGACGTTCACATGTACTCGACCGAACTTCTCGCGCAATACGCGAATCGCCCGTACAAGATCGCCGATGCTTTCTTTGCGCTTGGCCTGCCCGGACAACTCGCCGACGTAGGTACCCGCCTCCACGATACGCTCATAACCAAAATACACCGGCACGAACACGACGGGTCTACGCGGATCACGTAAGTGGCTGCGAACCGTCATGGAAATCATGCCGGTTTTTGGCTGCAGCAATCGTCCAGTTCTCGATCGCCCACCCTCAACAAAGTATTCGATCGAATGCCCGCGGGCCATGATGGTCGCCAGATACTTCATGAATACCGCGGTGTAGAGCGAATTACCCGCGAAACTCCGGCGAATGAAAAACGCGCCGCCTTTCCGTAACAAGCGACCGACGATCGGGATATTGAGATTGATTCCTGCGGCGATATGAGGCACCGCGTAACCCTGCTTGTAAATCACGTAGGACAGCAGCAGATAGTCCATGTGACTGCGATGACAAGGTACGAAAACAACTTCGCGATCTCTGGCGATCTCGCGCAAGGTCTCGGCATGATTGAACGTCACGCCGTCATACAGTCGGTTCCACAGCCTGCCGAGAAAACCCTCCATGAAGGTGATGAAGACGTGCGAGTAGTTTGCAGCGATTTCTTCGAGGTAGCCCTTGGCGACCATGAGGGCGCGACGTCTCGGTACGCGTTTGTCGCGCATTTCAGCGGCCATCGCGGCACGCACTGCCCGAGTCGACAGCACACGATGCAAAATCGTGCGTCGATGCGAAAGATCAGGCCCAATACGAGCCGCACGCTGCCGACGAAAGCTCGCCCGCTGCGCCCGCGCGATACGCGCAGCCTGCGACGCGGGGCTTCCACCCTCGACGAGCAAGCTTCGCAAGCTCGTCGGCTCCCCCACTTCGATCATCGTGAAGCGCCCGTTGATCAGTACTTGCATCAGCTTCCGGAACCCGCTCGCAAGCGCCCAGTTTTCGGTGAACAGCAAGCGCCACCACGAACCCTCTTTCTGCGGCGCGCGACCCCAATACACGGCGATCGGTACGAGTCTCACATCGAGCGTCGAATCGCGCTCGAGCACCTCGATCATTCGCACCAGCTCGGCAGGCGGTCGTCGATCGATACGTGGATCAAAGACTCCTCGCGTTCTCAAAAGTGGTATCGCTGCACGAACAGCGCTTTTTTTACGACCCAGGATGCGCCCCGACGGTCGCGGCAGTCCTTCACGTCTACAAAGATTTTCGAGCGCAGCGAGATCGACGGCACTACGACGCTCAAGTACGTAGCACACGGGCGATGCTTGAACGGCACCGATCGCAGCGGTCGCCGATTCGGGCCGAACTTCAGGTCGTACCCAAAGATCGAGGCCGCGTCGAAGCACGGCGCTCAGCGCTCGCACCTCAGGCATCGAAGCCTCCTAGGAACTCTCGCAACCAGCCGACCATGCGAGGTAATGAAGCGTGCAATCGATGGTCGTCATCGACGAGGTAGGTCAGCGCCCGCTGCGTCTCGGCAAACGCTAGCCCTTTGGCGACCGGAACGACCTCGTCGCGCCATCCGTGAATGACGACCGTCGGACAGGGCTCCGCCACGGGTGTGGGCGGGAGTCCCGGCAGATCGAAGGCAGGGGCCATCAGGAAGAGGCCGGAGGCGCTGACAGGACGGGACGCCGCCGCAGCAAGGTAACCCCCGAGACTCGAACCCACCAACACGGGTCGTGGCGGCAGACCGCGACAAGCCTCGAGCAGTTTTTCGAGTCGCCCTTCGACGGTATCGATTCCCCGATAGTCCACAGACTCGACACGCCATCGCAGCGCTCGGGCGACCTCCGCCAGCGCGACAATTTTCGTACCCCATGGCTCGGAATCCTTGCCATGCGAAAACACAATCGTTTTAGCCCCCACGGCGCCAAGTGTACCCCCAGCCGCCGGCGCGCGGTGACGAGGACGGAGGGCTGCTTACGGCTCCTGATCGGGGGGGGCGGTGAGTCCATCCCAGGTGGCACCGATCGGCACGGCATTACGTACACGGGTCGCTTCAGCGACCAGACTGTCGTAGCTCGCATCGGCCCGCGAGATCGCCACGGGTAACCCGCGGGGCGTGTGGCTGAAGCGCGAGACAGCCTGCCAATCGATGCTGGCACCTCGAGTCTTCAAATCCTTCTGAATCTTTGACGCCACACCTCGAGACAGTAGCTTCTGTTGGGCTTTCTTCCAGTCGCGAGGGTCGTCCTCAAGCACGTCAAAGGCCTGCATGTAGAGCTGATCTCCCCGCCAACCGAATACGAAGGGCTGGTTGACCACGGTGACCTTGGTGCCCGGCCGAACGAGGTCATACAAAAACTCGACGTCCTCGGGAAAGAGCCGGATACAGCCGTGACTCGAGCGCAACCCCACGCCCGCGGGCTTGTTGGTGCCGTGGATGAGATAACTCGGCCAACCGAGATACAGCGCCCGTGTGCCGAGCGGGTTATCGGGGCCCGGCGGCACGACAGTCGGAAGAATCTCACCGTCCTTTGCATGCTCTGCACGTACCCCGGGACCGGGCCGCCACGGCGGATTCCGCGCCATGCGTGTCACAGTGGTCGAACCGACGGGCGTCGCCCAACCGACGCGACCGATGCCGATGGGAAACGTGTAGACCACTTGCGGCTCACCCCGCCCCACTCGCGGAAAATAATAGAGCCGCATCGCAGCAAGATTGATGACGATACCTTCACGAGGTGCATTGGGCAGCAGGTGCTGCGTGGGCAGAACGATCTCTCGACCTTCGCCCGGCAACCACGGATCGACGCCCGGATTGGCTCTCACGAGCTCCTCGTATCCGACGTTGAAGCGACGTGCGAGATCAGTGAAGGTATCTTCATCACTCGCTCGGGTGACTCGAAGTTCACCAACCAGGTCAGAGGTGGCGTCGGCGAGCTCGAACCGATGCGTACTCAAAGAATAAGGTTCGTCGATACCGGCGATGGGCGGCACGACAACGGGAGCGACGGATTGGCGCTGGGCCACGGACCCGCACGCGACCAGCAGACCTAAAGCACCGAGCGTGGCGAGCCGACCGACAACGAGGCAGAGCGTCCTCATGGGCGCAAAGATTACAGCAGGACGGGTCGGTTCGGCTGCTCGTTGCGATCGCCGCCCTCGCTCGGGAAGTGCCGGGCGAGCAAGGCGCCAACGCTTTCGATACCGGCTACTGCACCTTCCGGGAATCGCCCCTCACGAAAATGCTGTTCCATGGTCCGACAGACCGTTTCCCACTCGTCGGACGACACGCGCGAGGCGATGCCGCGGTCGGCGACGATTTCCACGTCGTGCTCGGACATCAACAGGTAGATCAGAACGCCGTTGTTTCGCTCGGTATCCCAGATGCCGAGTCGGCCGAACAAGGCCACCGCGCGTTGTCGCGGTGTCCGGTCCGCCCATAAATCACCGAGGTCGAGCGATGTCTCGATTACGAAGCGAATTTCCCCGGCGTGCTGGGCCTCGACGGTGGTGATGACCTTCTCGATAGTGCGCAAGGCATGGGCGGGGAAGCGTCGTCGCGTGACAAGCGGTGTCGCGAATAAATTTTTGGTCCAGCGCTTGAAGGTGCTCATGATGCGAGAAGCCTCTTACCAACGACCCGAGGCGCCGCCGCCTCCGAAACCGCCTCCGAGTCCGCCAAAGCCACCGCCGCCAAAACCACCGCCGCCGAAACCGCCCCCACCGAAGCCACCGCCGTCCCAACGACCACGACGCCCATGGCTCGCGAAGCGCCCTGTCGGCACGCCGCCGGCGAGTGCGACGACGAAGCCGACCACACCCGCGAGCATCGCGAGCCCGAAAGCGCCCGTCACCATGAGGCCGAGTGCGCCCAGCACGCCGCCCGTCGTCACCGCGCCAAGAATGCGCCCTAAAATCTTTCGCAGGATGGCCGAGAGCACGATGGCCAACACGAACACCAGCCCGATGATGTCTTCGAAACCGCCCCCCTCACGGGCCTGCCATGACTGCTCAGGCTCGGGCAAGGGCTCGCCGTCGACGACCGAGATCATGCGATCGACGCCCGCATCGATGCCGGCCGCATAATCGCCACCTCGAAAAAGTGGCGTGATCGTTTCATCGATGATGCGATTTGAAGTGAGGTCGGTGAGCACACCCTCGAGACCGCGCCCGACTTCGATGCGCAGTGCTCGATCTTCAACCGCAATGATGAGCAACGCACCGTCATCGACACCCTTTCGACCGAGCTTCCAAGCGTCGACCACGCGAATGGAGTACTGCTCGATCTCTTCGGGCGCCGTACTCGCCACGGTGAGTACAGCGATCTGAGCGCCCTTTCGGGCCTCGAACGCCGCCAGCTTTTCTTCGAGCGCCGCTTCCCGATCTGCCGCGAGAATGTCAGCCGTATCCGTCACTCGACGCTCGAGCGACGGGATGGGCTGCAAACCCTGCGCCGAGGCGATCCAGGGGATCGCCGCGACAAGTAGCAGCAGAGATGCAAACGCGCGACGCACGTCGATGGACGTCAGAGTCAGGGTGTCGGATTACCGAAATCGACGGTCGGTGCCGCCGAAATGGCCGCTTCGTTCTCGACGGTGAAATTCGGCTTCACTTCATAGCCGAACACCATCGCGGTCAGATTGGACGGGAACTTGCGGATCGTGCCGTTGTAGTCCTGTACGGCTGCGATGTAGCGGTTGCGAGCGACGGCGATGCGGTTCTCGGTGCCTTCGAGCTGCGCCTGCAGATCGCGGAAGTTTTGATCCGACTTCAGTTGCGGATAGTTCTCGGTGACCATCAGCAAACTCTTGAGCGCCTGCGTCAGCTCGCCTTGTGCCGCCTGATACTTTTGCAACGCCGCCGGATCGTTCACGAGCTCTGGCGTCACTTGGATCGACGTCGCCCGAGCACGCGCTTCGGTGACACCCACGAGCACCTTTTCTTCCTGTGCCGCGAATCCCTTCACGGTATTGACGAGGTTCGGGATGAGATCCGCACGACGCTGATACTGGTTGACCACCTCAGACCAAGACGCCTTGATGGCTTCGTCCTGAGTCTGAATGGTGTTGTAGCCGCAGCCCGACAGGCCGAGCGTTGTCATCAGCATGAGTATGGCCACGATCTTTTTCATGAGTTCATCTCCCATCAGAGCGCCGACTCGGCGCGCGTTGATCACCAAATTTTGACGCGTTCTTTCGGCTCACGGTACAGCCGGTCGCCGGGTTTGACATCGAAGGCGTCATAAAATTCCGTCATGTTGGCGACTACACCATTGCAGCGATACTCGCTGGGGCTGTGAGTGTCGGTCACCAGACGCACACGCAGCTCATCGTCGCGGTATTTTCGGCGCCAGATCTGCGCCCAACCCAAGAAGAAACGCTGAGGACCCGTGAATCCATCGATCACCGGCGCGGGTTGGCCATTCAGAGAGAGCGTATATGCTCGATACGCCACCGCGAGCCCGGAAAGGTCGCCGATGTTTTCACCCAAGGTGAGATCGCCGTTAACCGAGCGATCGTCGATCGGCTTGAACGCGCTGTACTGCGCCGAGAGCCGCCCCGCGCGCTCACGGAATCGAACGTTGTCGTCGAAGGTCCACCAGTCGCGCAGATTCCCTTCACCGTCGTAGCGACGCCCCGAGTCGTCGAACCCGTGACTGATCTCGTGCCCGATCACCCCACCGATACCACCGTAGTTCACGGCGTCATCGACCTTCGGATCAAAGAACGGCGGGCGCAGGATCGCCGCCGGGAAGACGATCTCGTTCATCGGCGGGCTGTAGTACGCGTTGACCGTCTGCGGCGTCATCCCCCACTCACTGCGATCGACAGGTTTGCCGAGACGATCCATCTGCCGCAAGAACTCGAATTCATTGACTCGACGAAGGTTGCCAAGCAGATCGTCTGGTCGTACTTCAAGTCGACTGTAGTCGCGCCACTTGTCCGGGTAGCCAACCTTCACCGAGAACGCCGCAAGCTTTCGTTTGGCCTCTTCCTTGGTCTGAGGGCCCATCCACTCAAGCGAGTCGATCGACTGCTCGAAGGCCACTCGCAGGTTCGCGACGAGCTCACGGATACGAGTGCGAGCCTCGGGCGGGAACGTGCGCTCCACGTAGAGTCGGCCGGCGATCTCGCCGATCGAGCGGTCGATGAGTGTCAAAGATCGACGCCAGCGCGGCTGCTGAGCCTGCACGCCGCGCAGCGCACGCTCGCGGAAGTCGAAGCGCGCCGTATCGTAGGCGGTAGGCAGGAACGAGGCATTGGCATCGAGCAGACGGAATCGAAAATACTCCCGCCACGTCGTCACCGGAGTGGCGCGTACGAGCTCGCCGAGCTGCTTCACGTAACTCGGCTGTCGGATATCGAACTCCGTGATCGCCGCGGCCTCGGGGCCCATTCCATCAATGAAAGGCCGCCAGCCGAAGGCCGACATGGCGACGATCGCATCGACGATCGACGTACGGTTGTAGGTCTTCACCGGATCACGATTCTCGACTCGCGTCCAATGCAGGCGGGCGATCGACGTTTCGAGCGCTACGATCCGCGCGGCTGCGGCCCCTGCCTCGGAACTACCCGACAGCGACAACAGCTTCTCCGCATAAGTGGCGAGATCGGCCCGAGCTTTCGCATTCCGCGCATCATCGGAGAGGTAGTACTCGCGATCGGGCATCGTCAGTCCGCTTTGCGACAAACCCGGGATGTAGCGAGTCGACTGTCGACGATCCTGACCGACGTACGCGCCGATCGGCGCACCGATGCCGAGACGCTGCGCTCGCCCGAAGAACGCGAACACGTCGTCATAGGAGGCAAGCGAAGCAATTCGTGAGAGCTCCGACTCGAGCGGCGCGATGCCTCGTGTCTCGATGGCCTTCGTGTCCATGAAAGCGCTGTAAAAATCTCCGAGCTTTTGAGCATCAGAATCGCGTGCGCGCTTCGGATCGGCCGCTGCGGATTCGACCAGCTCTCGCAGCGTCCCGAGCGCATCGTCCTCGAGCTTGCTGAACGTTCCGTAGTTGGAGCGGTCTGCCGGAATCTCGGTGCGGGCAAGCCAGGCGCCGCCCGCGAAACGATACAAGTCGTCCTGCGGACGTACGCTGCGATCAAAGCCCTCGAGGTCGAGCCCCGAACGCAGCGAAGAGGCGCCCGCTGGGAGCGGCACGGCGGCGGCCGAGTCGGCCGCAAACCCATCGGACGCAAGGCTGAGGCCCGCCGCGGCGACCATCGAAAAAACACACAGACGAAGGTTCATGCTCGATTTCCTGAACTGAGGTGATCCAAACTGGAGCGCAAGATTACCGCGTCCCGCCTCGCCGCGGACACCGCGCACCATTATCCTTATATCGAATCATGTCCCGATACCGACCTCCAACGACTCCGGGCTCCAAATTCATCACCCAGGAGGGTCACGCTCGCCTCACCACCGAACTCGATCAGCTGTGGCGAATCGAGCGGCCTCAGGTCACGCAAGCCGTCAGCGAAGCGGCTGCTCAGGGCGATCGCTCCGAAAATGCCGACTACACCTATGGCAAGCGTCGCCTGAGAGAGATCGATCGACGGGTACGATTTTTGAGGGAACGCCTCGACGGGATGGTGGTCGTCGAGCGTCCGCCCGATGACCTTCGACGTATTTTCTTTGGTGCGTGGGTCACGCTCGAGGACGACTCCGGAGAGCTCGCGCATCATCGCATCGTCGGACCCGACGAATTCGATCTCGCCCCCGGGTACATCAGCATGGATGCCCCCCTTGCAAGAGCTTTACTCGGAAAGCGACTTGACGACGAAGTCAGAGTCTCGACCCCGGCAGGCGAGCGGACTTGGCTGATCACCGAGATCCGCTACACCTGACTGCCGAGGCCTCGCTGCCTCAGACCCTGACGTTCTTGAACTGCCAGGGGTCGTCGCGATCGATGTCTTCCGGAAAGAGACTCTCGCGACCGGTCAGCGGATTCCAGCCCGTGTACTCGCCCACGACCGGGCCGAGATAGGGTCTGCAGATTTCGAGATTGCGACGGAAATCCATTTCGTCGGGCTCGATGACGCCGCGATTGGGATTTTCCATGGCCCAGATGACGCCCGAGAGCACGGCTACCGTCACCTGCAAACTCGTCGCGTTATTGTACGGGCACAATTTGCGCGCCTCATCGACGGACAATTGCGAACCGTACCAATAGGCGTTGCGCGAGTGGCCGGCGAGCAGCACACCGAGTTCGTCGATCCCGCCTGAAGCAATCTCGTTCATCAAGATTCGCTGCTGCGACTGCATGACGAAGTTTCGACCGGCGAGTTCGTGTACGGATAGCACCGCATCGTCACAGGGGTGATAGGCGTAATGGACGGTCGGTCGATAGACGACTTTGTCTCCCTCCTTCACGGAGAGGTAATCGGCTATCGAAATTGACTCACCGTGCGTGATGGCGAAGCCATGAAAGTGGCCTGCCTTCGGAGTCCAGGTTCGTACACGCGTCGCGGCGCCCGGCTGCGTCAAAAAAATCGCCGAGCCGTGCCCGAAGTCGTGGCGTTCTCCGTCTTTGGGGAAATGTTTTTCATGAGCGCCCCAACCAAGCTCGCAGGGTTGGCACCCCTCGCTCACGAAACCGTCGCACGACCAGGTGTTGACGAACTCGCCCGGTCGCTTGCGCACGGGGCTGACTTGCGTGTCGCGCTCGGCGATATGAATGACCTTGATGCCGAGCACGTGCGCGAGCTTCGCCCACTGGTCACGAGTCTGCGGATCACCCGCTGCGACACCCGTGTCCGCAGCGATATTGAGCATGGCCTGCTTCACGAAGTGCGAGACCATACCGGGGTTGGCCCCGTGGGTGATCACTGCAGTCGGCCCGTTCTCTCGACCCTTACGCAGCGCGAGTGCCTGCTCGCGAAGCGCATAGTTGGTGCGATGACTCGCCGGCGTGTTTTTATCGGTGTAACCGCCCGCCCAAGGCTCGATACAGGTGTCGAGATAAAGAGCGCCGCGAGCATGGCAAAACTCGATGAGCGCTACCGATGACACATCGACGGATACGTTGATCAAAAAATCGCCTTTGCTGACGAGTGGAGCGAGCGTGCTCTCAAGATTCCCGGGCAAGATCGGGTTGACGATGAACTTCACACCGTAATGTACGGCGACTTCCGCGCCGCGCTCATCGGCCGACACGATGGTGATCCGATCGGCGCTCGTACCGATATGGCGCAAGATGAGCGGCAAAACGCCCTGCCCGATGCTGCCAAAACCGACAAACACGATACGCCCCGGGAAATTCATGTGAACCTTATGCTCGCTCATGATGTTTTCTATGTTGACTCCGTGGTGTTAAGCCGCACGCCAGTGCGGAGGAAAGGTGCGATCGTACCCCGGTAGCGCCTCGATGCGCGCCAACCAGCGACCGAGCGCCGGATAATTCACTTCGATCGGCAGGAAGCGCCGCGAAAGATCTTCGGCGCCGGGGCGCGCGAGTGCGCGACGCAACAATTGGATCGACGGAAAAATCACCATGTCGATGGCGCTGTAATCATCGCCGACGATCCAATCGAAGCGCGAGACGCGCATTTCGATCGTACGCGCCTCGCGAGCGACGACATGCATCGCATCGGTCAACGCATCCTCGCTGAGCGGCGGCTCGTCGACTGGGTTCGATCCTCCGCCGAGCAGCGTCCGACAGATCCCCATGATGTGAGGCTCGGTGTACGCCTGGAATTCTTCGATCACTCGCACGATGACCGCGGCCTCCTCCGGCGTCCGCCCAAAAATAGGTGGCTCCGGATACTTGCGGTCGAGGTAATACAAAATCGCGACCGACTCAAAGACCACATAATCGTCATGCTTCAATACCGGAAGTCGGCCACGCGGGTTCATCGCCAACATCTGGGGCGATTTGTGTTCCTGAAACGCCAACTGGAGAAGATGGCTGTTGTAGGTGAGGCGCTTGTGCTCCAGCGCCAGCAATACCCGCCAGGAGTAGGCGCTGCCGCTGGCCCACCAGAGGTCGATGGACATAGGGCGGGATTGTAACGGTAACGTCCCCGCCGGAGAATTCGCCCTTGGACCACGCCCGAATCGGCCCATCTTGCGACAGGATCTGCTCATGCGCGTCACCACCCTCATCGATGTCGACTCGCTCGCCGCGCATCTGCGCACGCCCGGCTGGGTAGTCCTCGACTGCCGCTTCGAGCTCGGCAAACCGGAAGCCGGCGAAGACGCGTATTCCAGCGGACACATCCCGAGCGCTCGGTACGCTCACCTCGACCGTGACCTCGCCGCGCCTGTCGGTCCGACCACGGGGCGCCATCCCCTACCCGACCCAGGGATCTTTGCAGCGAAGGCGAGCGCTTGGGGGATCGGCCCCGAGTCGCAGATCATCGTGTACGACCAGGGCAACAGTTTCTTTGCCGCTCGCGCGTGGTGGGTGTTCCGCTGGTTAGGCCACGAGGCCGTTGCGGTGCTCGACGGCGGGCTCTCGGCGTGGCGGCAGGCCAACCAGCCGCTCGAGCAAGGCGCTCCCGATGTGACACCCCAGCGCTTCATCGCGCGACCGAACAATGAATTCGTCGTGCAGCTCGATGACGTCATGCGATCGGTCTCTGCGGGAGACTACGCATCGGGCGCGAGACGTCTCATCGATGCGCGCGGCGCCGACCGCTATGCCGGCGAAAACGAAACCATCGATCCGGTCGGCGGACACGTGCCCGACGCCATCAATCATCACTACGCCCGAAACTATCGCGCGGACGGGCGTTTTCACGAGGTCGCCGCGCTCGAGGCGATGTGGCAGAGCACACTCTCCGGTGCGGACCCATGTAACATCTCGATGATGTGCGGCTCGGGGGTTAGCGCTTGTGTCAATCTGCTGGCGCTCGAGCACGCCGGACTCAAAGGCGCACGACTTTTTCCAGGTTCATGGAGCGAGTGGGTGCGCGATGCTGCACGGCCTGTGGCCAGAGGACTTTGATCGACGATGAACGCAACGCCTAATTCTTTGACAACCCGCGAGCCTCATGCTCGAGCGACCTCGCCCGCGATGCGTCGCAGCTCGTCTTGGGGTGTCTCGGACTCTCTTGAGCTCTACCACGTGCAGGCTTGGGGTCAAGGTTACTTTGGTGTCAACCAGGCCGGGCATGTCGTGGTTCGACCCGAGCAAATGCCGGACCGCGAGATCGATCTCTTCGAGGTCGTTCAAGGACTCAAGGAGCGCGAACTCACAACGCCCGTCGTCGTACGTTTCTCGGGCATCCTCGCTCATCGCTTGCGTCAACTGAACGACGCTTTCGCACGCGCGATCGCCGAAAACGAGTACCGCAATAAATACGCGGCCGTGTTTCCCATCAAGGTCAACCAGCAGCGATTGGTCGTCGAAGAGGTCTATCGATACGGGGCCGAGTTCGGTTTTGGTCTCGAAGCAGGCAGTAAACCGGAACTTCTAGCCGTGATGGCGATGAGCGAAAATTCGCCGGATCGTCTCATCATCTGTAACGGCTTCAAGGACGACAGCTACATCGAGACTGCGATGCTCGCGACCAAACTCGGTCGTAGCATCGTACCGGTAGTCGAAAATTTCTCGGAACTCGGTCTCATCATCAAACATGCCAAGCGCCTCGGCGTACGTCCGCAGATTGGCGTACGCGTGAAGCTTGCAAGCGAGGGGTCGGGGCGATGGAGTGACTCCGCGGGTGAGAAGTCCAAGTTCGGGCTCTTCATCACCGAAATCCTGGAAGCGGTTTCGGTTCTGCGCCAACACGACATGCTCGACTGCCTCAAGCTCGTGCACTGCCATCCGGGTAGCCAGTTGCAAGACATCCGACGCGTCAAGGACGCCATCAACGAGCTCGCCCACGTTTACGCCGAGCTCAAGCTGCTCGGTGCTGGACTCGAATACATCGATGTCGGCGGAGGTCTGGGCGTCGATTACGACGGCTCAGGGACCAACGATTCATCTTCCATGAACTACAACATCGAGGAGTATGCGAACGACGTCGTCTACCGGATCGCGAGCGTGTGTAATGCTCGCGGTATTCCCCACCCGATGATCGTGAGCGAATCCGGACGCGCCATCGCCGCCCACCATAGCGTACTCATCTTCAATACGCTTGGTTCCTCGGCTCTCGACAAATTCAATGTCACTGGCCGTGAAGATGAGGAGTACGCCGGACGCTCGCTCCCTCAACCGGTTCAAGATCTGCTCGGCGCTTATCGCGAGGTAAGCGATCGTCGGCTGGTCGAGTGCTGGCATGATGCGCTCACGGCACGCGAGCAATGTCTGCAGATGTTCAACCTCGGTCTGCTCTCATTGGAGTTTCGTGCTCTGGCCGAAAGACTCTATTGGGCCACCTGTTCCAAGATCCGTGACTTCGCGCGCAAGCTCGAAGAAGTTCCCGAAGAGCTCGAAGATCTCGAGACCATCCTCTCCGATATCTACTTCTGCAACATGTCGGTGTTTCAATCTTTGCCCGATAGCTGGGCCATCGATCACCTGTTCCCGATCATGCCGATCCACAGGCTCGATGAACGTCCGACTCGCCGCGCGGTTTTGGCCGATATCACCTGCGACTCTGACGGCAAGATCGACCACTTCGTGAGTCATCGAGAGGTCAAAAAAACACTCGAGCTTCACGATATTGCGGAGGGTGACGAGTACTATCTCGCGGCGTTCCTGGTGGGCGCTTATCAAGAAACGCTCGGCGACCTTCACAATCTCTTCGGAGACACGCATGTCGTACACATCCGACTCGAGGACGACGGCAAGTGGTGGATCGACGAAGTCGTCAAAGGCGACACGGCCAATCGTGTTCTTGAATACATGGAATACGACGTCGCTGAGCTTTATCCAGCGCTCGCCCGCGATTGCGAACGCGCCATTCGCGAGGGCCGCATGACGGTCGCCGAGAGCCAGGCGCTCAAACGCTTCTACGAAGGCGAGCTCAACGGCTACGCTTACCTCGAATGATTTTTAATAGGAGAACACTGATGTCGAAACCTCTGATCGCCCTGACGATCGCCGCCCTCGCGGCATCTTGTATCACGCTGAGCTCGGCCCAAGCGGCCACCCAGAGCAAGCGCATCGATCTCAATACGGCCGAAGGCGCTACGCTGGCTCAACGTCGCATCCAATGTGGATCAGTCGACAACACGCCGACCGTCTACTCGTTTCACGGCGAGGCCTTCGCCAGAGTCCCGGGCGAGCGCGATCGGAAGCTTTTCGACGTCGAGGGATACAACATTCGTCAATGCGTGACCGTCACCGATCCCGTACGCGGCACGGGCTGGCGATTGGTCTCGCGCGAATTGCTGCTGTACGTCGACCCTGCGACCGGCGAGCTGCTCAAAGAATGGAAGAATCCGTGGTCCGGTCAGACCGTCAAGGTGCTGCAGACGGCAAACGATCCGGTGAACCAGCGTCCGGTGTTCCCGATCGGCGCCGATGGCAAGCCGAACGCTTGGCCAGCGACCATCAGCGGAGACACCTGGTGGTACACGATCACGGTGCCGCTCTTTTACGTCAATCCGCTCGGTGGCGGCTATCAGAAGAACGTGGGCGGTTATTACCACGCCACCGAGATGTTCAATTTCTTCGGTAAGGTCAGCTCCATCGCCGACCCGAAAATCCCCAACCCGCCGATCGAGGTGGGCTGGGTGCGCATGGCCGACTGGCTGCCGTGGATGGAAATGAGCGGACGCGCGGGTCTCATTTACATGCACGCCGCGGGACGCAAGCTCGAGAACTACGACCAGTTGCCAGAGCTTATGAAAAAGACCATCGCGTCCGACTACCCCGAATACCGAACGCCGCCCGTAGGGTCCGATACCCGGGAAAACGAGACCAGCTGGACCTACTTCAAGAAAAAGGTGGAACCGACGACACCCGTCAAAAAGTAGACACTTTGGCCCCGTTGTCTTGCCGCCGAGTCCGGTAGTAGCATCGCCCCATTGGTCAACCGATCAAAGATAGAGAGACGGTCGAATGACAACGATCTACGTGGGTAATTTACCCTTCTCGGCGAACGAGGCCGACCTGCGTGTGCTCTTCGAGCGCTACGGCAAAGTCGACTCGGTGAAACTCATCAACGATCGTGAGACGGGTCGTCCACGCGGCTTCGGCTTCGTGGATATGCCGGCCTCCGAGGCGCAAGCGGCGATCGCTGCGCTCAACGGATACGAGATGAACGGCCGCGCCCTGCGCATCAATGAAGCGCAGGAGCGCGCGCCGCGTCCGGGTGGTGGCGGATTCCGCCGCTGATCCACCGCCAGGGGGCGTTCGACGTCCGGAGCAACTGATGGCCCGACGTTATCGCGCCCAACCTCGTAAAAAAATAGCGCTGCGGTTGCCGATCCCGCCGCGCAGTAAACTGCCGGCTGATCTTCGCAAATACTTTTCGATTTGCGACGAGAAAATCGGCTTCCTGCCGAACGTACTCGAGGTCTACAGCTTCAATGAAACGAAGCTGCGCGCGTTCATCGCGATGTACAACGACCTAATGCTCGGCGACTCCAAGCTAAGCATGCTCGAGCGCGAGATGATCGCCGTGGTCGTCTCGTCGGCGAATCGCTGTTACTACTGCCTCACCGCGCACGGACAAGCGCTGCGCGAGATGTCGGGCGATCCTTCACTCGGCGAAGCGCTCGTCATGAACTATCGCATCGCCAAGATCACCAAAAAACAACGCGCCATGCTCGACTTCGCGCACCAACTCACAGTGTCACCCGCCGAGACGGGCGCCGCCGAGCGCGCAGCGCTGCGGCGTGTCGGGTTCAAGGACCGCGAAATCTGGGACATCATCGCCGTGACCGGTTTTTTTAATATGACCAATCGCGTCGCGGCCGCTACCGACATGATGCCGAACGAAGAATATCTCGCGCGCTCGCGCTGAAGCCGAACTCGGCCAAAGGAATCGTACATGCTGCTCTCTTCTCGCGAGGTGTTCCGCGGACGGATCGCCCGACTCACCGTGGATACCGTCACCCTGCCGAATGGACATACGGCAGACCTCGAAATCCTCCACCATCCCGGAGGCGCTGCCGCGGTCGCGATCGATCGCGAAGGTCGTGTCTGCCTGCTGCACCAGTTCCGGCACGCAGCCGGAGGTTCCGTGTGGGAGTTACCCGCAGGGCGCCTCGAGCCAGGCGAACTGCCGATCGACACCATTCGACGCGAACTCATCGAAGAAGCGGGCATTCGCGCCGCGCAGGTCGTACCGCTCGGCGAGTCTCTAAGCTCTCCGGGTATCTTCACCGAGCGAATTCATCTTTTTCTGGCCACCGATCTCACACCCGCCCCCGATGCCCGCGAGGCCGCCGAGGTCTTCGACGTACACTGGGTGCCACTCGAAGAGGCCGTACGACGCGCCCTCGAAGGTGAAATCGACGACTCCAAAACCGTCGTCGGTCTGCTGCGGGCGCGACACTCTCTTTTCCGAGGCGTCACGCGCTGAACATAGCCACCTTTCGGTGACGCTAAAAATTACGTTTTTCCCTTGACGGTGTAACCTTAAAGGTTACACTTTGCACGGGATCGTCAGCTTCCGCCATCGGGGGTTGCGGTCGTTTTTCACGACGGGCTCGAAAGTCGGCATTCAACCCGATCACGCGGATCGGTTGAGGCTCATCCTGGGAAGACTCGATGCGTCGGTTACTCCCCTAGACATGGACCTCCCGGGACTTCGACTACATTCGCTTAGGGGCGGAAACGCAGCCTTGGTCGATTACGAGGACTACCACTCGCCATGAACGCAGAAATCAAAATGCATAATCCCCCGCACCCGGGTGAGACCTTGCGTGCGCTGTGCATCGAACCCCTAAATATCACAGTGTCCGAAGCCGCCGAGGCGCTTAACGTCAGCCGAAAAACTTTGTCAGCCATCCTCAACGGTCGCGCTAACATCACTCCAGAAATGGCTGTTCGACTCTCGATAGCTTTCGACACGACCCCCGAAAGCTGGCTCAACCAGCAAATGCAATACGACCTGTGGCGAGCCGAAAAACGCCGAAAATCTTTGAAAGTATCCCGACTTGTAGCTTGAGACGTCACCATAAATGAAAGCCTTACTCAGTGAACTCCCCGGCGGCCCCGACACGCTCGTTCTGCGCGAGGTGCCCGAGCCTTCGCCCGGCCGCGGTCAGGTGCGCATCATCGTCCGCTTCTGCGGCATCAACTACCCCGATGCCCTCGTCATCGAAGACAAATACCAAATTCGTCCGCCCCGCCCCTTCGCGCCCGGCTTCGAGATTTCGGGTGTCGTCGACACCATCGGCGAGGGTGTGACTCATCTCAAGCCCGGAGAGGCCGTGATCGCTGCCGCCCTCGGCGGTGGCCTTGCTGAAAAGGCGGTCACCGATGCGCGCGCCTGCATTCCGATTCCGACAGGTATGCCCTTCGACGTCGCGGCGGGCCTGATCTTCACCTACGGTACGTCCTATCACGCACTCAAAGATCGGGGCGAGCTGCGCCCTGGCGAGACGCTACTCGTGCTCGGCGCCGCCGGGGGCGTTGGCCTCGCCGCCGTAGAGCTCGGCAAGGCGATGGGCGCACGCGTCGTTGCAGCCGTCTCGAGCGAGACCAAAGCGGCCGTCGCTCGCGAACATGGCGCCGATCAGGTGGTGATCTATCCGCGCGATGGCATCGACCCCAAGCCACTTGTCGCACAGTTCAAAGAAGCTTGCGGCCCGAAAGGCGCCGATGTCATCTACGACCCGGTGGGCGGCGACTATGCCGAGCCCGCCCTGCGCACGGCGGCCTGGAAAGGCCGCTACCTCGTCATCGGGTTTCCAGCCGGTATCCCCAAGATTCCGCTCAACTTGCCGCTGCTCAAAGGATGCGATATCCGCGGTGTCTTCTGGGGTGCGTTCCGTGAACAAGAGCCGGCGCGCGATGCCGACAATGTCCGTGAGCTGATTTCGCTCTATCTCGCCGGTCGTTTGCGACCAAAGATATCTGATCGCTTCGCGCTGCCACAGGGTGGAGAGGCCATCAAAAAATTGTTGCGGCGTGAGGCCGTGGGCAAGATCGTGGTGGCATGTACAGCCTGATGTTTCTGTTTTTCGCGATCGCGCAGACGGCGCTGTTCGTCTGGGCGGTCCGACTGTGGCGCGAGACCTGCGCCAAACCCCTTGCTGTCATCCTGGTTCCGCAGTTCTTCCTGATCTGGGACAACCTTCGCGTCGCCTCCGGCATCGTCATTGGCTTCGGTGAACCCCTCTACTGGCTCACCTGGCCGGCTTTCTGGGCGCACTGGCTGTCAGGCTGCTGGCTCATCATCGCGAGCGGCTCCATTTTGAGACTCGCAGGCTTCGAGTTCGCACAAACGCGCATCGCCATGGGCGCCTTCTGCGTGGTCACGGCGGCGCTCATGCTGCACGACCTGCCGCTCTTCTGGACCAAAGAAATTTATCCGGTCTGCGAGTACGACCTCATCCGTTACAGCGGGTCGGTCACAGAGGCTAACCGGTGCTCACCCGATCAAGTGCTTGTCCAAGGCGAATTTCCGCTCGCACCGGTCATCACCTGCTTCGTCGTCATCGGTACTGGGATCGCTCTGTGGATTCGCAAAGGATTTCCGTGGATGGCTGTCGGCGGCATCGTGATGTTGCTCACCGCCGCTGTTCCAGCGCTCAACCGTCACCGACTCGACAACCTCGGCGAAGTGTTCATCAAAGGTGGCGCAATCCTCGCCGTGTGGTTCCTCATCCGCAAAGCCGGTGCGCAAGCGCCTCGAGATCGGGCACCTCAAGATCAGGCGGCGCGCCAAACTCCGGCAACCAACTGAGCCCGCGCCGATTCACCCACCCCGTGCGGCAACCCACTGCCGCCGCGCCCGTGATGTCGTTTTCCGGATGATCGCCGACATGCAGCATCTGCGAAGGCTGTACGCCGAGGCGCTGGGCGAGCGTCTCGAACACGACGGGATTCGGTTTGGCATAGCCGACGGACTCGGCGTTGAGACTCAACTCGAAGTGATCGCCGATCCCGATGCGGTGAACGCAGGCGTTCCCATTCGAAAACGTCGCGAGCCGAAACCGACCGCCGAGGCGCGCGAGCGCAGACCGTACGTCTGAAAACAGCTCGACCTCGTGTCGCGCCTCAATGAACACTTCGAATGCGCGGTTGCCGATCGCTGCATCATGTCCATGCCGTACCGCCAGACGACGAAGCGCTTCGGTGCGCAGCCAAGTCATGTCATGCGCGCGATCGGGCTGATCGACCGCCAAGGCGCGACGCGCCTCGAGTAAGTCGTCGGGACCGAGACAGGCGGCGAGCGCCGGATGCTCATCCTCAAGAAATGCCCGCATACGCGCTTCTGCCCGTTGCAGCACCGGCTGCACGGCCCAGAACGTGTCGTCGAGATCAAAGCAGATGGCGCGAGGTAGATCGGACATTCGGAGTCGGCGTAGCCGCTCGTCTACAATAGGGCATCGCTTTTTACAGGCCCCTGATGCGGAGCACAACCATGACGTCCCCGAAACTTGTCTCGATCGTCGCCCTCACGATGGCACTCGCCCTCGGCGCAGACCGCAGCCTCGCCGCACCGTTCACGGCGAAGGACCTCAACACGCTCGCCCGCGTCTCCGACCCTCAGGTGTCGCCCAATGGTCGTCACGTGGCCTACACGCTGCGAGAGACCGACCTCGATGCCAACCGCGGTCGCACCGATGTGTGGCTCGCCGAACTCTCGGGTACGGCTCTCGCGCAGACACGTCGCCTCACGCAACACCCTGCCTCGGACAGCAGCCCACGCTGGGCCCCGGATGGCTCGGGTCTTTTTTTCCTCTCGAGCCGCAGTGGCTCGTCTCAGGTCTGGCATATCAGTCTCGCTGGCGGCGAAGCACAGCAAGTGACGACCCTGCCGCTCGACGTCGGCTCCTTCGAAGTCTCGTCCAAGGGTGATCGCCTCGCAGTCTCGATGGAGGTTTATCCCGACTGCGCCGATCTCAAATGCACGACGGATCGCCAGGCTGCTCAGTCAAAGAAAAAAGCCAGTGCCCGAATTTATGACCAGTTGTTCGTGCGTCACTGGGACACCTGGAAGGACGGCACGCGATCGACCCTCTTCACGTTGACCCTCGGCCCTGACCTGAAGGCAAGTGCACCGATCAACGTATCGGGCAAAGTGCCAGGCGACGTGCCGTCGAAACCCTTCGGCGGCGACGAAGACTACGCCTTCAGCCCCGACGGCTCGCGCATCGTCTTCAGCGCGAGACTCGCCGATCGAACCGAATCTTGGTCGACCAACTTCGATCTCTATGACGTACCGGCCGACGGCTCTGCCAAGCCCCGCAATCTGACGGCGGACAATCCGGCCTGGGACGCGCATCCGGTGTTCCTCGCCAACGGCGATCTGGCTTGGCTTGCGATGGCGCGCCCCGGGTTCGAGGCCGATCGTTTCGTCATCAAACTCCGCAGCGCCCAAGACGGACGTGTCCGCGCCCTGACGCAAGACTGGGATCGATCGGTCGGCACTTTGATCGCCAACCACGACCGAACCACTCTGCTCGCCGTCGCCGACAACATCGGTCAGGCGGCGCTCTTCGAAGTGAATCCGGCGAATGGTCGCCGCACCGCGCTTGTCGACAAAGGCCAGGTTCAGGGCGTCTCTGCCGGCCCGAAGGGTCCGATCGTCGCATGGGCCGCGCTCGATTCGCCGCCTGATCTGCATTGGGTACGCCAGCGCGGGACTCTGCAGCGTGTGACGGCGGTCAATGCCACGGCGCTCGCCGACAAAGAATTCTCGGCCTTCGAACAATTCTCGTTCGCCGGCGCGAACGATCAGAACGTCTACGGCTACGTCATGAAGCCGCAGGGCTGGCAACCGGGGCAAAAATATCCGATCGCCTTCATCGTGCACGGAGGACCTCAGGTGAGCTTCGCCAACCAGTGGTCTTGGCGCTGGAACGCGCAGGTGTATGCCGGCGCGGGCTACGGCGTCGTGTTCATCGACTTCCACGGTTCGCCCGGGTACGGCCAGGCCTTCACCGACTCAATCAGCCAAGACTGGGGTGGCAAGCCTCTCGTCGATCTGCAAAAGGGTCTTGATGCCGCCCTCGCCCGTTACGACTGGCTCGACGGTTCGCGCGCCTGCTCGCTTGGCGCGTCGTACGGCGGATTCATGCAGAACTGGATCGCCGGCAATTGGTCGGATCGGTTCAAGTGCATCGTCAACCACGCCGGAATCTTTGACCAGCGGACCATGTACTACACCACCGAGGAGCTCTGGTTCACCGAGTGGGAAAATGGCGGTCCGTACTACGTGACGCCGAAGATCCACGAGAAGTTCAACCCGGCCGATTACGTCACGAAATGGAAAACACCGATGCTTGTGACCCACGGCGCGCTCGACTATCGCGTGCCTTACTCACAAGGTCTCGCGACCTTCACAGCCCTGCAGCGTCAAGGCATCGAGAGCCGTCTCGTGTTCTTCCCCGACGAAAACCATTGGATCTTGAAGCCTGCCAACAACATCCAGTGGCACGACGAAGTACTCGGCTGGCTCGATCGTCATCTCAAGAAGTAACGATCTCAACCGTACCCCGCCCGCCACTCTGCCTTGTAGGCGATGCCGAGCATGATGAGACGGTTGAGTAGATCTTGATAGCCGATCCCGGCGGTGAGCGCTGACTGAGCAAAGTCCTCAGCTTCGCCGATGTTGGGGTTGGCGTTCGCTTCGAGCACGAACACTTCGCCGTTGTCTCGGACACGAAAGTCCATGCGCGCATAACCTGAGAGCCCGAGTGCACGATAGATACGTCTGGATAGGCGATCGAGCGACGCCTCGACGGCCGGCGGAAGGTCGGTGGCCGAACGCCAATCGATACCGTATTTCTCTTGGTATTTTCGATCCCACTTTATCTTTCGCGTCGCGATGGTCGCCTGATTTCCTGGCAAAGATCCAAAGTGCAGCTCACGCACCGGCAGCCGCGTGAGTCGTTCGTTACCGAGCACCCCTACGTAGACTTCGCGCCCGGCGACGTATTCCTCGACGAGTGCATCGGTACCGACTTGGTCATGGATGAACGCGACACGCTCCTTGAGATGCACGGCATCTTCCACGACCGACGCCTGTGCAATGCCGAGCGAAGCGTCTTCAGTCGCCGATTTGACGAAGAGCGGATAGCGCATCTTGTTCGGCGGACGAAACTTGATGCCTTTACGCAGCAACGCAAACTGCGGCGTCGGAATTCGGTGATAGGACAACAACTGCTTCGTGAGCGGTTTGTCTCGCGAGAGCAGTAAGCCGCGGGGATTACACCCCGTATAAGGCTGCTGCATCAACTCGAGGAAGGCGACGACATGCTGGTCGTAGGTGACGATCCCGTTGAATTCTTCGAGCAGGTTGAAAACGATATTGGGCTTCCAATCGGCAATCGCCGCACGGAGCTCGGTGAGACTGTCGAGCACACCCAATACCCGTACCTCGTGCCCCGCTTGACGGAGCGTACGAATCACGTCGTACTCCGTACGCCACTCCGACATCTGATCTTCGGTCAAGCCCGACACGTCTTCGGGCGGCACCAGCGTCTCGTGAACGACCACCAGAACTTTGAGCTGCTTCATAACGTGAACCGCATCGTCTCCCCGCTCAGGGCGGCTTTCGCCAACCTGCGAATCGTCCGCTCGGCGGCAACGCGACGCTCTCGTACAGAACCTCGCAGCCACAACCGACGCTCGCGCGCGCGCTCGACGGCGAACTGCACGAGTTGCTCCGCACCATAACGGTCGATCGTGCTGTGCGCCATCACATGCCGGATCAGATCAGACCGAAGGGCGCGAAGGCAACTATCGGCACGGCGATGATGATGATTCGGACCACGCGGCCTGACTTTGGACAACCCACGGTCGAGCGTCCGATCAATCATTGAAAAATCACAGTCGACCCGGCGCTGTAAATGGCGTCGGTAGTAATCGCGTAACGATAAATCGTTGGAGGCGACCGGATCGATCCGGCTGGCCGTACGAATCGCTGGCCGACGGCCGCGAATACTCCGCATCAAGTCATCCATCGCCTTGAGCTTGGATAACGCAGGCGTACCGGCGTAGCGGTGCCGCCAATTGGAGCGTGGCGCCAGCCAAACCGCAAAGGTCTCGGCGAAATCTTCTGCCGGATGCGCTTGGGCATACCAGCCATCGAGGTGAGTGACGAATTCGCGGCTCGACGGGTCAGCCACATAACGCGTCGGGTACGGCAGCGCAGCCGACCCAAACGTATCACGCCAAAGTTTTCGTCTCCGGAGTCGAAAGGCTGTATCGACAACATGGCCGGCCTCGTGTCGCAAAATACGCATCAAGCCCGCCGCATTACCGCCCTCCACCGAGCTCGACATACGACGCTCGAGACGTTCGAGGCGCGGATGCGCAAGATAAAACGGAATCGCGATCCCTGGCACACCATCGGGTGAAAACCACTCGTCCGAAAACCAAAAGTGCGGCTCCAACAAAATGTCGCGCGCCGCGAGTTCATCACGCAGACGACGGATGGCGCGTTGCAACACGGCACGCCTCGGCAGACCGAGATGCAGATCGCGAAATCTCAGGCGCAGGAGTTGCGCGTCGGAGTAACGGGCCCAATGAGGGGACTTCCGTCTCACGGCTCAGGTTTCGTTATCTAGCCGAACAAGCACTTCCGCGAGCAACGCATCGGCGAGCTCTTCGATCATGGGTCGACCGGCAAGCATCGCGAGCCATCCGGCTGGAATCGACTCCACGCCAAACACCGCGCCGGCAAGCTGTCCGGTCGTCGCACCGTACACATCGGCATCGCCACCCTGATTGACCGCACGCAAGACGGCATCCTTCCAATTCTTTGCACCGTGCATGGACTCCTTGACGATCGCGAGCGCACGGGCGGATTGCGAGTCGATACGAGCACCGATCGGGCCCGCTGATCCCGAGTTCGAGAAATCATCGAGCGGCTTACCGCGTAGCGCACCATGCATCATCGATGCAAACTCGTGCAGCGCATCGAGCGTCGCAGCCTCTCGAGAGGTCACGCGCATCATCGGCTCAAGATCTGCCAACAAGGCCCGCTCGTCGGCGTAATGCCACAGCGCAAGCGGAGCGACGCGAACCAGCGCATCAGCGCCATCTCGTATCTCGACCGACGCGCTCCCCTCGACGAGGGCGCGACTGACGCTCGCGGTGATCCCGAGGCATTCTCCAGAGATCGATCCCTCACCCTCGCGTTGCCAACGTCGGAATCGAGTCAACTGATCGGACGGATCGCATCCTCGACACTCGAGAAGACTGCGACCGAGCAACAACGCCATCGCCGTGTCGTCAGTCCAAGACCCCGGGGCGAGATCGAAGGGTCCGCCGCCGATGAGATCGCGAATGGGCGAGAAACTCCCCGGTCTCGCCCACTGCGCGGGTGCAGCAAGCGACTCCCCAACGGCAAGACCCAGCAACGCACCTCGAAAACGACTGCGCAAGCGAGCGACCGTAGCGAGAGCCTCCCCGTCGAATTCAGGAATGCCCGCGTCGGGAGTCACTCGTCGCTCGCTTCGCTCATGACCCGAAGGCCTGAAAAATCGAACAGCGTGGGATCGGCCAAATGCCCGGCCTCGACGCTACGGATGGCAGAAAAAATAGATTCTGTACGACCAGGATGTACGCGCTCCCACTCTTGCAACATTTGTTTGATCGTGCGGCGCTGCGCGTTGTCCTGAGAGCCACAGAGTTTGCAGGGAATGATCGGAAACTGCCGCGCGCGAGCGTACCGCTCGATATCTCGCTCGGGCACGTAGGCGAGCGGACGGATGACGATGTGCCGCCCGTCTTCGGAGCGCAGCTTGGGCGGCATCGCCTTCAGGCGACCGCCGAAGAACATATTGAGGAAGAGCGTCTCGACGATATCGTCACGATGATGACCCAGCGCCACCTTGGTCACCCCGTTTTCCGACGCCCACCGATAGAGCGCGCCTCGCCGCAGTCGGGAACAGAGCCCGCACATCGTCTTGCCCTCGGGGATGACACGCTTGACGACCGAGTACGTGTCTTGCTCGATCACATGGAAAGGCACGCCGAGTGCGGTGAGGTACTCGGGAAGCACATGCTCCGGAAAGTCAGGCTGCTTTTGATCGAGGTTGACCGCGACCAACTCGAATTTCACCGGCGCGCTTCGTTGCAACGACATCAAGATATCGAGCAGCGTGTAGGAATCTTTGCCGCCAGAGAGGCAGACCATGACCTTGTCGCCCTCCTCGATCATCGAATAATCCTCGATCGCCTTGCCGACGAGGCCCCTGATATGAGCCTGCAGCTTCCGCGAGGTGTTCGATGATTGGCGTACGGGCATGTCCATCAGGCTGCAGTCTCCAAATATTTTCGTTCGAGGTATCTCAAGGCCGAAGTCGATCCCAAAGGTTTTCCCGTGGCACTTTCCATCAGCTGAGCCATCGGGAGCCGCGCTCCTTGCGAGTGAACCGCCTCTCTTAACCACGCGCGAAGCCCTGAGAAGTCGCCGGCTGTGATCTGCTCGTCGAGCTGCGGAAGATCACGCCGCATCTGCTCGGAGAGTTGCGCCGCGATGGCACCCCCCACGACATACAACGGAAAGTATCCAAACGAGCCACTCGCCCAGTGTGCATCTTGCAGTACGCCGTCGGCATCACTTGCCGGCACGAGATCGAGACGCTGTCTCATTCCCTCGTTCCAAGCCTCGCGTAAATCACGGACTGCCAAGGTGCCTGCAAGCATGCGGCGCTCGAGATCAAACCTCAGCATGACGTGCAACGGATAGGTCAGCTCATCGGCATCGACGCGTATGGCACTGCGCCTGACTCGAGTCAGCTGTCGATAAAGATTGTCCTCGGACCACTCAGGCCCCGTCACGCCAAAATGCTTCTCGAGCAGCGGACGAAGATATCGAACGAACGCGCGGGAGCGCCCGAGAATCATTTCCAGTAGCAAGGACTGACTTTCCTCAAGCGCCATCCCGCGAGCCTGGCCCACCGGCTGATCGAGCCAATCCTTGGGTAGGCCGAGGTCGTAGAGCGCATGTCCCGCCTCATGCAACGCGCCGAGCAGCGCAATGAAAGGATCCTGTCGCGACACGCAGTAAGTGATGCGGATATCGCCTGGAATTCCCTCGGTGAACGCATGAGAGGCCTCATCGATACGGCCGCGATCAAAGGGAAAACCGATCGCGCGCAAGACCTCGCTGATGAGTGCGCGTTGCTGGCGCGCCTTGAACGTACCCACCAAAGGCATGACGGGCGCCGCATGCTGATGCTCGATCACTTGACGGACGAGTCCCGGCAAACGGCGAGCGTACGCCTTGAACAAGGCATCGATGATCTCCGAGCTGACTCCGGCACTGAACTCCTCGACTAACGCATCGTAGGGTTCAAGCGATCGTGCCTGCCCGAGCAGCGCCGCTTTGTCGCGAACGAGCCGAACGACCTCCTCAAGGTAGGGCGCAAAGAGTTCAAACTTGTTCTGTTGCCGCGCCTCGCTCCACGCCGCTTCCGCTGCGGCCGTGGCCCGAACGAGCGAGTTGAGCAAAGAGACCGGCATCGCGATCGCGTGATCACGTTGGCGACGCATTTCACGAAGGTTCGCGATCTCCCATTCTTCGAGCGAACCCTGACCGGCCACTGCGCGCTCGATGAGCCGGCTGACCTTGGGAGAGGTCAGCACGGCGTGACACTCCGTTTCGAGCGCCGCGAGCTGCTCACCCCGACCCGAGGCGCTCGCCCGCGGCATCATGACCGCGGCGTCCCAGCGCAACAAAGAAACGGCTCCGCGAAGGGCGTGCAACCGTTTCCATTCGAGCTCGAGTTGTTTGTAGGGTGATAACGCCATCACACCACGCGTTGAGCACCCATCACGATGAGGCACACGCAGCTGCCGAAGCCGATGAGCCAGGTCAGTGATCGCAAGGTCGACAGATCGGCGACGTAACACGCCACGTAGGCAATACGGGATACCAAGAAAATCGACGCAATCAGTCCGACGGAAGCCGGATCGACGCCCCCGATGAACGCGGCGGCTAACCCTGCGAGATACGTCGCAAGTGCTTCCCAGGAGTTGGCCTGAGCGGCATTCGCGCGCGCCTGATATCCGGTACGGCGTGCGAGCCACTCACGCGGATTGGCATTGTCATACCGATCGTTTCCGCCACTGAACTTCGCGATTCCCCCGCAAATGATGGGCATGAGCATTGCAGCCAGCAGAATCCAGAGTGCCGTTGCCATGATGAAATCCTCCGTTTGTTGTTGACGTTATCTTCGGACCACAAAATCTTTGCCGCGCGGACGCGCAGAAGTCAGCGCGAAGGCCAGGTCGCGGCGTACCATCCAATCGCAATCGACACCACGATGAGCATCGTCACGACGATCACCAGCACGATTCGCCCGAACGTCATCCGGCGAACTCCTTATCGCAACGACAACTGACCCTTCTCGTTGAAGGGCACGGTTCTGATGAGTCCGCTGTCGAGCTTCACTTCACCGCGTAGCTGGTACGTGATCTCGTTCGGCGCCCCACCCGTCTGGCGGGCCCGCTCGAGCAACTTGAGCAACGTTCCTGCGAGATTCGCCGTCACGAGCATGTCGAACTCGGCTTCGCCCCGCGCCGGCACCACGAAACTGCTTCCAGAGAGTCCTCGACCTAACTCTTCACCACCCAACTCGATCGTGTAGGTGATGCCCCGAACCCGAAGCTCGCGATCGTTGGGATTTTGGACGCGCATGCGTGCGCGCAGCCGCTGCTCAAAAAGATCGCCCTTCACGAGCTCGACGTTCGCCACGGCGAGCTTGGGCGCTTCGAGCCGTGGCCCCAACGCACCGCAAGCCGGCAGCAGCGCAGTCAGTACAAGAAGGACAAGTCGCTTGCGAATCACGAACAGGATTCCCGCAACGTGGACCAAGAACACCACAAGTCTACTCGCTACCTCGGGGCGGAAGTAGGCTCGAGATGACACATCCCAATCCTTTGGAGTCCCCCATGTTTGGTCACGTACAACACGCCCTGCTGCGCATTGCGATCTGCCTGATTGTCACGCTCGGTGGCACAACGCTCGCGGCGCAGCAGGCCCCCATCAACACGGGCGAAACCGGCGGTCATTGTCGCTTCAATCTTCAGAACCAATGGGCGGGACCGTATAAGGCCTGCATCGACCCGTCGACGGCCGTTCAATGTGACGAGACTGGCAAGCGCGATCAGAACAGCGGCGCCACCTTTGCGCCGGGAGCTTGCCCGGCGCCGGGCCGAGTGGGGACCTGTGCGAAATCCGACGCCTCGGTGCATTACTACGACGGTGAGGCGAGCAGCATCGAGGTGGGCTGCGGGTTTCAGGGGGGCACTTGGAAAGCAGGAAGCTGACTAACACTTGATAGTTAATATTAATTAGTTAACAATATCAATTATTGAATACTAATCACGGTCATCGATTTCAAAAGGATCTCAACGCCGGCACCCTGGCGCTCGTGCTGCTCGCCACCCTGGCGAGCAGCGACGAGGACCTCTACGGCTATGACCTCTCCCGTCGGCTGAGAAGCGTGGCACCCGAGGGTGAAAATCCGTTCGCCGACGGAAGTCTGTATCCCGTCCTCCGAAGCCTCTCTGCCGCGGGGTTGCTCTCGAGCCGAATCGTCCCGTCTTACTCTGGCCCACCGCGCCGCTATTACCGGATCACCGAACTTGGACGGCAGACCCTGGCGGAGTGGTCGGGCCGTTGGAAAGCGACGAGCGAATTGGTCGACAACTGCCTCGGCGGTCGCTTCCCGCGTATGCTCGAAACAGAATGAAAAAAACGTTCGTCATCTGGGCTGTCTTTCTTTTCAGCGCGCTTCTGGGCGCCGAGCCCGCGCTGCAAGATCTGTCGACCTTCCCGAAAGGCCAGGTCACCGTTCGAAGCGCGAACGGGCCGCAGTACTTCGATGTCTGGATCGCGGATTCTCCGGACCGTCATCGCCAAGGCCTGATGTTCGTGCGCGACCTGCCGGCTTCGCAGGGTATGTTGTTCGTCAACGAGGCTCCGCGAGTCGTCTCGTTTTGGATGAAGAACACTTTCATTCCGCTCGACATCCTGTTCTTTGACGTGCGAGGGCGCCTGGTCGCCGTATTCGAAAATACGACGCCGCAATCTTTGGACCCCATCGGTCCCGACGAACCGGTCAAATGGATACTCGAATTGCGGGGCGGCGAAAGCGCGAAACGCGGTTTCAAGCGAGGCGATGTCATGCAGTACTCTGCACGCACCCCGCCTCAGCGCACCGACTGATCGGCGCTTAAAAGAAATTACTCGAGTGCGCGCAATACGCGCTCGAGGTACTCCGCTTGTAGACGGCTGCGCGCCGTGGCGTCGGCGGACTCGGGTACGAACGCATCCACATCGCCCTGACCGACGAGCTCGCGACGGGTCAGTACACGCTCGAGGGCATCGAGACGCGAACGGGTGACGGCGAGTTCGGTCACCAGCGCGAGCGTTACACCGTAGAGCCGATCGAGCATCGGGTCATCGGTGAACTGAGGAGCTTCCGGACGGCGCCCCGCTTCTGCGGGGGTCGCATGCGGGATGGGGTCAGCGATCTGCGGGAGGGAGTGATCCATGTCCGTGCTATCCAAGTGCGGCGATTCCTTTCGCCGCTTGCCACGCACCCACCACATACCACGAGGGCGCTCGTCCGAAATCTTCGTTTTTGAGGGTCGTCTGCGACGGCGGTAAAGCCGCGCATCGCGACTCGAATACATTCCCCGCGCCGAAGCCTGCCTTCACGAGCAGGGCCGGCAAGTCCGACTCATGCAACGCACTCCAGAACGGCTCGTTGTTGAACCGACCATCCCAATCGCGCATGAATTGCTCGAATGGATCGAGGCCGCGATAGGGCGGCTGCTCGAGATGTACCGTCAGACCGCCCGCGCGCAACAGGCGATGAGCCTCGGAAAAAATTCGCGGTAACGCCTGGCGAGAGGTCTCGTGCAAGACCATCGTCGTGAAGACGAGATCGCAGGAGCTGTCTTCGATCGGTGAGTCGGTCGCATCGGCTTGCAGGAACGTTACATCGGATACGCCGAGCGATCGGGCGCGCGCATGGCCGTAGCGCAGCATGGGTGCTGCCACATCGATCGCGATGATCTCGGCCTCCGGAAAAGCCGCGCGCAACGGCAAGGTGTTGTGTCCGAGTCCGCAGCCGAGATCGACGATACGACGCGGTTTGAACTGCGGATGCTCGCGCCTCAACCAATCGACCAGCGCTCTGCCTGCGGCATCGTTCCAAGGTCCGGCCGCTCCACCCGTCGTGGCATACATGCCGGCGTCGTAGTTCGCCGGATTCGTCACGTCATCGGTCATGCGCTCGGCGGTATAACCGCCCCGCATCAGGTGAGTATCGACCGCCGATACATAACGAGGTGGCTCGAGCGTTGGGTCGAGTTTCAGAGTGTCGGCGCCCTCGTTGGCCGACTTCGCACGATCACGTAGCGACTCCGCCTCTCGCGCGACGAGTTGTCGACCGGCGTGCTGGCGAATCTCCATGGTGTTGCGACGCACGAGGCTGAAGACTCGATACGCAGGCTCCTGTCGCATTGCCTCAGCCACTTCGTGCCGATCCACCGGATCTCGGCCGTGCCTTAGGCGGAAGGACTGCCGCGCTCGGGACTCGTACGCCGTCTTCACCTTCGGCGACAGGGATTGAGCGATCTGGGCATTGAGATGAGCCACGATGTCGAAACGCACCATCTCGTCGTGCGTCGCCGCTGGCAGCAGCCCGTGCCGTCCGATCGTGTGCCAAGGCGAGGGAAAACTCATGGGCGGAGGCTAAACCCACCCCCTCATTACGGAAAAATCGATTATTCTTCATTAATACTTCGTTTTTTCCGAATATATCCCTCAACCCATGCGCCACCTCAACTACACCCACCTGCTCTACTTTTGGACCGTCGTTCGCGAGGGCGGCGTGGCGTCCGCCGCGGCGGCCCTCCACATCACGCCCCAAACGGTCAGCGGTCAGATCAAACTCCTTGAAGACCAGCTCCAAGGCGCCTTGCTGGAGCGTCAGGGGCGGCGCCTCGTCCCGACGGAACTCGGTCGGATCACCTACGCCTACGCCGAAGAAATCTTTCCCAAGGGCCTCGAACTCGCCAGCGTGCTGCGAGGGGCTCGGACTCGCGGTAGTCGCGCGGTCTCGATCGGCGTCGCCGATGCCGTGCCCAAGCTCGTCACGTTTCGAGTACTCGAACCCTTACTGGCAGGTGACGGTCGATTTCACGTGACCTGTCACGAAGCGCCGTTGCCCGCCCTGATGGCCGACCTCGCAGCCCACCGTCTCGATCTCGTACTCGCCACCAGTGCTGCACCGACCGATACACCGATCAAGGCCTTCAGTCATTTACTGGGCGAGTCGGAAATTGGGTTCTTCGCCGCCAAGACGCTCGCCGCCAAGCTGCAACCCGACTTTCCACGAAGCCTGAATGACGCGCCCATGCTCTTGCCGACCGACCGCAGCGCCAATCGACGAGTCCTTGAGGCCTGGTTCGAGCGAGAGGGCGTCACGCCACGCATCGTCGGCGAGCTCGACGACAGCGCACTCGTCAAAACCTTTGCTCAACATGGCGTCGGTGCGTTCGCCGCACCCTTGGCAATCGAGGGGGAAATTCTTAGGCAGTACGGAGTGGTGAGCTTCGGTCGGATAGACGAACCGAAGGCGCGTTTCTACGCCATCTCGACAGAGCGACGAATCAAGCATCCGGCCGTCGCCATCATCACCGAGGCGGCGCGAACTGAACTCTTCTCATCCGGGGATACAGCGAGGGACGAGGAAACGACAGGACGTGACCGAAGCGTCGCGTATTCCTCGGCAGCGCCGCCCGTGGCGCCGATCAATCGACCCGGCTCGTCGAAACCTGCTCGAGCTCGCCGCGCTCGCTGACCTCGAGTCTCACCTCGATGGGCCTGCAACACACCTGACAATCTTCGATGTAGCTACGGGACGCATCGGTGAGATCGAGCATCGAACCGTACGGCTCGCCACACCACGGGCATTGCAGCTCGACGAAAACCCCGAGCTCGGAGGTCGCAGCCGAATTATCCCCGGGCTCGAATACAGGTTCGAGACCATAGAGCTCATCGATCGTCGCCGGATCGAGTGACATCACTTGGGATATCAAAGGCTTTCGCATGACCCGATGATAAACTCGTACCGAAGTCGTAGGTATCAGGGGAGACTCTCATGACAGGCGTGATCCGCTCAGCATACTTAGCCCCGATCGTCGCCCTCGCGCTCGTCGCGTCAGTGGCCGGGGGTAATCTTTGGGCCTCCTCAACGCCGACAGGAGAGTCGCTCACCACGAGTCACCGCGACTTCTGCACCCTCGTGCAACGCAAGCTGGTCGATACCTCCTTGCCGCTCATCAATAAAATCCAACCCTCCAAAGATGCATTCACCGAGTCGAAGGCCGGTGCGAAGCCCGCCGAGACTCAACAATTTTCGGAGCGCGCCCCCGACGGTCGTTTACTCGGCATCTCATGCAAGACCAAGAGTGCCGATCACCTGAGGGCCGAGCACGGCGCCTCCGCCTCGAGGGACCCCGCGTTGCCACCCCGAAGCTGTCGAGATATCCATCGGGAGATGGTGGTTCAGCTTTGGGCCACCTTCGACAATGACGCGCGCGCGTCCTCCGCGTTCGCGCCTCACCGGGTCATGCTCGACGCCGATACCACGAGTTATACCGGCTCAGGCTGGATTGGCTCACCGGCCGAAGCCTACCTGGGCAACGACGGCACACTGCATCTTCGCGCGTCGGCACTCTTCGCCGAGTGGGAAGACTGGCGATGGAAGATCATGCCGAAGAGCTTTCGTGGTAATCACTATTGCCATCTTGTTGCACCCGAGCGCATCCGCGCCCTGATGCGCGGCGAGGAACGACTCAGCCGTTGATCACGGTGATCTCGAGGTGCTTGCTCGCCTTGAGCGAACTCGAGATCAGGCACACCTGCTCGGCTTTCGCGAGCAGCGTGCGTGCGCGGTCATGATCCGCTCCTGCTGGAACCCTGAGCGTCGCGTGCACCGTGAACTCAGTGAATTGACTCACTCTCTCCACACGATCGAGCTTGCCCTCCACTTTGCACTCGAGATGCAGCCACTCAAAGCGTGACGCCGCCGCCACGGCTCGGAAGCTGAGCACCAAACAATCGACGAGCGCGGCGGTCAGCAAGGTCTCCGGAGACCATTTATCCCCTGGGCCGCCGAACTCCACGGGTGGTTCGCTCGGCAGAGTCGAGAGACCCGGCGAGTCGAGACTGACGGCACCTGAGACGCCAGCCGAGGCATTGACCGTATAGACGTGCGGGAAAGGGTGCATGAAACCTCCAAAAACGATGCGCGAACATGACGCGGCGTCATTATCCCGCAGGATGGGTCGGGGCGCAGACGATCCTGCTTGCTGCCACGTGCACTGGCGCTCAAAATGGCACGATGACCGAGGAGACCCGCAGCGGCCCACGCCGACTTCCCGCCACGACGGACGCCTCTCGCGAGGCGCGAGATGAACGGCGCGTGCGTCTTCGCGAGCAAGGTATCGACATCGATGCTCTCAGCGGCCTCGCTCCTGAACTCGAACCCGAAAAACTCGCCGGAAGCATCGAGGGTTTTGTCGGCTACGCGCAGATCCCGCTGGGCGTCGCCGGCCCGATACACATCAAAGGTCTGCATGCCTCGGGCGATTTCATGGTGCCGCTCGCCACCACCGAGGGCACGCTCGTCGCCTCGTTCCAGCACGCCTTCAACGTCATCAACCGGTGTGGTGGCGCGAACGCAGCCTGCAGCCGACAGCTCGTCGGTCGTGCGCCCTGCTTCGAATTCGTTGATCTGCCCACTGCCATGCGTGTCGCCGATTGGCTGCCTGCGCAGTTCGCATCCATGCAGCAGGCCGCAGCCTCGACCTCGCGGTTCTGCAGACTGCAAGGTCAAAAAATATCGGTCCTCGGCAATACCGTTTACTTGATGCTCGAATACTCGACCGGTGATGCCGCCGGTCAAAATATGGTGACGCTCGCCACTCAGGCGGTCTGTCAGCAATTGCTGCCGAGCATGCCCGCACAACCGGTGAGCTGGCTGCTCGAATCGGCGCTGTCGGGCGATAAACGCTCGTCGGCTCAAGCCTTCCTCGGCGCTCGCGGGCGCAATGCCTCGGCTGAAATCATCATCCCGGCACGTACCGTCAGCCGGTACTGGCGTGCCGACCCCGCTGCGATGGCGCGGTGTTGGGATCAGGCGGTTGCCGGCGCGGCCCAAACTGGCGCGGTGGGCTTGCAGGGCAATGTCGCTAACGGTCTCGCCGCACTCTTCATCGCCTGCGGACAAGATGTCGCTTGCGTGTCCGAAGCGACCACCTCCATCACGCGTTTCGAAGTCACCGCGACCGGTGACCTCTATGCCTCCGTCACTTTGCCGAACCTCATCGTCGGTACCGTCGGCGGCGGAACCTTCCTGCCCACGGCTCGCGAATGTCTCGCCATGCTCGGGTGCACTGGAACCGGTACGGCGGCGAAGTTCGCAGAGATTTGCGCGGTGCTCGCTCTCGCTGGCGAACTCTCGCTCATCGGTGCCATGGCGAGCGGTGCCTTCGCCAATGCCCATGCTTCGGGCGGCCGTAAAGGTCGCGGAACCGGCGACACCTGAAGAACCCTTGACCGAGTCGACACCCAAATCTTTGAGCACGGCGAATGCGCCCGCGCGGTCCCGAAAACCGCTGCGCCGTTTCTTTCTGCACAAAGTATTGCCCCCCTTCGGCTGGCGGATGTATCGCGCGCTCGGTCGATCCTGGGCCTACGACGAAGAGGATGTGTCGATCCTCCATGATCTCGTCGCAGCACGACAGCCCGTAGTGGGCGCGTTCTATCACTCGCGCACGTTCGCGCTGCTGCATTACTTCAGTCTGCCCGCACAAGGTCGCTGGATCCTCATGTGCTCACAGAGTCGTGACGGTGAGGCCATGGCTCGCATCGAAGAAGGGCTCGGGTTTCGCGTCGCACGCGGCTCCTCGGGCAAGGGCGGTGCGCGGGCCCTGGTCGAAATGATCAAAGCGCAACGCGACGATCGCGGACTCAACTCCTGCCTCGCCATCGACGGATCTCGCGGTCCACGCGGCATCGCTCAACTCGGCACGATCACCCTTGCGCAGAAAACCGGGAGCCTCTTGCTGCCCGTCGCCGCCTCGGCCTCGCCGTGCTGGCGCTGGAACGCTGCGTGGGACCGCACCCTGATACCCAAGCCCGGCGCCACCGTCAGAATGCGTATCGGTCAGCCAATCGATGTTCCAGCTAAGCTCGATGAAGACGGGTACGAGTCCATTCGTCGATTGCTCGAAGAACGAATGTTTTCTTTGCACTCCACTCTGGATCAGCAAACCGGTTATCACGATCCGGAACCGCTACGCGTTCCGGCAGTCTGAGTTTTCAGTCCACTATGATCAGGTCCTACCCATGCGCACACTGCTTCCCCTCGTTATGAGTACCGTCCTTGTCTCGGCTGCAGCCGCCGCTCCCAATGCCCTGCTCGCGCCGTGGTCTGGCCCTTACGGGGGCGTGCCCCCCTTCGATCAGGCCTCGCCTGCGCTGCTCGCGCCTGCGCTCGAAGCCGGAATGGCTGAGCACCTCGTCGAGCTCGAGCGCATTGCCAACAATCCCGCACCGGCGACCTTCGCCAACACCATCGCGGCCATGGAACGCTCGGGTCGCGCACTCGATCGTGCGGCGACGGTCTATTACATCTTCGGCTCGACGCTGAGTGACGACGCCGTCCAGCAAGTCGAACGCGATATCGAACCCAAGATGGCCGCCTTCCGCGACTCCATCACGCAGAACGAAAAACTCTTTCGTCGTATTGCAGCAGTCTATGACGCACGAACGACCTCCGGCCTCACGGCCGAAGAGCAGCGACTGACTTGGCTCACATACACCAACTTCGTTCGAGCCGGTGCCAAGCTCGACGCGGCCTCAAAGAAACGACTCGGCGAAATCAATCAGTCGCTCGCCGGACTCTTCACGCAATTCAGTCAGAACCTGTTGGCCGACGAAAGCGAGCGCTACACGGTTCTTGAGAGCGAGGCAGACCTCGCGGGGCTGCCGACCTCGTTACGTGCCGGCTTCGCCGCTGATGCAAACCGGCGTGGCCAGAGCGGCAAATGGGTCGTCGCCAATACGCGCTCCTCGGTAGAACCGTTCCTCACGTATTCGACCCGGCGAGATTTGCGCGAAAAAGTCTGGCAAGTCTTCGTCAATCGAGGCGACAACGGCGACGTACGCGACAACAACGCGATCATCGGCCAGATCCTGCAGTTACGCGCCGAACGTGCTCGACTGCTCGGCTTCGAGACCCATGCGCATTGGCGCCTCGAGAACTCCATGGCCCGGACACCCGAGCGCGCTATGCAACTCATGGAAGCGGTCTGGACGCCCGCGGTCGCACGGGTTCGCGAGGAAGTCGCGGACATGCAGAAAATCGCCGACGCAGAGGGCGCTCGAATCAAGATCGAACCGTGGGACTACCGTCACTACGCCGAAAAAGTTCGCAAGGCGAAGTACGATCTCGACACCAACGAACTCAAGCCTTACCTGCAGCTCGACAAGCTACGCGAGGGTATGTTTTACGTCGCCGGCGAGCTCTTCGGTATGACCTTCACCGCCCTCCCAGAGGGCAGCGTACCGGTCTACCACCCGGACGTTCGCGTTTGGCGCGTCGATGACAAGGCCGGAAAGTTCATCGGGCTGTGGTACTTCGACCCCTATGCGCGAGTTGGCAAACAGTCGGGCGCATGGATGAACGCCTACCGTAACCAAGAGCGATTCGATGGCGAGGTCAAAACCATCGTCTCCAACAACTCGAACTTCGTGAAGGGAGCGCCCGGCGAACCGGTACTCATCAGCTGGGACGATGCAGTCACCCTCTTCCATGAATTCGGTCACGCATTGCACGGTCTATCGAGCAATGTGAATTATCCGAGTGTGTCGGGTACCAACGTGACGCGTGACTATGTCGAGTTCCCGTCGCAGCTCCTCGAGCACTGGCTGCCTGTCAAAGAAGTCCTCGATCGATTCGCAGTCCATTATCAAACTGGCAAACCGATACCGGCCGAGCTGGTCGCGAAAGTCGAACGTGCAAAAACCTTCAATCAAGGCTTTGCCACGATCGAGTATCTCGCCGCTGCGCTCGTCGATATGAAGCTGCACCTTGCGGCAAAACCCGACTCGCGTATCGACCCCGATGCCTTCGAGCGAGAGACCCTCGCCAAGCTGGGGATGCCCAATGAGATCGTGATGCGGCATCGAACACCGCAGTTTGGTCACATATTCTCCGGAGATGGCTATTCGGCTGGGTACTACAGCTACCTCTGGTCCGATACGCTCACCGCCGACGCCTGGGAGGCCTTCACGGAGGGCAAAGGCGCCTGGGATCGCGATATCGCCAAGCGCCTTCATGACCACATTTTCTCTGTGGGCAATACGATCGACCCCGCCGATGGCTACCGTTCGTTCCGGGGGCGCGATCCGCAAATCGAAGCACTGATGCGCAAGCGGGGTTTTGTATCCGCATCCGCCTCGGGGTCATCGGCTCAATGAAATCTTCGTAATGCGCCCTCTTTTGGGGCGGCATCGCACGGAAATTCTGTAGGCAGACGACACGCTTGGTCGTAGAATGCGCGCCTTCTTTGATCACTCGTAGATTATTTTTATGGCCAAAAAAACCGCTCGTCCCGTCAAAAAGAAAGCCCGTCGCAACGTCGCCCCCTGGACCGCTGCAGACGAAGCGAAGCTGCGTAAGTTCGCCGGCAAGATGCCGACCTCGAAGCTGGCCAAGCTTTTGAGTCGCTCCGTCGCCGCGATCACCTTCAAGGCTTTCGCAATGAGACTGTCGCTGCGCCTGCCGAGCAGCAACCGCGGTCGCCGTCTCAAAGTTTCCAAGCGCCGCGGCTAATCGCCCGTCGCAAGACTCTTGAACATCAAGAGGGCCCTCACGATGAGTGAAGGGCCCTTTTGATTTCTGAAGCGTACGATTTCTCAGTCGTGAGTCGAACTGCGTCGCTGAGCGATCGCATCACGGTCGCGTCGTAACTCGTCGATCGTTCGAGAAAACAATCGCGGTTCTTTCGTGAGCGTTCGCCACACCATGAAGGCCGAGATGGCAGAGACTGTCAAAAAGCCGCCCATCACCCAAAGGCTCACGAGAAGCCGGTCGTGCTCCCACAACGCGATGACGAGCGTGAGCGCCGCCATCAACAACCCGAGTGCCGCAAAGAGCAATGCGAGGAGCGCCCACAATACGCCGCGCAAGACTCGCCGAATCTCGGCTGATACCTCAGCCGATATCAACTCGAGCCGAATCTGGATCAGCGTGAGTAATTGTTCGAGAAGACGTCGAAGCGAGTTGAACATATCCCTGCCTCCTCGAAACGAACACCTCAGCGTCGATTGATTAACACTCCAACGATCAGACCAATCCCGGCCGCGAGGCCAACAGATTGCCACGGATGTTTCCGGACAAAATATTCTGTCGTTCGAGCGGCATCGTGAGCCTTGTCTCGAACTTGTTCCTCAAGATCATCAAGCCTTTGTCGTGCTGCGCGAACAGCCTCAGCGATATATTCGGCACCTGCATCGATCATGTCAGCCTCCAACGAGTGTTTCCTGCACTGCTCGCCACGCTCGCTCGTCAGCACTCGCCAACGCCTCGAGATCTGCGGGTTGCGCTCGGGGATCATCGACCCACTCACGTAACTGCGGACCACCGTTGATGACATCGATTGCCAAACGCTCATACTCGTACTCGTATGGGAAATCGCGCCACAGCGGATACTCGGGCCAAAGCGTGCGAATCGCTTTGAATGCGAGGGCCTGCAGGCGCCAAGGACGAAATGCGTGATGGTCATACGCGGGATCGTCGACATGGACCTGCAGTCCAGCGCATAACTTGCCCGCATGTTTATGGAATGTCGGTTCGAACCAGCACGGTCGTAGCCGACAACCCGTCAGCCACTGCGGCGCGATTCGATGCATCGCCTCGAGCAGCGTGTCTGCCCGAATATCGGGCGCGCCGAATACCTCGAGGGGGCGAGTCGTACCCCGCCCTTCGGACAAGGTGGTGCCTTCGACCATCACCGTACCGGCGTACGCCCTCGCCATCGATAAACTGGGCGCATTAGGACTCGGATTGACCCAACTGCGCTCGCCGATCGGCCATCCATACCCGGGCGCCTGTTCCGGCCGCCAGCCCTGCATGCCGATGACCTGAAGTTCGAGCTCGAGATCACCGCGCTGGACGAACCAATGCGCGAGCTCACCGAGCGTCAGCCCGTGACGCATCGGCATTTCACCTGCGCCGACGAAACTCTCCCAACCCGCTCGCAATGAGAGACCTTCGATGGGCCGGCCTGCAGGGTTGGGGCGATCGAGCACCCACACGGCCTTACCGAGCCGGGCGGCGGCCTCGAGTACATAGCGCAGCGTCGTGATGAAGGTATAGATCCGACAGCCAAGATCCTGCAAATCGATCAACACCACATCGCAGTGTTCGAGCATCGCGTCAGTGGGTTTGCGCACCGCCCCATAGAGACTGAACACCGGGATGCCGAGGGTCGGATCCATGAAATCCGCTGACTCGATCATGTTGTCTTGTTTATCACCGCGTAGGCCATGTTGCGGTCCGAAGGCAGCGGTCATGTTCATCCTCGGTAGCGACGCCAGCGCATCGAGGCTATGGCAAAAATCGGCTGTCATGGACGCCGGGTGCGCGAGCACGCCGATGCGTCGCCCCTCCAGGGGTGCGCGCAGCGCAGGCTCGTCGATGAGTCGATCGATTCCGAAGCGGATCATGGGATCTCTAGCGCCCTCAAAAAGTTATCGGGATGATGAAAATGCGGGCGGTCGATCGGATGCCAGATGGCCCACAAAGAAACGCCAGCCATGGTCTCGAGAACCACAGTGGGATACCACTGCGTACACGCCGCGATCGCCACTCGCGGAATCGACACCTCGACCACCAGACGATGTCGAGACGAATCACTCGCCATCTGCGAAATTTTTGGCGCCTGAACGGCACCCGGCCAACGATGGGAGCGCATGCCTCGAAGAGTGTGATCGAAGGCATATGAGGCCCAATCGCCCGCCGGGGAGAAGTTGAACTCCAAGTAGGGGCCAGGGTGCAGGGGGTCTCGAATGAACAGTTCGCAGCAGGTCCGAAACCAAAGCTCGTTGAATCGACCAGTCTGCTCGCCACACAAACCAGGGCTTTTGATCGGCACACCAGATCTGAGGTCGTAAATGAAATTCACCGCTTGGGTCGTGGCCGTCACTTGAACTGACACGGCACCCGCCGCCTCCAAATCGCCACAGGTCGGGTGCGCGACAAGATCGACGCTCGTGCGTTTCGTGCTCATGCGCGTCGCCCCGCCACGACAGGCACCTGCCATACGCCGTAGCCGTCCGGGTCTTGGAGAGTCGCAATAATCGCATCGAACATCGCACGTACTTCAACCAAAGAAATACCCGAGTGCGCGGCGAGTGGCTCGGCATATCCGTCGCGCCACGCAATGAGAATGCCTGCGAACTCCTCACGTGGAACGCGCTCGGTATCGAGGGTCAAATATTGAACGCCGAGATGAGTGAAGCCCAATGAACGCATCATGGGCAAAGTACGCCGCCCGACTCGTGCGTCCGTGCCGGTTGCTCGGGTGAACGGGACCACCGCCCGATGCCATAGACGATCCGGATCCACCCCGTCGCGCTCGGGAAAGTGCAGCATCCCGTAATCTTCGCTGAGCACGTGGGCCCAAGCGCCACGACGCAGCACGCGATGGATCTCCGACACCATGCGTTCGGGCGCCGGCACCATCTGCGTGACGTGTCGACAGACGACCAGATCGAAGTGCTCATCCGGAAAGCGCAGGGCGAAGCCGTCTCCCTGCTCGAACGTCACCGCCCCTGCGCCCTCGGCCACCCGCTGGCGCGCGACCGAGAGCAACTCGGGCATCAAGTCGACCCCGATCACCGACTCGGCACCGGGAAACATTGCAGCCAGACGCAAAGTTGCCTCGCCCGCTCCGCAGCCCAGATCGAGGATGCGAGCGCCCCGAGGTAGTGCATAGCGGGAAAAAAGCTTCGACTCCTGCGGCCATAAGGCTTCGATCTGATGCCTGAGCGTTCGCAGCATCGACTCGTCAGCCATTTGGGCCGCTTGGGGATTTCGTTGGGCGGAGTTCGTCATATAACCTTCAAATGATAGGCCAACAATGGGACAATAAGGACCCCGACAAGGATGGTCGGAACATCACCATGAACGCCGTCGTCGCCGAACTGCCTTTGTTCGCTCATCCCGAGCGCGCCTCTCCGCGCATCCGCGAGATCCCCTACAACTACACGTCGTTCTCCGATCGCGAGATCGTTATCCGTTTGCTCGGGGCCGAGAGCTGGGACCTGCTCGACGAACTGCGCGGCGAACGTCGCACGGGTCGCTCGGCACGCATGTTGTACGAGGTGCTCGGCGACATTTGGGCCGTGCAGCGCAACCCCTACCTCGAAGACGACCTGCTCGATAATCCGCGTCGTCGGCGAATGCTCATCGATGCGCTCGAGCATCGACTCGGTGAAATCGACAAACGCCGTGACTCGGGCGGTACCACGCTCGATCGCGAGCGCGATCGCAAGGTCGGTCTGCTACTCGAAGCCGCCGAACGCGCCGTCGACGCCTTCGCCGAGTCGTTCAAGGTCACCGGCAAGCTTCGCGCTCGAGCTCGACGATTGCTCGGCAAACACACTCGGGCAGACGCTATTCGTTTCGATGCCTTCGCGCGCGTCTCCCACGTCACCGACGCGACCGATTGGCGCGTCGAGTATCCCTTCGTGGTCATTTGCCCGGACGCCGAAGATGAAATCCCGGGTCTTGTGAAAGCCTGTATCGAACTCGGTCTGAGTGTGATCCCGCGCGGCGGCGGAACGGGCTACACCGGCGGCGTCGTGCCGCTCACGCCCCTCTCGGCCGTCATCAACACCGAAAAACTCGAGCGCGTGTCCGAAGTCGAACACGTGGCATTACCTGGCCTCGGCGAGCCCGGCGAAGAGCGACGTTATCCCACCGTATTTTCAGAAGCAGGCGTCGTGACGAAGCGGGTCGCCGATGCGGCCGAACGCGCAGGCTTTGTGTTCGCCGTCGACCCCACCTCCATCGACGCCTCGTGCATCGGCGGCAACATCGCCATGAATGCTGGCGGCAAAAAAGCCGTGCTGTGGGGTACGGCGGTCGACAACCTTGCTTGGTGGCGAATGGTCGACCCTGAGGGCAATTGGCTCGAGGTCGAACGTATCGGCCATAACCTCGGAAAGATCCACGAGGCGCCGGAGGTCGAGTGGCGTCTCACCTGGAAAGACGGTCGCGATCCCGTCGAGGCAGCCAAGATTTTACGCGCCGAAACGTTGCGCATGCCGGGGTCGCTGTTCCGAAAAGCCGGTCTCGGTAAGGACGTCACCGACAAATTCTTGGGCGGTCTCCCGGGCGTTCAAAAAGAAGGCTGCGACGGACTGATTACGGCAGCACGGTGGATCGTCCACCGTATGCCGCGTCACAGCCGCACCGTCTGCCTCGAATATTTTGGTCAGGCGCGTGAGGCCATCCCCTCGATCGTCGAGATCATCGATCATCTTGCCGCGGCGGACCGTACCCACGGCGTCAAGCTCGCCGGTCTCGAACATCTCGATGAGCGTTACCTCAAGGCCGTGGGTTACGTCACCAAGAGCAAGCGCGCCCAACTTCCGAAGATGGTGCTGATCGGCGATCTCGTCGGCGAAGACGAAGCTGCCGTCGCGCGTACCACCTCGGAAGTCGTTCGCATCGCCAACGGACGCAATGGCGAGGGCTTCATCGCCGTTGGCGCCGATGCCCGCAAGAAATTCTGGCTCGATCGAGCGCGTACCGCCGCAATCGCCCGGCATACCAACGCCTTCAAGATCAACGAAGACGTGGTCATTCCGTTGCCGCGACTTGGCGATTACACCGATGCCATCGAGCGAATCAACATCGAACTCTCCATCGCTAACAAGCTGCGTCTCGCTGATGCGCTCGAAGAATATCTACGCACCGAACTGCGCCCAGGCAAGACGGGCGATACGGAATTCGATGCGCTCTCGCGCGCCGAGATCCTCACCGATCGTCCATCGCGCGCCCGTGATCTCGTTGTCGAGGTGCGTCATCACTGGAAGCAACTGCTGAACGATCTCGACGCGCCGCTCGACGGAAGAACCGTCTTCGCCGCACTTCAAGACCGCAGTCTGCGCGTGTCGTGGAAGCGCGAACTGCGCGACCCGCTCGCCGAAATCTTTGCCGGAGATGCCTTCGCACCGATTCGCTCTGAGTTGCAGGCAATCCATCAGCGCGTACTGAAAGGCCGCGTATGGGTCGCTCTTCATATGCACGCGGGCGATGGCAACGTGCACACCAACATCCCGGTGAACTCCGACGACTATCAGATGCTGCAGGAGGCGAATGCCGCCGTCGCACGCATCATGAAAATCGCGCGCGACCTCGGCGGCGTGATCTCCGGCGAACACGGCATCGGCATCACCAAGCTCGAGTTCCTCACCCAAGAAGAGACGGCGGGCCTGCGCGACTACAAGCGTCGTATCGACCCGGAAGGTCGATTCAACAAGGGAAAATTGCTTCCGGGTGGCGATCTCAGCCGCGCCTATACGCCGAGCTTCAATCTGCTCGGCCACGAATCGCTCATCATGCAGCAATCCGACATCGGTACGATTTCGACTGCCGTCAAAGATTGCCTGCGTTGCGGAAAGTGCAAGCCCGTGTGTGCGACCCACGTACCGCGTGCCAATCTGCTCTACAGCCCGCGTAACAAGATCCTCGCGACGTCTTTGCTCATCGAGGCGTTCCTCTACGAAGAGCAAACACGTCGAGGCGTCTCGATTCGCCATTGGGACGAGTTCGGGGATGTCGCGGACCATTGCACCGTGTGCCACAAGTGCGAAGCGCCCTGCCCGGTCGACATCGACTTCGGTGACGTCTCGATGGCCATGCGCGATCTGCTGCGGCGCATGGGTAAGAAGCGTTTTAATGCGGGTACGGCAGCCTCGATGTTGTTCCTCAATGCGACCAACCCCGAGACCATCAAGCTCGTCCGCAAGGGTATGATCGAGTGGGGCTTTAAGGCGCAGCGCGTTGGACATCAAGTGCTTAAAGCGTTCGCCAAACCGCAGGTGCAGGCGCCGCCCGCCACCACCGGTAAGGCGCCGATACGCGAACAGGTCGTGCACTTCGTCAATCGACGCATGCCCGCGGGAGTCCCAAAGAAAACGGCGCGCGCCCTACTCGATATCGAAGATCGCAACTACGTTCCGGTCATCCGTAACCCCAAAACCACCTCGAGCGATGCTGAGGCCGTCTTTTATTTCCCGGGTTGCGGCTCTGAGCGACTCTTCTCGCAAGTCGGTCTCGCCACGCAAGCGATGCTCTGGCACGTCGGCGTACAAACCGTGCTGCCACCCGGTTATCTCTGCTGTGGCTATCCACAACGTGGCTCGGGTGATTTCGACAAAGCTGACAAGTTGATCACGGACAACCGTGTGCTCTTCCATCGCGTCGCCAATACGCTCAATTACCTCGACATCAAAACCGTGGTCGTGAGTTGCGGCACCTGCTTCGATCAGTTGCAGGGTTACGAATTCGACAAGATCTTCCCGGGTTGCCGCATCGTCGATATCCATGAGTACCTCATGGAGAAGAGCGTGCGCATCGAGGGCGTCACGGGTGTGCGGTATCTCTATCACGATCCCTGTCATTCGCCGATGAAGACTTACGAGCCGCTCAAGGTGGTCAACCAGCTCGTCAATTCCGATGCGAACGGGCGCGTCGCCAAGAACGATCGCTGCTGCGGCGAGTCGGGTACGTTCGCGATCTCGCGACCCGACGTCTCCACGCAGGTACGCTTCCGCAAAGCGGAAGAAATGCAAAAGGGCGTTCGCGCGGCGCGTTCGGACGGCTTCACGGGCGAGGTCAAAGTACTCACGTCCTGTCCGTCTTGCCTGCAAGGACTCAAGCGCTACGAAGACGAAACCGCACTCGATGCCGACTACATCGTTGTCGAGATCGCCAAGCACGTGCTCGGCGAAAACTGGATGCGCGAGTATGTCGAGCAGGCGAACGCCGGCGGCATCGAACGCGTGTTGGTCTAGCGCCTAGAGCGCCTTGCGGAAAGTCAGGTTGATACGAACGCCGCCCTCAGGCTTTTGAACGGCGTGATAGCCCTTGCGGGCTGCCCCGCCCCACACCAGCACATCACCCGGCAGTAGACGCACCTTCAACGGTGAGCCGCGACGCTCCGCGCCGTACCAAAGAAATGTCGCGGGTGTACCGAGCGTGACCGATACGATCGGCTGAGAGAAATCGCGCTCGTCGGCGTCGCGATGCGCGCCCATCTGCGCCGTCGACGCATAACGATTGATGAGGCAAGTGTCCGGCTCGAAGGGGCCGAAGCCTGCCGCCATCGACGCCTCGAGTGCGAGCGTCGCGAAAATCGTTGGCATGGCCGGCCACGCCTGGCCGCTTTCAGGATCGAGCAACTCGTAGCGATAACCCCGCGAGTCGCTGTACCAGCCGCAGCGTCCGCAGCTCGTCATGGCGGCGGACATTACCCGACCGCCTGGGGTTTTGAGGTGCCGAAACGGCGCGGCGGCCGAAATCATCTCGACCGCCGCGCCTAACTGTTCGGTCGTCGCAGCGAAACCGTGCAAAAGCACGACCTGCGGAACGACCTCCGTGATGGTCAACGGTGATCAGAAGCCGAACGTCACCCGACCGTAGACGAAGCGACCAGAGCGACCAAACGGTGAGAGCTGCGGGAACGCGACCGCACCTGTCGAGTTGAGGCCGGGAGGTATCGGATCCGGATACTCGTCAAAGACGTTATCCGCACCGACTGCGAACTTGATTCGTTCGTTGATGGTGTAGCGAGCCTCCAGATCGACTAAGGTCTTCGCCGACATCAGGAAATCTGGGGCAGTCACGGTTGGCACATTCTGCGCCTGGAGCGCGTCCCCGTAGCGCGTTGCACGCCCTGTTACACCAAAGTCACCCTGAGTCCACGAAACGGAGAGTGCGAACTTATCCTCTGGTGAACCCCTCTCGAAAGTGAGGCGATTGTTACGGTCAAAGAGAATCGGCGATGGGCTTAAAGCTGCCAGCTGTGCCGTCGTTGGAACTTTTGTCACCTCGGTGTCGTTGAAGTTCGCGGTGGCCGTGAAGTCGACGCGTCCACCCGACTCAAGCTTAATTGGATAATTAAAAACCACATCAAGCCCTTCGGTCGTCGTATCGACGCCGTTGAGGAAGAATCGACCACCCCCAATCGCCACAAATCCCTGGTTGGTAAGGAAGGTCCGGACCGCCGCCGAGGTTAAGTTCTCGGACAGTACGATGCGGTTCTCAAGTTCGATCTTGTAGGCATCGAGCGTTAAACTCGCCCCTTCACCGAGGCGAAACACCAACCCGACAGAGACGTTGGTGGAGTCCTCTGAATCGAGCGGCTTCGCACCGAGTGCGGTTGCGACCGACGAAGTGGCTGGAAACGTCGTGACATCAAAGGGCACACCGCTCACAAAATTGGTCGACGTTGTCGTAAAGAACTGCTGCTGCAACGACGGGGCGCGAAAGCCAGTGGAGTACGAGGTGCGGATCGCTAAAGAATCGCTGAAATCGTACCGGGCCGCGACTTTTCCTGAAACATTCCCGCCGAAGTCCGAGTAGTCCTCCGCACGGATCGCGATCGAGCCAAGCAACTGCTCAGTGATGTTCGCTTCAAGGTCGATGTACACACCGACCGCCTCGCGACTCTCGTCAACCACATTCTTTGGCTGAAAACCTGGGAACACTTGGGCACCGGAGGCCGTCGGGGCCCCGTTGAGGAGGACGCCACCATTCCGGTAGGAATCTGGCTCCCCGGCGGTGATGCTGTAAGTCTCTTGGCGAGCCTCGATACCTAGAGCAAGGTTGAGCGGCGAGGCTAAACCCGCCACCTCAAGCGAGCGCACACCCGAGACATTGAACACAGTCTGTTCGTGATCGAAACCACCCGCATCAAACGATGTTTTACTCGCCGCGCCAATCGAGCGATTCAGCGTGTTGACAATGGTGTACATCATCTCGTTGTAGCCATAGACGACCGAGGCGTCCATGTCCCACTCGCCCATCTCCCAACGCGAACCAAACCCAAGCGAGTAGTCGGTCACATCTGGTTGGAGTTTCGGCAGAAAGCCGTCAGGGTAAATTGAAATCACATTCCGCCCATTCGGATCGTCCGCTAGACGCTGAAACCCTGCCGACAACGCCGAGCGATCTTGATAGCTCGCCCAACCGTACAAACTTCTTGATTCATCGAGGTCGATCCCGGCATTCGCAAATATCGTCGCCTGCTGGACCTCGGGCTCTCCATACCATTGGCTGAAGCGGTTGAAGGTTTGCTCGCGCGGGTCGAACGAAGTGGCAACGGCGGGATTGAGCAACGGGTACTGACGTCGCATGTCGTACCCGCCGCGCTCGGTACGTTCTTGCTCTTTGTACTCGGCCGAGATCGTCAAGAACCCTGAGTCGCCGATAGCGAACCCTTTCCAACCACCGACTGTGAAGATTTCTCCGTCATTCACACTGCGTTTGAGCACATTTGGCGCAGACCATGTCGCACCGGCTGGCGCTGCACCTACCAGAGTGTTGTACTCAGAATCCCGACCACCGTAGCTGAGCGTCAACTCGCCGCCATCGCGATCCTCTCGCATGCGTAAATTGATAACGCCCGCGATGGCGTCCGAGCCATATTGCGCCGATGCCCCGTCACGCAAAACCTCGATCGCTCGCACGGCAGAGTTGGGGATGGTGTTGAGATCCACCGCAGCCGAACCGCGACCCACCGTACTGTTCACATTTACTAGTGAAGCGGAGTGCCGGCGCTTCCCGTTCACCAACACCAGCGTCTGATCGGGAGCGAGCCCGCGAAGCGCGGCCGGCCGCACCGTATCCGTTCCGTCTGCCAGCCCGGGACGGGGAAAATTAAAGGAGGGCAAGGCCACAGACAGTGATTGATTAAGTTCGGATACGCCGATGTTCGTGAGCGCCTCAGAGGCCACGATATCGACTGGGACCGCCGTGTCGAGCGCCGAGCGGTTTGCGACGCGTGTGCCGGTGACAACGACTTGCTCGAGTTCTTCAGCGCCGCCCGTCGGAGAAGTTTGGGCCAACGCTGTCTGCGAGATCACCGCAGCCACCAACATCGCAACACTTTTAACGCGCATACATTTTGCTCCTTACGGGGGTGCGAGAATAAAAAGCCACATAAGGTAACCGCAAAAGCCTCAAGACCTCAACGCTTTACTTTGTTGTTTTCTAGCAACACTTTTGGCGTCCCGGACGCGGCCCCTAGGCCCATGACTCAGCCCGTGATTCTCTTACGAGACTCTCCCAAGTAGAGACTCTCCCAGGGCGCAAGATCAGGGTTGTTGCGAGAGACCCACTATTGCTGACCTTAGAATACGGTTTCGCCCGATTTTTGTATTTTAAACGAAACCGAGGTATTTTCGCGCTGGGTTGGAGGGGGTATTGCTAACGTCCAAAGTCCCCGTCATCGGTGGTTTTATCCAACGGAGTCTTAACTTTCACAGGGGTCCAAAGATGATGAAGAGATTCTCGATTGCTGGTCTCGCCGTCTCGATCACGCTGCTGCCGGGCGCTGCCATGGCTCAGGGCAGCGATGCACTAGAGGAGATAGTCGTTACCGCTACTAAGCGGGAGCAGACCCTGCAAGATGTCCCGGTCGCTGTCTCGGTCACAACTGTAGAGACGATCAACAAAGCCTCAATTCAAGACGTTACAGATCTCGCCTCGATCGTCCCGTCTTTGCGCGTTACCACGTTGCAGACCTCGACGAACACCAACTTCATTATCCGCGGTTTCGGAAACGGCGCGAATAACCCCGGCATCGAGCCCTCGGTCGGTGTTTTTGTGGACGGTGTGTATCGCTCGCGCTCCGCCGGCGCAATCGGCGATCTCGTCGATGTGGCCCGCGTCGAGGTGCTGCGGGGTCCGCAGAGCACGTTATTCGGCCAAAACGCTTCGGCGGGCGTCATCAGCGTCGTCACGCAGAAACCGTTGTTTGATGCGAGCGGTTTTATTGAGGCGACTGTGGGTAACTACAACCAGAAAATCCTCAAAGGAAAGGTGACCGGTCCGCTCACCGACTCGCTAGCGTTCAGCCTCACCGGGGTGCTCAACCAGCGCGATGGTTACTTCCTCAACCAGCGCGATGTCACCGACCTTAACAATCGTGATCGTTGGGATCTTCGCGGACAGTTGCTTTGGAATGCCAGCGACTCACTCGAAGTTCGATTCATCGCGGACATGAGTCGCATTGATGAAGCGTGCTGCGGTGTCTCAAACCTCATTAATGGCCCGACCGGAGCGCTAGCGGCTCTCTCCACTGGTACATTTGCTCCTACTGCGACCGGTGGTTTCGCCATAACTGCAGCGCCGTTACCTCAAAACCGTGTGGTTTACCCCGGAACCCCAGGCCTCGGAAAGCCGTTCGATCGCGCGGCGTATCTCAGCAAGCCCCCGTTGAACCGGGTGGATAACAGTGGTGGCTCGCTTCACGTTGAGTGGGCAATCGACGAGGCCTTTGATTTCACCTCCATCACGGCGTGGCGCGATCAGAAGACTGATTTTGATTACGACTTCGACTTCTTGGGCGCTTTGCTAGGCACAGTGAACCGCAACCTTGGTGACATCGAAACCTTAACTCAAGAGTTCCGCGTCAGCTTCGATAATGGCGGCAAGTTGCGAGGCCTCCTTGGCGTCTATTCGATGAAAGAGGACCTGAAGTATTCGAACGAGATTCGAATTGGCGATCACTTCCGGTCCTACGCGTCGTTGCTCGCCACGGCGCCAAGCGGTGCACCGAATCCGCTTTTCCTCGTAGGCCTTGAGCAAAATCTCGCGCCCTTCGGACCCACTTTGGCGGGATCGATCTCTCCAAATTGTATCGGCTGCACATTCGCGCCCGGTGCGTTATTTCGAAGCGGAACGGGGAATCTCATCAGCACCGTTCAAGATACCGATGCGAATACGCTCTTCGGTCAGCTCGATTTCGACTTGACGGAGCGCCTCACGGCGACGGTCGGACTCGCCCATACGAGCACTGATAAGACGATTAACTTTAACCAGAATACGAATGAACTCTTTTCCTCAATCAACCTCGTGACGCTCGGGTTCGCCGCAGTTCAAGGGAACTTATTGACAAACCCACAACTCGCGCCGTTCCGTCAATTAGGTCTCCTGACACCTGCGGTGGCCGCCTCTATCGCGGATCGGGCGAGCGTCGCTGACGGCACCCGTGTCCCGTGCGCGGCGACGGGGCTTCCGGGGGTTAATCCGATCTGTAATCCCTTCATCGGCCTGTACGCTTTGCAGTTCCTGCATCCGATCGTCCCATACTCCGATCGGTCGGAGGACAGCGAGGAAACCTACACCGTCCGTCTCGCGTACGAAGCGAGCGATTCGGTGTCACTCTACGGTGGCATCTCGACGGGTTACAAGGCGACCTCTTGGAACCTCTCGCGTGATAGCAAGGATCCCCTGACCACGGCGGCCCGTTCGCCGCTCGGCGGCGCGGCCAACCCTTGGTACCCCCGCTCCGGCACGCGCAAGGCAGAGCCTGAGAAATCAACGGTCGTTGAACTCGGCTTGAAAGGTCGATGGGAGACGTTCGCAATCAACGTCGCGGTGTTCGATCAAAGTATCGAAGACTTCCAGACGAATCTTTTCACGGGGACGGGCTTCAACCTTGCGAATGCGGGTAAGCAGTCCACAAAGGGCATTGAAATCGACACCAACTGGCGACTGGGCCGGCAGTGGCAGATCGACCTCGCCGGTACGTTCCTTGACCCCTTATACGATTCGTTCGTCGGTGCCGAAGGCCCAGACGGTCCAGCCGATTTGTCCGGTCGTAAACCCGCCGGTATCCACGAGCAGAGCATCTCGCTCGGGGTGAACTATTTATGGTCGGTCAGCGGTGTCGACGGGTTCGTTCGCGCCGACTATCTGCATGAGAGCAAAGTTCAGCTCACCGAAAATGTCTCAAAGGCGATCGCTGCACGCGAGGTCAACACCTTAAACGCGAGCATCGGCTTCGAGGCGGGCGGGTTCGACGTCCTCTTTTGGGGGCGTAACCTCAATGACGATGAATACCTGCTCAGCGGTTTCCCCTCGGTCGCTCAGGCAGGCAGCTTTTCGGCGTATCCGAACCAGCCGAAAACGTATGGTGTAACGCTCCGGAAGGCGTTTTGATGCAGACCCATATCGGACCCGAAAAAGTGCGCTCTTGGTATCACGAGTGCACTTTTCTCGTCCCAGTTGGATCCCGTGGGGACGCGGGGAAACTGCGTTGCACTTCCGCAACACGAGAATTTGAGCGCCGCGCGGTTTTGATGTTTACTTAGGGACTTGCTGGTGCGTCAGCAACCCCATTCGGTTTCGTAACTTTTACAGTTAAAGAGAAGGTCACCGCATGCACACCGTCAGTCGTTCTACCGTGATCGCCTCCTGCGTCGCGGGTTTACTCGCCAGCGCAGCGGCGTTAGCTGCTCCGCAATCGTCGTCGACCACGTCGACGGCGCAGGACCAAGGCCTTGCGGAAGTGGTCGTCACCGGTTCGCGCATCAAGCGTGCCGTAACCGACGGCGCTTCGCCAGTCGTTGTTCTGACCAACGAAGACATCGCGAAAGAAGGCTTCCAGACTGTGGCCGATGCGCTGCAGACGCTCAGCCAGAACACGACGAGCTCGTTCACGGGCGACCTCGCCGTCACGGGCTTCTCGCCGAACGCGCAGGTGGTCAACCTTCGTAACCTCGGTCCGGGCTACACGCTCACGCTGATCAACGGTCGTCGTCCGGCGCAGTACCCGCAGCCGTATAACCGCGACAATAATGTTGTGAACGTTCGTGCGATTCCGTCTTCGGCGATCGAGCGCATCGAAATTCTCACCGGCGGAGCTTCGGCCATTTACGGTGCCGATGCGGTCGCGGGCGTGGTGAACATCATCACGCGCAAAGATTTCGACGGTAACCAAGTTACGCTCACCGGTGGTGCCACCGATGAAGGCGGTGGCGGCAATGTCAACGTCGCGTACACCGGCGGTCGCACGGGTGATCGTTGGAGTGCCGTGTATGCACTGCAGTACAGCGAGTCGGATCCGGTATTCGGCACACAGCGCAAGCAGTTTGCCGATACCCGTAATGGCCCTCTCGGGACGTTCGTTAACCCGAGCCTTTCACTCGTAGCTATCAGCGGCACGCGTGCTGGTGGTCCTAACGTCTTCAATCCTACCGATGCGACCTGCGAAGCTTTCGGTTACTCCCGACCGACCCCAGGTGTCCCGACGACTCGCGGCAACTGGTGCGGCTCGTTCACCCAGCCGGGCTCACGCTCGATCTCAAACTATTACAAGTTCTATTCGGCCTATCTGAACTCCACCTTCGATCTCACAGAAAACACGCAGCTTTTCGGTGGCTTCACTTACTACAAGTCGGACGCGAAGGCCTCGAGCGGTACGGAGTTCTGGGGCACCAGCGGTAACCAGTTCAACCTGACCTCCTCGGGTACCCGGACACAGTTCTTCTTCGATCCGACGTTCGGAGACTTCCTTCAGTTGCAACGTGTCCTCAACCCCTTCGAGCTTGGAGGCTCAGAAGCAGTCTCGACACTTTTCGACGAAGAGACATACGACATTACCGTCGGTATGAAAGGGACGGTGTTTAGCGACTACGAGTACGAACTCACGTACATGCGTTCGCAGTACGACTATGTGCAAGACCGCCCGCGCCTGCTCGCGAAGGCGATGCACGATCTGTTCCTTGGACCTCGTCTCGGTTTCACCAGCGGCTTCCCAGTGCACCAGTTGAACCGTACGGCCTGGATCACCCCGTTCACGCCGGAGCAGTACAGGTCGGTTTCGACGCGCGTGCAGAACATCGCCGATACGAGCTCGGAGACGATCAACTTCACCTTGTCGGGCGAATTGTTCACGCTACCAAACGGCCCGTTAGGTTTCGCGGCGGTTCTCGAATCCGGCTCTCAGTCGGTGGACCTGCGTAGCGATCCGCGGCTCAATCCGCTGCGTCCTGTCGACGATCAGACGGTCTACAACCTCGTTAGCTCGGGCCGAACGTCCGGTACGCGTGATCGCGTGGCCGCCGGTCTCGAAATGCGAGTACCCCTGCTCTCGACCGTGACGGCGACCCTCGCCGGGCGTTGGGACAAGTACGACGATATCTCGGCCGTCGACGATGCCGTCACCTATCAGATGGGCCTCGAATGGCGCCCAGTCGAAGACTTCCTAGTTCGCGGCAATATGAGCACGAGCTTCCGTGCGCCGGACATGCAGCTCGTCTTCGCGGAGGGCGCAGCGTCATTCTCTAGCATCTTGGACGCTTATGCGTGCCGTGCAGGTATTGGTCCCGCGAGCTCTTTGGGAGCTCGCACAACCGCTCAGTGTAACGTCTCAGGTGACCCGACGATTTACACCACGCAAACGACGATCGCCGGAAATCCTCTCCTAAAGGAGGAAGAAGGCGAGTCGCTGACCGTCGGCTTCGTCTGGGATATCAACGACAATCTGTCGATCACCTCGGACTACTACAAGATCAAACTTGAAGATGCCTCTTCTCAGCTGAGCTCGACGTTCTTGCTGACGAACGAGGCGAACTGCCGCTTGCAAAAGTTCCCGGACGGACGTCCGTTCGATCAGGCCATCGACTCGGCGTTCTGCCAAAACGTCCTTGGACTCATCACTCGCCAGAGTGCTCCGGGTACCAATGCCGATCAGACCGTCCAGCGCATCAACTCGGCGTACATCAACACCGCGCTCATCGAAACAAGCGGTGTCGACACCACGCTGCGCTTGGTCGTGCCGACCGAGAAGTGGGGTACCTTCCGCTTCGACACCTCCTACTCGGTGGTGCTGACGGACAAGTACAAGCAGTTCGCGGCCGACCCGCTGATCGACTACCGCAACAGCATCGCGGGCTTCAACCAACGTAGCCGCGTCCGTGCAACGGTGGGCTGGGGGCTGCGTGACTGGAATGCCACGCTGTTCGCGACCCGTTATGGCAGTAACGGTAACTCCGTGAACGCCGCGGGCACGAACGCCGTCGGCACTGCTTACGGGCCACGTCTGCAGCCGTACATGCTGTACAACTTCCAGGTGGGCAAGCGCATCAATGACAACCTGCGCGCCTCGCTCACGGTCGTGAACCTGTTCAACAACCAGTACCGCGAAGACGCCAGCTTTACCGGCTATCCGTTCTTCGAGTACTACCTCGGTGCCGACCCGCTCGGACGTCGCTACAACGCAAACATCAGTTATAAGTTCTGATCTTCGCCTGACTCGCGTTGAGGGGAACCCGGCTTCGGCCGGGTTCTCTTTTTTTGGGTCCCGAAAAATGTGAATATTCGGGTATGACACTTTCCCGAACCCTCTCGCGCCTCGTCGCGACACTCCTCCTCGCTCTACCCGTATTCGCGTGGGCAAACCCCATCCCGGTCTCCGACTTCTACAAGCGGCCACCGATGACGGGATTCCAACTCTCGCCCAACGGCAAATACCTCGCCGCGGTCGTGCCGATCGGCCAGCGTCGCAACGTTGCCGTCATCGATCTCGAAACTCGCAAGGCTTGGCCCGTCACCTCCATCACCAAGCAGGACATCGGTGGCTTCGTGTGGGCAAGCGACGATCGGCTGCTCTTTTTCCTCGATAACGAGGGCAACGAGTCGCGCGGTATTTTTGCGGTGGACCGAGATGGCAAGAACCCGAAGATGCTCATCGAGCCGCCCGAATCGCAAATCCGCGCGGGACGCTTCGAGGTGTTGGGTGCCGATATTGTCTCGCTCATGGAAAACGATCCGGAGCGAGTACTGATCTCGGTGTCACGGGTCCAGGAGGAAGGCATCGTCCAGGACATCGAGACGCTCAACATCTACACCGGTAAGCGCCTCCGCAAGATCAAGAACCCCGGCAAGATCACGAACTGGCTCGCCGATCGCAATGGCGAGGTCATCGGTGCCGTACGCGTCGACGGTGTCGAAACATCCTTCCTGTTTCGTGACGGCGAGTCCAAAGAATTCGAGGAGTGGTCACGCTCGCGCACGGGCCAACCGAGCTGGTCTCCGGCGTACATCAGTCAAGATCGCCAGAAGTGGTATGTCTCCTCTCGACTCGATGCCGCCGGCA
>VGUJ01000010.1 GCA_016874235.1 Gammaproteobacteria bacterium
AAGCTCTGACGAAGGCGATTGAAATCACCGTCGTGCGTCCCGAGATGATCATTGTCGATGTTCGTCACCACGGCGATCAGCGGCTGCAGGTGCAAGAACGAGGCATCACTCTCGTCGGCTTCGGCGACCAGATATCGACCCGCACCCAATCGAGCGTTCGTACCCGCGCTCTTTAAACGACCACCGATGACGAAGGTCGGGTCCTCCCCGCCTTCGGCAAGCACCGAGGCGACCAGGCTCGTCGTCGTGGTCTTACCATGCGTTCCCGCGACGGCGATCGCCGAACGGAAACGCATGAGCTCGCCGAGCATTTCCGCGCGCGGTACGACCGGGATACGGTGCGCCAGCGCCGCGGCGACCTCAGGATTTTCTTTGGAAACCGCCGTCGACACGACGACGACGTCGGCACCCGCGATGTTCTCTGCCGCATGGCCAAAGGTGATCTTGGCACCGAGATCGGCGAGACGCTCCGTCACCGAGTTCGACTTGAGATCGCTACCCTGCACGCGATACCCGAGGTTCAATAACACCTCGGCGATGCCGCCCATGCCACTGCCGCCGATACCGACGAAGTGGATGCCGTGGATGCGACGCATGCGTTCCATGTTCATGCCGCAAGACCTCCCGCCGCAAAACACGCCTTTGCGAGCGCTTCGGTCGCATCCGGTCGAGCAATCTGGCGCGCGCGCTCGGCCATCTGACACAGCGATGCTCGATCCGTCGCGAAGCGCTGAAGTTCGGAGGCCAGTCGCTGCGGCGTCAGTTCGCGCCCCGGTAACAACACCGCCGCGTCGCGCTCGACGAGACAGCGCGCGTTGCGAGTTTGGTGATCATCGACCGCCGCCGGAAAGGGCACGAGAATCGATGCGACCCCTGCCGCAGCAAGCTCTGACACCGTGAGTGCGCCGGCGCGACAGATCACGAGATCCGCGTCGCCATACGCCATCGCGATGTCGTCGATGAAGGCGCTAACTTCCGCTGCGATCCCGTGTGACGCATAGGCTTCGCGTGTGCTCTCCAGCGTGCGCGCACCCGTCTGATGACGAATCTGCACGTCGACCTTACCCCGTAGTAAGGCGACGGCCTCGGGCACCACAGCATTGAGACGTTGTGCGCCCTGACTACCGCCGACGACGAGCACACGCAGCGGACCCTGCCGTGAACCGTAACGCACGGAGGGCGCTGGGAGTCCAAAGAATTCGGTGCGTACCGGATTGCCGACCGTCGTCGCCTGCGTGCCAGGACCAAAGCTGCCCGAGAACGCCTCGAGTACGCGCGTCGCCAGCCGTGCGAGGATGCGGTTGGTGAGGCCAGCCACGGCATTTTGCTCATGAATGACCAGCGGACGCCGCGCCAGCCACGCCGCGAGCCCGCCGGGTCCGGTGACGTATCCGCCTAAACCCACGACCACGCGCGGCTGATGACGTCGCACGGCAGTAAGCGCCTGCCAAAGGGCGCGAGCGAGTCGAATCGGCGCAGCAAGCAACGTGGAAAGTCCTTTGCCGCGCAAGCCGCCGATATCGATCCACTCGACATCGATACCCGCTGCCGGAACGAGGCGTGATTCGATGCCCGCACGGGTGCCGAGCCAAACGACGTCGATGTCACGGGATCGAAGCAGCCCTGCAAGCGACAACGCCGGAAACACATGTCCACCGGTACCGCCCGCCATGATCATGACGCAGGGCTTGCTCACGCTTCGACCGCCTCCCCTGCTCCACCACGTAATCGCACTGCACTATCGCCGCGAAGACTCGCGGCCGTTGTCCCTCGAGAGGCCTGAGCCGCTTCGTGATACACGCGCAGCAGGATACCGACCCAAGCAAGCGTGACGATCAAGCTCGATCGTCCATAACTCATGAATGGCAAGGTCAGTCCTTTGGTGGGCAGCGCACCCATGTTCACGCCCATGTTGATGAAGGCCTGGATCGCCACCCAGATGCCGAAGCCCGCGGCGAGATAAGACTGGAACTTGAGGCCGGCCTCGTTGGCGAGGCGCGCGATGTAGAGCGCCCGCCAGGCCAAGGCGACGAACAAACCGATCGTCAGCAGCACGCCGAACAATCCGAGCTCTTCGGCCAGCACGGCAAAAAGGAAATCGGTGTGTGCTTCCGGCAAATAGAAGAGCTTCTGCACACTCTCACCCAGCCCGACGCCCGTCCAACCGCCACGTCCGATGGCGATCAAGCTTTGCGTCAATTGAAAGCCGCTGTCGAACGGATCTTCCCAAGGGTTACGGAAAGAGGTGAGACGACGCAGTCGGTACGGCGAGGACACCGCCACCGCGGCCAGAAGGCCCGCACCGATCACCGCGAGACCGATCACATCGCGCCAACGTGCACCGGCGACGAAAAGCACACCAAAAGCCGTCGCGGTCAGGACAACGGCGGCGCCGAAATCCGGCTCCATCAGGAGCAGACCAAAGAATAGACTGACGACGAGCAAGGGCTTAATGAGTCCCATCAACGAGCTGCGTAGTTCCGCCTCGCGACGAACGGCGTAGCTCGCAATGAAGATGAGCACCATCACACGAGCCGCCTCTGAGGCCTGAAAGTTGAAGCCTGCGAGTCGGATCCAGCGACGGCTGCCGTTCACCGAGTGACCAATCCCTGGTATGAGAACCGCGATCAGCAGCACGCCCGCCAAGGCGAGTAGCAACAAGGCTGATTTCTCCAGCCACTCGGTCCGTATTGCAAAGGCGAATGCTGCTGCGATGGCACCGGCCACCACGAGTACGAACTGCCGCTCGAGATAAAGGAACGGATCACCGGCTTCCTTACTGGCGATCGACATCGAAGCCGAAGTGACGATGATAAGACCGAGCAAGACGATCGAGGATACGATCAGCAGGGTAATCAGATCGAGATGAACGGTGGTGGGACGAGCGCCACCGCGAGCCGGTAACGTAAAGGTACTCATGAGGGCAACCTCTCGACGGCAGCGGCGAAACGATCGCCACGCTCGGTGTAATCACGAAACATATCGAGGCTCGCACAGGCAGGCGACAACAGAACGATCTCCCCGGATTTCGCGCGTGTTGCCGCTTCCTGAACCGCCACTTCGAGTGAGGCGCAACGGACGATCTCGCAGCACTCACTGAGCGCGTCGGCGAGCCGCGGCGCATCACGCCCGATGAGCAACACCATCCGCGCGCGACCCGCGAGCGCTGAGGCAAGCGGAGCGAAATCTTGACCCTTGCCATCACCACCGGCGATGAGCAGCAAGGTCCCCGGCATTCCCGAGACCGTCGCCACGGTCGCGCCCACGTTCGTGCCCTTGGAATCATTGATGTAGCGGACGCCGCGTTTTTCACCCACCCACTGCGAACGATGCGGGAGACCCGCGAACTCACGCAGCTCATCGAGCATGGGTGGCAACGGCAGTCCGCACGCCTCGCCGAGCGCCAAAGCAGCGAGCGCATTGGCAGCGTTGTGCAATCCTGCGAGCCGCATCGAAGAGACGGCCAGTACGGGCTGTCCGCGGACGGCAAGCCAACGCTCACCGTCCCGCTCCAACAACGAGTAATCGACTCCGGTCGCGCCCTCGATGGAGAACCCTACGACCTTCTGCGCCGGCCCTCGAGACATTCCACACACCCAGCGATCATCGCGGTTGATGACGGCCGTCGTGCAGTGATCAAAGATCCGAGCCTTAGCCGCCGCATAGGCTTCCATCGTGCCATGACGATCGAGATGGTCTTCCGAGAGGTTGAGCACCGTCGCCGCCAACAGACGCAGCGAATGCGTGGTTTCGAGTTGAAAACTCGAAAGCTCCAACACGTAGATCTCAGGCGTCGCGGTCGAGAGCAGATCAAGCACCGGGGTACCGAGATTGCCGCCCACACACACCTTGCGACCGGCACGTGCCGCCATGCGACCCACGAGTGTCGTGACCGTGCTCTTGCCGTTCGTACCGGTGATACCGACGACAGGCGCCTTCACCTCTCGCGCGAAAAGTTCGACATCGCCTACGACATCGATTCCTCGAGCAAGCGCCTCGGCGATCAGCGGTTCGCGCAGGGCAATTCCGGGGGACGCGACGACCATCTCCGAATCTGCAAGGAGTGAGGTATCAAGACGACCGAAGCTGCATTGAGCGCTCGGCGCGACCGTTGCAAGCTCGTTGCGGCCCGGCGGCTCTGCTCGCGTATCCGTCACCGCCACCTGCCAGCCGCGATCGACAAGATGACGCGCCGCCGAGACCCCGGTCTTGCCGAGGCCGACGATCAACGCCCTGCGATGTACGGTGGAATGACTCATCGGAGTTTCAGCGTGGCGAGTCCTGCAAGCACGAGAAAAAACGTGATGATCCAGAAGCGCACGATCACCTTGGGCTCAGCCCAACCCTTCAGTTCGAAGTGGTGGTGAATCGGCGCCATTCGGAAAATGCGTTTGCCGGTGAGCTTGAACGAGGCCACCTGCAACATGACCGACGCCGTCTCGAGCACGAAGATGCCGCCCATCACGAGCAATACCACCTCTTGTCTGACGATGACGGCGATGGTGCCGAGCGCAGCGCCAATCGATAACGCACCGATGTCACCCATGAAGACCTGGGCGGGATAGGTGTTGAACCAAAGAAAGCCGAGGCCCGCCCCGACCAGTGCCGCGCAAAAGATGAGCAGCTCACCCGCCTGCGGAACCGCAGGGATGGCGAGATAGTCGGCGAAGACCGCATTACCCGCCGCGTAGGCGAATACACCGAGCGCGGCTGCCACCATGACCGCCGGCATGATCGCAAGACCGTCGAGTCCATCGGTGAGATTCACCGCATTGCTCATCCCGACGATCATGAGATACGTCAGCAGGATGAACGCGAATGCGCCGAGGGGGAGTGCAAATTGCTTGAGTAACGGCAAGTAGAGCGTGGTATCGACGGGTGAGCTCGCGGTCTGCCACAGAGCTCCCGCAGCGATGAGACCACCGACCGACTGCCAAAAATACTTGTAGCGTGCGATGAGACCCTTCGGATTCTTCTTGACCAGCTTGAGATAGTCGTCCCAGAAACCGATCAGTCCGAATACGAGCGTGACGGCGAGAACGATCCAGATGAAACGGTTGTTCAGGTCCGCCCAGAGCACCGTCGACACCATGATGGCCACGAGGATGAGCAGACCGCCCATGGTCGGCGTACCGACCTTTTTCTGATGGGCCGCAGGAATGTAGTCGCGAACCACTTGCCCAATTTGATCACGCGTCAACTTCGCGATCATCCACGGACCGACGGCCAAACAAATCACGAGTGATGTGACCGCAGCGAGAATCGCTCGGAAAGTGAGATAGGAAAAAACGTTGAATGCCGAAATCGTCTCGGCCAACCATTGTGAGAGCCAGAGCAACATTTAGTGCATCCCCCCTGCCGAAGGTACGGACTCGAGGGCAGCGACCACACGCTCGAGACGATTACTACGCGAACCCTTGACGAGTACCCGAACATCGGCGGCGAGCTCGCGACCCACTTCTTCGGCGACTGCGGCGGTATTCTCGTGCCACACTCCGCCTTCACCGAAGCTCTCGACCGACAGCTTGGTGGCTTCGCCGACGGCGAAGAGTCGTTCAACGCCATGAGCCCGCGCGTAGCGACCCGCTTCGAGATGTGCCTCGCGCGAAAAGTCCCCAAGCTCGCCCATCTCGCCGAGGACGAGGAAGCGTCGACCCCCCAGGGCCTCGAGGACGTCGACCGCCGCCTGCAGCGAACTCGGATTGGCGTTGTACGAATCGTCGATGAGCCAGGCGCCTTGGCGCGCGCCGCGCAGCTGCAGGCGCCCCTTCACCGGACGCATTCGCGCGAGGCCCTTGGCGACATCATCGAGTGTCGCGCCCGCTGCAATCGCGGCGGCAGCGGCGCCGAGTGCATTTAGCACGTTGTGTTTGCCGGCGAGATGCAACGAGATCTTTTGCTCGCCTTGAGGAGAGACGAGCGTGAAGCGGGTGAGAAATCCGTCTGCACCCATCTCGGTTTGAATATCGCGCGCGCTGAAATCCGCCTTCGAGCCCAAGCCGAAGGTGACGATGCGCGCGACCGTCATATCGCGCCACAGCCCGGCAAAGCTGTCATCGACGTTCAAGATCGCCGTGCCGTCCTGTCCGAGTGCAGCGAACAACTCACCTTCGGCACGCGCAGCACCTTCGAGGCTACCGAAGCCCTCAAGATGCTCGGCACCCGCGTTGGTCACGATGCCGATCGCCGGAGTCGCGAAGCCCGCCAGTTGCGCGAGTTCACCAGGGTGGTTGGCACCCATCTCGATGACGGCGTGACGATGCGAGGCGTCGAGTCGAAGCAGCGTGAGCGGTACGCCGATGTGATTGTTCAGATTCCCCGCCGTGGCAAGCGTCTCGCCACAGCCAGAGAGGATCGACGCGATCATTTCTTTGCTCGTCGTTTTGCCGTTGCTACCGGCCACACCGATGAGCGGCATCGAAAAGCGTGTCCGCCATCGCTGCGCCGCGCGCTGCAGTGCCACGAGCGCGTCATCGACGAGCACGACCGGAAAATCAGCCGGGCCCTCACGTTCGGCGATCGCACCCACCGCACCTCTCGCGGCCGCTTCTGCGAGGTAGGTATTTCCGTCGAACCGCGGACCGCGCAAGGCGACGAACAACTGTCCTGCCGCGAGCGTCCGAGTATCCGTATTCACAGACGAAAATGCACGATCGGCACCGATCAACCGCCCACCGCAATCTTGGGTGATATCAGCGAGCTGACGCATTGGAGATCCTGTAGCTCGCGTGGATGGTGTCTCGATCGCTGAACGGACGACGCTCAGTGCCGACGATCTGGTAGTTCTCGTGGCCCTTGCCAGCCACCAATACGACATCACCCTCGCGGGCGCTCGCCAGAGCGTGTCGAATGGCATCGCCCCGATCATGAATGACGGTCGCACGGATGCCCTGCGGAAAGCCCGCGATAATGTCTGCGACGATCCCCGCAGCCGATTCGTTGCGCGGGTTGTCGTCCGTAATCACGATGCCATCGGCCATCGCTGCGGCGACGCTGGCCATCAGGGGTCGCTTACCGACATCGCGATCGCCTCCGCATCCGAAGACGAGATGTAACTTTCCACGACAATGCGCACGCGCAGCGCGCAGCGACTTGGCGAGCGCATCGGGCGTATGCGCGTAGTCGACGATTGCGAGCGCTTTCCCCGGGGCCGTCAGCGCCTCCATTCGTCCCGGCGGCGCCTGACACTCACCGAGTGCATGCAAGGCAGGCTTGAGCGCAATCCCCAAGGCGAGCAGCAGCCCGAGCGCGACCAAGGCGTTTTCAACATTGAACTCGCCGATGAGGGGCAGCGTGACAACCTGCGTCTCAGATTCGGCCGCGTCTCCTCGGAGCTCGATGGAGAACGAGAGCCCCTCGGGAAGCGCTCGGATGTCGGAGGCGACAAGGGATCGAACGTTCGGGGTGCGCGAACGAATATCGTCGATGACTGCGAGACCTGCCGCCTGTCGCGCGATCAGCGTCAACGGCAATGCGCTGACGTGACGCCGCGCAAGCTCCGCACCCAATGCATCGTCCACGTTGATGACACCGGCCTCGAGCCTCGGCATCTCGAACAGACGCGCCTTCGCTGCCCCGTAGGCTTCCATGGTGCCGTGATAATCGAGATGGTCGCGAGTCAAATTCGTGAAGGCGGCCACACGAAAGCGGACACCGGCCACGCGATGCTGATCGAGCGCATGCGAAGACACTTCCATGGCGATGCACTCGGCACCCGCCTCGCGCATGGTGGCAAGCTGGCGCTGCACACTCACCGCATCAGCCGTGGTGTATTCACCCGGGACAACCGCATCCGGCGCCACGCCGACGCCCAGTGTTCCCATGTACGCCGCTCGGGATTCGCAGCGCGTCAGCGCTTGTGCCAACAACCACGCCGTCGTCGTTTTCCCGTTGGTCCCCGTGATCCCCGCCACGCGCAAGGCCTCGGAGGGCTGATCAAAGAATTTCCCCGCGATCGAGCTGGCGACCGTCGAGAGTCGATCGACCGGCTGGGCATACACACCCGCGGGGACGATGGGCTCGGACACACCCGAAACCGGCTCCCAAAGCACCGCTTGCGCACCGCGTGAAATCGCTTCGGGTAGTGCTGCCAACCCATGGGTACGTCGTCCGGTGCAAGCAAGGAAAAGACCGCCATCGGAGATCGTTCGACTGTCGAGACTGACATCGGTGACGCGGATCGAGGCCGGAATGTCGGTGATACCGCTGCAGAGATCGGCAAGTTGGTGCGCACGCGCACCCATCAGCGCAGACCTCCGGTCGCCGCACGACGCGAAGCATCGGCCGTGGCGATATTTTGAGGCAGATCGGCCGGCATCGGCGCCGTCTCGGGCATTTCATCGACGGGCATGTCGATCGGTGCATCCGGAGCGACGGCAAGCAAACGCAGTGCGCCGCCGACGACACCCGAGAACACCGGTGCCGCCACATCGCCTCCGTAATAGAGACCCGCACTCGGCTCGTCGATCACGACGACCGTGGCCAGACGCGGATTGCTCGCCGGAGCGAGCCCCGCGAAGACGGCGAGATAACGATTGGTGGAGTATCCGCCCGCGCTCGCTTTCCACGCGGTGCCGGTCTTGCCCGCGACCGTGTATCCAGGAATCGATGCGCGCTTGCCGGTGCCGACATCGGATACCACGCTTTGCAACATCCGCACGACATCACGGCTCACCTGCTCCGTCAGCACCCGCTCACCCTCGACCGGACGATCGACACGAGTGAACGACACGGGACGCTGCAGGCCGTAGGACCCGAGCGTCGCATAGGCATGCGCGATCTGCAGCGGCGTCGCAGAGAGGCCATAACCATAGGACACCGTCGCCGTGGTAATCGGCCGCCAGTGGGTGTGCTGAGTCAACAAGCCCGCTGACTCGCCCGGGTAACCGCTCGTGGTCACGCGGCCAAATCCCAGACGGGTCAACGTGCCGTGCAACGCTTCCGGACCCAGATTGAGCGCGATGCGCGTCATCGCGACGTTGGAGCTTCGGGCCAACGCCGTGGCCAAATCGATCGCACCGAGGTTGTTCTTGTCCTCGATCATCTTGATCCCGACTTTCACCATGCCGGGGTTGGTATCAATGATGCTCGTCGGCGAGTACTTACCCGAAGACAAGGCCGCCGCCACGACGAAGGGCTTGATGGTCGAGCCCGGCTCGACGAGATCCGTCACCGCGCGGTTCTTGTAGCCCGCAGGTTTCAGCTGCGCACGATCGTTCGGGTTGAAGGTCGGCTGGTTGACCATGGCGAGCACCTCGCCCGTCGTCACGTCGATCACGACCACCGAGCCTGCGCGGGCACGATTGATTTGGATGGCCGCCTTCAGCTCGCGATACGCGAGATATTGAATGCGCATATCGATCGACAACTGCATGTTGCGACCGGCGCGCATCGGACGAATGCTCTCGACCGTCTGCACGGTGCGACCGAGATTGTCTTGGATCACGCGCTTCGCGCCATGCTCTCCGGCGAGCCAATGATCGTAGGCAAGCTCGAGGCCTTCTTGACCCGCGTCGTCGACGTCAGTGAACCCGAGAACGTGTCCTGTCACCTCGCCCGCCGGATAGTAACGGCGATACTCACGCGTCAGGTGCACGCCGGGAATGTCGAGCGCTCGGACCTTCGCCGCATCGGCCGGCTGTAAGTGACGCGCGACATAGAGAAACTTTCGATCGAGCTTCGTGGTGACGAAGCGCGTGAGTTCCTCTGGATCGCGGCCGAGCGCCCGAGCAAGATTTGGAATCTGATCGTTCGCGAGCGTCAGCTCACGCGGGTTCACCCACACCGAATCGACCGGCGTACTGACGGCGAGTGGTTCACCCGCACGATCGGTCACGCTGCCTCGATGGGCCACAACCGACGCGACGCGCGTGAAGCGTTCATCGCCTTGCCCGCGAAGAAAAGCGCTTTCGACGAACTGCAAGGTCGCGGCCTTCCAGATGAGGACCGCAGCACCGCAACCGACGAGCACGACGATCACCACCGCGCGTGAGGTGAAGGACGGATTCGGTGTCTCAGGCTTCCGTGACAATCCGCTGCGCGACGATCGAGCACCACCGCGTTGTCCAGCAGCGGGTCGACGCGATTCGGATTTTCCGAAAGGCCAGCGAATCACGGCGCGACCACCTCGATTTGCTTGGGGGGCGGTGTGCGCATGCCGAGATTGGCCGCAGCCACGTTCTCGACGAACGCGTGCGTCGACCAAGCGCTCTGCTCGAGCTGCAACTGACCCCACTCGATTTCCAGACGATCACGCTCCCGATTGACCTTCTCGAGCTCAACGAAAAGCTCTCGGGCGCGGTGTTTGACGAAAATTGCCCCGGCGGCTGAGGCGAGTACGAGCAGCCACAGCAGCGGAATGAGCATGGCGACGGCGCGACGACTCGGCAGGTTCATGCGACACCTCCGACACTCGAATCGAGTTTCTCTGCGACGCGGAGTACTGCGCTGCGCGAGCGCGGATTACGCGCGATCTCCGCCTCGCTCGCACGACGCTTGCGGCCGATCTCGCGCATCACGGGACGCGCCGAGGGCGGAATGACTGGGAAACCCGCAAAAATCGGATCGACCGTGCTCTTGGTTCGAATGAATTGTTTGACCATCCGATCTTCGAGCGAGTGAAAACTGATCACGGCGAGTCGCCCGCCTGGCGCAAGCACGTCGAATGCCGCCTCGAGCGCGGCACGCAACTGACCGAGCTCGTCGTTGATGAACATGCGGATCGCTTGAAAAGTACGCGTCGCCGGATGCTTGCCATCGCGGGTGCGCACGGCACGCTGTACGATGGCAGCCAGTTGCGCGGTACGCTCGATCGGCGCTTCGGCGCGCGCAGCGACGATCGTCGCTGCGATGCGGCGCGAAAAGCGTTCTTCGCCGAGCTCGTAGATCACCCTCGCCAACTCCCGTTCATCGACGTGCGAAAGCCAATCGGCCGCCGACTCGCCATGGCGCGGGTCCATGCGCATATCGAGCGGTCCGTCCTTCGCAAAACTAAAACCCCGTTCGGGCTGATCGAGCTGCGGCGAGGAAACACCGAGATCGAGCAGCACACCCAAAACCTGCCGCCCTCGCGCGTACTCACCCACGACGCGTGCGAGTTCGGCGAATTCCGCCTGGACGAGCGTGAGTCGCGGCTCATCGACGAAGCGTTTCTTGCCCGCGTCGATCGCGGCAGGATCGCGATCGAGCGCGAGCACCGCACAGTCCGTACCGATGACCTCGAGAATGCGTGCCGTGTGACCACCGCGCCCGAACGTGCCGTCGACGTAGAGTCCGCCAGCACGAGGGGCCAGTCCCTCCAGCACCTCCTCAACAAGGACCGGGACGTGCTCATCCACCTTCCCATCCGCCTCAAAGTGACAGCGAATCGAGTTCAGCCGACAGATCGGTGGCGGTTTCTTCGCTCTTCACCCAGTAGTCGCGACGCTCGCTCCAGCGCGCTTCATCCCAGAGCTCGAGTCGGTTCCCCTGACCGATCAACATGGCATGCCGCGAAAGTCCCGCGTACTCGCGTAGCTCCGGCGGCAGCAGCACACGCCCTTGGGCATCGAGATCGATTTCGGTCGCATGACCCACCATCAATCGCTGCAAACGGCGCGAGCGCTCTTGCAGCGTGGGCAGACTCATCAACTTGCGCTCGATTTGCTCCCAGTCGGGCAGCGGATAAATGAGCAGGCACGGGTCGCGATCGATCGTGACGACGAGTTGCCCCTCGCTGCGCTCGAGCGCACGTTGCCGCTGCCGGGTGGGTAGAACCATCCGGCCTTTGTCGTCCAACGTGACTTTGCTTGCGCCGCGAAACATGACCCGTCAGGCGTCAAAAACGCCCACTTCGCCCCACTTTTTACCACTTGGCGCCACTATAGGAATCGGCGCGACGGGGTGTCAACGGTTTGGCGGGAAATTTTTTCCGATACGCCAATAACTTACAGTCGACTGAGCGTTTCCGCAACAGTCGATTTCAGATAAAGTTTTAGGGGTTTCAGAGAGTTGCCCGCGAATGCTTACGCGGGCACTCAAGAGAGGGGGAGTCGGCCGATAAGCCGGGTTCTGTCGTGGACGATCATTCCTCTGGGACATTCGTCACCGAATGCCTCAAGCAGCCTACCCGAAAGTCACGCTCGGACACCGCGCTGCAGGTTTCCCTGCGACTTCCCTATTTGGCCTTGCTCCCGGCGGGGTTTGCCGTGCCACAGGTGTTACCACCTGCGCGGTGCGCTCTTACCGCACCATTTCACCCTTACCTGCGATCCCTCCCACGAGGGGAGTTCGCGCGTCGGCGGTATCTTTCTGTTGCACTTTCCGTGGGCTCGCGCCCCCCAGGTGTTACCTGGCGCCGTATCCGAAGGAGCCCGGACTTTCCTCTACATCTGGTTAGAAATGCAGCGATCGCCTGGCCGACTCCGAGGGTCACGATACGCCCCGATGATCGCTTCCACAAACGCGCTGCCGCACGATCACCTGAAAAGATCGTCCCTCGGGATGATCGAGTCAGCGACGCTCGGCGGCGAGCTCGATCGCCCGGGCGTAGGCCTCGTCGCGGCTCGCGCCACTCACGGCCGCAGCGATAGAGGCCGCTTTCGAGGCTTGAAGATGAGGCAAAGCGGCCCGCAAGGTGCGCTCCATGAGTGCCCGACGCTCGATCACGGCAACGGGGTCCGTTTCTTCGCCACTTTTCGCCACCGTGGCACCGGCGACCACGAGCGTGATCTCGCCGAGCTTGAATTCCGCCTCGTCAGCGGCTCGACCCGCGAGCTCGGCCAACGTACCGCGGTAGACACTTTCGTGAAGCTTCGTGAGCTCGCGAGCGACGGCGGCCTCTCTCGTGCCTCCGAAGGCTGCGGCGCAGTCGCTCAGTACCTCCTCGATTCGATGAGGCGCCTCGAAAAACACGAGCGTACGCGTCTCGAGTGCGAGGGTTTGCAGTCGCGCCCGTCGCTCTCCCGCTTTAGCGGGCAGAAAACCTTCGAAACAAAAACGATCCGTGGCAATGCCCGCCACGGAAAGCGCTGCCGCAATGGCCGTCGGCCCTGGGATCGCCCGCACCTCGACGCCCGCCGCCGCGGCACGCCGAACGAGGTCGAACCCCGGGTCGGACAGCAACGGTGTACCGGCATCACTGACGAGGGCAACCACCTCACCTTCCAGCAAGCGAGCGAGCAAGGCTTCACCGCGCTCACGCTCGTTATGAACGTGCAGCGAAATCAAGGGTTTCTGCAGACCGAGCGCCGAGAGCAGCTGACCACTTCGTCGGGTGTCCTCGGCCGCGACGACATCCGCGGCGGCCAGCACCTCTCGCGCCCGAGGCGACACATCGGACAGATTTCCGATCGGCGTTGCCACCACATCGAGACGCCCGCTCGCCGATCCCCTGCCAGCCACTATAATCCCGCTCCGAACTGCACTGCGCGCGGGCATCGTGCCCGGCTGCGCTCCGGTATTCAATCGGCGCCGACCGAACGGCTCACCGGTCAAACGCCGCCAACGTACCGTCTGGAACACCTCGAATGATGGCCACTCGATCCCTGCCGGTCTTAACTTTGCTCGCGCTCGGGCTGTTGATCGCCGGCTGCGGCCACAACGCACGACCCCCCGCGAGTCTCGAGCGCGCCGCAGTCCTTTCGGCGCGCGGTGATCACGCCGCCGCCGCCCGTGAGTACGAAGCGCTCTCGATCGCGACTCGCGGCAGCGCCATCAACGCCACCTTGCTCTCCGCAGCCAAAGAATGGCTGCGTGCCAACGAGGCGGCAGCGGCCGAGGCAGCGCTCGCACGCCTCGTCACGCCGCTCGAAGTCGGTCAAGCCGACACGCGCCTGCTGCTGCTCGCCGAAGCGGCGCTCGTCCGTGGGGAGGCGGCGCGTGGCTGGGAACTCATCGGAACGATGAGCGCTCCCGTCGGCGCTCTCCGCATCGACGACTTCCACGCGTTACGACAACGGCTCGCCCTCGCCACCAACCGTCCGCTACAAGCCATACGCAGCCAAATCGATCGCGAGACTGCAGCGGCTGACGCTGCTGCAACGCAACGCATGCGACAGGATTTTCTCCGTGAACTCATCGCGGCCGTCGACCGCGGCATCACCCTCGATCCGCGCGTGGCCGGTCGAGACGCGACAGCACGGGGCTGGCTCGAGGTGGCGCCCCTCGCCGCGCGGGCCTCGCGCGCACCACGAGAATCCAACGCAGGCATCACAGCCGCATGGCGCAAGCGCTACCCCGCACATCCCGCGGCGACCGCCCTCGCCTCGCTCGGTCAAGCCCCGCTCGTCGTCCCCTCCGCGAGCGCAGAATCCACGTCGTCCGCTGGCGCGAGTCCTGCGGTGCCCAATGCGCCGACCGCGACGTCCGCACTGCTGCCTCTCGGAACGCCGATGCCACGCGTGGCGCATGTCGCCGTGCTCCTACCCTTGAGCGGTCGCAACAGTGCGCTCGGCGCGCAGATTCGCGAGGGACTGCTCGCAGCCTACTTTGCCGAGCCGCAAGCGATGCGCGCGCCGCTGCGCTTCTACGATACGGCGAGACAGTCCGTTACCGAAGCGTTCGCCGCCGCGATGCAAGGCGGGGCGGTGACGATCATCGGTCCTTTGGCTCGCGACGAAGTCGTCGCTGCCGCAACCAGCGCGGCCGCGCCGGGGGCGCCCTCAGTCATCGTCCTCAACGCCCTGCCGACGGGCCAATCGGCTCCGGCAAACCTGCGACAGTTCGCGTTGTCGCCTGAGGATGAGGCGCGGGCCGTAGCCCGACGCGCCCTGGCCGAGGGTCATCGACGAGCGATCGCGCTGATTCCCTCCGGCGATTGGGGCGCACGGGTTTTACAGGCATTCCGAGAAGAACTCGAAGCGGGCGGTGGCGCTCTGCTCGGTTCTGAGACGATCACCGGGCGTGACCTCGGTAACGCCGCGCAATCGCTACTGCGCCTCGAGGCCAGCATCGCCCGTCACCGTCGAATCCAGTCCGTGCTCGACATGCCGCTCGCCTTCCAACCTCGACGCCGGGCCGATGTCGATCTGATTTTCATGCCGGGCACCGCCGCGACGCTTCGTCAGTGGCGCCCGCAACTCCGATTTCAGGGCGCGGGCGACCTTCCGGCCTACGCGACCTCCGAAGCGTTCGATGGTCGCGCGGGGGACGAACTGCAGGGCCTCGTCTTCCCCGACATCGACTGGATGATTGCCCCGCAGTCGCCTCTCCTCTCGGCGCTGCGTGCTGCCACCGACACCGCGCTCAGCGATACGACCCCACGCAGTCGCTTGTTTGCCCTCGGTCATGACGCCTGGTTGCTGCACGCTGCACTGCGTGCCGGCCGATCACCCTCGTCCGCCACGCCGTTGGTGGGCGCGATCGGTTCGTTCTTCATCGACGAAGACGGTCGCGTACAACGCAGCCTGCGTTTCGCGCGCATCGATGACGGTGAGGTCAAACTGCTCGACCCACCGGATGGCGGCGGCTGACGCCGCGCTCCCGATACATCTCACACTCGGTCGTGAAGCCGAGGAACTCGCCGCGCAGCACTTGATCGCATCGGGCGCGGAGATCGTGCTCAGAAACTATCGCCGGCGTCGCGGCGAACTCGACATCGTGGCCTTGCATCGAGGCGTACTGCTGATCGTCGAAGTACGTTTCCGCTCCTCCGACCGGCATGGTGATGGCGCGGCCAGCGTCGACCGAATCAAGCAACGCAAAATCACGACAGCCGCTCAACAACTCCTTCAGCAAAATCGCGATCTCGCACGGTATCCGGTTCGATTCGATGTGATCGCGCTGTCACGAAAGCCCTCGTCGGACGGCGGCTCCGAGGCTTGGCACCTCGAGTGGATGAAGCACGCCTTCGAGTCGAGTCGCTGAAGTTCGAGCCTTACTTGACGACCTTGAGCGTTGGGCGCTTCCCGCCCGAGGGCGCGACCGGCGGCGCGCCCCGATCCGGCACCGTTCCCTCGTGTTTGGGGTCGTTCGGTGAGTCGGGAGGCGAATCCGGCGGCGAATCATCTTCGCCCGGGGGAAACATCAATCCCTCGCCCGTCTCGCGAGCGTAAATGCCCTGAACGGCTGAAGCAGGAAAACGCAGCAGTCGCGGAACACCCGAGAATCGCGCCTCGAAACTGATCCATTCGTCGCCGATGTCGAGATGACGCGTCGCGTCGTAGCTCGCATTGAGCACGATTCGACCTTCGCGCACATGAGCAACCGGCACCTCGACACCCGGTGCCGTGGCATCCACCATGAGATGCGGGGTGAGACCGCTATCGGTCATCCATTGGTGCATCGCCCGCAGGAGATACGGGCGACGGGGTTTTCGGGATCCGGTCACGAGAGGCGCTTCACCAGTAATGAACCGCGTTGACCGGATCCGCGCCTTACTTCACGTCTTTCCAATATTCCTGCTTGAGCAGATACGCGAAGCCTGTGAACACGAGCAGGAAGAGAATGACCCACACACCGAGCGACTCACGCTTGGCTTTGACCGGCTCCCCCACGTACTCGAGGAAATTGACCGTATCGCGTACGAAGCCGTCGTATTCCTCAGGCGATAACTGCCCAGGCGAGGTCAATTCGAAAGAGTCCCAGTGCTGTTCGGTGACGGTCTCGCCATCGACCACCTTTTCCACCGCCTTGAACTTCGCTTCCTGAACACCCTGCAAGGCCGACAATACATGCGGCATGGCCGTGTTGGGCAGCGCGAGGTTATTGGTACCGTTCGTCGACTTCGGGTCGACGTAGAACGTCTTCAAAAACTGATAGACGTAGTCGGAACCCTTGGCACGCGTCGTGAGGGAGAGATCAGGCGGCGCCTTGCCGAACCATACTTCGCCGTCAGCCTTCGACATCGGTGTGATGATGTAATCGCCCTTCTTCGCACCGGGAAGCAGCAGGAGTTTTTCCATCTGCTCTTCGGGGATGTTGAGATCTTTGGCGACGCGCGAGTAACGCTTGTACTTGAGCGAGTGGCAGCCCGCGCAGTAGCCCATGAAATTGGCGGCACCGCGCTGCAACGAAGCAATATTGCCGACGTCGTTGCCCGGCTCCCAATCCATCCACGCAGCATGCGGACCCGTGGTGGCGGCCATCGCTGACGGACCTGCGAACACGAGGGTAAAGCCGAGCGCAGCGGCTAGAAAAGACTTACGCATGGTACGTGACCCTCTCAGGAGCAGATTTGCACTTCTCGATGCGCGTGTACCAAGGCATGAGAAGGAAGTAAGCAAAATAAACGGCTGTGAATACGCGCGCGAGGATCACGTAGAGATCGCTCGCAGGCTTCAGACCGAGATAACTGAGGACCACGAAAGACACCACGAACAGCGCGAGTGCGATCTTCGAGAGCCAGCCCTTGTAGCGGATCGACTTCACCGGTGAACGATCGAGCCACGGCAAGAAAAACAGCACCACGATGGCAAGCAGCATGAGCAATGCGCCAAGCTGCTGATCGGGGACCGCGCGCAACATGGCGTAGAACGCCGTGAAGTACCACACGGGCGCGATGTGCTCAGGCGTCGATAGCTCGTTGGCCGGTTCGAAGTTCGGCTTCTCGAGGAAAAGACCTCCGAACGTCGGCGCAAAGAAGATCACGCCGCAGAAGAAGATCAGGAACACACCAACACCGACGACATCTTTGACGGTGTAGTAGGGATGAAACGGAATACCGTCGATCGGCTTGCCGTTCGATCCCATTTTTTCCTTGATCTCGATACCGTCCGGATTGTTCGATCCCGTTTGACGCAGCGCCACCAGGTGCATCAACACCAGGAAGGCGATCGCAAACGGCAGCGCAATGACGTGCAGCGCAAAGAAACGGTTCAGCGTCGAGTCGGCGATGCCGTAGTCGCCTCGAATCCATTCGACGACGCCCGGCCCGATGACCGGGATAGTACCGAAGAGATTCACGATGACCTGCGCACCCCAATAAGACATGTTGCCCCAGGGCAGCACGTAGCCCATGAAGGCTTCGGCCATCAGGGCGAGGTAGAGCAGCATGCCGAGGATCCACAGCAGTTCGCGCGGTGCGCGATACGAGCCGTAGATCATGGCGCGGAACATGTGCAGGTAAACGACGATGAAGAAGAACGACGCGCCGGTCGAGTGCATGTAGCGAATGAGCCAGCCCCATTCGACTTCGCGCATGATGTATTCGACCGAATCGAAGGCGGCCGTCTCGCTCGGCTTGTAGTGCATCGTCAGGAAAATGCCCGTCAAAATCTGGATGACGAAGACGAGCAGCGCAAGCGCGCCGAAGAAGTACCAAATGTTGAAGTTCTTCGGCGCGAAATAGCCGATGAGCTGGGAGTCGATGAACTCATCGACCGGAAGGCGCTTGTTGAGCCAGGCGCGGAAGCCGGTCTTGCCGGCGTGATCAGACGAGGCGGCCATCAGGCAGCTCCTTGTGCGGCATCGACGCCGATGACGAGCAGGGAATCGGATTCGAACTTGTGCGGCGGGACGCGCAGGTTGGCCGAGGCCGGCGAACCGTTGAACACTCGACCGGCTAGATCGAAGCGCGAGCCGTGACAGGGGCAGAAGAATCCGCCCGGCCAGTCAGCGCCCATCGCCGGGTCGGCGACCGTGGAGTATTGCTTCGGCAGACAGCCAAGGTGAGTGCAGGCCGCGTACAGCACAAGGATCTCGGGCTTAAGTGAGCGCATTTCGTTCTTGGCGTACGCCGGCTGATCGGAGGCCTCGGAATTGGGATCTTTGAGACTGGCAGCCACGCCACCGAGCTTTGCGACCGACTCGGGCGTCCGACGAACCACGTAGATCGGCTGCTTCCGCCAACTCTGCGTAATCATCTGTCCCGGCCCCAGCTTCGAGACGTCGATCTCGAGCGGAGCGCCCAGGGCGCGAGCGCGCTCCGAGGGTTTCCAGGAGGCGATGAACGGAACCAGCGTAAACGCGACGCCTACTGCGCCGGTGGCCGCTGTCGCCATTGTCAGGAACTTGCGCCGATTGACGTCAATGTCGTCGGCAGTCACCTTCTCGTCACTCATGCCAAGGCTCTCCCAACCCAGCCTCTAAGGTGGGTCGCTATCCGTGATGCGTGGAACCCCGGCATTATACACGCGAGTCGCCGGTGAGGGTGTCACCGCCCCGGGGTAAGCAGTCGCGATGAGCGGTTGGCAAAAGGCAGCAATTTTTGTGAGCGGATCGGTCATCGGCGGCCTCGCCCTGGCCTTTATCGCCGTAGTGGGCGCTTATCTATGGCGTCCGGAGCTGGTCACCTCCCTGGCCGGATTTGATTCAGCGACCTCGTCTGAAGCACCCGCGAGTCCAGCGGTGGATTCGCCGACCAGCACAGAGGTTGCCTTGGAACCCTCGGTCGCTCCCCCCTTAAGTAAAGAGGCCGCCGCCAGTTACGCAGCCGCGGTTCGCATCGCAGCGCCTGCCGTGGTCAATTTGTATGTCACTCGCGTGGCGACCGAACCGGTTCTTCGCAGTTTTCTTGATGATCCGTTTGGTGAGTTTGCGCCGCGTTATCGACGACGAGTCGAACAGTCGCTGGGTTCCGGGGTGATCCTCGATCCCTCGGGTCAGATCATCACCAATCACCACGTCATCGAAGACGCCGCGGCGATTCGCGTGCAACTCGCCGATGGCCGCTCGGCTCAGGCTGAAATCGTCGGACGCGATCCGGACACGGATCTGGCTGTTCTCAAGATCGATTTATCCGACCTGCCGAGTATCCGCCTCGGTCGCTCCGATGCATTGAGCGTGGGCGATGTCGTGCTGGCGATCGGTAATCCGATCGGGCTTGCGCAGACCGTGACGCAAGGTATCGTCAGCGCAACCGGCCGAGACCAGCTCGGCATCGCCACATTCGAAAACTTCATCCAGACCGATGCACCCATTAATCCCGGCAACTCCGGGGGCGCGCTCGTGAACACGCGGGGCGAGTTGATCGGCATCAACACGGCGATCATCGCCAAGAGCCTGGGAGTCGAAGGCATCGGCTTCGCCATCCCGGTCAACCTCGTGCGCGGTGTCGTCAATGAAATCATCACCCGCGGCAAGGTATTGCGGGGCTGGATCGGCGTCGGGACAGAGACCATCGACGAAGCGCGAGCGCGAGACGCAGGCTTCGACGGCCCCGTCGTTCGCATCACGCGAATTGCCGGAGGAAGTCCGGCTCAACGGGCTGGTTTGTTGCCGGGAGATTTCATCATCGGTCTCGATAGCAAAACTCCGCGCAGTTCTCGCGAAGTACAGCTGCGTATCGCCGACACCTCGCCGGGACAAACGATTACGGTCGGAGTTCAGCGGGGCAATCAGCGCGGTGAGACCAAGATCCGCGTCGAAGAGGCGCCTCAGAAGTTACGCCCCCGCTGACGAGAGCTGCTCGCGAACCCCGCGGATGCACTCTTCTCGAGAGTCGGTGTCGAGAGCGCGCGTCTCGGCCTAGCCGGGAACACGCTTGATCGCAGCGCCCAAGCTCGCGAGCTTTTCTTCGATCGCCTCGTAACCGCGATCGATGTGATAAATGCGATCGATCTCGGTGCGACCTTCGGCGATGAGCCCTGCCAGCACGAGTGACGCCGAGGCGCGAAGGTCGGTCGCCATGACAGGCGCCGCTTGCAAGCGCGGCACACCCTTGATGATCGCCGTATTGCCTTCGAGCCGAATCTCGGCACCCATGCGTCGCATCTCGAGCATGTGCATGAATCGATTTTCGAAAATCGTTTCGATGATCGTGCCCACGCCCTCGGCCACCGTATTGAGCGCGGCGAACTGCGCCTGCATGTCCGTCGGAAAGGCGGGATAAGGCGCCGTCCGCAAATCGACGGCGCGCGGCCGGCGACCCCGCATGTCGATGTCGATCCAGTCGCTGCCCACCTCGAGCGAAGCGCCCGCTTCCTGCAGTTTCGCGAGGACGGCATCGAGATGCTCGGGACGCGTGTGCTTCAAGTGAACATGACCACGGGTGATCGCACCGGCCACGAGATAGGTACCCGTTTCGATTCGATCCGCTACGACACGAAACTCTCCGCCATGCAGGCGCTCGACGCCCTCGATAATGATCTTGTCGGTGCCGGCGCCGCGAATGCGCGCACCGAGCGTGTTGAGAAAATCAGCGAGATCTACCACCTCGGGCTCGCGCGCCGCATTCTCGAGCACCGTCTGACCCTCGGCGAGTACGGCAGCCATCATGAGATTTTCGGTGCCCGTCACCGTCACAGTGTCGAGAACGAGTCGTGCCCCACGCAATCGCCGGGCGCGAGCGCGAATGTAACCGTTCTCGATCGACACTTCGGCGCCCATCGCCTGCAAGCCGGCGACGTGAATGTTCACCGGTCGAGCGCCGATCGCGCAGCCACCTGGCAGCGACACGTCGGCCTGGCCGAAACGCGCCAGCAGCGGCCCGAGCACCAGAATCGAGGCGCGCATCGTCTTCACGAGTTCGTAGGGCGCGACCGGTTTCTCGAGGGAGCTGGCGTCGACTTCAACGTTCATGCGCTCATCGACGGTGACCGTGACACCCATCCGACCGAGCAACTCGATCATGGTGGTGACGTCCTGCAAGTGCGGCACATTACCGACTGCGACCGGTTCAGAGGCGAGCAGAGTCCCGGCCAGAATGGGCAAGGCCGCATTCTTGGCGCCGGAAATCCTGACCTCGCCCTCGAGCGGGGTACCGCCTTCTATTTGAAGTTTGTCCATGTATTGGGTGCCGTGGGGTAGCGAGGCTTAGATGCGGGGGCCGGCGTCCGCCTCAGACGGCGTCAGCGCCTCGATCGACAGCGCGTGAATCTCCCGGCCCACGAGTTCTCCGAGGGTGCGGTAGATCATTTGATGACGGGCGATGCTACGGCGACCCTCAAAAGCCGGCGAAACGACTCTCGCCTCAAAATGGGTCTGGTCGTCGGAGCGGACCCAGACTTCGGCGTCGGGGAGCCCCGCGCGGATGAGTTCGGCTACTTTTTCCGGGTGCATGGAGCGGTATGATGCCACCTCATGGATAAACCTGCGAAACGAACCGCAGCGCCCAGCGAGGCTGATCGCCTGATCGCCGCCGGCCGTCGCGCCCTCGCCACCGAGGCCCGGGGCGTTGCAGCACTCGAGTCTCGCCTCGGGTCGTCCTTCGTCGCGGCCTGCCAGATTTGCCTCGACTGCAAAGGCCGTGTCGTCGTGACCGGCATGGGAAAGTCCGGCCACATTGCGAGCAAAATCGCGGCGACGCTCGCGAGCACTGGCACCCCCGCGTTTTTCATGCACCCGGCCGAAGCGAGCCATGGCGATCTCGGCATGATCACGCGCGACGACGTGGTGCTCGCGCTCTCCAACTCCGGCGAGACGCCGGAGATTCTCGCCCTGCTCACACCGATCGCTCGACTCGGCGTGCCACTCATCGCGCTCACGGGCAACGCCGACTCCACGCTCGCTCGCGAGGCGCGTGCTCATCTCGATGTCGGCGTCGCCGAAGAAGCATGTCCGCTCAATCTCGCGCCCACCGCGAGTACCACGGCGACACTCGCCATGGGCGATGCGCTCGCAGTCGCCCTGCTCGAATCGCGCGGATTCACGGCCGAAGATTTTGCCCGCTCGCATCCCGGCGGCTCGCTGGGTCGACGCCTGCTGCTACGCGTGAGCGATGTCATGCGCAGCGGCGAGGCCGTCCCGCGCGTGGGTCCCGACACGAGCATGGCCGACGGACTACTCGAAATGTCACGCAAGGGTCTTGGAATGACCGTTGTCGTGGACGATGCGGGTCGTGCCGTGGGCGTCTACACCGATGGCGATTTGCGGCGATCGCTCGATCGTCGCATCGATGTTCACGGTGCGCGCATGCGCGATGTCATGACCACGCCTTGCAAAAGCATCGGCGAGCGCGAGCTCGCGGCCGAGGCCGTACATATCATGGAGACACATCGAATCACCTCGCTGCCGGTCGTTAACGAGGCGGGGGTGCTCGTGGGCGCGCTGAACGTCCACGATCTGCTGCGTAGCGGCGTCGTTTGAACGGCTGGGCTGGCATGCGACTTCCTTGTTTCATCGCCCTGACGTGTCTTTCGGGTTGCGGCATCAACGACAACGGTACAAACCGGCTTTCTGCGGACGTGCGTGACCCGGGTTATTCGGCCACTGACGCGGAAATCATTCAAACCGGGGCCGATGGCGCACCGCGATACCGTTTGCAGGCCGCGAGGATCGAGCAAAATCCCGTGTCGCTCGAGACCCGAATCGAAGATTTACGCATCGAGACTCGAGGAACGGAGGGCACGATCTGGCGCGTCGCGGCGCCACGAGGCGTCTTGTCGCGCGATTCACGACGCATCGATCTGGTGGGGGGCGTTGCTCTCGAAGGCGGCGCCGCGGAGGCCCTCGAGCCGCTTCGGCTTCGTACGGATACGCTGCAATATGATCTCGATGCCGCTCGAGTCCGTACGAATGGCGAAGTCCGTCTGACCATGCAAGGGCACGAACTTGCGGCCAAAGGCTTGGACGTCAATCTGCGTACGCGTCAGGTACAACTGCGAACCGACGTTCAGGGACGCTTCTCGCGCTGATCTCATGTACCGTAACCACGAACGTCTGACACCCTATATTTCTTTGACGAGTCTGCTTCGCGCGCTCGTCGCCCTGATTTTTTTGTGGGCTCCTCTCTCGAGCGCCAATGAGCCGCAAGCGCAGACCGGTGACATCACGCTCGATGCCGCCTCATCAGAGGTCGACTATCGTGCAAATGCCCTGCTCTTTCGCGACATCATCATCACTCAGGGTAAAGTACGCGTCGCCGCGCAACGCGCCCGATCGACGGGTCTCGATTTCAATGACTCGACGTGGACGTTGAGCGGGGCGGTCCGGATCGACGTCGATGGCGGTACGCTGACCTCCGACGAAGCCGCCGTGACATTTGAAAACAACCGCATCACCAGCGCGAGTATTCGAGGACGACCTGCCGAGTTCTCGCAGCAATTGAAGAACGACGGGCGTGCTCGCGGCCGGGCGGGGAACATCCTCTATGACATGGCGAGCTCGACCGTGACGCTACGCGAAGACGCGTGGCTGAGCGACGATGGACGCAGCGAGATCCGTGGCGACCAGCTCGTCTACAACGTACGCGAGCAGCGCGTACAAGCCGGTAAACCGGCTGGAAGCGAGGAGCGCGTACGGATCATCATTCGCCCCAGGGCGACACCATGAGCACACTCCGCGCCGCCCATCTCGCCAAGGCCTACGGGAAACGCCGCGTCGTCAGCGATCTGTCGCTGGAGGTGGCCGCGGGTGAGATCGTCGGCCTTCTCGGACCGAACGGTGCCGGCAAGACGACGGCGTTTTACATGATTGTGGGACTTGTGCCCGCTGACGCAGGCCGCATCGAACTCGACCATCAGGAACTGACCCACTCGCCCATCCATTTTCGCGCAAAGGCCGGTATCGGTTACCTGCCGCAGGAAGCTTCGGTGTTTCGTCGCCTGTCTGTCGAAGACAATGTTCGGGCGATTCTCGAGACTCGAGCCGATCTTGACGCGGCCCAACGTCAAGCGCGATGCGAACAGATCCTCGCTGATCTAAGAATCGATCACGTGCGAGGGTCTCTCGGCATGTCACTGTCGGGCGGTGAGAGACGACGCGTCGAGATCGCGCGGGCTCTGGCGGCGAATCCAAAGTTCCTGCTGCTCGATGAGCCCTTCGCTGGGGTCGATCCGCTGTCGGTCGCCGACATCCAGCGCATCATCCGAGAGCTCGCCGACCGTGGGATCGGAATTCTCATCACCGACCACAACGTCCGCGAGACGCTCGGCGTCTGCGCTCGCTCGTACATCATCGGAGACGGGACCGTCATCGCCTCCGGATCGGCTGCGGAAATCCTTGCCAATCCCCGCGTGCGTGAGGTGTACTTAGGCGAGTCGTTCAGTCTTTAGGATCGCCCTCGCGGCGCCGGCAGCGCCGCTGCGCACAACCAGGCACGCCGATGCTCAAGCAGTCCCTGCAACTCAAGCTCGGTCAGTCGCTGACCATGACGCCGCAGTTGCAGCAGGCCATCCGCCTCCTGCAGATGCCCGCACTCGAGTTGCAGGCGCACCTCGCCGAGGTTCTCGAAACCAATGTCATGCTCGAGCAGGAAGACCCCGAGGACGAGGTCGAGCTCGAAGCCCATTTCACAGCGGTCCAGCAAACCCAGGACCTCTCGCAGACCGAGCCGGTCGAAATCGAGGTGGTCGAACAACCCTGGGCCGATCGCCCCGGTACCGGTAGCGATGCGGCACGCGCGGAGGACGATGAGCAACCCGAACGCGACATCGCCGATGAGCGCGGGGAGTCCCTGCGCGACCACCTGCTCGCCCAACTCGAACTCGCCGGACTTTCCGACAACGATCTCTCGGTAGCGGCTGCTCTCGTCGATGCGCTGAACGACGACGGTTACCTCAGCGAATCTTTGACCGATATCGGCGACACGCTTCGCCCAGAAATCGATTGGGACGAAGAAGAAATCGAGCGCGTGCTCTTGCTCGTACAAACCCTCGAGCCTGTCGGTGTGGGCGCCCGCAATCTCAGCGAATGCCTCGGCATTCAACTCGCACAACTCGAGCCCACCACGCCAGGCCTGTCTCTCGCCCGTCGGATTGCCGAACAGCACCTTGATCTTCTCGCTCAGCGCGACCCCTCACCACTTCGTCAGGCGACGGGCGCCGAGGAAGACGAACTGGCTCTCGCCGTTGCACTCGTTCGAGCCTGTCATCCTCGTCCGGGTTCGCTCGTCAGCTCCTCGAAGCCCGAATACGTCATCCCGGACGTCTTCGTACGACGCAAAGGGAAAGGCTGGGCGGTGGAACTCAACCCGGGGACCATGCCCAGAATTCGGGTCAACCAAGAGTACGCCGGTTTGCTCGGTCGTGGCGGTGCGCATACCACCTTGCGAACCCAGCTTCAGGAAGCGCGTTGGCTGCTCAAAAGCCTCGAGATCCGTCACGACACCCTGGTCAAAGTCACCCGCGCCATCGTCGAGAGGCAAACCGATTTTCTCAACCAGGGCGACGAGCACATGCGCCCGATGATCCTGAAAGACATCGCGAGCGCCATCAGCATGCACGAGTCGACCATCTCGCGCGTCACCTCGGGCAAGTACATGCACACCCCGCGCGGGGTCTACGAACTTCGGTACTTCTTTTCGAGTCAGGTCGAGGGTGGGGATGGACAAGGCACCTCCTCGACGGCCATCCGAGCCAAAATCCGCAAATTGATCCGCGAGGAAGATCCGGCGAACCCACTCTCGGATAGTCGTCTCGCAGAAATTTTGTCTGGCGAGGGCATCCCGGTGGCCCGCCGCACAGTGGCAAAGTATCGGGAGGGGTTAGGAATCGAGTCTTCGGCCGAGCGCAAGAAGGCCAGTTCGCGTTAACCTTGACCTCATCAGGAGGATGTCATGCAGATTTCCATCACCGGCCACCATGTCGTCGTTACCGACTCCATGCGTGCTTACGTTCACAAGAAAATGGACCGCATCGTTCGCCACTTCGATCACCTCATCGATGTCCACTTCGTGCTATCCGTCGAGAAACTTCGTCACCGCGCCGAAGCGACGCTCAAAGTAAGCGGGGGCGACATTCACGCCGACGCCGAGGCCGAAGACATGTACGCCGCCATCGACGCGCTCGTCGACAAACTCGACCGGCTCGTCAAAAAGCGCAAGGAAAAGACCACCGACCATCACGCCGAGGAGGGGCGACGGGCGCGTCACTGACGCGAGCCCCGCCCTTATTCGCCCTTGTCCCTACCTCTGCGCCTTATTCTGGTCAGCGGGCTCTCGGGAGCGGGCAAGAGCGTTGTACTGAACGCGCTCGAAGATCTCGGCTATCGCTGCATCGACAACCTGCCCGCCTCGATGCTCGAGTCCTTCGTGTCCCACGTCTTTCGTGAGGACAGTTCGATGGGTCAAACCGTCGCCGTGGGCATCGATGCGCGCGATACCAGCATCGGTCTCGAGACGATCCCCACCACCATCGAGCAATTGCGACGCAGCGGCGTTCGTTGCGAGTTGCTGGTGGTCACCGCCTCCGATGCGGAGTTGCTACGTCGATTCGGTGAAACCAAGCGTCGACATCCGCTGTCCCGCGAAGGTGCAAATCTTCAAGACGCGGTCACACGCGAGCGGACGTTGCTCGATCCGGTCATCCAGGCGGCTGATCTCGTGGTCGATACCACGCACATGGGCGTACACGAACTGCGTGACGCCATCGTGCAGCGTATCGACCAACGACGTGGCATGGAGTTGTCGGTCACGTTGGTATCCTTTGGCTTCAAACATGGTGTGCCGGGTGACTGCGACTTCGTCTTCGATGTGCGCATGCTACCCAACCCCTATTGGACGATCGCACTGCGACCGCTCACAGGGCGCGATGCGGCCGTCGCTGCGTATCTCGAAGAGCAGCCTGCGGTCCGCGCCATGCTCGATGAGTTGCAGCAGTTCATTTCGAGACGTATCGAAGATCATGGCGCCGCTCGACGACGCTATCTCACCGTCGGGGTCGGATGCACGGGCGGGCAACACCGCTCGGTGTATCTCGTCGATCGTCTCGCTGAGCGGTTACGCGGAAAGTCTCCCACGCTCGCAGTCCGCCACAGTGCCCTCGCCAACTTGGGTGTCCCGTGAGCGTGGTCAGTCGCAAAGAAGCGCGGCTCGCCGCGCTGCGTGAAGCGCTCGACTCCGGAACCTTGAGGCCGGCGCAGCGCATGGTGTCCGCGCTGCATCCTGCGGAGATTGCCTTGCTGCTCGAGTCGGTTCCACCTCGGCAGCGCGAGGCCGTCTGGAGCATGGTCGACTCCGAGCTCGAGGGCGACGTCCTCATTGAGCTCAACGAAAACGTTCGTCAGGAACTCATCGAGGAGATGGAGGCCGAAGAACTCGTGGCTGCGGCAGAAGGCCTCGAGCTCGACGACCTCGCGGACCTCGTCGGCGATCTACCGGAAACCGTCACGCGACAGGTCCTCCACTCGATGGACCAGCGCGATCGCGAGCGTCTGCGCACAGTCCTTTCATGGCCCGAAGACAGCGCCGGCGGCCTCATGAACACCGACACCGTGAGCGTTCGGCCTGACGTGACGCTGGAAGTCGTGCTGCGTTATCTGCGCATGCGGGGCGAACTGCCACCGCGGACCGACAGCCTGTTCGTCGTCGATCGTGACGATCGATATCTCGGTACGGTTCCGCTCACCCGAATCATCACAGGCGATCCCGAAGATACCGTCGGCGACAGTCTCGACACGGAAGCGCCACGCATCGAACCTGAGACCGCGGCGCACGAAGTCGCTCAACTCTTCCAAGACCGAGATCTCGTCTCTGCAGCCGTCGTGGGCGCCGAGGGCAAACTCCTCGGACGCGTCACGGTCGACGACGTCGTCGACGTCATCCGCGAAGAGGCCGAGCACTCGGTGCTGTCGATGGCCGGCCTGCAAGATGACGAAGACCTCTTCGCCGGCATCGTTACCTCGACACGTCGACGCCTACTGTGGCTCGGCATCAATCTCATCACGGCTTTCATGGCAGCTGCCGTCGTCAAAAATTTCGAAGGTACCATCGAGAAGGTAGCCGCCCTTGCGGCGCTCATGCCCATCGTCGCCTCCATGGGCGGCATCGCCGGCACACAGACCGTGACGCTCATCATTCGCGGCCTCGCACTCGGTCAAGTTCAGTGGTCGAATGCACGCTGGCTCTTGTTCAAGGAAGTCGCCGTGGGCGGCGTGAACGGCTTGCTTTGGGCGCTCGTGGTCGGCGCTGTGACCGTCTTTTGGTTCGATACCTGGCAGATCGCCATCATCATCGCGGCCGCCATGCTCATCAATTTGCTGGCGGCTGCGGCCGTGGGCGTGTTGGTACCGCTTGCCCTTCGTCGATTTGATATCGATCCAGCGCTCTCCGCCGGGGTCATTCTCACGACCTTCACGGACTGCATCGGTTTTGCGACGCTGCTTGGACTCGGCGCGATTTTCTTGGTCTGACTCAGCCTGTAGCGACGAGCCGTCCGGACTGGTAGTCGCGGATCGCTTGATCGATTTCCTCGCGGGTGTTCATCACGAAGGGGCCGTACTGCACGATCGGCTCGCCGAGAGGCGCCGCGGCGAGCAACAAAAATCGTGCGCCGGCGTCGCCCGCCATGACCACGAGGGCGTCACCCTCCCCGAGAACACCACCATGCCGTTTCGGCAAAGAGACGCAGCTGCTATCTGAGGCGGCGATCGAGAGCTCGCCCTCGAAGACATAGAGATACGCACTGTGCGCAACCGGCAGAGTCTCGGAAAACGTCGCACCCGCCGCCAAAGTGACATCAAAGAAAATGGGTTGAGTCGTAACACCACTCACCGGACCGCTGAATGTCTTTCCCCCGCACGCGATCGAACCGGCGATCAGCTTGATCGTCACGCCGTCGGCCGAAACGGCCGGGATACGCTTGGCCTCGATATCCTCGTAGGCAGCGGGACACATCTTTTCGCGCGCGGGCAGGTTGATCCAGAGCTGAAAGCCTCGCATGAGGCCGTGCTCCTGCTGCGGCATTTCCGAGTGGATGATGCCGCGACCGGCCGTCATCCATTGCACTCCACCGCTCCTCAGGTGCCCGCGATGCCCCAGATGATCTTCATGCAGCATGTGACCTTCGAGCATATAGGTCACGGTCTGGAACCCGCGGTGCGGGTGCGGCGGAAAACCGGCGATGTACTCCTCAGGCCGGTCACTGCCGAACTCATCGAGCATCAGGAAGGGATCGAGTCGCGCGAACTGCGACTGGCCGAGACTGCGGTACAGCGTCACCCCCGCTCCGTCGGAGGTGCGCTGTGCCGCGATGACGCGTTGCAGAGGTCTCGGCACCGTGTCCTTATTTCACCGGCGCGGGTTTCTGGCGCAGAGCGTAATGCTCGAGACTCGAGAGGCTGCGATCCTCGGTCCACTCGGTCGGCGCATCAAAATATTTAGCGTAATTCTTTTGAGCGTAATCGAGCACCGGGCGAGAGAGTACCTCGTCGAGATTCTTCGTCGTTCCCATGAAGCAGCCGTACTGACAGAAGCCCGGTCGCTGACCCATCAGCATCCACGGGAGCCACGGGGTGATACGGTTCCAAGTGCCCGTGTAATCGAGCGTGGTCAGCTTCGGATTTTGCAGATCTTCCACTTTGACGTGATGCGCGAACATCTCGGAGACCTGCACGATGGGACCCGAGGATTCGCGCGGCCATTTATCGGGCTGCAGCGCATTGGGATACGCCAAGTGAATATGGATTTCCATATCCGCCCACCCCCCGTGTTGGTACCACGGCATGATGAACGGCACGCGCGGCGGCGGCGGTCCTTGGTTGAGCCCACCGAACTTCGGCGGCGCTGGAAAGTACTCTTCGATGAGGTAATTGAACGGATCGTTATCGACGTGAACGGCTTTGACCGTCTCGTTGGTGAGCGGATTCTTCCACTCGTCGAGCACCTCACCGCTGCGCAGATCGGTGTAGACGATGATCTCGCGGCACAGTCTTCGGATCGACCCATCCGGTCCCGGCAAGAGACGGATGACGCCAAAGCCCGACGTCCCCATGAGATCGACGACCTTCTTGTGGGGCTCGACGCCCATGAGGTAACCCTTGAACCAGAAATACTTCGGCTTACCGAAATCGAGGTCGCCCTGAATGCGCGCATAGGCGAGCTGGTTGCCTTTGCCGGTCGACAGGTCGAGGTAAGGCCCTCTGAGGCCAGGACCCATGCCATAGCGCGAACTCGTGAGAGCCGAGGCCATCGCCATCGGCCCGCCGAGCGTCATCGATGCCAGGCCCGAGGCACCGACCGCGAGTGCGCCCCCGACGCCGCCCGCCGTGGTGAGAAAATCCCGACGCGCGGGATGACGTAAATCATGATCGTTCGACATATGAAAAACCCCCGATGAAATCCTGATTCTTTTTCGTGATGCGCTGACTCAGACGCCGGGCGTCTGCAGCTTTTTGATTTCGTTGAGCACGAGCTGCGAGTGACCCTTCGCGTCGACTTTCTCCCAGTGACGGGTGATACGACCCTGCGGGTCGATGATGAAGGTGTCACGACGGGAGAACTCCATCAGACCCATCATGCTAGTCAGGACGCCGTACTGCTTGGTGACCGCCTTCGTCGGGTCGGCGAGCACCTGGAACGGCAAGCTGTGCTCCTTCGCGAAGGCTTTCTTTGATTCGACGTCATCCACACTGACTCCGAGGATCACCGTATTGGCTCGTCGGAACGCAAAGATTTCGTCGCGGAACTCGCAAGCCTGCGTCGTGCAACCCGGGGTGTTGTCCTTCGGGTAGAAATAGAGCACCACCCACTTGCCGCGATGTTCATTGAGCGTGACCCACTTGCCGGTCTGGTCTTGCAGCCGGAAGTCGGGGGCCGGCTGACCCGCTTTGGGTGAGTCGGCCAGGGCCACCGGTACCGGCGCGAAGCCGAGGGTCAGCGCCGCGGCGGCGAGCAGGGTCAGAACAAGTCTGCGAGGTGTCATGATCGGAACTCCTTCTCAAAACGGTGTCACCGTATCTTCCAGACTGCGCCGCTGCGGCACAATAGGCGGTGTGACAGAGCGTATCGATGACCACGCCGTGACCAAATCCGCGACCGAACCGGGCTGCCGAGCCATCGTTCTGTCCGGCGGTGGGGCGCGCGCGGCCTACCAGGTCGGGGTTCTAAAAGCCCTCGCCGAGATCTGGCCCGAGGAATCACCGCCCTATGACGTTATCGTCGGCACCTCTGCGGGCGCCGTCTGTGCCTCAGTACTCGCGACCCATGCGGCCGACTGGCGTGAGGGCGTTCGGCGCCTCGAGCGTGTGTGGGCGAACTTCACCGTCGAGCAGGTCTTCAAGGCCGGCCTCGGTGCGATGGTCGGCGCAGGCGTGCGCTGGATGAGCTCGGCACTCACGGGAGGCCGTCTCGGCACCGCTCCGCCTGCGCTCTTCGATAACTCGCCGCTGCGCAACTTGCTGGGTGAACGCGTGGATTGGGACGCCATTCGCAGGCACATTGCCATGGGCAAACTGCGGGCGCTCGCACTCACGGCCACAACCTACGCGGGAGGTCATCACCGCGTTTTTTTCGAGGCGGCACCCCACGTGCAGGAATGGACCGGCGTGCGTCGCGCGGGCACCCGCTCGACCCTCGATCTCGATCATCTGATGGCGAGCGCGGCGATCCCTTTTTTGTTTCCGCCGGTGCGGATCGGTGAGGTGTTCTACGGCGACGGGGCGATGCGCCAGCTCGCCCCACTCTCACCGGCGATTCATCTCGGCGCGAATCGTCTTCTCGTCATCGGCGTCCGTGCGCAAAACGCCGCGGGTCTAGGCGGCACGATCGGCGTACATCACACCCCCTCTTCCGGAGAGATCTTCGGCTTCCTGCTCGACACGCTGTTCAGCGATCAGGTCGATGCCGATCTCGATCAGCTCGAGCGCACCAACCGCATGGTTCGTCAGGCAAGCGCAACGCTTGATGGACTGAGAGAGATCAGCGCCCTGCGCCTCGTACCGGGTGCCGATCCGCGAACGAGCGCCGCTCGACACATGAACGCTCTTCCGAAAGCACTTCGCACCTTGCTCTCGGTCATCGGCGCGAGCGGCGAATCGGGAAGCCTGCTCGCGAGCTACTTGATGTTTGAAGCTCCTTACACGCAAGAACTCATCGCACAAGGCTATGCCGACGGCATCACTCAGCGTCGTGCAATCATCGACTTCCTGCGCTGACGAGTTTGTGACTCAAGGTGGCCATCGCTCGGTCGAGCCCACCGAGCGTCAGCGGAAACATTCGACCACCGATGAGGTCCTGGGTCAGACGGATCGAAGGAGTCCAGTCCCAACGCTCCTCCGCCTCGGGATTGAGCCATACCAGGTGCGGAAAGTGAGCCGTCAGACGTTGCATCCACACACTCCCTGCTTCCTCGTTGAAATGCTCAACGCTCCCGCCCGGCTGCACGATTTCATAGGGACTCATTGCCGCATCACCCACGAAGATCACCCGGTAGTCACCATTGAATGTCCGTAGGAGCTCAAGCGTCTTGATGCGCTCGACCTGCCGCCGTCGATTGTCCTTCCACACCGTCTCGTAAATGAAATTGTGGAAGTAAAAATGCTCCAGCTGACGAAACTCCGAGCGCGCGGCAGAGAACAGCTCCTCGCAAACGCGCACGTGATCTTCCATCGAGCCACCGACATCGAGCAGCAACAGCACTTTGACGGCGTTGCGCCGCTCGGGGCGTAGTTTCAGATCGAGCCAGCCGGCGTTGCGCGCCGTCGCTTCGATCGTACCGTCGAGATCCAATTCGTCGGCGGCACCCTGACGCGCGAACTTGCGCAAGCGGCGTAGCGCCATCTTGAGATTGCGGGTGCCCAGCTCACGACGATCGTCGAAATTGCGGTACTCCCGGGCCTCCCACACTTTCACGGCACGACGCTGTCTCGCTCCGGTGTCGCCGATCCGGATCCCCTCGGGGTTGAAACCGCCCGAACCGAACGGCGATGTGCCGCCGGTGCCGATCCATTTGTTGCCGCCCTCGTGCCGCGACTTTTGCTCAGCCAGCCGCTGCTTGAGTGTTTCGAGCAATGTGTCCCAACTGCCGAGCGCCTCCACCTTGGCACGCTCTTCGTCGGAAAAAAGTCGCTGAGCCATGGCCTGCAGCCATTCGGCCGGCACCTCGGCAACCAGTCGATCGAAGATTCTCTCGGCGCCGGCAAAGTGCTCGGCGAACACGCGATCGAAACGATCGAAGTGACGCTCATCCTTGACGAGCGACAGTCGAGCAAGCCAATAAAACTCCTCGGCTGAACACGACGCCACTCGAGCCTCGAGCGCCTGCAGCAGCGACAAAAACTCCGTGATCGAGGCCGGGATGCCGGCGGCGCGCACTTCGAGAAAGAATCGAACGAGCACGCGAGAGCCTCGGTTAACGAGCGCGACGGTTCAGAAACACCAACTGCTCGAACAAGTGAACGTCCTGCTCGTTCTTGAGCAATGCGCCATAAAGCGGCGGAATCGATTTCTTCGGATCTTCACTGCGCAGCGCTTCGGGCGGAATATCCTCGGCGACCAGTAGCTTGATCCAATCCAGCAACTCTGAGGTGGACGGCTTTTTCTTGAGACCCGGCGTTTCACGCATGCGATAGAACGCTCCGAGCGCCTCCGCAAGCAACTCACGCTTCAAGCTCGGATAGTGCACACCGACGATTCGGGTCATCGTCTCCTCATCGGGAAAGCGGATGTAGTGGAAGAAACAGCGGCGCAAGAAAGCGTCGGGCAGCTCTTTCTCGTTGTTGCTCGTGATGAGGATGATCGGCCGGTGCCGGGCGCGCACAAGTTCGCGAGTCTCATAGACATAGAACTCCATGCGGTCGAGCTCACGCAGCAGATCATTCGGGAACTCGATGTCCGCTTTGTCGATCTCGTCGATCAGCAATACAGGCTGCACCTCCGACTCGAACGCTTCCCAAAGCTTCCCACGGACGATGTACTGACGAATATCGGCGACCCGCGCCTCACCGAGCTGAGAGTCGCGTAATCGTGACACCGCGTCGTACTCATAGAGCCCCTGCTGCGCCTTGCTGGTCGATTTCACATGCCATTCGAACAGAGGCCGTCCGAGCGCCTGCGCGACTTCGACGGCCAGCTGCGTCTTACCGGTACCCGGCTCCCCCTTGATGAGCAGCGGTCGAGCAAGCGTGACCGCCGCGTTGACGGCCATGCGAAGGTCGTCGGTCGCGATATAGCGATCGGTACCCGAAAATCTTTGATCAGTCATGGAGTAGTCCTCGGTACGGCGCTGTCCGGCTTCGAAGCCTTCAGCGTCAAACGATGGATAGCAGGACCCGGGAGCAGCGGGCGAATTCGCCCACTGACCCAGTCCTCATATCCCGCTCGATAAAATGGCGACAACGGATGTCCGCTCGCGCCACCTGGCAACTGCATGTAGCCCTCAGCCTCGCGGCCGGGCGAGACAGCGAAGCGCTCCGAAGCGCCAAAGGTCGGCCCCGTAACGCGCGGAGAGTTCATGTCTCCGGCGAGCGGCCGAGCGGGCATATCGAGATAGCGCCCAAGCGGACCGAGTGACGACGACAACGGATGTCGGATGTTTGCAGTGTTCCGAAGACCCCAAGTGCAACCCACCAGCGTCCCGCAAGATTTTTCCGCAGAATCGATCACCGCATCGGCCTGACGCAGGAGCAACTCTCGCCAATCTTTGTACTCTGCACTCAACATGTGTGGAGGCTGCTCGGTCACCAGACGCCACAATGAGCCCTCAAAGAGCGGAAACGCTTGCGAGCCCTCCCCGGCGCCAAGAGCGCTCGTGATCATCGACCACACCACACTCCGGGTTCGCTCGCGAAAATCTCGCGCGAGCCGATAACTCACGGAGTCGATGGCCGCATACCCCTTCCAATCGGCGACGAGTCGTCTTAGCTCCGCACGCTTGGGCTCGTTCCGCACGGCCTCTTCATCGAGGGTCGCCAGCAACAAACGCTGCCAACGATCGATCAGCAGCGCCCGATCATCGAGCTGGATCGACAGCATGTCGGACGGCGTCGCGGGGCGATCGATCGCCAGCAATCGATCACGAATCTGCCGCTGTCGTACACCCTTGTCATAGTGCATCCCGCCGTCGGCTTCGTCGTTACCCAGCGACCCTTCGAACAACCCCTCGACATGCCGAGCGTTGGCACTCCAAAGACGACCCACCTCCGGATCGACGATCGCGGGCGTCTCGCCTTCGCCTCGCCAAATGATGGGACGTGGCGTCTCAGGCCCGAGATTTCCTTGAGGAATGCGCCCGATGATCGTCCAGGCGATACGACCCGATCGGTCACCCACTGTGAAGTTCTGATGCGGAATACCGACCCGTGGGGCGAGCGCCAATGCCGAGGCCACATCGCTGACCTGTTGCAGCTCGAACGACGCCAGCGTGGTGGCGCCTCGTTCCATCACGAGCCAGCGCGCGAGCCAACAGGTGTGGGCCGCTCCGCTCGCGCCCTCATCCGGGGCATTGGTGCGCATGACGACGCCCAGCGGAGACTCTCGCACCTCGAGTGCGACCGGATCGCCCCCGGAGACCGCAATCGTCTCTCGACGAACCCTGAAGGGTCGTTCGCCCTCTGCAGTGAAGTAGACGTTACGGGACGGATCACAGGCGACCGGATTCAAGTCGCTCCAATCACCGTAACTGTTGGTGAACGACCAGGCGACCTCGCCGTTGCTTCCCGCCACGACCGCCGGTAACCCTGGAAGCGTGACCCCATTGAGTTCTCGCGCGAGCCCTTTTGTATCCCGGGCCATGCGCAAGCGTGCGCGATACCAAGTCGTCGGGACTCGTAATCCAAGATGCATGTCACCTGCGACGAGCGCGCCACCTCCAGCAGCGCGTTGACCTGAAACAGCCCACGCATTGCTGCCTGGCATCGCGCGCTCTGCAGCGATGGGTGCACGCACCACGCGCTCGCCACGCAGATCGAGTAACTCAGGAGGCGGTACGACGGGCGCACGGTAAGGCTCTCCGCCATTCGCCGCGAGTTGTTCAGCAAGCGTCTGGAAATTAGGCGTATCCCATTCGTCGCCACGAGGAAACAAGAAACGAATCACCTCGCTCGCCGGTCTAACGTCCGCCTCGCCTTGAGATGCCGTCGATACGCGCTCCTCGATGCGCGCAGAAATCTCCCGTCGCGCCAACTCATCAACCAGCGACTCGTACTGCAAACTCCACCACATCGAATGCACGACGAGTATGGAGTCTTCGCTGCGCCAAGCCTGCGGCGTCGAGCGTAGGAGCAGATACTCCCACGGGCGAACCGACAGCGAGCCAAGGCCGGCGTTGACTCCTCGCGTGTACGCGTCGATCCAGGCGCGCTCCGTTGGCGTCGCATCCGCGATGACCTGACGTGCCACCTCGCGCAACCCGAAAATTCGAGCGCGTTGATCTTGGACGACGAGCGCCTGACCGAGCAGCCCTGCGAGTTCACCGGCAGCGAGACGCCGCGACAAATCCATCTGGAAGAAACGGTCTTGACCGTGCGCGTAACCGATCGCATACGCCACATCAAAAGGATCTTGGCCGACGACGGTGACGACGCCGTCCGCATCACGCTCGAGTCGCGTGTCTGCCTGAGGCCCTCCTTCGACGGAAGCGATCTCGCCATCGAGCATCGGTAACGAACCGCGTAACGCCCACCATGCGACACCCGCCACCATCGCGATGACGACGACCAGCGTCACCAAACCGCCGAGAATCCACTTTTTCATGACGTACGAAGTGATTTAAGAGACGGCGCGATGAACTTTGAGGATTTGCATGGAGTTCGTACCGCCCTGCACACCACTCAGCTCGCCCTTGGTCAGGATGATCTGATCCCCGTCTTCGACCAAACGAAGACTCATGAGCAGATTAAAGATTTGCTGTTGCAACGAGGACGTCTGATCGGGTCGTATATCGAACGACACAGGGTAGACGCCGCGATAAAGCGTGACTCGCCGTCGAGTCCCTTCGTGTCGCGTGAAGGCGTAGATCGGGATATCGGAGCGCAAACGGGACATCCAAAGGGTTGTCGAACCACTCTCCGTCAATGCCACGATGGCGCGAACGTTAAGGTGGTTGGCGGTATACATCACCGCATGCGCGATCGCTTCCTCGGTCTGCGAGAAGGTCAAATCAGACCGCTCGCGCGGTCCGTTCATGGTGAGGTGATACGTCTCCGCGCCGAGGATCACCTCGGCCATTGCTGCCACGGCTTTCACTGGATATTTGCCCGTCGCCGTTTCGGCCGAGAGCATCACGGCGTCTGTCCCATCGAGCACCGCATTGGCGACGTCGCTCACTTCGGCACGCGTCGGCACGGGGTTCTGAATCATCGACTCCATCATCTGCGTCGCCGTGATCGCCACGCGATTGCGCTTTCGGGTCTCATGAATGATGGTCTTCTGCAGGCCGGTGAGTGCAGCTTGTCCCATCTCGACGCCAAGATCGCCACGCGCCACCATCACGACGTCGGCCGCCTCGATGATGCCTGCGAGCTGAGCCACCGCCTCGTGTCGCTCGATCTTGGCGACGATACGCGTGAAGGGCGCGCCGGCAGCATGCAACAACCCGCGAGCCTGTCGAATGTCCGACCCATCACGCACGAAAGACAGCGCGAGATAGTCGAAACCGTTGGCCGCAGCGAAGCGGATATCCTCGAAATCTTTGTCGGTCAGCGCTGGAGCGGAAATTCCGCCGCCCTTGCGGTTTACACCCTTTCGATTCGATAACTCGCCGCCCGCGACCACTTTAGTCTCGATACGCGTACCCTGGACCGACAGCACCTCGAGCACAATGAGACCATCGTTGAGCAGCAGCGTATCGCCAGCCGTCACATCGGCGACGAGCTCTTTGTAGGCGACGCCCACCTCACGAGAGTTACCCGATTTTTTATCGAGCGAGGTGTCGAGGGCAAAGGCTTGCCCCTCGACGAGCTGCACGGCTCCCTCAACAAAACTCTCAATACGAATCTTTGGCCCGGCGAGGTCTCCCAGAATGGCGACGTAGCGCCCTGCCCTTACCGAGGCTTCACGCAGCAACTCGATGCGACGAAGGTGATCTTGATGAGTGCCGTGGGAAAAATTGATGCGCGCCACGTCGAGGCCGGCGTGACACATCTCGAGCAATACGTCGACGTCGTCCGTCGCGGGTCCGAGCGTCGCCACGATCTTGGTCCTGCGAGGAGTCGTCATGAGCTACTTAATCTCCGTAAGCCCTGAGGCGCGAATACCGTCAGTGTGCAGCCCTCGCCTCGAGTGCTGCAACAGCAGGTAGGGTTTTTCCTTCAACGAACTCGAGGAACGCCCCGCCACCCGTCGAGATGTAGGAGATCCCGCGCTCGACATCGTACTTCTCGATCGCTGCCAGCGTGTCGCCGCCGCCGGCGAGTGAAAACGCCCGACTTTTAGCGATCGCTTCCGCGATCGAACGAGTACCCGCACCAAATTGGTCAAACTCGAATACGCCGACCGGACCGTTCCAGAGAATGGTCCCGGCGGACTGCAGAATCTCAGAGAGCTGCTTCGAAGTCTCGGGGCCAATATCGAGAATGAGTTCGGTCGTCCCGACGGCGCCGACGGCGCGCACCGTCGCCGCTGCAGTCGGCGAAAACTCCGAGGCGACGACGACGTCGGTCGGTAGCGGAATCTCGGCACCTCGAGCGCGAGCCTGTTCGAGCAAGCGACAGGCGGTCTCGAGCATCTCCGGCTCGTGCAGCGACTTCCCTACGCTCACGCCCTTAGCCGCCAGAAAAGTATTTGCGATACCTCCGCCGACGATCAGTTTGTCCACCTTGGCGAGCAGCGACTCGAGCACCGTGAGCTTGGTGGACACTTTCGACCCGGCGACGATGGCGACGAGCGGACGAGCGGGCTTGGCGAGCGCACGCTCGAGTGCTTCGAGCTCGCCCACGAGTAGAGGCCCCGCGCAGGCAATCGGCGCGAAACGCGCAACGCCGTGCGTGCTCGCCTCGGCACGATGAGCCGTCCCGAACGCATCCATCACGTAGACGTCACAAAGTGCCGCCATGCGACGGGACAGCGTCTCATCATCTTTTTTCTCACCCTTGTTGAAACGAACGTTCTCGCAAAGCACCACCTCGCCGGGCTCACAGGCGACGCCGTCGAGCCATTCGGGGACGAGTCTCACCGGTTGGTTCAAGAGTTCGCCGAGGCGCTTGGCCACCGGCGCGAGCGAGTTCTCCGACGAGAATTCCCCTTCCTTCGGCCGACCAAGATGCGAAAGTAAGATGACGCGCGCACGCTTTTCGATCGCCTGACGAATCGTCGGGAGCGACGCACGGATACGCGCATCGCTCGTGATCGACCCGCCCTCGATCGGAACGTTGAGATCTTCACGAATGAGGACTCGCTTACCCGCCAGATCGAGATCGGTCATCCGCAACACATTCATCGATACGCTCCTCAACCCGCCTTCGACCACGCAAGCGTGGTGTCGAGCATGCGGTTCGAGAAGCCCCACTCGTTGTCGTACCAGGAGCAGACTTTGACCAGATTGCCATTGATCACTTTGGTCATCGTGGCATCGTAGGTCGACGAGTGCGCGTCGTGGTTGTAATCGATGGAGACGAGCGGCGCGTCCGTATAGGCGAGCACACCCTTGAGCGGACCCTCGGCCGCAGCCTTCATCAGGGAATTGATCTCGGCCACCGTCGTCGCGCGCTTCGGCGTGAACGTGAGATCGACCAGGGACACATTGATCGTCGGCACGCGAACCGCGAAGCCGTCGAACTTACCCTTGAGCTCAGGCAGCACGAGACCGACCGCCGCCGCCGCACCGGTCTTCGTCGGAATCATCGACATCGTCGCTGAGCGGGCGCGGCGCAAATCCGAGTGATACACATCCGTCAGCACCTGATCGTTGGTGTACGCGTGGATGGTCGTCATCAAACCACTTTCGATGCCGATGTTCTCTTGCAACACCTTGGCGACTGGGGCGAGGCAGTTGGTCGTACACGAGGCGTTGGAAATGACGGTCATCGACGACTTGAGTACGTTGTGGTTCACGCCGTAGACCACGGTCGCGTCGACGTCGTCACCGCCCGGCGCAGAGATCACCACTTTTTTCGCACCCGCCGCAATGTGGGCCGAGGCCTTGGCCTTGCTCGTGAAGAGCCCGGTGCACTCAAGTACGACATCCACGCCGAGCTCGCCCCAGGGCAGCTTGGATGGGTCCCGCTGAGCGACCACGCGGATGCGATCGCCGTTCACGACCATCGAATCACCGTCAACACTGACCTCGCCCGGGAATTTGCCGTGCGCCGTGTCGTAACGCGTCAGGTAGGCGTTGGTGTTCGCATCGCCCAAATCATTGATGGCGACGATCTGGATGTCCTTGCGACGAGCGCCTTCGTAAAGCGCACGCAAGACGTTGCGTCCGATGCGACCGTAACCGTTGATGCCTACCTTGATTGCCATGATGCGTTGTCCTCTCCTTGAGATCTCTTGAATTTTCTTTGATTTCAGCCGGTCAGCAGGTTATCGACCGCACGGCCGATGTGCGCGGCCGTGAGTCCGTAGTGCTCGAAAAGCGCGCCCGCTTTGCCTGAGGCGCCGAAGCGATCGATGCCGATCACGCAACCGCCGCCACCCACATACTTCCACCAACTCTGCGAGGCCGCAGCCTCGATGGCGAGTCGACGGGGTACGGCTTTCGGCAGTACCTGATCGCGCCACGCGGCATCCTGCGCATCGAAGACGTCGGTCGAGGGCATGGAAACGAGACGAATGCGGCGGCCCGCCGCGTTGGCCGCGCGCACCGCTTCAGCGGCGGGCGCGACTTCGCTGCCCGTGGCGATGACGATGGCCTCCGGCAGGGCGCCCGAAGCGAGCTCAGGCTCGATCAGTACGTACCCGCCTCGACGGATCTGAGCGACTTGCTCGGCGCTGCGCGGTTGTTGCGGCAGGGCCTGGCGCGTGAGCACGAGGCAACTCGGTCCATTGTTACGCTCGATGGCGGCGGTCCAGGATACGGCCGTTTCGGTCGCATCGCAGGGACGCCAGAGCCCGAGATTCGGCATCGCTCGGAGGCTTGCGAGGTGCTCGATGGGCTGATGCGTCGGGCCGTCTTCGCCCAATCCGATGGAATCGTGCGTGTACACGAGCAGCACGCGCTGATGCATGAGCGCTGCGAGACGAATCGCATTACGCGCGTAGTCCGAGAATACGAGAAAGGTTCCGGCATACGGCACGAAGCCGCCATGCAACGCGAGGCCGTTCATCATGGCCGTCATTGCGAACTCGCGAACGCCGAAATAGATGTAGTTGCCTGACACATCGGCCGGTGTGACGGCTTTGGAATCTTTGCGCAACGTATTGACGGACCCTGTGAGATCGGCCGAGCCACCGAGTAACTCACCCATACCTGGACCGATGGCATTCAGAACCAGCTGCGACGACGCGCGAGTCGCTTGCGCGGCACCGATGCCGGCGGCAGCCGCCATTGCGGCCTCGCGCAGCTGCGACCAGTTCGCCGGTAACTCGCCTCGCATGCGGCGCTCAAACTGCGCGGCGAGTTCCGGGAACTCGCGTTTGTATCGATTGAAGCGTCGCCGCCAAGCTTTTTCGGCGCGAGCACCGCGCTCACGCTGATCCCACGCCTCGCGAACCTCTGCAGGAATGACGAACGGCTCGTGATTCCAACCGATCGCGGCTCGAGTGGCGGCGATTTCGTCGGCCCCAAGCGGCTCGCCATGCGTGGACTTGCTGCCTTGCTTGTTGGGCGCGCCGTAACCGATGACCGTACGCGCACAGATCAACGTCGGTTGTTTACGATTGGCCTTAGCGCGCTTGAGCGCCTTGGCGACCGCCTCACTGTCGTGACCATCGACATCTTTGATGACCTGCCAACCGTAGGCGGAAAAGCGCTTCGCGGTATCGTCGGCCATCCAATCTTTGACCTTGCCGTCGATCGAAATGCCGTTGTCGTCATAGACACAGATGAGTTTGCCGAGGCTGAGCGTGCCGGCCAGCGACGCCGCTTCGTGAGAGATGCCCTCCATGACACAGCCGTCACCCAAGAAAACGTAGGTGTGATGATCGACGATGTCATGCCCTGGCCGATTGAACTCGGCGGCAAGCAGCCGCTCGGCGAGCGCCATGCCGACCGCGGTCGCGATACCTTGCCCGAGCGGGCCCGTGGTCGTCTCGATGCCGATATCCGGATCGTGCTCGGGATGACCCGCTGTACGCGAGCCGAGTTGACGAAAATCTTTGATGTCGTCGATCGAAAGAGGATGACCCGTGAGGTGGAGCACGGAGTACAACAACATCGACGCATGACCGTTCGAGAGCACGAATCGATCGCGATCAACCCAGCGCGGATTAGCCGGGTTGTAGTCCATGATGTCGCGCCAAAGGACCTCGGCGATGTCCGCCATCCCCATCGGTGCGCCCGGATGACCCGAGGCGGCGCGTTGCACCGCATCCATGGAAAGGGCGCGAACGGCGTTCGCGAGGAGGCGGCGTTGAGACATGGGAAACCCGGGTTGTTTACAGGAAACCGCAATTGTCCATTACCAGAGCACGGTTTTTCAACGAAAAAGGACCTCTCCGCGGCGGATGATTGGCGTTAAGCCGCTATAATCCGCGCCCGAATTCCTCCTCAGAAATTCAGAGTGCACCATGGCCAACAGCTACCTTTTCACGTCTGAGTCGGTCTCCGAGGGCCACCCGGACAAAGTCGCCGACCAGATTTCCGACGCCATCCTCGACGCGATCCTCGAGAAGGACAAGCGCTGTCGCGTCGCCGTCGAGACGTTGGTCAAGACGGGTGTTGCCATCGTGGCCGGCGAAGTCACGACCCACGCTTGGGTCGACATCGAATCCATCGTCCGCAAAACGGTGCTTGAGATCGGCTACAACTCTTCAGAGATGGGCTTTGATGGCGCGAGCTGCGGTGTTCTCAACGTCATCGGCAAACAGTCGCCGGATATCGCTCAAGGCGTGGATCGCAAAGATCCGCGCTTACAGGGCGCTGGCGATCAGGGCCTCATGTTCGGCTTCGCGACCAATGAGACCGACGTACTCATGCCCGCCGCGATCACGCTGTCGCATCGCCTCGTCGAGCGTCAGGCCAAGGTTCGCAAACAAGGCAAGCTCAAGTGGCTGCGCCCCGACGCCAAGAGTCAGGTCACGCTGCGTTACGAAAACGACCGTCCGGTCGCGATCGACGCGGTCGTGCTCTCGACTCAGCACAGTGACGACGTCTCCACGAACACGCTTCGTGAAGCGGTCATGGAAGAGGTCATTAAGCCTGTGCTGCCGAAGAAGTGGCTGCATCGTGGCACCAAGTTCCACATCAACCCGACCGGCCGATTCGTCATCGGTGGTCCGGTCGGCGATTGTGGTCTGACGGGCCGCAAAATCATCGTCGACACCTACGGCGGTTTTGCCCGTCACGGTGGTGGCGCGTTCTCCGGTAAGGATCCGTCCAAGGTCGACCGCTCGGCGGCCTACGCCGCACGCTATGTCGCCAAAAATATCGTTGCGGCAGGTCTCGCCGACCGCTGCGAAGTTCAGGTCTCCTACGCCATCGGCGTCGCAAAGCCGACGTCGGTCATGGTCGAAACCTTCGGCACCGGCAAGGTGTCACGCGAGAAGCTCACCAAGCTCGTCGACCGCCACTTCGATCTCACCCCTTACGGCCTGCGTGAAATGCTTCGACTGGCCCGTCCGATCTACCGCAAGACGGCGGCCTACGGCCATTTCGGTCGTGAAGACCGCGATTTCACCTGGGAACGCACCGACCGTGCTGCCGCACTTGCGGCGGATGCGGGTCTCGGCAAGCGGGGGCGTCGCCGGGTATAATTGAAAAACCGCTTCCGTGAGGGGCGCTGCAGCACCGGGTCGGCCGGTGCCAGGCTCGCGGAACGGCGTACATCGTCAACGGCGCCCGTCAATCTTCAACCAAAGATTAACGGAGACCTGACATGAACGCTGTGATCAAACCCGCCCAGGGAAAGGGCGATTTCCACGTTGCTGACCTCTCGCTCGCCGAGTGGGGCCGCAAGGAAATCCGTATCGCTGAAACCGAAATGCCGGGACTGATGGCGATCCGCGAGGAGTTCGCCCCCACCCAGCCGCTGCGTGGCGCCCGCATCACGGGCTCGCTGCACATGACCATCCAGACCGCCGTACTCATCGAGACGCTGCAAGCTCTCGGTGCGCAGGTGCGCTGGGCATCGTGCAACATCTTCTCGACCCAGGACCACGCCGCAGCGGCGATCGCCGTCAATGGCACGCCGGTGTTCGCCTACAAGGGTGAGTCGCTCAAGGAATACTGGGACTTCACCCATCGTATCTTCGAGTGGAAGTACGGCGGTTATTCGAACATGATCCTCGATGACGGCGGCGATGCCACCTTGCTGCTGCATCTCGGTACGAAGGCCGAGAAGGACCTCTCGGTGCTCACCAACCCGGGCAGCGAAGAAGAGGAAGTCCTCTTCGCCTCCATCAAAGAAACGCTCAAGCGCGATCCGAAGTGGTACTCCACTCGCATCAGCAAGATCCGCGGCGTCACCGAAGAGACGACCACGGGCGTGAAGCGCCTGTACCAGATGGCGAAGGACGGCGATCTCGCGTTCCCGGCCATCAACGTCAACGACGCGGTCACCAAATCGAAATTCGACAACCTCTACGGCTGTCGTGAGTCGCTGGTCGATGCCATCAAGCGTGCCACCGACGTAATGATCGCGGGTAAGGTTGCCGTGGTCGCCGGATATGGTGACGTCGGTAAAGGCTCAGCGCAGGCGCTGCGCGCCCTCTCCGCTCAGGTGTGGGTCACGGAAGTCGACCCGATCTGCGCGCTGCAGGCCGCGATGGAAGGCTATCGTGTCGTCACGATGGAATACGCCGCCGACAAGGCGGACATCTTCGTCACGGCGACCGGCAACTTCCACGTGATCAACTACGATCACATGAAGCGCATGAAGGACCAGGCCATCGTCTGCAACATCGGGCACTTCGACAACGAAATCGACTGCGCCTCGCTGAAGCAGTGCACCTGGGAGAACATCAAGCCGCAGGTCGACCACGTGATCTTCCCGGACGGCAAGCGCATCACGCTGCTCGCCGAGGGTCGCCTCGTGAACCTCGGTTGCGGTACGGGTCACCCCTCGTACGTGATGTCCTCGTCCTTCGCCAACCAGACGATCGCGCAGATCGAGCTGTGGGCGAACCATGAGAAGTATCCGGTCGGTGTCTACGTGCTGCCGAAGCACCTCGACGAGAAGGTCGCCCGGCTGCAGCTCAAGAAGCTTGGCGTGGAGCTCACTGAGCTCACCGACCAGCAGGCTCGCTACATCGGCGTGGCCAAGCAGGGTCCTTACAAGCCTGAGACCTACCGCTACTAAATCGATTGCCGCGATCTGCGGCCTCTGACACCGGGGCGGTCATGGCGTTAGCATCAACGCCATGACCGCTGTCCGCGTCCTCCAAATCACCGATACGCATCTCGTGGGCGACCCCGCCGGTCGTCAGCGCGGCCTCGTCGTGCTCGACTCTTTGCGAGCCGTGTTGACCCAAGCCCTGCGTGAACCCACCGATCTCATTTTGTTGACGGGCGACATCGTTCACGACGATCCACGCGGCTACGAGCGGCTGCGCGAAGCGTTCGATCCGAAGATTCCCGTCCTCTGCATCCCCGGTAACCACGACATCCCTCAATCGATGGTCGACATCCTCGATGCACCGCCCTTCCGGATCCGTGGTCACCACGATATCGGCGCGTGGCGGATCGTCCTGCTCGACTCGCAGCAAGAGGGTCAGGTCGGTGGTCGACTCGATGAATGCGAGCGACGACGACTCGACAAAGTACTCAGCGAAGCCCGACAGCCCCACGCGCTCGTGGTGCTGCATCACCCACCGATCGCCATGGGTAGCGCGTGGCTCGATGCCATCGGTCTAGACAACGCCGCAGATTTCTTTGCTGTCCTTGATCGACACGCTCAAGTTCGGGGTGTGTTGTGGGGACATGCCCATCAAGTCCTCGATGACGAACGCCCCGGGCCTCTCGGTGTCGTTCAGCTCATGGCGACACCCTCCACCTGCGTCCAGTTCCGTCCGAAGGTTCCCGACTTCGAGATCGACGACCGTCCGCCCGGTTACCGTCGCCTGACCCTACACGAGGACGGGCGAATCGAAACAACGGTAGGATGGCTTGAATGAACCGCTTCCTTTCTCGGACCAAAAGCCCTCGTACCCCAAGTTGGGTCGGCTGGCTATCAGCCTTCCTCGTCTTCATCTGGGCTCCGGCGTACGCGACACCCAAAGAGGGTCTCGTGTGGGTCGTGCAGGGAACGGGCGGTAAGGTCTACATCGCAGGTTCCATGCATCTGTTGCGCCGTGATCGACCTGCCCTGCCCGAGGCCATTACCGAAGCGTATCGAGAGTCCGAGTCACTGGTCATGGAGCTCGATGTCGACGATATCAACGAGCAGGCCATGGCCGCTCAAATGTTGGGCGCAGCCTCATTTAGCGACGGACGTACGCTGCCGTCAGTGGCTGGTGAGACGCGCTGGAACGCACTTCAGCCCGTGCTTGCGACGCTTCAGTTTCCCGCGCCCTTCGCCGCCACGCTCGAACCTTGGGGGCTTTCGATTTTGCTTACCACCCTCGAATACGCGAGGCTCGGGTTCGATGCCGAGGTCGGTGTCGAAAAGCAGCTGCAAAAGCTTGCGGCGGCCGACAAAAAAGCGATCGCGGGTCTCGAAACCCCGGAGTTCCAGATCAGCCTCTTCGATTCGCTGCCCCTCGACGAGCAATTGCAACTACTCGACATGACGCTGTCCGACATCGCCGAGATGCCGACGATGGCCGACGATCTTTATCTCGCCTGGCGTCGCGGCGATACCCGACGCCTCGAAGAGCTGCTACTCGAAGGCTATAAAGCCATGCCGAAGCTCTATGACGATCTCGTCGATCAAAGAAATCGGCGTTGGGTGCCACAAGTGACATCACTCACGAAAAAATCAGGTGATACGCTCGTCGTGGTCGGCGCCCTGCATCTGGTCGGCGATCGCGGACTCATCGCGCTACTCGAAAAAGAAGGTCTGAAGATCGAACGCTATTCCCCCTCGGCGGTTGTGGCGACGAAATGAAAGCCTTTGCCTGGTTCATGGGCCTCTTCGTGTTTGGCTTCGCCATGATGGCGCTGCTGGCATGGCCGCTCTACGACTGGCTGACACCGACCTTCGACTTCAAATTCCATCGTGTCGCCAATCGACTCGGCATGCTGGTGTTGTTGATCACGTTCGTGCTCTTGGCCCGCCGACTCGCACTCGCCGATCGATCAAGTCTCGGCTATGGTCTGCCTCGCAGCCAATTTCTGCGCCAAAGTGTGCTCGGCTTGCTGATCGGCGTCGCCACGATGCTGCCCATCGCCGTCCTCATGCTGGGTCTTGATTTGCGTGTGCTTCGAGAAGGTCTCGATCCTGCAAACGTACCGTGGCTGAGCTTGGCGGCGGGCGGTCTCGCAACGGGCATCACCGTTGCACTCATCGAAGAAACGTTCATTCGTGGCGCGATGCACACGGGTATCGCGCGCGAATCGGGTACGCGAGTCGCCATCCTGCTGACGGCAGCGCTCTACGCCTCGTTGCACTTCGTGGGTCGCTATCGCATTCCGGTGGAAGAACTCGGGCCCGACAGCGGTCTTCGTCACGTGCTCGGCACCCTCGCCGATTTTGCGACCCCGCTCGATATCGCCGATGCCTGGCTCGCGCTGTTCGCCGTGGGTGTCCTGCTCGGGATGGTGCGTGCGCTGACCGGCCATATCGCCGCCTGCATCGGCCTGCATGCAGGTTGGGTGTGGGTGATTAGCTTTCTGCGCGAGACTTCGCGTCCCGATGAAGCGAACCCACTGCGATTTCTCCTATCGCAATTCGATGGCGTCGTCGGCTGGTTGGTCCTAGTCTGGACGACCGTGATCGGCGCAGTGCTCTGGCGGTTCTACGCCAAGCGCAACCCGCTCAATCCGGCTCCTCATCTGATCTCTTGATCAGCGGCGCGATGAGCGCCAGCCGCTCGAGCGGGTCCATGAGCTCGAGACAACTTTGTTTGTCCTCGAGCGCGAGCGGCAAGATCTCGATGAGACGTGAACCGACCCACTCGGCATCGTCGTAGCGGGGTTCGAGACCCGCATAGACATCGCCGAGCTCCGGTAACACCCGACGCAAAAGATCAGCGAGATGGCGGAACTCTGCGGGGACTCGGGCGATTTCGGGGACTGCCGCATCCAGCCACTCGATCGATCCCATGTTGAGCCCATCGGGCTCGCGCCAACGATCGAGCACGCGAAACCGTCGCTCGCCTCGACACGTGATGCCGAGCAAACCATCGGGTAACAAATTGAAGTCGACGATGCGCGCCGTCGTACCCACGTCGGCGTAGCCTGCAGGCTGGCCGACTTCGGAGCCTCCGCTCACGAGCACCACGCCGAAGCAGACCTCTTCGCGCATGCAGCGCTTGACCATGTCGACGTAACGGGTCTCGAAGATCCGCAGCGGCAACGGACCGTGCGGAAAGAGCACGGTATTGAGCGGAAAAAGCGGTAGCGTAGTCGCGCCGGTCATCCCCAGCGCTTCATGAGTTCGTGTTCGATTCCGAATTGATCGAGGACTCGCGCGACAATGAAATCGACCAGCTCTTCAACACGAGCGGGGCGATTATAGAAACCGGGGTTAGCCGGTAGGATGCTGACGCCGGCGCGAGAGAGCCTCAACATATTCTCGAGATGTATGGTCGAGAACGGTGTCTCGCGCGGCACGATCACGAGATTGCCACGCTCTTTGAGTACGACGTCCGCCGCACGCTCGAGCAAATTCTCACTCGCGCCATTGGCGATGGCGGAAACCGTCGCCATGCTCGCCGGGCACACCGCCATGCGCAGCGGCGCTCCCGAGCCACTCGCCACGGGCGAGGTCCACTCTTCGTCCCCGAATACGCGCAACTGACCATCGCGTGCACCGAAGAGCGTGGAGAGATATCGAGTTTGCTCTGCGGTACGCCCCGGCAAGCGACAGTCGGTCTCGGAGCCCACCACGATTTGCGCGGCCTTGGTGAACATCACGTAGACGGTGTAGTCCGCTTTGACCAGGCACTCGATCAGCCGTAGTCCGTACTGCGCGCCTGAGGCGCCGGTCAGGCCCACCGATACGGTGCGATCGTCTTTGCGTGCCATGCGACCTCCCTCAGGCAGCGCCGCGTTCGAGCGCCGCCAATAACTTTCCGTGCAATCCGCCAAATCCACCGTTGGACATGATCAGCGCGTGATCTCCCGGGCGCAAGCGCCGTGCAAGATCCCCGGCAAGGGTGTCGATCTCATCCGAGAGATGCCCACGGCTACCAAGCGCGCGGACGACCGCCGCCGCATCCCAGCCGAGATCAGGCGGTACGTGAAACCAGACCTCATCCGCAAGCGCGAGCGACGCGGCGAGGGTGTCTTTGTGTACACCACGCTTCATGGTGGCCGAGCGCGGTTCGAGCACGGCGATGATGCGCTCGCCTCCCACACGACGGCGCAATCCTTCGAGCGTGGTCGCGATCGCCGTCGGGTGATGTGCGAAATCGTCATAGACGTGGATGCCGCGTACCGAACCGCGTAACTCCATGCGTCGCTTGATGCCGCGGAATTCAGCGAGGGCCGCACACGCGACCTCGGGGGGCACGCCAGCGTGCCGGGCTGCGGCGATCGCCGCCAAAGCGTTGTCGACATTGTGACCGCCAATCTGCGACCAACGCACTCGACCGACTTCAGCGCCATCGAGTAACACGTCAAATTGTGAACCATCGACCGGCGTGCCGAGACGGGCGCTCCATCGCGCCTCTGGGGCGCTATCGCGTCCGAAGGATTCGCGCGGCGTCCAGCATCCCATCTCAAGCGCACGGGCAAGATGCGGATCCGTCGCGTGATGAACGATCAGTCCCGAGGCCGGGACAGTTCGGACGAGGTGATGGAACTGCCGCTCGATCGCCTCGACGTCCGGATAAATATCGGCATGATCGAACTCGAGGTTGTTGAGGATGACGGTGCGTGGACGGTAGTGAATAAACTTTGCACGCTTATCAAAGAAAGCCGTGTCGTACTCGTCGGCTTCGATGACAAAGAAAGGACTCTCGCCGAGTCGCGCGCTGATACCGAGATCGTGAGGCACGCCACCAATCAAAAATCCGGGAGAAAGTCCGGCGCATTCGAGTATCCACGCGAGCATGCTCGTCGTCGAAGTCTTGCCATGTGTGCCCGCGACGGCCAACACCCAGCGATCACGCAATACTTCGCGCGAGAGCCATTCCGGACCGGACTCAAACGGGATGGATCGCTCGAGTAGCGCCTCGATTACCGGCGCTCCACGAGTCAAGACATTGCCGACCACCACCACATCGGGCGCGGGCTCGAGCTGGGCGGCATCGAAACCTTCGACCACTTCGATGCCAAGCGCGGCAAGCTGTGTGCTCATCGGCGGATAAACGTTGCGGTCTGAGCCGGTGACACGATGACCTGCGGCTTTCGCGATCGCTGCGATGCCGCCCATGAAGGTGCCGCAGATCCCAAGAATATGAACGTGCATGCTCAGGTCTCGGGGCCACCGAGTCCGAGCGCGAGCGTCAACGTGAACACGAAGAACTCGCCGAGCAGAAACAGCACGATGCATTGGAACAAGGGCCGCTCGATGGCTGAGCGCAGGATACGACCATTGATATAGATGAGATACAGACTGATCGCGAAAGCGAGCAAAGCAAGCGGTGAGAATGCGACGGGCTGGCCGCCAGGCTCGGGTCGCACGGTGGCAAGCACGGGAATGGCGATGGGCGCGAACGCGCAGGCGATGCCGAGCATTGCGGTCCCGGTCTGAACGAGCCGCTCAGGTTTGCCAAAGAGACGGAGCACGAGCGCGAGCCAGCCGAGCGACACGAGGCCCGATAACAGCGCTTGAGGAAACAATGCGCCTTCACTCGGCAGCAACCAAGCACCGGGGCCTGTTTGTAGTACGACGAGCAGCACGAACGTCCCCACCAGCAACCGCGGCGAGCTCGGCAGATCTTCAGGTCCCGCACGCAGACTGAGGATGTCCAGGAAGGTTTTGAGCGTCGAATTCATGAGCGTCCGTTCCCCTTGGGTCCGAATTCTTGCATAGTCGGGTCATGTCGTCGTCCACCGCACTCATCGAGAGCCCCGCGGCCCTCGAGGACCTCGCCGGTCGACTCGACGGCGAGGCGCTCGCGCTCGATACCGAATTCCTCCGCGAACGCACCTATCGAGCCGAGCTCTGCTTGCTGCAGCTTGCCTCATCCCGCGAGGCGGTCTGCGTGGATCCGCTCGCACTGGCTGATCTTGGGCCTTTGCGTGCTGCGCTTTGCGCAGGGGGTCCCCTCAAAATCTTGCATGCCGGCCGTCAAGATCTTGAAGTGCTCGCGCCCGTCGTCGGCGCCATTGCACCACTATTCGACACACAGATCGCCGCCGCCCTCGCCGGCTTCCCAGCACAAGTCGGTTACGCCGAACTCGTCCGTCGACTGCTCGATCGTGAACTCGCCAAGGGTCAAACCCGCACTGACTGGTCGCGACGACCGCTGACCCCCGAGCAAATCGAGTACGCCCTCGACGACGTTCGTTACCTGCACGCCCTGCGCGACCGGCTGCTGGAGGAGCTCGCTCGACTCGGACGCGAGCATTGGCTCAAAGAAGATCTCGAGGGGCTGCACGATCCGAAGTTGCTCGTCATCGACCCAGACAAAGCCTGGCAACGATTCAAGGGCACGCAGGGTTGGGACGAAGGTCGGATGACCTTGCTGCGTCATCTTGCCGCGTGGCGCGAACGCCGCGCGATCTCAAAGAATCGACCGCGCGGATGGATTCTCGACGATTCGGTGTTGCGGGAGATCGTGCAGCGCGTCCCGAGAGACCGCGAGGCACTCGCACAGATTCCCGAAATACCTGAGGGTGTCGTCAAGCACTCGGGCGACGAAATCTTGGGGTTTGTCGAAGGTGCTCGCATCGATCATCCCCCGCCGCCACTCCCGCGACGCGAACGCCCCGATCCAGCGTTTCTCGCCAGAACGAAACGACTCTCTCATGCGGTACAGGCGGTCGCGCAGGAGTTGTCGATCGCACCGGAAGTTTTGGCGACCCGAAAAGATCTCGAAGAAATCGCGCGCGGCGAAGATGCGGCGGGCACGCTCTGCGGTTGGCGAGCCGAACTGCTCGCCGATCGATTACGCGCCGCGCTGTAACGCCGCTTCGACTCGCGCCGTCACGTCCGCGAGCGGCGCATCGGCTGCAACCGTCTTCAGTAATCCCCGGTTTTTATAAAATCCGACGAGTGGCGCCGTCTGCGCCTCGTACACCTCGAGACGCTTGGCTACCGTCTCCTCGGCGTCATCAGGTCGCTGCATCAACCTCGGCGTGGTGCACTGCCCGTTACACGGCGGCGGTACCGGCACCGGGGCCGTATGAACATTGAACACCCGGCCGCAGTCCTGGCAACTGCGACGACCCGAGATGCGTTTGACGAGCAGCGCCGGATCAACGTCGAACAGAATCACTGCATCGAGCGGCTTGCCGATTTCCGCGAGCAGGGTCGAAAGCCCTTCGGCCTGCGGGATGGTGCGAGGAAATCCATCGAGGATGAACCCGCGCGCGGCATCCGGCTCGGCGAGACGCTCGCGAACCATGCCGAGGATCGTGGTGTCATCGACGAGCTGCCCCGCATCCATGACCGACTTCGCACGACGGCCGAGCTCGGTACCCTGACGGACATGCGCGCGCAACAGGTCGCCTGTCGACACCTGAGGGATCCCGTGGCGTTCGATGAGGCGCTGGGCCTGGGTGCCCTTACCGGACCCGGGGGCCCCAAGAAAAACGATTCGCATTGAATCAATGGTTCTTATTGAAGACGCAGAGGCCGGCACAGTAACCGGGCGATTCCGACAGGTCAAACCCTGCGTTATGCTCGCCGCCCATGAAAAAGACCATGCCACGCAATGCGTTTTATGCCCAGTCCGGCGGCGTCACCGCCGTCATCAATGCCTCGGCCGCCGGCGTCATCGAAACCGCCGCTCGCTACCCGAAGGCCATCGGCAAGGTGTATGCCGGTCGTCATGGCATTGTCGGTGCCCTCGAAGAAGATCTCATCGATTGCTCGAAAGAGAGCAAGGCGACGATCGCAGGGTTGCGTCATACGCCATCGGGCGCTTTCGGCTCAGCTCGATTCAAGCTCAAGGGACTCGACCAAAACCGTCGCGAGTACGAGCGTCTGATCGAGATCTTCAAAGCCCACAACATCGGATACTTCTTCTACAACGGCGGCAACGACTCCATGGATACGGCGCACAAGGTGGCGCAGATGGGCGAGCAGCTCGGTTACCCGATCACTTGCATCGGCGTCCCGAAGACTGTCGACAACGACTTGCCCTTCACCGATGCCTGTCCAGGCTTCGGCTCGGTCGCCAAGTATGTCGCCGTCTCGACGCTCGAGGCGTCGCTCGATGTGGCCTCGATGGCACGTACGTCGACCAAAGTATTCGTGATGGAGGTCATGGGTCGGCACGCCGGCTGGATCGCTGCAGCGGGCGGTCTCGCGGGCAAAGGTCGAGACGCGGCACCCCATATCATCCTGTTTCCGGAAATCGCCTTCGATCAAAAGGCTTTTCTGAAGCGCGTGAAAGAAACCGTCGATCGCGTCGGGTATTGCGTGATCGTGGTCTCTGAGGGCACCGCGTATGCCGACGGTCGCTTCTTGGCCGATGCCGGCACCAAAGACGCGTTTGGTCACACCCAGCTCGGTGGCGTCGGTCCAGTCGTCGCCAACATGGTGCGCGAAGCGCATGGCTACAAATATCATTGGGCCGTCGCCGATTACCTGCAGCGTGCCGCGCGACACATCGCCTCGAAGGTCGACGTCGAGCAGGCCTACGCCATGGGCCAGGCCGCCGTCGAGCTCGCCGTCAAAGGTCACAACGCGGTCATGCCCATCGTCGTACGCAAGTCATCGCAGCCTTACCGCTGGACGGTGAGTCACGTGCCGCTCGCCAAGGTCGCCAACGTCGAGAAGAAGGTCCCGCGCGACTTCATCACGACCGATGGCTTCGGCATCACCGAGAAATGCCGTCGCTATCTGCTGCCTCTCATCGGCGGTGGTGATCCGCCGCCGTACAAAGACGGTCTGCCGGTGTACGTCAAACTCAAGGGCGTCGCCGTCAAGAAGAAGCTACCGCGGTTCAAGGTGTAGGACTCGGGCCCAGACCGCCGTTCGGCGGCGTCCGGCGGCCCTATGTTATATTTCGCCGCCGTTTACATACGTATTCCTAGATTTTTTCAGGGGGACTCAAGAACATGGATGCCAATCTCTGGCTCTGGATCGCCATCGGCGCCGGGGCTCTCGCCGTGGTGTACGGCGCGATCGCCGCAGCTCAAATTAACGCTCTGCCTGCGGGTAATGCCCGAATGCAGGAAATCGCCGCCGCCATTCAGGCCGGTGCGCAGGCATACCTCAATCGTCAGTACTCCACGATCGGCGTCGTCGGCGTGGTGCTGTGTATCGTGCTTGGTCTCGCCCTCGATTGGGCGACGGCGGGCGGCTTCGCGGTCGGTGCGATCCTCTCGGGCGTCGCCGGCTACATCGGTATGAACGTCTCGGTGCGCGCTAACGTGCGTACCGCAGAGGCTGCCAATCAGGGTCTCAACGCAGCGCTCGGCGTGGCGTTCAAGGGCGGTGCGATCACCGGCATGCTCGTCGTCGGCTTAGGCCTGCTCGGCGTGGCCGGCTACTACCTCGCCATGCGCGGTGTCGTCGGTGACGATCTCGCGCTGCGCTCGCTGATCGGCCTCGCCTTTGGCGGCTCGTTGATCTCGATCTTCGCGCGTCTCGGCGGCGGCATCTTCACCAAGGGTGCAGACGTCGGCGCCGATCTCGTCGGTAAGGTCGAAGCCGGTATTCCGGAAGACGATCCGCGCAACCCCGCTGTCATCGCCGACAACGTCGGTGACAACGTCGGTGACTGCGCCGGCATGGCCGCCGATCTTTTCGAGACCTACGCGGTGACGCTCGTCGCCACGATGCTGCTCGGGGGTTTGATGCTCGCAAGCGCCGACGGCGCTGCGATCATGTATCCGCTCGCGCTCGGCTCCGCCTCGATCGTCGCCTCGATCGTCGGCACCTTCTTCGTGAAGGCGAGCGAAGGCGGCAAGATCATGAACGCGCTCTACAAGGGCGTCATCGTCTCGGGAGTGATCTCGGCCGTGATGTTCTGGTTCATCACCGACATGATCATGCCCGACAACTTCATCGGCATGTTCGGTTGCACGCTCATTGGTCTTGCGCTCACCGCGGCGATGATCGTCATCACTGAGTACTACACCGCAACGGAGTACAGCCCGGTTCGCAAGGTCGCCGAAGCGTCTCAGACGGGACACGCGACCAACATGATCGCGGGTCTCGGCGTGTCGATGAAGTCGACTGCCCTGCCCGTCATCGCGGTCTGCGCCGCCATTTGGGGTGCCTACACGCTCGAGGGTCTTTATGGCATCGCGATCGCTGCGACCGCCATGCTCTCGCTCACGGGCATGATCGTCGCGCTCGATGCTTATGGTCCGATCACGGACAACGCAGGTGGCATCGCCGAGATGTCGGGCCTCGACAAGAAGGTCCGCAACATCACCGATCCGCTCGACGCCGTGGGCAACACGACGAAGGCCGTCACCAAGGGTTACGCGATCGGCTCGGCTGGTCTCGCCGCCCTCGTGCTCTTCGCCGACTACACCCACAAGCTCGAAGAGGCTGGCAAGCTCGTCGACTTCTCGCTCTCCGACCCGGCCGTGATCATCGGTCTCTTCATTGGCGGTCTCGTGCCCTATCTTTTCGCTGCGATGGCGATGGAAGCGGTCGGTCGCGCCGCGGGCTCAGTCGTCACGGAAGTCCGACGTCAGTTCCGCGAGATCAAGGGCATCATGGAAGGCACGGCGAAGCCCGACTACTCCAAGGCCGTCGACCTTCTGACAAAGGCGGCGATCAAAGAAATGGTCGTGCCGTCGTTGCTGCCGATCCTCGTACCGGTCGTGGTGGCCTTCGGCATCAACGCGTTGATGGGTCCGGGCGAAGGCATCAAGGCCTTGGGTGGTCTGCTCATCGGTACCATCGTCACCGGTCTCTTCGTGGCGATCTCCATGTGCACCGGCGGTGGCGCTTGGGACAATGCCAAGAAGTACATCGAAGAAGGTAACTTCGGTGGCAAAGGTTCCGAAGCCCACAAGGCTGCGGTCACCGGTGACACCGTCGGCGATCCGTACAAGGACACCGCGGGTCCGGCGATCAACCCGTTGATCAAAATCATCAACATTGTCGCGCTGCTGTTGGTGCCGCTGCTCTAAGTGCGCATCGACAGGGTGTCGATTCCCTGAAAGCCCCGCCGAAAGGCGGGGCTTTTTCTTTGTCCGGATACGCGCGGGCGGCACGGGAACCGGCACGCGGTCCCGAGGGTGATCGTGGCGGTCGATCAGTAGATTTTTCCAGGTTCGCCGATGCGCACCCGATGGGCGCCGGGCGGCTCTCGCGATTCGTCAATGTCTCGCTCCGGCACCCTGACGTTCGGGTCCGGCACGAGCAGTCGCCAGCTCTCACCCGGATTACGCAGACCCCAGAAGAGTCCTCCCAAGCCCGGAGGCACCGCCTTGCGCTCCGGGAGCTCTCCAGGCTGACGACGACCTCGGACGATGATCTCGTCAATGTCCGAGGGCAACGGCAAGAACCAGTCTTTGGGCGCCATGAAGGTGTTTAATCGACCGACTGAGAAGTCAAGGGGCTTGCGGACGGGCGGCGGATCGGTAGCGGCCGGCTCAGACATAGCCGGCGACATACCCAAAAAAAGGACGAACATACAAGTCCTTGCAAAGACCGTGCGGACGGCTAGATTGGTGGCTCCTGCCCTCTCGCCTGGAGTGTCTTCCGTGCGCAATCTCGTCTCCCGCCTGACCACGGCGTTCGTCGCGTTCGCCTTGGTTCTCGCCCTGCCCATCGGCGTCGCGTCCGATAAGCCTGCCTCGTCCAAGAAGGCCGAGTCAAGGCGGCTCGCACCGCCCACAAAGATCACCTCCGTTGAAGGCATCACCGAGTACCGTCTCGCCAATGGCTTGAAGGTCCTGCTGTTTCCCGACCCGTCCAAGTCCACCATCACCGTCAACATTACCTACCTCGTCGGTTCACGCCACGAAGGGTATGGCGAAAGCGGCATGGCGCATCTGCTTGAGCACATGGTGTTCAAAGGGACGCCACGCTTTCCGAATATCCCGCAGGAGCTGACCTCGCGCGGTGCGCGTCCGAACGGCACCACGTGGTACGACCGCACCAACTACTTCGAAACTTTCGCCGCAACGGACGACAACCTGCGCTGGGCGCTCGATCTCGAGAGCGATCGCATGATCAATTCGTTCATCAAGGAAGAAGATCTGCGCAGCGAATTTTCGGTCGTGCGCAATGAGTTCGAATCCGGTGAAAACGATCCGAGTGGCGTGCTGCTCGAGCGTGTGATGTCGACGGCCTACCTCTGGCACAACTACGGCAAATCGACGATTGGCTCGAAAGAGGACATCGAGCGCGTTCCCATCGAGAACCTTCGTGCGTTCTACAAAAAGTTCTACCAGCCTGATAACGCCGTGCTGGTCGTCGCCGGCAAAATCGACGAAGCCAAGACCATCGGCTGGGTTAATGAATTCTTCAGCAAGATCCCGCGCCCGAACCGCATCCTGCAACCGACCTACACGGTCGAACCAATACAGGACGGCGAGCGGCACGTGGTGCTCCGTCGTGTCGGTGACGTGCAAGTCACGGCGGCGGGCTATCACATCCCGCCCGGCGGTCACCCGGACTCGGTCGCCGTTCAGGTTCTCGCAGACGTTTTGACGAACGAACCTTCCGGGCGTCTCTACAAGGCGCTTGTCGAAACCGGCAAGGCCAGCAACGTCGGTGGCTTAGCCTTCAGCTTCAAAGATCCCAGCTACATGTACTTGGCAGCGGAGGTGTTGAAGGACAAGCCAGTCGCTGATGCCACGCAGACCATGCTCGCCGTGCTCGATGGCCTGAAGTCTCAGCCCATCACTGACGAGGAAGTCGCACGCGCGCGTAACAAGTTCCTACGCTTCTTCGAGCAGACCTATAACAACAGCGACCGCGTGGGTCTCGGTCTCTCCGAGTACATCGCCAAAGGTGACTGGCGGCTTTGGTTCCTCTCGCGTGATCAGATGGAAAAAGTCACGGCGGCCGATGTCAACCGCGTCGCGGCGTCTTATCTCAAGGCGGCCAATCGCACGACCGGCTTGTTCGTCCCCGAGGCGAATCCGGATCGGGCTGCGATCCCGCAGGCACCGGATCCGGCGGTGATTCTCAAAGATTACCAAGGCAAACAGGCGCTCAAGCAGGCTGAGGTATTCGACCCCTCGCCGGCCAACATCGTCTCGCGCACCCGTACCGAGACTTTCCCGGGCGGTGCGGAATACAGCTTCCTCAGCAAGTCGACGCGTGGCAGCTCAGTCAGCGTCTCGATGACCTTGCGAGTGGGTAGCCTCGCCTCGCTTGAAGGCAAGGCCACCACTGCGGAACTGACGGCAGCCATGTTGCGGCGCGGCACGAAGAACCGCACGCTGCAGCAGATCAACGACGAGCTCGACAAGCTGAAATCATCGGTGAATATATCAGGGGGTAGCGGACAGACCGTGTCGGTGAATATCACCTCGACACGAGAAAATCTGTTGCCAACACTCGAGATCGTGGGGGACATCCTGCGTAATCCAGTGTTCCCGGAGGCTGAACTCGCAAAGCTTCGCGACGAAGTGCTGGCGGCGATCGAGCAGCAACGTAGCGAGCCGCAGGCAATCGCGGCACAGGAGATCAATCGCATCACCTCGCCCTTCCCGGCCAAAGATTTCCGACGCACGCTCAGCTTCGACGAGCAGGCGGCGGCGGTCCGAGCCGTGACTGCAGCGGATCTGCGCAAGTTCCACACGGACTTCTACGGTGCGGGACGCGCGACAGCCGCCGTAGTCGGCGACTTCGACGAAAGCATGGTGCGTTCGGCGCTCGGCGCCATCCTCGCCGAATGGACGTCGAAGATGCCGTACGAGCGTGCGGTCTCGCCGTTCTTCGACGTGCCCTCTGTGATCCGCAAGATCAACACGCCAGACAAGGCGAACGCTGTGATGATCGCGGGCGTCAACCTCGAGCTGCGTGACGATCATCCGGATTACCCGGCACTCGTCATGGCCAACTACATGCTGGGCGGAGGTTTCCTGAACTCTCGTCTGGCCGTGCGCATCCGTCAGAAGGAAGGCATCAGCTACGGCGTGTCGTCCTTCCTCACCGCTGATCCGCTCGACAAGGATGGCAACTTCGGTACCTTTGCGATCTACAACCCGGAAAATTCGGCGCGCCTCATCGCCGCATATCGGGAAGAACTCGCGAAGATCCTGGCCGAAGGCTTCGCCGAGGCGGAACTCAAAGACGCCAAGAACGGCTGGCTGCAAAGCCGCAACGTCAGTCGCTCGCAGGATCGCGAGCTCGTCGGGCGTCTGTCGAGCTATCTGTTCCTCGACCGCACCCTCGAGTGGGACGCCGACTTCGAGCGACGCGTCTCGGCGCTCACGGTGGCCGACGTCAACGCGGCGGTGAAACGCTGGATCAAGCCCGAGGTGCTCAGCATCGTCGAGGCAGGTGACTTCGAGAAGACGGCGGCCAAGTAATCGTGGCCTGACCGTCATCAGATCAGTCGCCGGCCCGCTTAAAACCCGGGTCGGCGACTCCCTGGTCGGTACCCTCAGTACTTCTACGTCTTGGCAGTCCGCGGGAAAAGCCGTATTTTCCCGCCCCTTCGTTTGAACCGTACGGATATCGACCGATGCCGATGACCCCCGCCGCCACCGAGGCCGCACGCGAGCAGATGATTCATCAGCAGCTGCGGGCTTGGGAGGTACTCGACCCAAACGTTCTCGACATCTTCGCGCGCGTACCGCGCGAGAAGTTCGTACCGACCGCGTATACCGAACTCGCTTTCGCCGACATCGAAATCCCGCTCGGGGGTGGCGATCGCATGCTTGCGCCGAAAGTCGCCGGTCGCATCGTCCAGGCCGTCGCGCCTCAACCGACCGACCGCGTGTTACTCGTCGGCGTAGGTAGCGGCTTTCTCGCCGCCTGTCTTGCTGCACGGGCCTGCAGCGTTCGGGGTCTCGAATTGCGTGAGGACCTCGCGGCGACAGCCACAACCCACCTCAATACCGCAGGTGTCCGTAATGTCACCGTCGAGTGCCGTAATGCCTTCGAACCCGAAGCCTTGGGCAGCGGCGCCTACGACATCATCGTGCTCGCGGGCTCACTGCCCGTCTCCGATGAGCGGTTTGCCAGGCAGCTCGCCATCGGCGGCAGACTGTTCGTCGTGATCGGTTCGGGTCTCGTGATGGAAGCAAAACTCATCGAGCGCACCGGCGTCGAGGCCTTCCGGTCCACCACGCTCTTCGAAACCGCATTGAAGCCGCTGGTTGGCGCCCATCAACCCGAACGCTTCAGTTTCTGATCGACCGCACGCAGGATGCGCCCATGATCAAGGAAATGACCGTTGAAGAGCTGAAGGCCAGCGTCGATGCCGGCGAGCAACCGGTGGTCATCGACGTACGCGAAGGCTGGGAACTCGACATCTCGAGCTTGCCGTTCGCGCGCCATATTCCGATGGGTCAAATCATCGACCGCCTCGAAGAACTCGACCCGAAGATCCCGTTGATCATCATGTGCCGCTCGGGCGGACGCAGCATGCAGGTCGCCCGGGCGCTCGAGTCGCGAGGCTTTGGTTCGGTAGCCAACTTGACGGGCGGAATTCTGGCGTGGGGGGAACGCATCGACCCCTCGTTACGTCCATACTGACGCCTCGCCCGGGTTGTCGGGATTCATGATGATCTGTTATAGTGATATATAACACCAATTGAGGTTTGAATGATGTCGCGCCTATTCGTACTCGCCCTCGGCATGCTCCTCGCGGCCACCGCAGCGCCCGCCGAAGACCTCAAGGCCGTGTATGAGCGTGCCCTCACCAACGACCCTCAGATCCGCGAGGCTGAGGCCCTGCGCCGCGCAGCGCGCGAATCCAGGCCCCAGGCGTGGGCCGCGATCCTTCCGCAGATCTCCGGCTCAGCGAGCAAAACCAAGTCCGACACCACGAGCACGGGCCAGTTTCCGCAAGAACAACGCCTCCCCAATGGGCAGACCGTGGTCCTAAATTTCCTTTCCGCGAGCGTGGCCGAACCCGAAACCGACCGCTGGAGCCTCGATCTGCGACAAAGCCTGATCTCTTGGGATAACTGGGTCGCGATCCGCCGCGCGAGTCGGCAGGTTGCGCAGGCCGAAGCCGATTTCCAAGCGGCCGAGCAGCAACTCATCCTTCGCGTCTCCGAGGCGTACTTCAACGTACTCGCGGCGCAAGACGCCGTCGACGCGCAGTCCTCGTCTTTCGAGGCCATCTCGCGTCAACTCGAACAGGCGGAAAAACGTTTCGAGGTGGGCCTGATCGCCATTACCGATGTGCAAGAAGCCAAAGCGGCTCGCGACAGTTCAGCGGCTGCCGTCATTGCGGCCAAGCGCCAGCTCGCCTCAGCCGAAGAGCTCCTGCGCGAAATCACCGCCGAGAAATACACGACGCTCGCCAAGCCAGGCGATGCGATGCCGCTCAAGTCACCCGAGCCGGCCGACGAAGCGCAATGGGTTGAGCGATCGATGGAGCAGAACCTCGCCCTCGTCTCGAGTCGACTCGCCGCCGACATCGCCCGCGACAACGTTCGCGCAGCCTTCGGCGGCCACTTGCCGGAACTCGATCTCGTGGCGAGCAAGAGCAAAGTCGAAACGACCAGTGAGATCAACTTCGTCAGCGGCAATGTGGGCACCCGTCTCTCCGACACCGAGGACGAGAGCTACTCACTGCAGGTCACCATGCCGATCTTCAGCGGCGGTGCCGCACAGTCGCGGGTTCGCCAGAGCGAGTTCCAATGGCGCGCTGCGCGCGAGCGTCTGACCCGCGTCTCACGACAGACGGAACGTCAGGCGCGCGACGCCTACCTCGGTGTGATCAGTGAAATCTCCCGCGTGAATGCACTGCGGCAAGCGCTCGAGTCGAGTCAAACGGCACTCAAGGCCACCGAAGCGGGTTACGAAGTCGGCACGCGCACGGCCGTCGATGTTCTCGAAGGACGTCGAAGCCTCGCAGTTGCGCAAACGAACTACTCGCGCAGCCGCTACGACTATATTTTGAACGTGATGCGTCTGCGTCTCGCCTCGGGAACGCTCGATCGCGCCACGCTCGAGGATGTCAACGGCTGGCTGTCGACGACTGCGGCTGCAGTTCAACCATAATCGGCTCGAGGCGCGCGAGCAGTCGCTCGAGCGTGCCTCGATTTTCCTCGACGAACGCCCGACCCCGCTCGCCACGTTGGGCTCGCTCCTCAACATTCGTGGCGAGGCGCTTCACTTCCATCACTAAACGCTCTGCATCCGAGACGATCACGAGCGCTCCGGCAGCCTGAAGCGCGCGGGCAATGTCGGGCGCGTTATCGCCGTGCGGACCTGTGAGCGTCGCCACCGCGAGTGCTGCCGGCTCGATCAAGTTATGTCCTCCGACATCACTGACGAGGCTGCCACCCACGAACGCCAGATCGGCCGCGGCGTACGCGCTCATCAAATCACCGAGCGTATCGAGTAGCAAGACGTCGGGCGGGGAGCTCTGGGTGCTTGAGGTCAATGACGATCGCCTCGCGAACGCAACGCCCGCCGACTGCAGACGAGCCGCCACAGACTCGAAACGGGCGGGATGGCGTGGCGCGAGCACGAGCGCCACATCGACGCCGTCGGCTCGTAAACGACGCTGAGTCTCGAGTAACGCCGTCTCCTCGGGCTCGTAGGTACTGCCGCCGACGAGTAGCATCCGATGCTGCCAGCCGCAACGCGCCCGAAGCGCAGCGCCCTGCTCCGAGAGCTGCGGCGACACTGAAAGATCGAACTTTAGGTTACCCACAACCTGTACCCGCGACGGCGGAATCCCAAGCTGTCGAAAACGGTCAGTGTCGATTTGGGACTGCGCCGCGACGAAAACGCTGTGCTCGAAGACCTCGCGGAACAACGGGGCGAGAAAGCGCCATCGGCCGACGGTACGCACCGATACGGTTGCACTCGCGAGGACGATGGGAATCGCTCGCGCCGCGCACTCGCCGAATACATTCGGCCACCACTCTTTTTCGATGATGATCGCGACACGTGGCTGAACACGATCGAGAAAACGCCTCACACAGCCCAACGAATCGAACGGTAAGAAACGCACATCCACGGCATCGCCGAACATCTCTCGGGCGCGCGCCGCGCCCGTCCCGGTGGTCGTCGTCAGCGTGAGCGGCGCCGCAGGGTAACGGTCTCGCAAGGCGCGTACGAGCGCGGCGGCGGCTTGAACCTCACCGACCGAGACTGCGTGAATCCAGATCGTTTTCGTAGGCTGACGAGCTCCGAAACCCAAGCGCTGCGAGAGTCCCTGTAACTCGCCTGGATTGCCGCGCAGGCCGCGCACAATGAAAAACGCGAAGGCGAATGGCAGTACGATCATTACCAGCACACGATAAACAGAATGCATCATGACGATCCGCTTCTCGATGCGCCCTCGCGATAACCCTGCAGCACGGTCGTCCAGAGTTCTTCGTCAAGTCGAGCGTTCAAAGAATCGAGAACCTTGAGTATCGAGCGACGTAAACGAACGAGATTGGCATCGCACCACAAGCCCGGGTCGCGAAAACTCGCTCGGTCGAAGTCGATGAGAGACCACCGACCGGCCCCGTCGACGAGCAGGTTATGGGCGTTGAGATCCGCATGATGCAATCCAACCCGATGAAAACGGGCGATGGTCGCGCCCACGCCGAACCAGTCGATCGAACCGGGCGATCGTGCGAGACACTCGGCGAGCGTGCTGACGCCGATGAGGCGGCGGGTGATGAGATCACCCCGACACCACAGGCCGAGCGACTCATGCAGCGCCGCCACCACTGGGGCGACAGGTAGACCGAGACGCTGCAATCGTTGGGTCACGCGAAACTCTCGGAACGGACGGGAACGCGACTCACCGAACTGGAGGTAGCGATCATTGAGCACCGCGGCAACGAGGCCGCCGCGTCGATAATGGCGCAACGCATAGGCGCCCCCCTCGGCCTCGAAGAACAGGGTGCTCCCGCGCCCCGATGCCTCGCCGCGCAGTGCACCGGTTTGCCTCCAGTGCTCGGGCTCGAACCAGCGTGGATCAAAATTGCCGACGAGGGAGGGGTCATATAGCATCACGCAGCGGCCGACTTGGATCCTGCCCTCCAGCGGTTCGTGTGCGCGACCTTCGTTCATTCCGCCCTCACCGCCTAAAGCCATGCTGCCGCTCATCACGCCGCCCGAATCCGTTTGCCTCTTGAGGCTCTCGGCCATCGGCGATACCTGCCATGTCGTGCCCCTGCTGCGCACGTTGCAGCGCGCCTGGCCCGACACACGCTTTACCTGGATCATCGGACGCGCCGAAGCGCGACTCATGACCCTCCTACCCGAGGTCGAGTTTATCACCGTGGACAAACGCGCCGGTTTGATGAGCCTCAAAGCCCTCAGCGCGACGCTTCGAGGTCGGCAGTTTGATCTGCTGATGCATCTTCAGCTCTCGTTCAGAGCGAGTGTCGTCGCAGCGCTCGTCCCGGCGCGCATCAAGCTCGGGTTCGACCGGGCCCGAGCTCGCGAGCTGCAGTGGCTCGTCACCGACTCGCGTATTGCGCCACGCCAACGCGAACACGTGCTCGACAGTTTCATGGGCTTCGCCGACGCCGCAGGTGTCGGACCTCCGGTGTTCGACTGGAATCTTCCTCTTCCCGGCGATGCCATCGAGTATGCGCAGCGGCTGATCCCCGATGGCGCACCGCGCACATTGGTGATCAGTGCGTGCTCAAGCCACGTACGCAGGAACTGGCTCGCCGAGCGCTATGCCGCGGTCGCTCGCCACGCCATCGACACCCATGGCATGCAAGTCATTCTCGCTGGGGGTCCCAGCGACACCGAAAAGTCGATGGCGCGCGCCATCGCTGCGGAGTGCCCCGGTGTCATTGATCAAGTAGGCAAAGACACCTTGCCACAACTGCTCGCCCTGCTCGGGCGAGCGACGGCACTGCTCGCACCCGATACAGGCCCGGCCCACATGGCCACTATGGTCGGAACACCTGTCATCGGGCTCTATGCCGCCACCAACCCGGCTCGCAGCGGGCCCTATCTCTCGAGGCAGTGGTGCATCGACGCCTTCCCGAGGGCCGCTCAAAAGTTCAGACGCAGTACGCCCGATGCCCTGCCTTGGGCCACCAAAATCGAAGAGCCCGGCGTCATGGAGCTGATCGAAGTGCCCGAGGTCTGCAAGCACCTCGACGCCCTGCTAGCATCTCGACCATGAAAGACATCCTCGTGCCCATCTCGCCGGGCGAACTGCTCGACAAAATCACCATCCTGCGCATCAAGGCTGCGCGCATGACCGACGCGACCAAGGTTCGCAACGTGCGCCTCGAGCTCGACCTGCTCGAAAAAACCTGGCGCGACAGTGGTTCTGCCATTCCGGAAGTTGCGGCGGACGAAGCGGCCCTGCAGCAGGTGAACGAAGCGCTCTGGGACATCGAGGACAAAATTCGCGACAAAGAACTCGCTCAGGCTTTCGACGCGGAGTTCATTGAGCTCGCGCGTGCGGTGTACGTGACCAACGACGAGCGTGCAGCCGTCAAGAAGCGCATCAATGTGGCGCTCGGCTCGCGTATCGTCGAAGAGAAGTCTTACAAGCCCTACCGTCCGGCTTGATCAGCGCTCAACGCTGCAGGGTGTACTCGGCCCCGCAATAGGGACACTTGGCCCAACCCGTTTTTTCGATGGGCAAATAGACTCGCGGATGCGAGTTCCAAAGTTGCATCTGCGGCATCGGACACGAGAGCGGCAGATCGTCGGACGTGACGTCGTACGTGTCCTGCGCGTTCGGTTGGATGAGAGGCGTCTTCGACATGGCCTGATTATACCGGCGATGCCGTTCCGGCAAAGGTGTCTTCCCAGATGCGGGCGACCGCGGCGCGCTCGGCCACGAACTCGCTGGCATCAATGATCCCACGCTCCTCACGCAGCGAGCGATGGTGATTGCGCATGCGATATGCGCGATAGGCTCCGGTCAAAACATCGACCGTTTCCTGCGGTACGAGATCTCCCGAGGCCAAGGTCTCAAGCTGACGAATCGTGTCGCTGAACATCAGTACCGCCGGATGCCTCGCCCCCTCGCGTAGCGCCCAGTACTGAGCCAGAAACTCGATATCGGCAATACCGCCGCGATCCTGTTTGAGGTCGAACTCTCCGCCCCTAGACTTGGCGAGTTCGCGACGCATGCGCTCACGCATCGACCCGACTTCCTCGCGTAACGTATCGCGCCGAACGAATTCTCCGAGGATTCGTACACGCTCCTGCTCGAATCGCCCACGAAGGCGCGGTGAACCCGCTACCGCCCGTGCGTGCAGAAGCGCCTGGTGCTCCCAAGTCCAGGCCGAGGAATGCTGATAATCGACGAAGGCGTCGATTTGCGTGATCAGCATACCGCCCTTCCCGCCCGGGCGCAGTCGGACGTCGACGTCGTACAGGCGGCCCGCCGCCGAGTGCACTGTGAGGATATGGACGATGCGCTGCGCGAGTCGCACAAAGAAAAGCTGATTCTCGATCGGGCGATCGCCGGCGGTTTCCTGTACTGCACCGATCGAGTCATGGAGAAATACGAGATCGAGGTCGGAGCCATAACCGAGCTCGATCCCGCCAAGCTTGCCGTAACCCACGGCACAGACCTCGACTTCGCGAGGCACGGCCTCGTCGGTGGCGCGACAAGTCGGCACACCATACTGACCCGTCATCTGTGACCAAGCTTGCTGCATCGCTTTTTCGAGGATGAGCTCGGCGATGTCGGTCAGACGATCCGACACACGCATCAGCGGCAAACTACCCGAGAGATCCGCGATCGCGACGCGAAACATCGCCGCTCGCTTGAATTGTGCGAGTGCCTCGACGAGTCGCTCCGGATCATCCGCATCCACCCGAGCGAGACGATCATCGAGATCCGCGAGCAATTCTTCACGCGCCGGCGGTACCGTCAGGGCTCGCTCATCGAGCAGCTCATCGAGCAGGAGCGGATGCGCCGCAAGCTGCTGGACCAAAAAATCACCGCCTCGACAGACTCGAACGAAGCGCTGTCGGGCGGCCGGGTTTTCGTTGAGTAGCGCAAAATAGGCCGAACGCCCGCCGATCGCCTCCAGCACCCGCAGTAGTCGACGACCCATGACGAGGTGGTCGTCATCGGGTTCAAGCGAGCCCATTAACTGCGGCACCAACAGCTCGAGACGACGCAGCCCGGTCGCATCGAGCCGTCTCACCTGCGAGCTTCCGCGAAAATCGATCAACAGTTGCGCCAGCTCAGCCGGGTGCGCCATCCCTCGGGATGAAAGCATCTCGATGAGTGCGGCCACCCCTGCCGTGTCGTCCCACATCAGCGAGAGTCCGGCGCTATCGGTCGATGGCTTTATCGCAGCATCGCCCGTCGCATCAGAAGCGGTTGGAGCGAACACGAGCGCGTTGAATTCACGATGGACGTGCGCTGCATGTCGCTCGTAGTCGTGTCGCAAGGCCTCCCAACTCTCCTTGCCCATGGCCCGCGCTAACTTTTGTTGTGAAGCGGAGTCTTGTGGCAGCGAATGAGTTTGAGCGTCTGCAATCATCTGCAGTCTGTTTTCGAGTATCCGCAGAAAGCGATACGCGGCATCGAGCTCATCGACAGCCTGATGGCGTAACAAACGACTGCGTGCCAGTTGGGGCAAGATTTCGAACAGCCTCGAACCTTGGAGGCGACGATCTTGACCACCCCGGATCAACTGCATCGACTGCACGATGAACTCGATCTCCCGGATTCCGCCGGGTCCGAGCTTCACGTGATCGATGAGTTCCTTGCGCGCCACCTGCTTCTCGATGAGCTGCTTCATTTCGCGAAGCGACTCAAAGACGCCGAAATCGAGATAACGTCGATACACGAACGGCCTCACTGCCGAGTCGTACAGCTCGGCATAAGCCTCGGACGCGGTGATCGGTCGCGCCTTGATCCAGGCGTAACGCTCCCAGTCCCGACCGTACTGGAGCAGATAGTCCTCGAAAGAAGAAAAGCCACACGCGAGCGGTCCGGAGTCTCCGAAGGGACGAAGCCGCATATCTACTCGGAACACGAACCCATCGACCGTGATCGATGACAGCAGTCGCAGCAGTGCCTGCCCGAGGCGCGCGAAGAATTCCTCGTGACTCACCGGCGCAGCGTGAACCGTCTCTCCGTACCCCGGAAAAAGAAAAACGAGATCGATGTCAGACGAAAAATTGAGTTCGCGGCCGCCGAGCTTTCCCATACCGACGACGACGAGTGGCATCGCACCACCTTCGGCATACTGCGGCGTTCCGTAGCGCTCGCAGGTGCTGTGCCAAGCGACCGCCATGGCACGATTGACGGCATCGTCGGCGAAGGCAGATAAATCCTCGAGTGTCTCTTCAAGGCTCGATCGACCGGTGAGGTCTCGCCAGGCGATCCGCACCATCTCACGTCGACGCCAACGGCGCAGCCACGCTTGCCAAGCTGCCTCAAGCGTGTCGAGCCCTGGCGGCTCCTCGCCCCGGGGCCAACACAATGATCCTCCGGCGATGCGCAGCTGCTGCAGGGCGTTGGCGCGCAGCAGATCACCAAAAAGCTCAGAATCGCGTCCCAAACTCTCCGCGACGAAGTCGCTGCACGCCATGACGTGCGCGGCGTCATCGCGCCATTCGGGTGGAAAATCTACGGCAATGGATCCGGACATGAGGGTCATGAGGATACAAAAAAGCCCCGCACGAGGCGGGGCTATCTCTGCATGCTCTGATCGGAGGGGGAAGATGATCAGAGCACGAGTAGGAGACTAATGCCCAAAGCCTTGGCAGTATGTACGGAGTAGTACCTACCGTGGCCGACATGAACGTCTCGAGTACCGATTACCGCACAGCGATCAGCCGATTTTTGACCGGAGTGACCCTCGTTACCACCCGACATGAGGGGCTCGCACACGGCATTACGGCGAGTGCTGTCGCCTCGGTCACGTTAGAGCCCCCCACGCTTCTGGTCTGCCTCAATCGTCAATCGGCGACCTGTCATGCGGTCAGCGGATCGGGTCGATTCTGTGTGCATATTCTCGCAGACGATCAACTCGAACTCGCAAGGCATTTCGCGTCTAGGACGTCGGACAAATTCGCGACGCTCGCAGGACTCGGACTCGGTTCCTCACACGACAGCTTCCTTGGTAATCCGATCATCGATGGCGCACTGGCCTATCTCGAGTGTCGAGTCGCCACGCAGACGGACGTCGGGACTCACCGAATTTTCTTCGGTGAAGTCGTTTCAGTCGACGCGCGTGAGGGCTCTCCGCTTGCGTACTTCAGAGGTCAGTTCGCGAGCCTGGGAGGCGGCAAAGCGAGTTCGTGAACCGCCGCGGCGGCGAGCAGCGAAGGCTCGCCAAACGGCAGACCAATGAG
>VGUJ01000011.1 GCA_016874235.1 Gammaproteobacteria bacterium
CGAGCGCCTGCTTCTCGAGGGCGTCGTAATCGATTTCGCCGTTATCGGATCGAATGCCGTACTGCGACGCGTTGAAAATCTTGCCCGAGAAATTGACCTTGGCGCCGTGCGTAAGGTGACCGCCGTGGTCGAGACTCATGCCGAGGATGCTGTCGCCGGGCTTCAGCATGGCGAGGTACACCGCCGCGTTCGCCTGCGAACCTGAGTGCGGCTGTACGTTGGCGTAATCGGCACCGAAGAGCTGCTTCGCACGATCGATGGCGAGTTGCTCAGCGACATCGACAAACTCACATCCGCCGTAATAGCGCTTGCCGGGATACCCTTCGGCGTATTTGTTGGTGAGCACCGAGCCTTGAGCCTCGAGCACACGAGGGCTCGCGTAGTTCTCCGAAGCGATGAGTTCAATGTGATCTTCTTGCCGGACGCGTTCCGCACTCATCGATCGGGCGAGTTCGGGATCGAATTCTGCGATGGTCATGCGACTCGAATACATCGGCGGGGCCTCGGGCTGTTAAAGATCGGCAACGGAAGGCCCGGTATTCTAGCCGAACAGCCCCTCGACCACGGCGTTCCAGCCTACCGCAATATTTTGCCGGTTGTATCCACCGCCGCCCGTGGCGAGCACGCGCCCATGCCCAAGTCGCTCGGCGAGCTTCGTGAGATCGCGTGCCGCCCTCCCATGCGCCTCGGATGACAGCGCCAGATGCGTCAGCGGATCACCCGCGATGCTGTCGGCCCCACACTGCAGCAGCAAGAACTCGGGCTCGAAACTTTCCAAATGACGCAAGATTTGGGCCCAGGCCGGGGCGAAGGCGACATCGTCTGAACCCGGTGCGAGCGGCACATTGAGCTTGGTACCCGCCGCCTCGCCCTTGCCACGCTCATCGGTACTGCCCGTACCCGGGTATAAAAATCGTCCGTCTTCGTGGATGTCGGCAAAGATGACTTGCGGATCGTCCTCGAAGCCGTAGAAGACGCCATCGCCGTGATGCGCGTCGATGTCGATGTAGGCGATGCGCGAGAGTCCGTAGGTTTTGCGCAGCCACTCAATGGCGATGCCGCAATCGTTGAGCGCGCAAAAACCCGCAGCGCCCTCTCGCCCGGCGTGGTGAAGCCCCGCGATGGGCACGAAGGCGCGCCGGGCCCTGCCCGTCATGATGGCGGCGGCGGCCTCGAGCGTACCCCCGACGACGTCGGAGGCGGCCTCGAACACGCCCGAGAACACCGGGGTGTCGCCACCATCCAGATAACCGAAGCCCGCCTGTGAGCGGCCGCGAAGAAAATCGACGTACTGTCGGGTGTGGAAAAGTTCGAGCTCCTCGAGCGTCGCCATGCGCGTGTCTTCGACGTGGCAACGCCTCGCGAGCCCTCGAGCCTCGAACTCGCGGTAAAAAGCGGCGTGACGGTCCGGACCCCAAGGGTGGCCGTTGCCGAAACCGTAGCGGGCGAGCCGCTCACCGGCGATGACGAGCACTTCGGACATGACCCCCGCCTGCCCCGAACTTTCGATGCGCCGGAGCCTAGCACAGGCGATAATGCGGGCTCTTTTTTAAGCCTCCGGCGCCCCCAGATACCTAACATGGCCCAGTACATTTACACGATGAACCGGGTGGGCAAGATCGTGCCCCCCAAGCGTCAGATCCTCCGCGACATCAGCCTGTCGTTCTTCCCGGGCGCCAAGATCGGCGTGCTCGGCCTCAACGGCTCGGGTAAGTCGACGCTGCTCAAGATCATGGCGGGGCTCGATACCAACATCGAGGGCGAGGCGCGCCCGCAGCCGAACATCAAGGTGGGTTACCTGCCGCAGGAACCCGAGCTCGATCCGAAGAAGAGCGTGCGCGAAGAAGTCGTGCAGGGCATTGGCGGCATGTTCGCAAAGGTCGAGCGCTTCAACGCGATCAGCGAGCAGTTCGTCGAGCCGATGTCGGACGACGAAATGAACAAGCTCCTCGAGGAGCAGGCGAAGTTGCAGGACGAGATCGACGCTGCAGGCGGTTGGGAGCTCGACCGCACTCTCGAGATCGCTGCCGACGCGCTGCGCCTGCCGCCCTGGGACTCAAAGATCGAATTGCTCTCGGGCGGTGAAAAACGCCGCGTGGCGCTCTGCCGATTGCTGCTGTCGCAGCCCGACATGTTGCTGCTCGATGAGCCGACAAACCACCTCGACGCCGAGTCGATCGCGTGGCTCGAAAAATATCTCGAAGAGTATCCCTCGACCGTCATCGCGGTCACCCACGATCGATACTTCCTCGACAACGTGGCCGAGTGGATCCTCGAGCTCGATCGCGGGCACGGCATTCCGTACCACGGCAACTACTCTTCGTGGCTCGAGCAAAAGGAAAAGCGCCTCGCCCAGGAAGAGCGCGAGCGCGAAGCGCTGCGCAAGACCCTCGAGCGCGAGCTCGAGTGGGTGCGACAAAACCCGAAAGCGCGCCAGGCCAAGAGCAAGGCGCGTATGCAGCGTTATGAAGAACTGGCCTCGCGCGAGTTTCAGGAGCGCAACGAGACCAACGAAATCTACATTCCGCCCGGTGAGCGGCTCGGCGATCTCGTTATCGAGGCCAAGGGTCTGCGCAAGTCTTTCGGAGATCGATTGCTGATCGACAACCTCAACTTCAACCTGCCGCCTGGTGGCATCGTCGGCATCATCGGCCCGAACGGCGCCGGTAAGACCACCCTCTTCCGCATGCTGACGGGTGTCGAGAAGCCCGATGCCGGCGAGATCCGTATCGGCCCCTCGGTGAAACTGTCGTATGTCGATCAGTCGCGTCAGGCACTGAACGACAAGAACTCCGTGTGGCAGGAAATCTCGAACGGACTCGATCTCATCAAGGTCGGCAACTACGAGACGCCTTCGCGCGGCTACGTCGGTCGCTTCAACTTCAAGGGCACGCAGCAGCAACAGCTGATCGGTGAGCTCTCGGGCGGTGAGCGCAATCGCGTGCACCTCGCCAAAGTATTGAAGTCGGGTGGCAACGTATTGCTGCTCGACGAACCGACCAACGACCTCGACGTCGAAACCCTGCGAGCGCTCGAAGAAGGCCTGCTCGCCTACCCCGGCTGCGCCGTCGTGATCTCACACGATCGCTGGTTCCTCGATCGCATCGCGACCCACATCCTCGCCTTCGAGGGCAACTCGGAAGTCGTGTGGTTCGAAGGGAATTACCAGGAGTACGTCGAGGACTACCGCAAGCGACGCGGCGAAGACGCCAATCAGCCGCATCGCATTCGGTACAAGCCGCTGGTGCGGTAGATTTCTGGATTATTTCTTTGAGGGGGCTAAAGTGAAAAGCTGGACCAGGTTCGTAATCATTGCCGTCTCTTTGCTCACGTCCGCTGCCGACGCGCAGCCGACGCCGGCACCTGCGACACCCATTGCCCTTGAGGCGCTTTTCCGAGAGCCGGAGTTCCGGCAAGTGACCCTCTCGCCGGACGGCCAGCATATTGCAGTGACTCTGCCCGAGGGCGACCGGACGGTGCTCGTCGTACTCAAAATCGGCACCAAAAAGCCGCTCTCGCGTTGGGACTTCGGTCCGACGCAGCACATTGGCAATGTGTACTGGGTCAACAACCAGCGCATCCTCTTCGGAGTCTCCGAGAAAAAAGGCAGCCTCGACTCCCGTCAACCCACCCCTGATCTCTATGCGTCGGATATCGATGGTTCCAAGCGCATCGAAATACCGAACGGGAACACCTACCAGATCCTCGGCCGAACCAAGGACGACCCGAACGTTTTGTGGGCCCAGCGCTCGATCGAGCAAGCCTTCCTGTTCAAGCTCGACACGCGCGATGGACGAGCGAATACTGTGGCCTCGGCACCGCTCGAGTTCGGCAGCTTCCTTCTCGATCATGACGAGCAGGTTCGCTACGCCATCGGCCGAGTCAAAAACAACGTGCTGCGTACCCTTCAAAGACAGGGCGATAACTGGGTCACTCTCAGCGAGATGGAGCTCGGTGGTGATGATTTCCTGATGCCGATCGCCTTTGATGCCGACAATCGTCGCGTGTTCATGATGAGCAGCGAAAAAGGCGCGCCGAGAAAAGTCATCCTCAAAGATCCGCAAACCGGCGCGACCGAGGTCGTGAGCGAAAACGCCATCTCCGACCCCACCGAGCAAATCATGAGCGGTGACGAGCGGCATATGCTCGCCGTGGAGTACCAACCGGATCGATACACCGTCGATGTCATCAATTTGACTCATCCGGAAGGTCGCGCGATCGCGGGCCTCATCAAGGCTTTCCCTAAACATTCTTTGGCTTTCGGAAATTCTTCGAGCGACGGTCGCTTGAGAATCTTCCGCGCCTTCAACGATACCGATCCGGGCGCGTATTACCTCTTCGATCTTCAGAAGGGCACGGCGACCTTCCTGTTGTCCTCGCGTCCGTGGTTGTCGCCCGAGTCCATGGCAACTTCGCGACCGATCAGCTTCAAGGCTCGGGACGGACTCGCCTTGCATGGCTACCTCACGACTCCGCGTGGCACCCAGGGTCGCTCACCGATGGTGGTGCTGGTTCACGGCGGACCGCACGGACCTCGCGATAGCTGGGGGTTCGACCCGGAAGTTCAGGCTTTGGCCACACGGGGCTACGCCGTGCTGCAAATCAACTTTCGCGGATCAGGTGGCTACGGCCAAGCCTTCGAGCGTGCGGGCTACCGGCTGTGGGGCACCACCATGCAAGACGATTTGACGGACGGCGTGCGCTGGGCCGTCGAACAAGGGGTCGCCGACCAGGACCGCGTGTGCATCTATGGTGGCAGCTACGGTGGCTACGCCGCATTGATGAGTCCGGTGCGCGAACAGAGTCTCTACCGCTGCGCCATTGGCTACGTCGGCGTCTACAGCATGCCGATGATGCTCGAGAAGGGTGATATCCCGAGATCTCCTTCAGGACGAAATTTCTTGAAGCGCGTACTCCCGGAGAGTGAGGACGAACAGAGAGCGCAATCACCGGCCTTCAATGTCGACAAGATCAACATCCCCGTCATGCTCGTTCATGGCGCCAAAGATCAGCGAGTGCCCATCGAGCAGATGGAGTTCCTGATCAGCCAGATGAAAAAGTCGGGAAAGAAACCGGAACTGGTCCTTGTGAAACCCAAAGAAGGTCACGGCTTCCAAATCCCGGAGAACAATGTCGAGCTCTACACCAAGATGCTCGATTTCCTCGATCGACATCTCGCGCCCCGAAATCCGTCGCCCTGACGATCCGTTAGCGACATGCTCGAGAGCGATATCGACAAGGCGGAGCGTCTGATCTCCCAAGGCGAGATCGAGGCGGCGGCCGGGGTCATTCGTCCTGTGCTCTCGAAGAATTTCGAAGACACGATGGGCTTGTTGCTCGCGGCCGATGTCGAAATGGGACGCGAGCGCAACGACAGTGCGAGAGGGTTCGTCGGCAAAGCGCTCTCTTCGAACCTCGACGGGCCGCGCACCGCACTCAAGCTGCTGCAAGTACTCGCCCGACTCAGCGAGTCCGGACTGATGATCGAGATCAGTCGGCAGATCGCACCGCGTCAGTGGGACTCGGCGATGTCCTTGAGCCACGTTTCCCAGCTCTTGATGAGCGTCGGCGCCTTCGATGCAGCCCTCATCTTCGCCGAGGCCGCTGTCGCCCGCGATGCGAAGTTCCAGCCCGGTCTCTATAGCCTCGCCACGCTCAAGACCTTTTTCGGCGAGCATCAGGAGGCGGCGGAACTTTGTCGTCAATGTTTGACCCTGCTGCCGGATGATCCAAGTTCGTATTGGCTGCTCTCACGCCTCCGTCAACCCGGCGCGAGTGATCGCATCGATCGCCTGAAGCCTCTGCTCGCGGCTGCGCAGTCTCCCGAAGATCGGGCCTGGCTTGCCTATGCGCTACACAACGAGCTTCATGATCAAGGCGATGCCGATGCGTCCTGGAGCGCACTTGCGGCGGCCTGCGACGCAAAACGAACCAAAGCCCAATCGCTGATCGAGAAGCAGAACGAAATTTTTGACGCGTTACGAGAAGCTGAAGATTGGAATAGTGATCGCGCAGGCCACGCCTCGTCAGAACTCCGGGCGATTTTCGTGATCGGACTGCACCGCTCGGGGACGACGCTTGCCGAGCAGATTCTGGCAGGCCACTCCAAGGTGGCGAGCGGCGGCGAAACCTACGACCTTCGTGCCCAGCTCCGCCGCGTCAGCTCGCTGCATTTTCGGCACGAACTCGACACGCGCCTGATCGGTCGGCGGCACGAACTCGATTACGCGGCACTCGGCGAGCATTATCTGAGAGGGATGTCGTGGCGTGCCGCGGGAAAACCCTGCGTCACCGACAAACTGCCCTCGAATTATTTCAATGTGGGGTTCATCGCTCGCGCTCTGCCAGAGAGCCGATTCATCCATCTCGTCCGAGACCCCATCGACGTCGGATTTTCGAGCCTTCGCACGCTGTTCTCCCACGCTGCGCCCTACTCTTATGCGCAAAAGGATTTCATCGCACACCATCATCGGTATCGCGAACTCATGTCGGCATGGCATGCGCGTCTGCCGGGACGCATCATGGATGTACGCTACGACGATTTAGTTCGTGAACCGGAATCAATGGCAAGACAGATGGCCGAGTTCGTCGGGCTCGATTTCGAGCCGGGGATGATCCAGCTCAAAACGCGCACAGGCGCAGTAGCGACAGCCAGTAGCGTCATGATGCGCGACGGGATCCGCAAGGATCGCGGTAAAATCTGGAAGCCGTACGAGCGGCATCTCGCTCCGCTCATCGAAGCGTTTACTTGATCCGCTTCACTCCGATCCAACGACCACTCTCAACGAGCCTCATTCGGTCGAGGCCAAAAGCCTCACGAGTGATGATCACACGCGTGTCCGCACCTTTAAACGCGTAGTTCCCGTCCATCCGTTGCTGCCAGACTTGGCCATTTTCCATCGTGAAGATCGTACGGCCCGTCCAACCGGTAAAAGGGGGAAGAATGCGTGTGTTGATTTCGCTCTTCTCGGAAAGCGGTGTCAACGGGGTCGGTAGAGCGGCTGGCTGCGGTGACGCGACTGGCGCCACTGAGGCGATCGGCGCCGATGAGACGACCGGAGCTGGCGAACCAGGGACCATCGGCGCCCCGGCGTTGATCCACTCGATGAGCGCTTCGCGCTCGGCGCCGGTCAGCTTATCGAGCCCTGCGGCGCGATAGACCTCGGGTGGTATCGAGGAGGGTGCCGGTTGCGCCGCGACATCGAGCGGCAAGAGCCAGCACGCAATACCCAGCACGGCGATGCGCATGAACGTCGAATACCACATCCGCTTTACCTCCAATGACACATCAAGAATTGAGCAGCTCTTTTTCGAACTCGGCCGCTCTGAACAAAACGACTCGGAAGGCCTCGCGCTCGGCGATGGATAACTCGGGATTCCAGACGTCGAAAATCAGCACGACTCGCGTCTGCTCGCTGCCGTTCCAGGCCTCGTGATCGAAGGTGTCGTCGAACATCATCAACTTCCCCTCCTCCCAGCTGCGCTTCTCGTCGCCGACCCGCAGATAGCCGCAGTTGGGCGGCACGACCAAGGGAAGATGCACGACCAAACGTCCGTTGACACTGCCTCGGTGCGCGGGGATGAGAGTCTTGGGTTGCAGGACCGAGAACATGATCTCGGGGCCGTATCCCGGCACGTCATGCAGATCGGGAATGGCCGTCAAGGTTTCGAGCGTTTTGGGACAGCGCGCGCACGCCTCCGCTTCGAACTTGCCGTGACGTGCCAGATGCAACGTCGACCAATCGGTCGAGCCGTTCAAGGTGTTCCAGATGCGCGCTTCTTCGGAGCCCTCGGCGTACTGCACATAGGGTTTGAAGCCCTTGTTTTCGGAGAGCGCCGCACGCAATTCCTCGCGAATGACGTCGGTGTGACGCTCGACCGAGTCGATCCACGAAAACTGTTCTCGCTCGAAAAACTGGCGAGGGGTCATGCCCGGCACGTAAAAGAGACCCGGACGCCAACGCGGATGCTCGTAACGCAGAGGCTTGATGCCTGCGAACATCTCCGCTGCGTGATAGAGACGCGCAATCGACGCTTCGCCATGCTTGCGCGCAACCGAAGCCAGCTCGGCCGACAACGCCCCGAAAATCTCGCCGCCGAGAAATCGAGCACCGTGCGTCAAGAGATTTCGAACATCGGGCGGGATGCTCGCCGGAGGGGTGCCGCTCATCAATCGATCGGCGCGCAAGTACGCCCCCGCGGCGGGAGATCGCAAGCCCATGCGCTCGTTCACCACGCCGCGATAAAGCCAAGCGTGGACGAAGTTCGGCTCGAGACGACAGGCCTCGGCGAGCGACTCACGACAGTCCTCGAGTCGACCCTGCTCGTACAGCGCCATCGAGAGGCCAAATCGATCTTGAGGGTCGACGGATCCTGCCGCAATCAATTCTTTGAAGAGCGCCTCGGATTTCGGGAAGTCGCGCTGCCGCAGGCAGTCGAAGGCTGCATCGCGATGGGCGGACTGTGATCCCGCGTCTTTCTGCATGGTCGAGTTCCCCGGTTGTTGCCCGGCAGAGGAGCGGTTAAGCTGCCCGGCGTTCGCCCCTTCGCCTGAGCAAAAAGATGACGACGCCCAATCTTAGCATCGAACCGTTTTTCGCCGTTCCGCTCGCCTCGGTCATCCACCCGGATCCTGCGTCGCTCAACGCGCGTCTTCGGGAGTACATCCTCGCCGAAGAAGCCAAGGGCGAAGAGCGCGCCAATCGCCAGCCCATGGTCAATCGCAGCAAGCAACTCTTCGAGAGCCACTTCCAGCTTTTTGCAGCCGAGAATGCGGCGGTCCAGGAGTTGCGCGTGTTCTGCTATCAGCAGCTCTATCAGGCCATCGGACAACTCAACGGCTATACCGTCGATATGCTGAAGAACCTGCACATCGGTGTCGAGTCGTGGTTCCACGTCACACGACGCGGGGGTTATTTCCCGATGCATAACCACGCGCTGCACAGCTGGTCAGGAATCTATTGCGTCGATCCAGGGCAAGACGCCGCGGACGAGGCCGGCAGCGGCGTGCTCAGTTTCCTCAACCCGTTTGCGATGAGCACCATGTTCATCGACATGGCCGTCGTACGCATGATGGGCGGGTACAACTACGGCCCTCGCGAGATCAAACTCAAGCCCGGGCAGCTGCTGCTGTTCCCGTCGTGGCTCCTGCACGAAGTTCGGCCCTACAACGCGGACGGTGAACGTCTCACCATCGCCTTCAACGCCAAGTTCAAGTTGGCCGGCGCCGTGCCCGATCAGGTACCGGTCAACAACTGATCGGCTTTTTCCAAAGCAGGATCCAACCGACGAGATTGCCGTCGTGGCGTTGCTCTTCGCGGGGCGCCACGGTCAGGCCGGCCTGTGAGGCGATCGACTCGAGCGTCGCGACCTTCTCGGGCGAGCATGCGTGCGCCAACAGATCTTGCATCCGTACCACGGCGGCTCGCAGCGCCCGTCGCTTCGCATCGATTTCTGCACCCACGAACTGGGGCGATGCGCGTCGGCGAAGATCGAGGAGATTCTGGACGGCTGCGACCGTGACGTTGAGCACGTGACTCTCCGGGACGCGGCGCAGCTCGCCGGTCATCGCCCTGCCCGCCTCTTCGAGTTTGGCGAACGCCCGCTCGACCGCGGCGGATTTGATCCGCTCCATGTGTACGAAACGCTCGAGTTTCTCGAAGACCTCGAGCTCTTCGAGGATCCATTCCGCATGGGTCGTCGATTGGCGTGCGGTCTCGACGACGATCGAGCGCTCGTGATGCACCACGAAACGCGCCGCGCCCGACGGCTTTAAGACTCGCGCCACCTCGGCAATGCTGCGCGTGGGATCGCCATACTCCAAGGCGAACTGTCCCGTGACGGCATCAAACAATTCGCTCGAGAATGCGAGCTTTTCGGTGGGCATCCGAGGATGAAACGTGATCCCCGAATAGCGCTCGACGCCGCCCGGCACGTATCGCGGCGGATCGATGACGCCACGGTCTGCACCATGGAGCCGAAATTTCAAATCGTCGGACTCTGACACGTTCTTCGCAATTAGCGGGATCGGTCCGTTGCCGGTGCCCACATCGAGAATGACTGCGCCCTGATCGAGCGTCGCGAAAAATGTCCGCCAGCCCTGTTCAAGCTCGAGATCGTAAGTCCCGTCCGCATTGGTGGGGCACGATGCAATCGTGCCCGTCTGCAGGAATTGATCCCAGTGGTCCGAGGACATCAGACCTCCACGCCGATCAGGAAACTCGCAGCGCCCAACCGAACACCTGATCGTTGACGCTCAGCGCGTTGAGCGAGCTGCGCGCGGCTCGACCTTTGGCCGATTCGAAGCGCTCCTGCAAAGCGAGAATGCCCGCTTCGTCGAGCGCGCTGCGCACGAGATCCTCGAGACGCAAACGTGAGTCCTCGAGCAATGCGCGATAGCCGGACAAGCGATCGAGTGCAGGGGGCGCACCCGCCGACACGGCGGCGCAAAAACAGTCTTGTACAAAAATTTGCACGTCGGTGAGTAGGTCGGGGATCGGCTCACCGACCACGCGTTTCTGGATCTCGTGTTGCGCGGCATCGAATCTTTGGCGCGCCTCGGTCGCCCGCGGATCGGACTGGAGGCGCGCTCGGGACTCGACGTCGTTCAACAGGGCGAAATACGGGATCATCATCGCTGCGCTTTCGAGGAAATCGCTACGACTCAAAAACTCGAGATGGCGGAGCTCTTGCCGCGACACATAGACCGGCAAGGACTGCGCGTGGTGCACAACCAAGGCCAATCTTCCTGTCGGTTTTAGGACGCGCATGACTTCGGGTTGGCTGCGCGAAAGGTCGGAGTACTCGATACCGAACTGACTCACCACAAGATCGAAACTCGACGCCTCGAAAGGTAATTCTTCGGCCAATACGCCCCCACGAAACCGCACACGTTTCGCTGCGGCCTCAACGAGCTGCGCGATCCACGTCGGTCGGGGGTTCGAGAGGTCGATGCCGGTCCACTCTGGGCCGTCTTCGGGGTACAGATCGATCAAAATTTTTGCGAGCGGGCCATTACCGCATCCGATATCGAGGATGGTTTCGTGCGATCGGCAGGCGGCGAACTCACCCTGCCAGAAGGTACCGATCGCATCGGCGTAATTGCCTGCGAACGACGTCCCAAGTGAATGCAGGGGACCCTGACCCCAAAACCGGGTCCACGCCAAACGCCGACGCGCCACTTGGCTCAAGTCGTCAGTCGATATATCCCGATCGCTGGTCAAAAACGTCCTCCAAAAAAAAGGGGGGCTTTCGCCCCCCCTTCTTCGACTGGCACTTGAGCCTTTTAGAAGTTCTGGAGCAGGCGGAAGTAGACCACCCGGCCATAACCATTGTAGAGGTCCTGATCGTAACCATTACCGGTCGGGTCGAACGGATCCTGCACCGGATCCTTATCGGTCACGTTAGTCGCACCGAGGGTCAGACGCCCGTTCCACGGAGCGTTCCAGTTGAGCTGCACGTCATGGGTCACCCACGAGGGCAAGCGCAGTGCGTAACCGTAATCCGCTCCACCCGAGTCAATAATGTCGGCCTGAGTCGATCGGGTTGCAGCGATGTAGTTCACATTCCAAGTGAACGAAAAGTCACCGTAAGTATACGTGTTCGACAGAACACCGCGCTCCTCCGGGACACTGACGTTATCAACGATGTTGACACCCGACGAGCCCGAGTAATTGAGTGTACGACTCAGGAGCAGCTCGCTTCCGAGCTTGCCCCAGTTGCCGAAGTCATACGAAGCACGAATGTTGAGATCGACGCCGTCCGTTTCAGTGAAGCCGAGGTTGGCATAACCCGTCTGACCGTAGAGAATTTCGCCAGCCGGCGCGCGGACGAACCCTAGGCCATTGGCAGCGACCGGCGGATCAATATTGGCGGGCAAGATACTCAACCCCGACGGACATACGCCAGTGCCTCTCTCAAGGCACCCAATAATCGTACCGATACTGATGAAGGACACCTGATTGGTGAGCTTGATATTCCAATAGTCCGTCCTGATACGGAGCCACTCGAGCGGATCCCAGACCACGCCGAAACCATATTGCTCGGACTGCTCGGACTCAAGGTTCGGATTGGCGATCGAGTAGGTCGTGACCTGAGTGGTGCACGTCGGAGCGAGACCGAAGGCCTGACAGGTTCTCGGATCCGCAACACTGGCAGCGGAAAACGCCGGTTGCGCCGCAACGATGTCGAGTGTCGGGGCACGGAAACCCTCCCCGTAACTTGCTCGAAGAGTGACACTCTCGAGCGGCGTATACCGCAGCGCGACCTGCGGTGAGACATCATCGCCATAGTCGCTGTACTCGTCCCAGCGCACAGCGAGGTTCGCTTCGAGGCTCTCAATCACCGGTAACGACATTTCGAGATATGCCGCCTTGACCTGACGTCCGCCGAAGGCCGAGTTACCGGCTGAACCGACGATCTGCCCAGAGGAGCTCAACGTGTCGTAGATGTCTTTATACTTCTCTTCACGATACTCACCACCGAAGGCGATTCCCGCCTTGCCACCTGGCAGTTCGAACAGATCCGTCGACACCGACGCATACATTTCCTTGGACAAGAATTGCGCGTCTCGATTGATGGTTGCGATCATCGAATCGAGAACCGAGCGGGGGTTACCGAAGGGGTTATATATGTTGTACGCACCGCTGGAAATTTTCTCCTGCGCAAGACCGCCTACGACATAATTTCGGCCAAAATCGTAGTACTGCGCGTCAGAGCGCCGAACACCGACGTTGAGGTCGAAGTTACCGAGTTTGCCATCGAAGCCCCAATCAACGAGATAATTCTGCGCATCCGTAGAGGAATCGCGATTACCCAGGGCGGCGAAGCGGTGACGCATGAAAAGCGGCGTTGTCGGATAGCCAGCCGTTGGGAATTTTTGCGCTGGGTGGTTCGGCGAGTTCGACGGCAAGAAGATGGAGCCACCCGGCCAGGGACTCGAGGGCACCGGCGCGTACCGCCCGAATGACTCGACGCGAGTAATCGACGTGTTGAGGTAGCTAGTCCAATCGTCGTTTAGATCGTATTGACCGCGGGCAAAGAGAGCCGTGTTACCAATTTCAGCCTCGTACGCACCCTCGAGCGAGTAGTTATAGAAGCACCGGGAGGTCGCCCCTGAACCGGTCTTGACGAACCCGCGTCCTTCACAACCACCCGGGACAGCTGATCCGTTTAGCGTGTTGACGTGACGAGATCCGGCGCGGAATCCGTAAAGTGTTCCAGGAGCTGCAATGGAGTTATAAAACTCGTTCGAAAAGGACGAAATCGAACTGTCCGAGAACGAGTAATCGCGATCACGCTGGAAGATGATATCGCGATGGGAGTGTGAGACGCCCGCGAGCAACGACCCACGGTCCCCTGAGGCACCGAAGATCAGCGACCCCTCTTCGGTTTCACCGCCCACACGCTCAGGGTCGCTCCCCCCCAGCATTATCTGCGCGCCTGAGAAATCGCGGCGAGTGATAATGTTGACGACGCCGCCGATGGCGTCCGACCCGTAAATCGCCGAGGCACCGTTCGTGATGACCTCGATTCGCTCGACCGCCGCAAGTGGAATACTGTTGAGGTCTTGAGCGCTACCGACGTTCGGCGCAACGGGTGCGCGTCGACCGTCGATGAGGATCAGAGTACGGCCTTCGCCGAGACCACGCAGGCTGATTCCCGCGAAGGACTGGGCCGAACTTCCTGACCGCTGACGCGCTGAACCAAATGAATTGTAGGGCAGGTCGCGGATGTAATCGGCGACAGAGGTTTCGCCGCTCGCCTCGAGTTCCACACGGGTGATAACCGTGACGGGGAGTGCGGCTGTCTCAATGTTTTCGCGCTTAATGCGGGAACCCGTGACGATGACCTCTTCGAGATCTTGGGCGGCAGCAGACTGCATTCCAGGAACCGACATGGCGATCGCAGCGGATACTGCTAAAGCAATTGGTGATCTGTGCATTACTTTCGAACCTCCGATAACTAAACCCTGGCTTCTCGGCGCTCACGACGGTACAGGAAATCTGGCCGCGCGACCGAATCTGTTGCTTTACAACGACCGTTATAACCTATTTGTTTCTACCGGGCAATTTCATGACATCCGATTAGCGACTCGGTGATTTCGCTATCGAGGCCGAGGGTCAGCGGTTAACCTCACAGGATTGTTGTGAATTTGCAACACAGGTACCGGCGGATACTTCGGTGGATGAGAAGAGCACCCCTCCTTCCCCTGCGGTCATTCCCGCCAACACCACCCGAAACCGATCGTCCTAAACCCCCAAAGTGACCGGGCGTAACACGGCTCGCCCGTTCTGCATGACGAAGACCGCCCAGCCGTCACCACTGCGAAACAACGCTCCGCGCCGAAACCGTACGACGTTTTGCGCCTCTTCGAGCACCACTCGGGGAGATCGACACCGCGCAGCGCCTGGACCGCTGCAGCACCCTCACCATCTGTCTTGCGCAGTCCCCGCAGTTCGAAAACGGGCAGACGCGAGTCGGTCATCCCACCCAGACTCGCGCGTTTCTGAAAAGGCGCATCCAGCCCGAATACTCGGTGTTGCCCGGCGGTCGCCAAGACATCTGCACCGTCCGGAACACGCGCTCGGGGTGAGGCATGGCGAGCGTCACGCGACCATCGAGATTGCACAGTGCGGCAAGACCGTTGGGCGAGCCGTTCGGATTGGCAGGATAGTGCGTGGCGATTTCGCCGGCGCGCACGACGTGGCGGAGTCCGACCGTTCCCGAGGCTTCGCAGGCCGTCGCTTGCGCGGCATCGACGAACTCGGCGCGACCCTCGCCGTGCGACACAGCGATCGGCAATACGGAGCCCGTCATACCCATGAAGAAAAGGGAGGGGGTCGGCATCACTTCGACGAGCGTCGCACGTCCTTCGAATTGTTCAACGCGATTGCGCACGAATCGCGGCCAATGGGCTGCGCCGGGGACGATGGGTGCGAGCTGCGCCATCATTTGACAGCCATTGCAAATACCGAGTGCGAACGTTTCGTGACGGGCAAAGAATTGAGCGAAAGACTCGCGCATTCTGGGATTGAACAGAATGGATTTGGCCCAGCCCTCGCCTGCGCCGAGGACGTCGCCATATGAGAACCCACCACAGGCGACGAGACCACGAAACTCCGCGAGGTCACGGCGTCCGGTAATGAGATCGGTCATGTGGATATCGTGCGCTTCAAAGCCTGCGCGATCGAACACCGCCGCCATTTCTGATTGGCTATTGACGCCCTGCTCGCGCAACACCGCAATTTTCGGACGTGCCCCGCAATTGACTAGGGGCGCGGCGATGTCTTCATCGGCATCGAAACTGAGCACCGACTGCAACGGTAACGTGGCGAGCGAAGTCGACGCCTCGAATTCCTCTTGCGCGCAATCGGGGTCGTCTCGTAACGCGCGCATACGATGACTCGTCGACGACCATTCGCGCTTCAGGGCCTCCCACGGCTCATCGATGACGAGCTTGCCTGCTGCGATGCGAATGCGATCGGACTGGGGCTCGACGCGACCGATGACCACGCTGCAATGTCCCACCCCATGCTTGAACAATACACCGAGCACATCGGCACAATTATCGGTGTGAATCTGCAGCACGACACCCGGTTCTTCGGCAAAGAGCGCAGCAAGTGCGGCAGCGTTGTTACTGAGTTCGCTCGAGTCTTTCGTGCTGATGTTGACGTCGATACCGCAGTGGCCGGCGAAAGCCATCTCGATGAGCGTGACCGCAAGGCCACCATCGGAACGATCGTGATACGCGAGTACGGCATCGAGTGCGCGCAACTCGGCGAGCGCAGCGGCCAGACCTTTCAGAAGTTGCGGGTCGTCGAGATCGGCAGGCGTTTCGCCGAGCCCACCGTAGACCTGCGTCAAGACCGAGCCACCGATGCGATTTTTTCCTTCACCGAGATCGATGTAGATGAGCGAGGTGTAACCGCGATCGGTCCGAAGTTGCGGCGTCCAGCATCGACGCACATCGCCGACGGGCGCGAACGACGACACGATGAGCGAGACCGGCGCAACGACGGATTTTTGATCGCCGGACTCGTCTTTCCAGGCGGTACGCATGGAGAGCGAATCTTTGCCGACCGGAATGGCAATGCCGAGTGCGGGGCAAAGTTCTTCGCCCACCGCTTTGACGGCGTCATAGAGCGCGGCATCTTCGCCGGGCTCACCGCACGCAGCCATCCAGTTGGCCGACAGGCGAATATCACTGAGACGCCTGACGTCGGCCGCGAGTATGTTGGTGATCGACTCGGCGACCGCCAAACGCGCCGCTGCGCGTGAGTTGAGGAGGGCAACCGGCGTCCGTTCGCCCATAGCCATGGCCTCACCCGCATGACCAAAGTAATCGGCGGTGGTCACGCCGCAGTCGGCGACCGGCACCTGCCACGGTCCGACCATTTGATCTCGAGAGATCATGCCACCGACCGTGCGATCACCGATGGTGATGAGAAAAGTCTTGTCGGCAACAGCCGGGAATCGCAGCACGCGGCGCAAGGCCTCACGCGGATCGATGGTCGTGACGCCAAAGTCGAGCGTACGCGGCTTTACCGCGGCGACGTCTCGCAGCATCTTAGGGGCCTTGCCGAGCAGCACCTCGATGGGCATGTCGACGGGCGAGTCGTTGAGCAAAGAATCTTTGACGAGCAGTCGGCCGTCGTCCGTGAGTGTGCCGATCACGGCATGCGGACAGCGCTCGCGCTCACAAAGGGCTGCGAATTCTTCGAGCGACTCGGCGCCGACGACGAGCACGTAGCGCTCCTGCGACTCGTTGCACCAGAGCTCCATGGGCGACATACCGCGCTCATCGCTCGCGATGGCGCGTAGGTCGACGATGGCACCGCGGCCACTGTGCGCGACGGCCTCGGGCACGGCGTTGGAGAGCCCGCCCGCACCGACATCGTGAATGAGCAAGATCGGGTTGTGTTCACCACGTGCCCAGCAACGGTCGATAACTTCTTGCGCGCGACGCTGCATCTCGGGGTTGCCGCGCTGCACGGACGCAAAATCGAGATCGGCACTCGAAGCGCCCGCGCCCACCGAAGAGGCCGCACCACCCCCGAGCCCGATCAGCATCGAGGGGCCGCCCAACACGACGATCTTCGCCCCGGGCGGACAATCGCGTTTCTCGATGTGCGATCGACGCACGTTGCCGAGACCGCCAGCGATCATGATGGGCTTGTGATAACCGCGGAATCGCGTGGCGGAGTCTCCTGCCGCTTGAATTTCGAGGGTGCGGAAATAACCGTTGATCCCCGGTCGTCCGAATTCATTGTTGAATGCGGCCGCGCCGATGGGCCCTTCGAGCATGATGTCGAGCGCCGAGGCGATGCGATCGGGCTTTCCGGGGCTCGGCTTGCCAGGCAGTGATTCCCAAGGCTGCTCGAAACCCGGAATGCGCAGGTGAGAGACCGAATAACCGACTAGCCCCGCTTTCGGTTTTGCACCGATGCCGGTCGCGCCCTCATCACGGATTTCTCCACCCGAGCCCGTCGAGGCACCCGAAAACGGAGAAATCGCCGTCGGATGATTGTGCGTCTCGACCTTCATAAGAATGTCGATCGGCTCGAGGTGCGCGTCATAGACACCCGTCTCCGGGTCGGGGAACCATCGACGCCCGTGGGCGACGCCCTCGATGACGGCGGCGTTATCTTTGTAGGCACTCAGTACGCCCTGCGGGGCGTGCGCATGAGTGTTGCGGATCATGGAAAAAAGCGATTTCTTCTGCGGCTCGCCGTTGATGATCCATTCGGCGTTGAAGATTTTGTGCCGACAGTGCTCGGAGTTCGCCTGCGCGAACATCATGAGCTCGACATCACTCGGGTCGCGACCGAGTTCGCCAAAGGCCTTGAGCAGATAGTCGATTTCGTCTGCCGAGAGCGCGAGCCCCAGTTCGACGTTGGCCGCTTCGAGCGCTGCGCGACCGGTCTTCAAAGAAATCCGTCGCAAAGATCGGGGCGACTCGACCGCGAAGAGCGCTTGGGCCTTCGAGACCTGATCGATCACGATCTCGGTCATACGATCGTGCAGCAAGGGCGCAATGGCTGCGAGCGCTGCAGGATCGAGCGGTGACGTACAGGTGAGTCGGTATTCGATGCCGCGCTCGATGCGACGCACGGCCTCGAGACCGCAGACCTTGGCAATATCCGTCGCCTTACTGGCCCACGGCGAGATGGTGCCCGGACGCGGAATCACCCACAGGGTCTGCGCACCCGCTCCATCCGTGGTGCTCCCACCCCCTGTTGCGTCACCCCCAACCGCCTCACGTCGAGAACCGTAATGAAGGAGCGACTCGAGTGTCCGGGTTTCTTCGTCACTCAGATCGCGAGAGAGATCAACGAAATGAATGAATCGGGTATCGACGGCCTCGATGGCCTCAACGACAGCGCGCAGGCGCGGCAGTAACTTGCGTAAACGGAAACCGGAAAGCGCGGGGGCACCGCGTACGAGCATGATCGCGACGCGGCCTATTTCTTGGACCCGTCACCCGCCGGCGGCGGAAAGACGGGTATCGGGAACTGGGCCACGTTAGAACCTTCGTAGGTGCTGATTTTGCTGACGCCCTGCTTCTTCACTTCGTCGATGCGCAGCACCGAATGCAGCGGCAGGTAGCTGCGTTTAACCCCTTCGAACTCGGACTTGATGCGCTCCTCGCCCGGGTCGAGCACGACGGTCGAGCGCTCCCCGAAGACGAGCTCTTCGATCTCGATGAAACCGAACAGGCTGCCATGATTGACCTTGCGAGCGTAGACCTCGTAGATCTTGCCTTGGTTCACGAACATGACCTTGTAGATGTGACTGGCTGGCATGGCGTCGCTATCGGAAAGTGGCGGAGAGGGTGAGATTCGAACTCACGTGCCGGGATTAACCGACCATCCGATTTCGAGTCGGCGCCGTTATGACCACTTCGGTACCTCTCCGGAGCCGGGTATTCTACCCGACATGACTCGGACCGGGACAGTCCGAAGGGTGCTCCGGACCCTTCTTCCGCTCGTGGTTTTGCTGGCGCTGGCCGGCTGCGGCCGCGGCGGCGCACTCGAGGAAATCCGCGAACGCGGCGAATTGCGCGTGGCCACGCTGAACGGCCCGACCACCTATTACATCGGTCCCGAGGGTCCCGAAGGCCCCGAATACGCGCTCGCCGAAAGATTTGCGGCCGAGCTCGGGGTCAAGCTCACCCTGGTCGTCGAGGCCGATCGTCAGGGATTACGAAATGCTTTGAAGGACACGCGCGCAGACCTCGCCGCCGCGCAGTTGTCGTCGGACCCACGTTGGCGTCAGGTCGCCCTGCCCTCTGAGCCTTACTCGGAGTCGCCGCTTTTCTGGATTCACGCCAAGGGGAACACGCGACCGACGACGGTCGAAGAGATCGCGAAGATGCGCGTGGTCGTCATGGATGAGAGTGCTGAACTCAATTGGCTCGAGCAGCAACCCTCAATCGGACGTAAAAGAATTCTCTATACCGTCGTCCCTCGCAAGGTGGGACGCGATACCCTCGAGCTCGTCGCTTCAGGACGGGGTGATGTCACGTTGATGGATGGTCGAGAGTTTGCAGCGGCACGTCCAGTACACCCGGCACTCGAGATCGCCTTTGCCCTACCCGAGCGTCGGGAACTACGCTGGATGATTCGACGGGATGGACGTGATCTCCTGCAAGCCGTCAATGCCTTCCTCGTTCGCGAGCGACCCAAGATTCCTCCGCCGACGATGGAGATCGGCGCCCTCTCGCGCCCGCTCGTGCTGCCGAGAGCGAACTCGGAGCAGCTTTTGATCGATATTGAGGCGCGGCTCCCGGAGTTACGCGAATTCTTTGACGAGGCCGCAGAGATCTCTGGGCTCGATTGGCAACTGATTGCTGCCGTGGCGTATCAGGAGTCGATGTGGGACGCCGACGCGGTGTCGCCGTTTGGTGCACAAGGTCTCATGATGTTGATGCCGCGTACGGCCCGCTCTCTCGGTGTGACCAATCCTTTCGATGAGCGCGAGAATATCCTTGCGGGTGCTCGCTACCTCGCTCAGCTCTACGCGACGATCCCCTCGCGTATCCGCGATCCCGATCGTCTTTGGATGGCCATCGCTTCGTACAACATGGGTTATGGTCACCTCGAAGACGCTCGCGTACTCACGGCGAGACAGGGAGGTGATCCCGATGCCTGGATCGACGTGCGCGAGCGACTGACGCTGCTTTCGGAGGAGTTCTGGTATCTACAAGCCAAGAACGGCTACGCGCGAGGATTCGAGACCAAGCAGATGGTCGATCACATTCAGCAGTATCTCGCGCTCATGCGAAAAAACTTCCCGGATGATGCGGAGCCGATGACTAGCGTCGCGCTCGAAAGAACGCGCTGAGCAGCTCGCTGCATTCCTCGGCGAGCACCCCGCCGAATACGTCGACCCTGTGATTGAGTGCAGGGATGGCAAAGATATCGGCAATACTCCCAGCGCCTCCGGCCTTCGGGTCCCAAGCCCCGAACACCACACGACTCACGCGAGCATGCACGAGCGCCGAAGCACACATGATGCAGGGCTCGAGCGTGACGTAGAGCGTCGTGTCGGTGAGACGGTAGTCGCCGACACGTTGCGCCGCGTGGCGCAGCGCAATGATTTCGGCGTGGGCCGTCGGATCGTGGCTGTGGATAGGACAGTTCGCACCCTCGCCGATCACGTCGGTTCCGCGGACGAGCACAGCGCCGACCGGAACTTCACCACGATCGGCAGCCTCGCGCGCCAAGACCAACGCGTGACGCATGAAATCGGTATCGGAGGGAACAGGCATGGGTCGATTAGACACCAATCCGCTCAGCGTCCGAAACCGGCCGGCAACGCAGGGTCAAACGGATTGACCTCTCGCAATCGGACGAACGCGCGTTCGGCAGCGGCGCGATCACCCTCTTGGCTCGCCCATCCGGCCAGCGCGAGAAGAGCGTCACGATGGAACCGGCGCTGCAGTCCAAGCTCGAGCAAACGCTTCGCCTCGGCTCGCCGACCGGCGTCGTCCAGCGAGAGTGCATAGACGTACCGAAAGCGGGGCTCGTTAGGGGCCGCGCGATAGGCGGCTGCGAACTCAGCCAACGCATCGGGCTTTCGACCCTGCCTGACGAGCGAGAAGCCGAGCGCCTCGCGTAGGGTGGGCGCGGGGGAGTTTCTTTTAATCCCGCTGCGCAAAACATCTTCGGCCTCGCCTTCGCGACTCGATGCGCGCAGCAGATCGGCGAGATTCACATACGCCGGCACAAACCTCGGTTCGGTGTCGATCGCACGCCGCAGACTCTGCTCAGCGGCGGCGCGATCCCCCCGTGCGAGTTGAAGCTCGGAAACATTGAGCCAGGACTCCCCACGACTCAGATCGTGGTTCAGCGCTTGTTCGAGATCCTTCAGTTCGACATCGAGCCGCGCACGATCGGATTCGCTCAAAGATGCTCTGATCGGGATCAACTGCTTCGCAGTCTCGTGCCGGACTGCACGGGTCGCATCACGGAGCATCGGACTCAGCAGCGATGCGCGACCCTCGAGCGATAAATCGGCTTGGGCACGCAGTGCGTGGTAACGAACGAGTGAATCGGCATCTGCGAGCTGCCTGCGAACCGTTGCACCCGGCAATTCGCCGGGATAGCGCGCCAAAAGCTCGATGGCTGACGCACGAACGATCGCAGGCTGTTTCGGGTCATCGACCAGCGTTAACAGCTTCGAGACGGCGCCGGTGTCACCGCGTCGGCCTGCGTGCAAGGCTGTCGCGAATGACGGCCTCTCGCGATACGCCTCACCGTACCAGCGCTGCATGGTCGCATCCGCCCATCGCGCATCACGATCGGTATGACAGTCGTTACACGCGTTCGGTACACCGAGCGAGGCGGTGAGATCAGGCCGCGGCACATGAAACCCGTGATCGCGACGCGGGTCGATGACCATATAGGTCTCTTCGCGCATATGACAGCTCACGCACTGCGAGGCGCTCGCCTCGTGGTGATGGTGCTTCGGTGTTTCGAACTCCGCCGCTGCGTGACATTGCGTACAGGTCGCGTTGCCCGGCGTCTTGAGTTCTTGAGTGTGCGGGTCGTGACAGGCGGCACAGGTCACACCGGCGGCGTACTTGGCGCTCTGCAGGAACGAGCCCCAAACAAAGACCTCACCCTGTTGCTGACCATCGGCGTGATATCGCCCTTCCGATAACGTCTCGGGCAGATAATGATCGAGCAAGGCGTCCCCCGCTTTCGCGCCTTCCGCAAACTGAGCGCGTCGCGAGTGACAAGCGGCGCAGGTTTGCATCTCGGCGGCCGCGCGACCCTTGCCGACACTCAGTTGATCAGGCGCATTGGGCGACTCGACATGCGATGAACTCGGGCCATGACAGGCCTCGCACCCCACCGCGAGATCGGACCACGTGGTCGCAAACGTTCGTTTCACCGCATCAAAGTTTTTACGGATGTGGGTCGAATGACAGTCGGCACACATCACGTTCCAATTTTGGGCAGGCTGTGTCCAATGCAGTTCGTCGCGATGGTCGACGCGCTCGTCGGGATAAAGATGAAACCAGCGCTGGCCACCCTTTTCGGAGGGGCGGGTATCCCAGCTGATCGAGAGCGCCTGTAGTCGCCCGCCCGGAAGCTCCACGAGATACTGCTGTAGCGGCTCAACTCCAAAGGTGTACTTCACTTCGAAATCGCTGAGTGATCCATCCGGCCCGTCGGTCCGAACGAAGAACCGATCGTCCCGACGAAAGAATATCGTGGTGACCTTGGCGTACCGAAAGGCCGCGTTGTCGAAGTCGCCAAGTACCGTGGCAACCGTCGCGTGTTGCATCGCCTTGGAGTGTTGTGAGCCCTGCCAAGCGGCATATTCGTCGGCATGGCAGTCGGCACAGCGCGCACTGCCGACGAAAGTGGGTGCCTCATCGCTCGCCGAGTCGGGCACGACCTTCATCAAGATCGCGAGCACACCCGCCGCGATCGCCACTCCTCCGCCCCACAGGACCCCACTCTTGCGCATGAGCGCAAGGATATCCGGATCTCAGAAAGGAGCGCGACCTCGTGCCCCGTCCGACGAGAACACCTCGCGTCCTGCGAAGTAGGTCGCATCAACTTTCAATGTTTTGAAGGACGGAGTCATCGGCTGAGGCACGCGTCCGTTCAAGAGCACAAAATCAGCCCACTTTCCCGGAGCAATCGAACCGATCTCATTCGCCCAATCGGTCATCTCAGCCGGTGTTCGGGTATAGGCCAGCAGAGCCTCTTCGAACGATAGCGCCTGCTCTGGAAACCAAGGCTTGCCCTCGGCGAATCCAAACGGACTCGTGCGAAAGATCGCATCGGCCATTTGCGTCAATGGGTCGAGCGGTGACGTGGGGTAATCCGCACCGAAAACGAGTGGAACGCCCGCCGACAGCATGGAACGCCAAACATAGGCATCCCCTTGTCTGCGAGGTCCGAGACGGCTTGGCACGTAACCGACGGCGTTCGTACAGTGATTAGGTTGCATCGAGGCCACCACACCGAGTTGTTTGAATCGGCGCACATCAAGCGGGGTAACCACCTCGATATGCTCGACTCGGTTAGGTAACGTCGGACGAAAATCCCCTGCCGCCTCGAATGCGTCGAGCGACGCGCGGACCGCGGCATCACCGATGGAATGAATCGCCACCGGGAGTCCCGCCGCATTGATGGCTTTCACTTTCGCCTTGAGCCGCTCGGGACCTGTGATGTATTCGCCACGCCAGCCCGGTTGGTCGGAATAATCGTCCAACATCACGGCGGTTCTTGCCGACAGCACCCCGTCATTCATCAGTTTGACGTAGCCAACCTTGAGCAACGGCCCAACGCGAGTCGATTTTCCGGTCGCTGCGACACGACTGCTTACGCTGTTACGCAGATCAATGATTTCTTTGGCGGCTGCGTCGGGCGATACACCCTCACCGGCCGACCAGCCTTCCCCGTACCACACGCGAATCGAGGGGCGTGCCGTTTCGAGGAGGTGCAGGTAGTCGGCGAGATCACCCATTTGATGCAGCCCCGTGATCCCTACGCTGTTTGAGAAGGCTTGCATCTGAGCAAGCCCCTCGCGTCGTCGCGTGACATCACGCTCCGGAATCACTCGCCTGACCAGACTCATGGCGCCCTCGAGCAAGATACCGGTGGGCTTCCCGGTTTTTGCATCGAGCACGATTTCACCGCCGGGCGGCACCGCCGACGACTCGTTCACACCAGCGATCTCGAGAGCCTTCGAGTTGACCCATGCGTAATGACCATCGATATGCGTCAAGAAAACGGGTCGATCGGGGGTGACTGCGTCCAGCATTTCACGGCTTGGGTACTGACCATCCGAAAGCGTGTGATCCCAATACCCGCCCGTGAGCCACTCGCCTTTGGGGAGTCGTCGATCTGCCGCTTCGATCAGGCGCAGCCACTCTGCTTTATCAACGATGTACGAAAGGTCGACGCCTGCCACTCGAGGCGCGTCACCACTGACGTGAGAGTGGCCGTCGATGAACCCTGGCGTCACCGTTCGACCACCCGCATCGATGATTTGCGTATCACGGCCCGCGAGCCGCCGAACGTCGGCGTTATCCCCCACCGCGACGAATCGGCCTTGGCTGATCGCAAATGCGCTCGCCCTCGGCCGCGACGGATCGGATGTGTAGATATCGGCATTGACCACGATCAGATCAGCCGTTGGAGACGCCTGACCGACCAAAGAAAACGGAAGAGACAGTACGGCGACTGCGAGCGCGACGAACAATCCACGCATCAATGGATGCCTCATAACAGTCAAATGAGAGCCCAGAAATGAGCGAGGCGGGAGCATCGGCTCCCGCCTCGCGTCAACTCCGTCCAGCCCGCGAACGGCATGGAGAGGTTCAGGGCTTGTAGCTCAACCCGAAGAAAAAGAATCTTCCACGGGGGCCCACCGGCCAGGCCAGCTGCGTAGAGTACGGCTCTTCATCAGCGACGTTATTCACGCCCCCGTAGAGGTTTAACGACTCGCTCCACTCATAGCTCGCATTGACGTCGAAGATAGTGACGGAATCAAAGAAGCCTGCATCACCATACAACGCCTTCTTACCGTACAAACCCCGAACGTCCTGAATCTCAGCGACCGCCTGTTTGCTCTGGTAGCTCATCTGTACGCCGACACCGATCGGACCACGATTCCAGGTTAGATTGAGATTACCGCTCCACTCCGGAAGTCGAATTTCTTCGACCTCGGGATCAATATCCGCCGGGTTGCGCGGATTGAAGAATCGATCGAGCTCTTCCTGGTGTGAGCCAACCAGCCGAACCCCGAACACGTTTTCCCCTACAGGGATCCGGTAGTTAACGGCGAAGTCGACACCCGTCGCCTCTATTTTCGCAAAGTTAAGCAAACCCGAATCAAGCGTGCGAAGACCGCCGTCAGCGCGTCGGGAGAACTGGGTGCAAAACGGCACGTTCGGATAAGACGCTGAATCGAAGCACCCTTGAAGAATGTCAGATGCACTCACTGCTCCAACCGCTTCCTCAATGGATACGTCCCAATAATCGACTGTAATCGAAAGACCGTTGATGAAGCTCGGCGCAAACACCAGACCTGCCGTCAAAGTTTCTGCGGTCTCTTCGCTCAGATTGGGATTTCCGCCCGATGTGCCAGCGAAACGCGCCGTTAGGGGGTTGTTCCAAATATACGTGTTGTTCGGACCCGTGATGCTCGCAGCGGGCACCCCAGCTGCCCTGAGTGCGGCGACGCAATTGGCTTGTCGGGCAGCCGTACCAGCAGTGATATTGTTCTTGTCGCAGGGATCTGTAGATGCGGCGATAAAGATCGGCAATTTTGGATCAAATAGTTCGGAGATGTTTGGGGCTCGTACCGCCTCCGAAATTGTTCCGCGAAACGTCAACCCGGAGACCGGTGCCCAAGTCAAACCCGCCTTCCAAGTTGTGGTTTCTCCGAGGGTCGAGTAATCCGCCAGACGTACCGCGCCGTCGAGCGTAAGCTCTTCAGCGAACATCCGTCCGCGGAAAATTGGGAGGCGAATTTCTGTGAACACATCCGTCACATCGTATCCACCCGCCGTGTCGAATTGCTGAACGTTATCAATCGAAATGAGCGCATTCACCCAAGGATCGATGCTCTTCGCAAGCACACCGGGTGTAAGAGGTGTGCTCTCTGGAAGGATGCCTAAGGTGAGCGGATCAAGCCGGTTATCACTCGACTCATCTCGATATTCGATGCCAGCCGCATAGCCGACCGGGCCATCGAGTACTCCTTGGAGCACTTCAAACTGACCGGCGGCAGTCGCAGAGACCACCAGCTGCTCAATCACGAGCGTATCGACTAAGCTCGCCGTGACGAAGTCTTGCGACGCCTTACTCGCGGCGCGGACGCCAAAGGGATTCATCGGCTTGCACGTCCCGTCTCCAGGTCTGAACGTCCAGTAGCGATTAGAAAAGTACTCCCCGTTTGCAAAATTATTTCCGGCAGAGAAATAGTCAATCTCGTAGAAGGCCCGCGGATTAAGGTCAGACCGGCAAACTATGTTTCCATTCGGGGCGCGCACCGCATCCATCGATGCAAACAGACGATCGAGTAGAGGGCCGGTCGTTTTGGAGGTGTTAGTCGTCTCGCCGAAGTTGGCGGACAGCTCAAACTGGTGACCATCGAATGGTTCGAACTGCGCACCGGCTACCACGCGGATTGTCTCGCGGTCGTAGATCGACGGGTTGTCATCGCTGACGTCGAGGGGATCTTTCGTCAAAAGCAGATAACCCTGTCGATCCGCGACGGGTTGTAGTTGTCGCGGTATAAAGGGGTTATCTGCCTGAATAACTAAAGTGTCCCAGTATGTATCCTGATCGCTGAACCGGGTTGACGTTCCCTTGACGTACTTCGCTTCGAGAAACAACTTTGTGGTGTCGTTCAATTCAAATGTCGAATTAAGGTTAACGACGACCCGGTCCGTCTCCGGAAATAAAGTGTCAGCATCATGGTACGCCCAAGCGCCCCCCATACCGCCGACGCTCCATAATTCGCTCAGTCTGATTCCATCCTTGAAGACACTGACGGTTCCGTCAGGATTTGTGATCCAACAACCGGCAAGATAAGACGTTCGGCCTGCTGGCGATTCTTGGCAATCGATGATCCCGTTGTTGTTGATATCGATCCCATAATTTCGTGTGCGGGATGAGGTGGTGAAACCGCCCGGCGCGATGGATCCAGCCTGGGAAGTCAGACCAAAACGAGCGTTATTGATAACGGCTCTCGGTGGCGCATTCGGGTTGGTCAAAAAATCTGGGTTCGCCTGAGTCACCGAAATACCATTGTCGCGTGACCAGTCGCGATCGCCATGAGTGATGTTCGAGTCTTCCTCGACCGTCAGTGCAAAAACCAGGTTCCCTCGCCCGTCGGCGAAGTTATCACCGAAGAGGACATCGACCGCGAAATTCTCCGCGTCCCCCTCTCCCGACATGCCACCACGAAAATCGAGCTGAGATCCCTCGAAGTCATCTTTCAGAACGAAGTTTACAACACCGGTCACGGCGTCCGACCCATATATCGCTGACGCGCCACCGGTGGTGACTTCGACGCGCTCGACGAGGGCTCGAGGAATGCTGCCAATGTCCACCGCTTGCGTCCCACGGAATCCCGCGACATGCCGTCGACCGTTGACAAGTGTCAGAGTGCGTTCGCCACCCATGCCGCGAAGGTTGAGCGCGTTAGCACCCGTCGATGAGTTTTCGCCGGTGGTTGACGATATGAGCGCAGGGATATCGTTGACGATCTCAGCGAGGTTGATTTCGCCTGAGAGACGCAACTCCGTCGCATCCAGAAATTGAACAGGCGTCGAGGCGACAAGGTTGGGGTCCGTCGGAATTCGGGATCCCGTCACCACCACCTCTTCAAGCGCCTCGCGACCCGCGCCATCGGCGTTCTGGGCGATCGCGGCCGACGAGGCCGAAATCAGAGCGGCCAAAAACGCAAAACCTACACTCGTAATGCGATGAGTCATATTATCTCCCGAAGCATTTTTTATCTGTGCTACCCAACCCAAAGTTTAGACCATGCTCTGAATTTAACAAGTTCCCAAGCGCTTCCAAGCCTGCTCAGCAAAGTAAAATGGGGGGCAGTTTTGGGGTACCCCATCCAAACACCGCCAAATCCAAATCGGAGCACCTCTGCTCAGCACATTGTTCGGGTGTGGCAGACAAACCGCTTCGGTTAGAGCGGTCTCACTCGGCGACCGGTGTATGTATTTAGATGCAGCCCTCTCGCCTTCGACACGTCTTCATTCCTGCCTGGGTCGCCCTCGGCATCCTGGCCTCGACTCCTCCCCCCGCTGACGCCGCCTCCCCCTCCCCGGTCGGTCTTTGGAAAACGGTCGATGACAAAACAGGTCAAGCCCGTTCCCACGTCCGAATCTCAGAGGCGGCGGGCGTGCTGACCGGGCGGATCGAACTAATCCTCGAGCTCGACAAGCGCGATGCCAAATGCCTCGCCTGCAGCGGAGAAAAGAAAAACCAGCCCATCACCGGCATGACCATCCTCGAGGGTGTGCGACGCCACCGCAGCGCCATGCATTGGGATGGCGGAAACATTCTCGATCCGAACGATGGCAAGGTGTATCGGGTTCGCCTGACGCCTCAACGCGACGGTCGGACCTTGGAGGTTCGCGGCTACCTCGGGCCGTTTTATCGAAACCAGTATTGGGTGCGAGTCGACTAAGCCGCGAACAAGGCGATGATTGCCGTCGCGGCCGCAATATTGAGCGCAAAGCCGACGACGAGCATGCGCTTCAACGTGACCACCCCCGAGGAAAACGCGATCGCATTGGGGCCGGTTGCCACGGGCAGCATGAAGGCGAAGCTCGCAGCGATCGCCACGGGAAACACCAAGGTCTGAAGCGGCGTTCCCGTTGCCTCGGCAATGGCGGCCACGACCGGAAGCATGGAGGTCAGCGTCGCTACATTGCTCGCGAGTTCCGAGACCAGAATGGTCGTGAGCACGAGGATGACGATAAGACCGAACGTCGAGAGACCTTCGAGGCTGACGATCCAAGCGCCGATCCATTGCGCGAGTCCTGTGGTCTCCATGGCCGCCGCGAGCGACAAGCCCCCTCCGAAGAGGATGGCGATCCCCCAGGGAATACGTTCGGCTCTCGTCCAATCGATGAGCTTCTCGCCACGCTTTCGACCGGAGGGGACGAGAAACAACGTCAACGCGCCGATGACGGCGATGCTGGTATCGCTGAGTTTGGCGAGGGGCGGCCACTCGTTGAGCTGCACACGAAACATCCACGCCAAGGCCACGAGACCAAAGATCACGCCGATCCGAATCTCCGGCATCGAGATCGGCCCAAGCTTCTCGAGCGCGGACCGTACGACCTGCCCCATCGCCGAAGACGTCACAGCCCGTTTTCCGAAAAGTGGGGCGCAGAGCAGCAGCCATGAAATCGGCAGCATGACGAGAATGAGGGGAATCGCCTGACTCATCCAATCGACGAACGCCATCGGTTCACCGGCACGCTCAAAGAAACCCATCGCAATAAGATTGGTGGGCGAGCCGACCGGCGTGCCTACTCCGGCAATCGTCGCAGCATGCGCGACACCGAGTAGCAATGCCCCACCCAGTACGAGGTCTGGCTTGCCTTCGGGCGACAACGCCCTCGCAGCGCCGAGTGCGATGGGCGCCAGCATCAGCGTGGTCGCCGTGTTGGAGATCCACATCGAGATCACCGCCGACGCCAGCATGAAACACCCGACGAGCGGAATCGGCCGCCCTCCCGCGAACGATGCGATCGAGAGCGCGATACGTTCGTGCAGTCGCCAGTGCTCAACGGCGGCTGCGAGCATGAAGCCACCGATGAAAAGAAAGATGATGGGATCGGCGTAGGGTGCGGCGGCCTCTTTGACAGACGCTGCACCGAGCAAGGGCAACACCGCGAGTGGCAGCAACGCCGTGGCCGCGATCGGGATGGCCTCGGTGACCCACCACATCACCATCAGCACGGACAGTGACACCACCCACCACGCCCCGGCCGAGAGACCCTCGGGTGGCGCGAAGCCTTGCACCGCAAGCGCTAACGTCGGGCCAAGGAGGAGGCCGATACGGCGACCCCACGCGCCCCACGAACCGGATGGATCCTGATCAGAAAAGGTCATGTCGACACCAGATGACGCAGCGCAGCGAACTTGGCCCAAGCCTCGTCCCACTCGGACGCGGCTTCGGAATCGTGCACGATCCCGCCACCGATGTCCCATCGCGCCTCACCCCCTCGAGACTGCAGCGAGCGGATCACGACGCTGAACTCCGCATCGCCGCTCGGCTCGACCCAACCCAGTACCCCTCCATAAAGCCCTCTTGGACCCTGTTCGAGTTCGCGAATCATCCGACACGCCTCGATTTTCGGTGCGCCCGTCATCGAGCCTGGTGGAAACGCCGCGGCCAATGCGTCCCATACGTCGAGTCCGGTCCGCAGTTCGCCCCGAATGGTGGAGGTCATCTGCGCCACGCTCGCATAGCGCTCGACTTCAAAGAGCGACTCCACCCTCACGCTGCCCGGTACACACACACGACCTAAATCATTTCGCGCCAGATCCGTGATCATCACATTCTCCGCACGATCTTTGATCGACTCGCCGAGCTCGCGAAGTATTTGCTCCGTTGACGAACCATCGAGACGACGCGTCCCTTTCATGGGGCGCAACAGTGCTTCGCGACCTTGAACCGACAAAAACCGTTCGGGACTCGCCGACAACAACTCGAAATCAGGCAAGCTGACCCACGCCGCATGGTCAACCGGGTTTCGGGCCAAAAGCGCAGCAAACACGGTCGCGGGATCATCCGGAGGCGAGAAGCTCACCGGAAACGTCAGACACAACTGATACAGACGACCCGATGCGATCGCCTCATGAATCTTTGAGAGGGCTTGTGAATGCCAATCTTTGAGTCTCGGCGACTCGAGGGCCTCGCGAGCCTTAAGCTTCACGGGCCTCCGCGGCTCTCCCCACGCGCCTCCGCCCTCGCCCCCGGCGCGACGCATCACGCTCCCGGCAGACCACATCTGGATACGCGGTAAACCGAGCCAGTCGTCGTGTACGGGAATACGGTCGAAGCAGGCCGACGCCTCATGAGTCACGAGCACGAGCAGCCCCTGCGCGCCACGCTCGAACGCACGGCGAGACGCCAAGCGAAGTCGCTCAGCGACATCGGCAGACCCTCCTGAGAGATCCGCCGGTGCGCGCCACGCCAAAGAAAGCTGGCTCGCCATGAGCGAGCGACGCCCGAGTTCGGCATGACCTCGCGCCGACACCAAGCAGGCGAACGGCTCGGCGGCAGTACGTGATCGCTCGGCAGCGTCGCGCATCTCGGCGAGTGAGCCTTGCACGCTCACGGAATTTCCTTGGCGTGAAGCTCGAGCAGCGCCCGACGCCATCGCGCAGCCTCAGCGACGTCAGTGGGCACCGTGCGGCCGTCACAACTGCGGATCGCCATCGCGAGTCGCAAGGCGCTGATCAGCATCAACCCTTCGACACGTCCTGGCGAATCGGGATCGAGCGCGCTGACCGGTAACGATCCTGACTCGAGCGGGAGGCCTGCACGGCGCAAGGCATCGAGCGTGACGCTCTTGAGCACATCAGAGGATTCATGAACGAACCACCGACCTTTCGATCGCCAGGCGATCGCCCCCGTCGCGCCTTCCATGATTTGACCATCGCGCACGAGCAGCGCTTCGCTCGCACCGCGCGCCAACGCTTCCTGTCGCGCGACGAGAGACCAGTGGTAGCTCACGGATTTTCCGAGAGAGCCCAAGCCAGGATGGGCCGACGAAGCGATGATCACGTCGAGACCGTACTCAAGCGAGGCAGCCGAGGAGAGATGCTCACTCCACTCGCCAAGCGCCTGCCATCCCCCCGTGTCGTGGTCTACGCGAGCGAGATCGCGAGCAACAATGAGACGCAACCGACCTGTTGGGTACTCCGACAACGTGGAAGACATGGCATCGAGGCCGCGTTCAGCGGCGCGCAGCGCACACTTGGCCTGGTCGGTCCCATGAAATTGCGAGACGGAACCGGACAATCGCTCAAGATGCTGCCGTAAAAACATCGGCCGCCCCGACTCGACGCGCAGGGTCTCGAACCACCCTTCGCCAGAGGACACGAGGCTAGACGATGACGCGAACGCCGGCTCGCCCGGCGAGAGCCAACGACCATCGAGACAGTAGCGAAGGCTACTGACGCTCATCAGCCTGCGAGCACGTACACCACGAAGGTGACGATTCCGAGCCCTCCCGCCGCAAGTGCTTGACGACGATACATCGGCACATTCCACGCCATGAGCAACCCCGATAGCAGGATGACCACGAGGCCAACACCCCACAATACGGAGATTCCCTTGGCGACCTCGCTGCCCTTCGCTTTGTGCAACTGCACGAGATGTCGCCAAGGTGTCGTTTCTTTGATGACGAGCGTGGCGCTCAGCGGATCTGCGGAAGGCTTCAACACCACATCGCGACTGGCGCCCGTCCACTCGAGCTCGAAAGACGTGCCGGCTTTTTTGATGGAGGCCGCACCCGACGGATAGTCGACGCCGGCCTCGTCGAGCGCGCGCTCCACGACGGCGGTCAAGGCGCTGAGTTCGGCTGAGAGCGGCTGCGTCAATTCGATCGATCGGCTCGTCTCTTCGTACGCGCCTTTGATCGAGATCGTGTACAGCACGCCCGTCGAAGCGAACATCACGGCGATCGGGAGGAAAAACGCCGCCAACCAGAGATGCACGGCAATCAGTGTTTTTTGCATGTCAAAGTTCCGGAACCTGAATCGTGGAATCGGGAGGAGTTTAAACCGTCTCCCTCGCCACCTCAGCGAGCGCCCCCGCATCATCAATTGAGTACAACGCTTGACCCCTTCGCCTTGATCCTGTACCTTTTTTAGTAAAGGTACTGGTTTGAATCACGTGACTCGAGACACTCATTTCGCCTCCATCAAAAAAGGCCTACTGGAATTTGCCGTACTCAAGGTGGTCGGCACCGGTCAGTTGTATGCGGCCGATATCCTCGCGCGACTCGAAAAAACAGAGTTCGCAACTCAGGAGGGCACGCTCTACCCCTTGCTGAGCAAACTGCGTCGTGAGGGTTGGGTCCATTACGAGTGGCAAGAGTCGAGTCTTGGTCCTCCCCGAAAGTACTACCGGCTCACCTCTCACGGGCGCGGCCACCTCGACACGCTCGATCGCTATTGGAAAACCATCGACCGTACGCTCATCGAGCTCGGCGGCTGATCGTCAAGGAGAACCTCATGCAACGCGTCATTCATGCGAGCCTCAATCGCAATCCCTACCCCATCGAGGAAGATGCCTACGCGCGCCTCGAGGCGTATCTCGCGGAGTCGGGCGTAGCGCTCGGTGACGACCCTGATCGTGACGAGATCCTTCTCGATCTCGAGCAGGCGGTCGCCGATCAGTGCCGACGACGACAATCGCCGCAAGCTACGGTGATCACGCTGCAGGAACTGCTACCCGCTCTCGAAGAAATCGGTCCCGTTCGAAGACCGGGCGTTGAACCGACCTCTTCTGATCCAAAGAAAACAACCGAGTCGGCGCCCTCCCTGCAGCAAGTCAGCCAGGGCGCGTGGATCAGTGGCGTGTGTCTAGGCCTCGCTCGCTACCTGCGTGTCGAGGTCACACTCATTCGCGTGATCGCCGCGGCGCTGCTGCTCTTCACCGGAGGTGCGGCGCTACTGCTCTATGGCGTGCTGGCCGGCATCGTGCCGTTCGCAGAGATCGATCCGAACGGCCCGCCCGTCTCAAAGATACCCGCCAAGCTTCGCCAGTGGATCGAAGCCCTGCGGCGGAAAATCGCGGGATTTGCGCGCTGAGTTTGACCGAAAGCTCAGCGGATCAGGTGCCAGCGGGTCTGACGTCCCGCGAGGTACGTGACGCGCTCACCGTCGAAGAGCGCACCCTGCTCGAGTTTCATCTGCACGAGCTGGCCGCCCCACTCGGGTACCGCTTGCTTGATGTTTCCCTCGATGGCGTAAACGGTGTTCGGGTAGATCGGCCAGTCGCCCTGCACGGGCGTCGACCCCTGGTTATCCCACATGCCGATCGTCGGACCCGGTGCATGCCCGAACATGCCGAGCGGATGGGTGTACACACTCGCCGCGATGCGCGCCTTGGTCGCCGCCGCACGCGTCAACGCCAGTGCTTCGTTACCGGTACGGCCAGTGGAAAAGTTCGAGGTCAAAAGATCCTGCCATCGATTGCCCGTCTGCATCGCAGCCTGAAGGCCGGCAGGGACCTCGGTCTCACCAAGTCGCGCGACATACCCCATCTCCTGAGTGTCGGTGCAGAGCTTGAGATAACAAATGCCGACGTCCGTATGCAGCACATCACCCGGCTCGATGACGCCGCTGTCGCCGCAGAACGGCGCGTCCGCCTCACAGGGTACGCCCTGACGTTGGCGGTTCACGTCGGGAAAAAACCAAATCGGTAAACCCAGGCTTTCGAAACGCGCACGGATGTACCACGCCACCTCTTGTGTCGTGGTGACGCCTGGCGTGATGACGCGCGTGCTGAAGGCTTCGGCGATGACACCCCGCGCGATACCGATGATGTGCGGATAGACGGCAAGCTCCGCGGCGCTGCGCGTCTCGAGCCAGCGCACCACGAGTGACTCTGCAGGCACGAGTCGCGATGCGAACTCAGGCGGAAGCACTTCGCGCAGGCGTTCGTGCAATGCCGACGTCAGCCCGTCGGCCACCGGCCACTCGCGCGAGACGTTGATGCCGATGCGCTGTGGGTTGCGACTCACGATGAGCTCTGCCAAGGCTTTCCACTGCGCATCGAGATCGCCACCCGCCCATGCAGACGAGTACGGCTCTCCGAGCGGATAGCGATTCACCGAGAGTCGATCGACGCTACCGTCGGGCTGACGATGAAACACGAGCATGGTGGTCCGGCGAGCCGCAAAACTCGGCTGTGGAACGAGCGTGAAATAGACGGGGTCTTCCGCATACTCGCGATTGATCACGAGCCACATGTCGAGCTTGGTCTCCGCCATGAGGCGCGGCAGGAGGGTCTCGAGCCGGTCGCGGACCATGCGATTCTCAGGCTCGACTCGCTCGCGGGTCGACAACACGTCGAATCCCTCCGCCGAGGCGATCACGCGACCTTGCGAAGGCTCATTGGCGATCGACTGCCCAGCGAGCACACAGCCTGCGAGCAAAGAAAAAACAGCCGCTCGAGCACAGATGGCAGGATTCATCGATACCCCCTCAAAGATGACTTACTTGGTCGGCGTCAATCGAAACAGCTTTCCCGTCGATTCGGACAGCACATACAACGCGCCGTCCGATCCCTCACGCACATCACGAACGCGCCCAAAACCTGTAATACGTTCCTCGGCGGTGACGGTATCGCCGCTCAAGGTTAATCGGATCAACATCTGCTCTCGCAACGAGCCGAGAAAAAGACTGCTGCGCCATTCCGGAAACAACGCGCCGGTGTAGAACGTAAGCCCGGAGGGCGCGATCGACTGAGGCAGCCAGATCTTCAGTGCTTTCGGGATGTCGGCACGCTCGGTGCCCTCGCCGATGGTGCGACCGAGACCGTAGGTGCGTCCGTGGGTGATCACGGGCCAGCCGTAGTTGCGGCCGGGCCGAAGGATGTTGAGCTCGTCACCGCCTTGAGGGCCGTGCTCATGCGCCCACAAGTCACCCGTGCGCGGGTGAATGGCGGCGCCCTGCACGTTGCGATTGCCGTACGTGAAGATCTCGGGCATCGCCCCCTCGCGCTTTGCGAAGGGGTTGTCGGCGGGGATCGCTCCCGTATCGGTGATTCGCAGAACCGTGCCGATATGATTGCCGAGATTTTGAGCGTCATCCTGACGGCCTCGATCTCCGAGCGTGACGAAAAGATGTCCATTTCGATCCCAAACGAGTCGCGAACCAAAATGCTGCCCCGCATTCGCCTTGGGTTTCTGGGTGAAAATCACCTGCACGTCGGACACTCGGCACACATCGCCCTCACAGCTCAGTCGGCCGCGCGCGACCTCAGTACCCATTTCAGTTGAGGTACCCGCCGAGTAACTCCAGTAGATCAAACGATTTTTTTGATAACCGGGATGAGCGACGACATCGAGCAAACCACCCTGCCCGCGCACAGTCACCTCCGGCAAGCCCAATACCGAACGCTCGAGAAGTTTCCCCTCGCGCATCACGCGCAGCGCGCCGGCCTTCTCGGTGATGAGGATCAAGCCATCGGGCAGCAACGCCACACTCCATGGCGATGACAGTCCGCTTGCGAGCGTCTCGACCTTAAGCGTGTAGCGCTCGGTCTTGATCGGGGCGTCCTGCGCCGATGCGAACGGGGCAACGAGCGCGATCAGCGCCGTCGCCGCCACGAGATGGAATTTTTTGACTAAACCGAAAACTCCGCGCATCGTGCACTCCTTGAGTATTGTGACTATTCCCACTCGATCGTCGCGGGTGGCTTGCCGCTGATGTCGTACACCACGCGGCTCACGCCCCTGACCTCGTTGACGATACGACGCGAGCAGACATCAAGCAGCTCGTAGGGCAGATGCGCCCAGTGCGCCGTCATGAAATCGATGGTCTCTACGGCGCGCAACGCGATGACGGGATCGTGACGACGCCCATCGCCCGTCACCCCGACCGACTTCACGGGTAGGAACACGGCGAACGCCTGGCTCGTCTTGTCGTACCAACCCGACTTACGCAGCTCTTCGATGAAAATGTGATCGGCGAGTCGCAGCGTCTCGGCGGCCGCCTCGGTGACTTCGCCCAAGATTCGAACGCCGAGGCCGGGGCCCGGGAAGGGATGCCGGTAGACCATCTCGTGCGGCAAACCGAGCTCGACCCCGATCTTGCGTACTTCATCTTTGAAGAGTTCGCGTAGCGGCTCAACGAGCTTGAGCTTCATGTGCGCGGGCAGGCCACCCACATTGTGATGGCTCTTGATGACATGCGCCTTGCCGGTTTTGCTGCCCGCCGATTCGATAACATCAGGATAGATGGTGCCCTGTGCGAGGAATTCGACGCGGTCGTTGGCATTGCCAGCCGCGAGTTTCTTGGCCTCTTCATCGAACACCTCGACGAAGAGCCGGCCGATGATCTTGCGCTTGGCTTCAGGGTCGTTCACACCCTTGAGTTCACCAAAGAATCGATCGGCGGCATTCACGCGAATGACTCGCACGCCGAGATTACGAGCAAAAATATCCATCACGGCGTCGCCCTCGCGATGACGCAAGAGACCGTGATCGACGAATACGCAGACCAGCTGATCGCCGATGGCCTTGTGCAGCAGTGCCGCAACCACTGATGAGTCGACACCGCCCGATAGCCCTAGCAGCACACGACCCTTGCCGACCTGCGCACGCACGCGCTCGATCGCATCTTCAATGATATTGCCGGGGTTCCAGCTCGCGGCACACCCACAGATGTCGTGCAAGAAACGGGCGTAGATCCGCTCACCCTGTTTGGTATGGGTCACTTCCGGATGGAACTGCAAAGCGTAAAACCTGCGCGACTCGTCGGCCATTCCGGCAATGGGTACATCACCCGTCGACGCGATCGCCGCAAACCCCTTGGGCAGCTCGACCACGTGATCGCCGTGACTCATCCATACGTCGAGCAGACCGTGACCCTCGGCATTGACGCGATCTTCGATGCCTTTCAGTAGCGCCGAATGATTGCGCGCACGCACCTCCGCATAACCGAATTCGTGGACGGCACCGGGCTCGACGCGACCGCCGAGCTGCGCCGCCATGATCTGCATGCCATAGCAAATGCCGAGCACAGGCACGCCGAGCTCAAACACGGCTGCGGGCGCGACCGGGGCATTTTTTTGAGTGACGGACTCGGGGCCTCCCGAGAGAATGACGCCCTTCGGCGCAAACGCACGAACGTCGGCATCGCCCGCATCCCAGGGATGGATCTCGCAATACACACCGAGCTCGCGTACACGACGCGCGATCAGCTGCGTGTACTGAGAGCCGAAATCGAGAATCAGAATGCGGTCGGCGTGAATGTCGCGGGCGGTCATGGCCAGCGACTCACGAGATCCGATAGTTCGGCGCTTCTTTGGTGATGGTCACGTCGTGCACGTGCGACTCGCGCACGCCTGCCGTCGTGATGCGCACGAAAGACGGCCGAGTCCGCATCTGTTCGATGCTTTGGCTGCCCGTGTAACCCATCGCTGCGCGCAGACCGCCTGCGAGCTGATGCACGATGGCGACGAGGCTACCCTTGTACGGCACGCGACCTTCGATACCCTCGGGCACAAGTTTCTCGAGTTCGCTCGTCGTGTCCTGGAAATAGCGGTCGCTCGAACCGTGGCGCTCGCCCATCGCACCGAGTGAACCCATGCCGCGATAGCTCTTGAAGCTTGCACCTTGAAAAAGTTCGACTTCGCCCGGCGATTCTTCGGTGCCCGCGAACAGTCCACCGATCATTACGGCGTGGGCACCCGCCGCGATGGCCTTGGCGACATCACCTGAATAGCGAATGCCGCCATCGGCGATGAGCGGTACATCCGTGCCCTCGAGGGCTGCCGCCACATTGGCGACGGCCGAAATCTGCGGTACGCCCACGCCCGCGACAATGCGAGTCGTGCAAATCGAGCCAGGACCGATGCCCACCTTCACGCCGTCGACACCAGCCTTGACGAGCGCCTGTGCTGCCTCGGCGGTGACGATATTGCCGGCGATCACCTGCAGCGTCGGCCAGCGCGACTTCACGCGCTCGACCATCTGGATGACGCCGCGCGAATGCCCGTGCGAGGTGTCGACCACCACCGCATCGACGCCCGCCTCCACGAGTGCTGCGACGCGATCCAGCGTATCGGGCGACGTACCCACCGCCGCGCCGACGCGCAAGCGACCACTGCTGTCTTTGCAGGCGCGCGGACGCTCGGTGGCCTTCTGGATATCTTTGACAGTGATGAGCCCCTTGAGCTCGCTGCCCTGACCGACGACGAGCACTTTCTCGATGCGATGTTTGTGAAAGAGCTGCAGCACGTCTTCTCTCGGGGCGTTCTCGGGAACGGTGACGAGACGCTCTTTCGGCGTCATCACCGACGAGACGGGGTTGTCGAGTTGGGTTTCGAAACGAAGGTCGCGGCTCGTGACGATGCCGACCACCTTGTTGCCCTTCACGACCGGCATGCCGGAGATACCGCGCGCCTTGGTGAGCTCGAGGACCTGGCGAATGGTGGTATCCGGCGAGACCGTGATGGGATCGAGCACCACGCCACTCTCGAATTTCTTGACCCGCGCGACCTCGAGCGCTTGGGCCTCGATGGTCATGCTCTTGTGCACGATGCCGATGCCGCCTTCCTGGGCGATGGCGATGGCGAGGCGGGCCTCGGTCACCGTGTCCATGGCCGCAGAGACTAGCGGCAGGTTCAGGCGGATACTGCGCGTCAATCGAGTCGACAGGTCGACTTCGCGGGGCAAAACTTCCGAATAAGCCGGGACCAAAAGCACGTCATCGAAAGTGAGTGCTTCCTGGAGGATACGCATGCGGGAGGCCGTCCAATGAGCTATTGGACGGCGCATTCTACGCACCCCGGCCGACCCGGTAAACTTGCCCCCTCCAGAGGCCTTTTCTCGTACCGGAACCCCACTTGCCAACGCTCCCCATCGCCCCGGCAGACCGCGACGTCTACAGCGTCGGACGCCTCAATAAAGAGGTCCGGATGCTGCTCGAGCATGGGATGCCGACGGTATGGATCGAGGGCGAAATCTCGAACTTTTCGCGCCCGGCCTCAGGTCACTGGTACTTCACCCTGAAGGATCGCGACAGCCAAGTACGCTGCGCGATGTTCCGCGGTCGCAATGCCCTGCTGCGATTCGCACCCGCCGATGGTCAACGGGTCATCGCCCGGGCTCGGGTCACACTCTTCGAACCCCGCGGCGAGTACCAGCTTCAGGTCGAACATCTCGAAGACTCAGGCGTTGGCGCATTGCGTCGCGAGTACGAGCGACTGAAGGCGCGCCTCGAAGCGGAGGGGCTGTTTGACGCGTCGAAGAAGCGGTCCTTGCCGACCGTGCCGGGTTGCATCGGTGTGGTGACCTCACCCACGGGCGCGGCGATCCGCGACATCCTCAATATCTTGGGTCGGCGATTTCCCGCTGCGCGCGTCATCATCTATCCGACCGCGGTGCAAGGTCGCGATGCCGTGCCCCAACTGCTCGAAGCGCTCTCGCTCGCAACGACCCGACACGAATGCGATGTGTTGATCGTCGCCCGCGGTGGCGGCTCTATCGAAGATCTCTGGGCCTTCAACGACGAGGCCGTCGCACGAGCGATTCGCAGCCTGCCGATGCCCGTCGTCACCGGGATCGGTCACGAAGTCGATTTCACGATTGCCGATTTCGTCGCAGACCTGCGCGCACCGACGCCCTCGGGTGCCGCCGAACTCGTCGTGCCCGATGGCGCCACCTGGCGTACGGGCTTTGCTCGGCTGGCTCAAAGATTGCTGCAGGCGCTGCGTCGACAGCTACGCAACGACAGCGATTATCTTGTAGCGATGCGGCGCCGGCTTGCGCTCGCGCACCCCGGACAGCGCTTGCGTCAAAATGCCCAACGCCTCGACGAACTCGAACAGCGGCTCGGCAGTCGAGTGCAGTTGCTGCTCTCGGATCGAAGACATCGCCTGCAAACACTGACGACGCGCCTCGCCCGGACCTCGCCCAAGGCCGAGGTGCAACGGCTCACGCACCGTCATGCCGTGCTCGATGAGCGCCTCCGTCGCGCGCTACCGCAGCGACTCGAGGTGTTGCGGCAAACGCTCGGCACACTCGCGCGCACGCTCGATGCGGTGAGTCCGCTCGCCACGCTCGATCGTGGATTCGCTCTCGTCACGCGGGTCACAGACGGTGCCCTGTTACGCGACGCGGGCGCCGTGGGTACCGGTGATCTCATCGATACGAGACTCGCCAAAGGAACGCTACGCGCACGAGTCGTCGAACACCTTGAGGAGAAAAAAGCGTGATCAAAGGACGGGGGATGCTTTCGGGTTTGATGAGCGCGCTGATCGCGCTCGCCTCAATGGACGCGTCGGGCGTCAGTAACCTGCCCACCTCATTATCGGTGCCGGGTGGTGTGGCCATTCTCGATGTGCCGGGAGACTCCTCGAAGCCGCCGGTCGTGACGTTCGAGGGTAATCGCGTCATGGTGATTCCGAACGGACAAGGGTGGCGCGCGATCGTCGGGATTCCGCTCGCGCGTGAACCGGGCACCGCGAAGATCGAGATTCGATCCGGCCCTGCGACGCTCTCGCAAGGCTTCACCATCGAAGGCAAGGCGTATGCGACGCAACGCCTGAAGGTTGCGCCGAAGCACGTCGATCTCTCACCCGAAAACGCCGCGCGAGTCGCCGAAGAACAGCCGCGGATTCGCGCGGCGGTCGCGACCTTCAGCTCGGCACTCCCTTCAACCCTCAAACTCGAATCACCTGTCCGTGGACCTCGCTCAGCGTCTTTCGGACTGCGACGGGTCTTCAATAATCAACCGCGTAACCCGCACTCGGGCATGGACATCGCCGCACCAGTCGGTACACCCGTCTTCGCGCCGGCACCCGGTCGAGTGATCGAAGTCGGTGACTTCTTCTTCAACGGCAAGTCGGTATTCATTGATCATGGTCAGGGTCTCGTGACCCTTTACTGCCACTTGAGTGACATCGGTGTGACGCCGGGAACGGAAGTGAAAACCGGAGACAAGATCGGCGAGGTGGGTGCGACGGGCCGCGTGACGGGGCCTCACCTGCACTGGGGCGTCGCGCTCAACCGCGCTTTCGTGGACCCTGCGCTTTTCCTCGACCTGCCGAGCGCCCCCGCGTCGACGGGTCGCGCTTCGGGCGTACCTTGAGCCGCACATAAGGATTGGAGTCCGACCTGTACTCGACCGCCACGGGCGAGGCGAAGAGATCGAACTCTCGTCGAAAGACGTTGGCGAGATAACGCGTATACGCCTCGGGCACATGAACCGTCTGGTTGCCGTGCACGATGATGCGCGGCGGATTGCGCCCGCCTTGATGCGCATAACGCAACTTGATGCGACGACCCCGAACGAGCGGCGGCTGATGCTGCACGATCGCTCGCTCCAGCGTCTTGGTGAGACGCGGAGTTGGAATTTCCGTCATCGCCGCGTCGTAGGCCTTGATGGTCGCCGCGACGAGCTCACCCACCCCCGTGCCATGACGCGCTGAAATGAAATGCACGGGCGCGTAGGGAACGAAGTCGAGCTTCAGTTCGAGCAGGCGACGGATTTCTTCGCGCTGCTCCATGGGAATGCCATCCCATTTGTTGACCGCGATGATGAGCGCACGGCCTCGCTGCAACGCGAGTCCGAGCACGTTCGCGTCTTGCTCACCAATGCTGTCATGCGCATCGACGACGAAGATGACGACATGAGCCGAGTCGATGGCCTGCAAAGTTTTGGCGACACTCGCCTTTTCAACTTCGTCTTCGACCTTACCGCGCCGACGTACACCCGCCGTATCGATCAGCGTGAATTCACGATCATCGCGTGCGAAGGGAACGAAGATGCTATCGCGCGTGGTCCCGGGCATGTCGCTCGCGATGACACGCTCTTCACCCAGCAGGCGATTGACGAGCGTCGACTTGCCGACGTTCGGCCGACCGATGATGGCAATACGAATACGACCATCATCGGGTGATTGTTCCGCCGCGATTTTCTCGGGATCGAAATCCGACAGTACTACCGACATGAGATCGCGACAACCGTCGCCGTGAGCTGCGGCGATCGCGAGCGGTTCTCCCAAGCCCAAAGAATGGAAGTCAGAGGCGGCGGCAGACGGGTCGAGCCCCTCCGCCTTGTTGACCGCGAGTACGACCTTTTTTCCCGAGCGTCGAAGTTCGCGCGCGACCCAATGATCTTGCGGTGTGAGGCCGCTGCGCGCATCCGCCAAAAACACGAGGACATCGGCCTCGGCGACCGCGCGCTCGGTTTGCAAGCGCATCGGCGTTTCGATGCCGGAGGGTTGCTCGACGAGACCGCCCGTATCGACCACGACGTAAGGGACGGGCCCCATCCGCCCGTAACCGTACTGCCGATCACGGGTGACACCCGGCATGTCGGCGACGAGTGCGTCACGTGTGCCAGTCAAACGATTGAAGAGCGTCGACTTACCGACGTTGGGTCGACCGACGAGAACGACGACAGGAAGCATGTTTTCAGTTCTCTCGGTTGGACGTCAGGACTGCGTTCGAGGCCTTCAGGCCTTCGGACGCAGGGCGGTCACACGACCTTCGTCATCCTGGAAGATGACGACGTCGCCAACCACCATCGGCGCATTACTCGTGCGGCCACCAATCTTGGTGCGCGCGACGAAAGCACCGGTCTCGCCATCGAGCCAATGCACGTAGCCTTCGAAATCAGCCACGGCGACGCGATTACCGACGAGCGCGGGCGCGGACAAGCGCCGCATCCGTAAACCCTCTTGACGCCAGAGGTCGACGCCAGTGCGACGACGCAGTGCGATGACCTCACCCATCGCGCCCGACACCACGACACGCTCTTCGTCGACGGCGAGCCCCCGATGACTCGAGATTTCGCGCGACCACCAGATTTGACCGGAGTCCGAAGCGAGCATGGCGACGCGGCCCTGAAACCCTGCGACGAACACATCGGCCCCTAAAACTTTGACGGCTGAGTCGATGTCGACGAGCCGTTCGATTTCGGTTCGTCCACGCGCAGGCGAGACGAGCTGGTCCCACAAGACTTCTCCGCGCGCGGTCTCGACGGAGACGACACGACCATTGTCGAACCCGCAGAAGGCGACGTTACCGGTGATGACTGGCGCTGCCGTCCCGCGCAAGGTGAGTCGCGGAATTTGTTGATCTTCGCGCCACAACTCACGGCCATTTTCGATCGACAGACCAAGCAATCGGCCCGCGACGGTACGCACGATGACCGCATCCGCGCCCACCGCTGGGGCCGCGAGTACTTCACCGCCCACTTTTGCGGACCATTTGCGCGTTCCGGTGACGGCATCGAGCGCGAGGACGTCACCATCCGCTGTGCCGACGACGACCAGTCCGCCACCCGCCCCGGGGCCGCCCGACAGCGTGGCGCCCGTTTTAGTCCGCCAAAGGACCTTGCCACTGGCGAGCTCGAGGGCGACGACCTCGCCACCGCGACCCGCCGCGAATACTTGGTCACCCGACGCCGTGGGCGATAATCCGCCACGCATGACCTCGTCTCCCCCGCCAAGTGAGACGCTCCAAACACGAGTAACGGCGAGTGATTCTTTGAAGTCGACGAGCTCAGCGGGCGGATCGACATCTTTGTCTTTGTCGCAAGCAACGAGCGCTGCAAGCAGCACCGCCGCGGCAACAAGCCGAAGCAGACGCATTGATAGGGTGCTGCGTGACATGAGTAGCTCCTTCACCACCAAGTTCAAGGTTTCGCGGGCGTCTTTACGCCGTCGGATTCGACATCCCAAATCTTAAGGCGCAGACCCTCCAGATCGACGGTCGCGGGTAACGTACCGCCTTCACCTGCGGCCGCCTCGGCCTTACGCCAGGCGGCCAGGGCGCCGACCCGATCGCCTTTGGCGAGCAGGGCGTCGCCACGGACCTCGTCGAAGCGAGCGACAAAACCACCCGGTTCTGCGCCGTCGAGAGTTTTGAGCGCGGCGTCGGCGTTGTTCTGAGCGATCTGCACGCGCGCCAAACGAACTCGAGCTAGCAATTGCAGTTGCGGATCGTCGGCGCTCGTCATCACTCGCGTCAGTCGTTCGGCGGCTTTGCCGAGCTCGTTAGCCTCCACGTGCACGCGAGCGCCGAGGAGATCGCCTTGGTCGGCGTACGCCGACGACCCATATTCTTCGCGCAGTTCATCGATGGCCTTGAGGCCCGCGACTCGGTCGCCGCGTTCGAGCGTCTGCAGAATATCGCTGTATGCAACGCTCGCCTCAACATGCCGACGCTCGACGTACGCTTCGTACCAGCGCCAGCCCGCCAGAGCACCCAGACCGATGATGACGCCCGCGATGAGCCAAGGGCCGTTCTCGCGCAACCAACGCTTGACGCGCTCCCACTGCTCTTCTTCGTTGTAAAAATCATCGATCACGATCGTCTCTCCTGCTAAGAATTCTTTGAACTTTGAGTCGATAACCATTGGTCGACGGCAGATACTGCGTTATCGATTTTCACTTCGGCCGGATCGCCTGCCCCGTCACGCATGGGCTTCAACTGCACGACGCCGCGCGCGAGCTCGTCTTCGCCAAACACGATCGCCAACGGCGCTCCGCTGCGATCGGCGCGACGGAACTGGGCCTTGAAGTTGCCACCGCCGAGATTGAGCTCGACGCGACGCCCCGCTGAGCTACGCCGGAGGTCATCGGCGAGGCGCATCGCCAAACCCATCGACGACTCGCCTTGCACGACAACATAGACGTCGGCCGTTCGCACAGCCGGCGCGGTCCCCGCTTGCTCGATGAGCGCGACCACACGCTCCACACCCATGGCAAAGCCGATGGCAGGCGTCGCCTCACCACCTAATTGCGTGATGAGCCCGTCGTAACGACCACCTGAGCACACGGCATCTTGGGCGCCGAGCGCGTCGGTGATCCACTCGAACACGGTACGCGAGTAGTAGTCGAGGCCGCGCACGAGACGCGGATTGACCTCGTACGCGATACCGAGCGAGTCAAGCATGCCGCGAAGCGCCTCGAAGTGCTGAGTGCTCTCGGCATCGAGGTGTTCGGGCAGCAAGGGTGCGCCGGCGATGATCGACTGCATGTCGGGATTTTTACTGTCGAGTATTCGGAGCGGGTTACCCTCGAGCCGACGCTGGCTGTCGGCATCGAGTTTCGCAAAGTGATCTTGGAAGTAACGCGTCAGCGTCTCGCGATAGACGCGTCGAGACTCGGAGGTGCCAAGCGAGTTGATTTGCAGCCTCACTCGATCGATACCGAGTCGACGCCAGAACGCGGCCGACAGAGCGATGAGTTCGGCATCGATATCTGGCCCGGCAAAGCCCACGGCCTCGACATCGATTTGGTGGAACTGACGGAATCGCCCTTTCTGCGGTTTCTCATGACGGAACATCGGTCCGATGCACCAGACCTTGTGTCGCGCGCCGCGCAACAGGCCGTTCGAGATCATCGCGCGGACCATGCCCGCGGTCGCTTCGGGACGCAGGGTCAGTCGCTCGCCGCCCTTGTCTTCGAAGCTGTACATTTCTTTTTCGACGACGTCGGTGAACTCGCCGATCGCGCGCTTGAATAGATCAGTCTGCTCGACGACCGGCACGCGCATCTCGTCGTAGGCATACGCGCCCAAAAGTTCTCGCGCGACAGTCTCAAGCCACTGCCACCGCGCAATCTCGGCGGGCAACACGTCGTTCATACCTTTGACCGGCTGGATGAGTGGTGCGCTCACGGCACCTGCTCCGAGGTTAAGACTTCTGGCTTGATGAAAGGTCGAAGCCTTGCCGCCGCATCAACGGTGAAATAGGCCGTCGAGTTACGAATGAAGCCCGCGGGAATCGTCACGGGACGCCCTCCCACTTGAAGCGACGCGGCATCGGCACGACCCAGCAGCACGCGCAACGGGCCCTGCCCGGCGGCTCTCGCCTGACCACCTCGGCCTACGTTGTCAAAGTAAAGCTTCTGACCCGCGGCGTCGTAGATCTCGACCCAGCAGTCGGCGCGTACGTCGACGGCCAGCACCACTCGACCTTCAGCGACCGGGACGGAGGGTGCAACCGCGGCGCTCGCTACGACGGGTGCTTCTGTCGCCGGAGGCGGTACCTCGATCGGCATCGACGGATCACTCGGCGTCACGGCGTCCGATACGTCGACGACTTCAGAGGTCATGGCCGGCTCTGCGACCGCGGGCTGACTCGAGACGCCCCCGCCTTGAAGAATCCACCAGGCTGCCACGGCAATCACGACGGCCGCTGCGAGGAGGCCGAGACGGCGACCCCAGGCTTGGGAGTCGACGGCAGGCATCGGCGCGCGCGGAATCTTGGTGAGATCGGGCGCCGCGAGCGCAGCACCCTGCGCTGTCCAATCGGCCATGAGTTCCGCGGTGGGTGCGCCGACGAGATCGGCATAACGACGCAGATGACCTTGTACGAACACGCGCGCACCAATCTCCGCGAAACGATCGGCCTCGAGCGACACGATGATCGACTCGTCGCAATGCAGACGAGCGGCTGCAGTCGCCGTGGTGAGACTCATGGCCTCGCGACAACGTGCCAATCTTTGACCGATGGACTCGCTCATGACGCCAGTGCTCCCGAGAGCTTTTCGCCAAGACGAATACGCGTGCGATCGTTGACTCGACCGGCGAGTTGACCGCAGGCCGCGTCGATATCGTCGCCACGCGTGCGACGAATGGTGGCCAGTATCCCGCGCTGGATGAGTTCGTCTCGGAAGCGCGTGATCACCGGCATGGGAGAACGACGATAATCGGTGCCCGGGAACGGATTGAACGGAATGAGATTGAGCTTGGCGGGCTTGCCCTTGAGCAGCCGCGCGAGCGCGCGTGCATGCTCGAGTTGATCGTTGACCCCGTCGAGCATGACGTACTCAAAGGTTACGCTGCGACCGTTCTGCTCATCGAGGTAATGCCAACAGGCCTCGAGCAGCTCGGCGATCGGGTGCTTGCGGTTGATCGGCACGAGCTCGTTACGCAGTGCATCGTCGGGGGCATGCAGCGACACCGCAAGCGCGCAGTTCACTTCTTCGGCGAGCTTGTACATGAGCGGCACAAGACCCGAGGTCGAGAGCGTGACGCGTCGGCGAGAAATATCGAACCCGAGATCATCGAGCAAAATACGAATAGCGGGCACCACATTACGGAAATTCGCGAGTGGTTCGCCCATCCCCATGAATACGACGTTCGTGATGCGCCGTTCGCCACCGGGCTCGAAACCGAGTTCACGATTGGCGAGCCACACCTGCCCGACGATTTCGGCGGTGGTGAGATTACGATTGAACCCCTGCTGCGCCGTCGAACAGAACGAACAATCGAGTGCGCAACCCACCTGCGACGAAATGCAGAGCGTGCCGCGATCGACTTCCGGAATGAACACCATCTCGAAGGCCTGCGTGCTGTCGGCGCGCAGCAACCATTTGCGGGTGCCATCGGCCGAGTCGTGGCGCGAGACGATCTCAGGCGTACGCACCTCAGCCACTTCGCTGAGTTGCGCGCGAAAGTCTCGCGCCAGATCGGTCATGGCCGCGAAGTCGCCCTCAAGGCGCTTGTAGAGCCAACTCATCAGCTGACGCGCTCGAAACGGCTTGTTGCCGAGCGCCGCGACGAACGCCTCGAGCTCGGGCTTTTCGAGCCCGAGGAGGTTGGTTCGTCCGGCGGCGACTTCGGTCATGACGAGTGCGTCAGCAGAGTGAGGTGATCAGCCGCGCGGGCAGATCTCGATGCCACGGAAGAAATAAGCAATTTCTTGGGCGGCGGTCTCGGGACCATCGGAGCCGTGAACGGTGTTCGCCTCGATGCTCTCGGCGAGGTCGGCGCGGATCGTACCCGGCGCGGCCTTCTTCGGATCGGTGGCGCCCATGATCTCGCGGTTCTTGGCGATGGCGTTCTCGCCTTCGAGAACCTGGAGCATCACCGGACCCGAGGTCATGTACTTGACCAAGTCCTTGAAGAACGGACGCTCGCGGTGCACCGCGTAGAACCCCTCGGCCTCGGCCTGCGACAGGTGAACCATACGGGCAGCAACGACGCGCAGACCCGCCTGCTCGAAACGACGATAGACCTCGCCGATGAGGTTACGGGTCACGCCATCCGGCTTAACGATCGAAAAAGTGCGCACCAGCGCCATGGGACAGTTCCTTGTAAAAGTGAAAGGGAAACGGGCAATCGGGTAGTTTACCCGCGCAATGCCCCTGTCGGCAACGCGAGAACGCGCGCAAGTGACTGGTCTGGAAGGGTTTTTTAGACGTTGAAGCTTTCTCCGCAACCACATTCGCCCTTGGTGTTGGGGTTGCGGAACTTGAAGGCCTCGTTGAGGCCCTGCTTCACGAAGTCGACTTCGGTGCCGTCGATGTACGGCAGGCTGTCGCGATCGACGAACACTTTGACGCCCTGATCTTCGAAAACGATATCGGCGGGCGTGGTCTCATCTGCGTAGTTGATGACATAGGCGAAACCCGAACAACCGGTCTTGCGGACGCCCAAACGCAGGCCGATGCCCTGCCCTCGGGTACCGAGAAAACTGCGGACTCTGTCTGCCGCTGCGGTCGTCAATGAAATCGCCATAGTCTCCTCAGGGTGAGTGCGTCCATTGTAATGCGCCGATCACGGTTCGCCAGCGCTCTTGAGCGCCGCCCCCAACGCATCTTCGACTCGGAACAGACGGCCAAGTTTCTCGGTCGGCAGGTTAAACCGGCGGACCCAGTCCCGCGGGCCACCCAGGGTCGGGGTCGCCGCAGGCCGACCCACAAGCTCGCGTTTTAACCCATCGAGCACCGTCCATACTCCCGGACAGGTGGCCGCCCTGAATTCGATCGCCGTAATGTTCTGCTTGGTATCGAGGCGGACGAAACAGCGAATCCGCGCGCCCTCGCGAAGACTCCCCGCCTCGCCCATCCCCCAACCCTCGCCCGCGGGTGAGCCTGGGGCATCTTGGGCACGCAATCTCGCGACGGCCTCGCGCACCACGGTCGAGGCGTGTATCGCCTCGGTCTCGGTATTGAATCGGCCGAACGCGACCCGCAGCGTCGACTGTGCGAGCTCGGTGGGCACGCCTTGCGCGCGCAACACGTACGACGGTTCGCCGCTCGTCGAATCGCAGGCGGCGCCGCTCGAGACGGCGATCGTGGGCAGCGCGGCGATGAGACTTTCACCTTCGACCCCTTCGATACTGAGCGACAACAGCCCAGGCAAACGATGAACGGGGTGGTCGTTCCAGCGCAGGCCCTCCACGCCGGCTAGACCTGATCGAAACCGCGACGCCAGCGCCTCGACGTGACGCGCATCGGAGTCGCGTTGCTCGCGCACTCGCGCCGCGGCCCGGCCGAAGCCAATGATCTGGTGAGTGGCGAGCGTTCCGGGTCGGAGTCCCCGTTCGTGACCGCCGCCCCACATCAGCGGCTCCACCCAAGGTCGAACTCGCGGAGACACCCACAGGGCGCCGATGCCCTTGGGTCCGTAAAGCTTGTGTGCTGAGATCGACAACAGATCGACGCCGAGCGATTCGACATCGATGGGAAGTCGACCTACCGATTGCGCCGCATCGCAATGCAGAAAAACATCGCGCGCGCGACAGACCGCTGCGATCGCGGCGATGTCCTGCACGACGCCCGTCTCGTTGTTCGCGTGCATGATCGATACCAACTGCGTATCGGGCCTCAGCGCTGCAGCGACCGTCGCAGAATCGATGCGACCGTCACGACCGGGCTCGAGCTCACTCACCTGCCAGCCTCGTTTTTCGAGTTGGTGTACCGGGTCGAGCACTGCCTTGTGTTCGGTGCGTGAGGTCACGAGATGACGACCGCGGTCGGCCCGACCGCGCGCGACACCCACGATCGCGAGATTGTCGGACTCGGTCGCACCTGAGGTGAAGATGAGGTCCTCTGCTCGGGCGCCGATGAGCGCGGCGACGTCGGCTCGCGCCGCCTCGATGGCGCTTGCCGCGTCACGTCCGTAGGCGTGGGTATCCGAAGACGCATTACCGATACCAAGAGCGCCCGTGAGCACCTCGGACATCGCCGTCGCCACCGTAGGATCGATCGGCGTGGTCGAGGCATGATCGAGAAAGATCGGCTTCATGACTCAGACTTTCCGGAGGTCGAATTATTTGATCGCGCGCCGGCGGGGCGTCGTCGACCCTGAATCGCCGTAAAAATGCCTCGCAAAATATTCGCTTCGTTCTGATCGAGCTCGGCGCGGTTGATGAAACGGCGGATGCGCTCCATCAAACGCGTGCCGCTCGTGGTCCGATCACGAAAGCCCACCTCTTCGAGCACCTCTTCGAAATGCGCGTAGAGCCGCTCCATCTCCTCGCCCGTTGCGAGCGGGATGAGTCCGGGCGCCGACACGTGCTGCGCGCCGCGGGCGCGATAGATTTCATAGGTGACGAGCTGCGCCGCCATGGCGAGATTGAGCGAGGAGTATTCGGGGTTCGCCGGGATTCGTAACAGAAGATGCGCGAGCGAGAGTTCTTCGTTCGTGAGGCCCGTACGCTCGTTGCCAAAAAGTAGCGCCACGGGTCCACGAAGACTCTCGGAAACGATGCGTTGCGCGCCATCGCGTACATCGAGGACGCGGATATTTTGATCACGATCGCGAGCGGTGGTGGCGACGATGAATCCGCAATCGGCAATACCGTCTTCGAGTCGATCGACGACGACGGCGTTCTCGAGCACGTCAGTCGCGCCCGAGGCTCTGGCGCTCGCCTCGGAATGCGGGAACTCCTTGGGACGTACGAGTACGAGCTTTGCGAGACCCATGTTCTTCATGGCGCGCGCCACCGCGCCGATGTTGCCCGGATGGGAGGTCTCGACGAGAACCACTCGTATGTCGGCGGCGGTGATCATGCGCGTGGTATTCTAACGGCCTTTTCCGACGCTCTTTGCCAACATGCAGCCACTTCTCAACATTGCCGTGCGTGCCGCGCGTCGTGCGGCGGATCTCATCGTCCGCAGCCTCAATCGGCTCGATTCCCTCGAGGTCTCGAGCAAGGGCCGCAACGACTACGTCACTGAGGTCGACCGGGCTGCCGAGGCGGAGATCATCGCCACCATCCGCCGCGCCTACCCTGATCATGCCTTCCTCGGCGAAGAGAGCGGTCAGATCGGCTCTGGCCCCGTGGAGTGGATCATCGACCCGCTCGATGGCACCACCAACTTCATTCATGGCATGCCGCACTTCTGTGTCTCGATCGGCGCCCGCGTTCGCGGCCGTATCGACCACGGCGTCGTCTACGACCCGATGCGACAAGAAATCTTCACCGCCTCGCGGGGTGATGGCGCCCATCTTGAAAACCGACGCATCCGCGTGAGCTCGCAGCGGGGACTCGAAGGCGCCCTCATCGGCACCGGGTTCCCTTACCGCGCCAACACCGAATACCTCGACACCTATCTCGCGATGCTCAAAGACGTGATGCTGAACACCGCCGGCGTTCGCCGCCCCGGATCGGCAGCGCTCGATCTCGCCTACGTCGCGGCGGGTCGCACAGATGGATTCTTTGAAATCGGTCTCGGCCCTTGGGACACGGCTGCCGGGTCACTGATCGTCGAGGAAGCCGGTGGTCGCGTCGGCACGCTCTCGGGCGGAGAGTTCAAGCAAGGGGGCAACATCGTCGCAGCGTCACCCAAGGTCTACGACGCGATGCTCGCTCTGCTCGCGCCGCATCTCACGCCGAGCCTGCGCGAAGACTAAGGCACGATCGTCGTAAACAAATAGACGGCGAAAATCACGAGGTGCACAGCGCCCTGCAGGATGGTCGTCCTGCCGGTACTAAACGACTGCGTGCACACGAGCAGCGACAGGAACAGCAAGACGATTTCGCGATTACCGAGGCCGAGATCAAGCGTCCAGCCCATCGCGATCGAGATCACCGCCAAAGTCGGGATCGTTAGGCCGATGGAGGCCAACGCCGAACCGAGCGCGAGATTCATGCTGGTCTGAAGGCGATTGGCACGCGCAGCCCGAAACGCCGCAAGACTCTCAGGCAGCAGTACGATCGCCGCGATGAACACGCCCGCCGCCGCGACTGGCGCACCGATCACCACGGCTAACTCGGTCAGACCCGGTGCCAGCGTCTTGGCGAGCAAGACCACCGCGACCAGCGCCAAGACGAGCAATACGAACGTCACGCCGAGGGGCGCACGCTCGACGTGCTCGACCGGCGCACCACTTTCGACGACCGCTTCATTCTCAGCCAAAATTTTCTCGTGAATTTCGTCAAGGAAGTATTCGCGGTGACGTACCGTCTGCACGAAGACGAACGCACCGTAGAGCACGAGCGAGACGAAACCGACGAAAGCCAGTTGGAGCGGCGAGTACGCGCCTCCTGAGGCCGATACCGTGAAATTGGGGAGCACGAGGGTGAGTACGGCGAGCGCACTCAAGGTGGCGAGCGCCGCGCTCACGCCCCGACGGGTGAAGGTCTGCTCACCGTGCTGCCAGGCTCCCGCGAGCATGCACAAGCCCACCATACCAGTGATGATGATCATCACTGCAGCGAAAACCGTATCGCGGACGATGGTGGGCGTCGGGGTCTCCGTGCTCAACATCAAGGAAATGATCAGCGCCACTTCGATGATGGTGACTGCAACGGCGAGGACCAGCGTGCCATAGGGCTCGCCCACGCGCTCGGCGATGACTTCGGCGTGATAGACCGCGGCGAGTACCGTCACCACGAGAGCTGATACGACGAGAACGAGTCCGAGCGTCTCCGGAAGTACGCCACCAAAGACTCCGAGCATCAACGCGATGATCGGGGTCCAGGTTTGCCAGCGAGTCAGCAGTTCGAACTTCACGAGGCCCGCACCTCCATTACGCCGATCGTTAGCTTGACTCTCCCGACCCTTTGCGCTCGAGCGCATCCACCACCGCGGTCGTCGCCATGTCGGCGCCGACGTTCACGACGGTACGAGTCATATCGAGCAAACGGTCAGCACCGAGCACGATGCCGATCCCTTCGGGCGGAATGCCGAAGGTGATCAGTAATCCCGCGATGATGGGCAGCGAGCCCCCCGGAATGCCCGCCGCGGCGACGGCGCCGAGAACGGCGAGTAGCAGGAGCGTGAGCTGCTCACCGAAACCGAGCGAGATACCAAACACCTGCGCCACGAACAGTACGACGCAGCCCTCGTAGAGCGCCGTGCCGGCCATGTTCATGGTGGTGCCGAGCGGCAATACGAAGCCGGCCGTAGTCGGCTTGATGCCAAGATCGTCACGCGCAGACGCCAACGCGGCAGGCAGCGTCGCGCTGCTCGAACTCGTCGAGAACGCCGTCACCAACACAGGTCGGATAGTGCGCCAAAACTCGAGCGGCCCGTAACGCGAAAACAACTTGAGCCAGAGCGACATGGTGCCGAACAAGTGCAGCAGCATGACGACGAGGCAGCCGATCACGAACACACCGAGCGCCACGAGGATGTCCCAGCCGATCTTGACGACGACGCTATAGATCATCGCTGGCACGGCGATGGGCGCGAGCCTGAGCGCGAAGCGCACGATGCCCGTCATGAGCTCGGTGACGAGCTCGAGTCCCGACTGCAGTTGCTGGCGACGATGCGACGGCATTTGCAGGGCGGCAGCGCCGAGAAGAATTGCAAAAAGAATGAGCGGCAACACTTCGCCGAGCATCGACCGGTCGTGCCCCGTGATCGCACCGAGCAAATTACGCGGCATGAACATGTCGACGACCGTCTGGAACGACATGTCAGGCTGCGCCGACTGCTTCTCGATGAGCTTGCCCGAGGCCGTGCCGTACTCCTCGATCAGTCGCGCCTTCGTGTCGGTGTCGACCGCCCCACCCGGCTGTACAACATTCATCATGACGAGGCCGAGGATGCAAGCGATCGACATGTTCGCGAAGAACAAGGCGAAGGTGCGCACGGAGAGCGGTCCCAACCGCGTGAGCTCACCGAGTTGCGCCACACCGGCCGCAAGGGAAGCGAACACCAGCGGCATCACGACGAAGAACAGCATGCGCAGGAAGATCTGCCCAATCGGGTCGAACACCTGCGTCGAGACGCTGCGCGCTCCCTCCAGCAACTCTGGAAAAGGATCTCCTAAAACAAGCGTCAGCGCCCCTGCTGCGGCCCCGATGAGGAGGCCGAGCAGGATGCGGTTGGCGAGCTTGGAATCAGACTCCGCCACGTCGAGAGCGGATCAGCTGCCCGACTTCGCGAGCGGGCTCTTGCGATATCCGTACGCCAAGTAGACCAAGAGACCCGCGCCCGTCCACATCAAGAACGTGAGCTGAGTGCGTAGCGGCAACGAGAACAGCAGGAACGCACAACCGGACAGGGCGAGCGGACCGACCAGCCAGATGACCGGCGTCCGGAAAGGTCGCGGACGATTCGGCTCGCGACGCCGCAGCACCATGACGCCCACCGCCACGGTCAGGAACGCGAACAGCGTGCCGCTGTTAGAGATATCTGCGAGGACGCCGACGGGAAAGAAGGCCGCGAAGACCGTAACCGCCGCGCCCGTGATCAGAGTCACCACGTACGGCGTGCCGTACTTCGGATGAACCTTCGAGAGCGTTTCGCCGAACGGCAGCAGACCGTCACGAGCCATCACGAAGAAGATACGCGTCTGGCCAAAGAGCATCATGAGAATAACTGAGGGCAGCGCGAGGAAGGCAGCAAGAGCGATCAGCTGCGCAATCTTGCCCCAGCCGATCATGTCGAGCACATGCGCGAGCGGCTCGTCGCTGCAGGCCAGCAAGTTACGATTCGCCTCCTGCGCACAGGCGGCGAAGAACGCCTCACTGCCCGGCGACAGCGGAACTCCGGAGGCATCGGCCACCGGTTGCGCACCGATCGCGCCCACGGCACCCGCCGCCACCAACAGGTAGAACACGGTGCACACCGCGAGACTGCCGATGAGGCCGATCGGGATGTTGCGCTGCGGGTTCTTAGTCTCTTCGGCAGCCGTCGCCACCGCATCGAAACCGACATAAGCAAAGAAAATGGAGGCTGCGGCTCCGGCGATGCCGATACCGAGACCATCCGAATCGAGGAATCCGTTCGGCGCAAAGGGTTCGAAGTTTTCGCCATTGATGACGGGGACGGCGAGCACGACGAACAGAATGAGTGCCGCAACCTTGATACAGACGAGGAAGGCGTTGACGGTTGCGCTCTCGCGGGTCCCGATGACCAGCAACGCGGTGACGAGCATCGCGATGATCGCCGCGGGAAGGTTGATCAACCCGCCCGCATAGAGTCCCTTGGTGAACGTATTGGCGAGCTCGATATCGAACACGCGTTCGATATTCCCGACGAAGTAGTTGGACCATCCGACCGAGACGGCACTGGCGGCGACGGCGAACTCGAGGACGAGCGCCCAGCCGACCATCCAGGCGATCACTTCACCGAGTACGGCGTAGGAGTAGGTATATGCGGAGCCGGATACCGGCACCATCGAGGAGAGTTCGGCGTAACAGAGTGCGGCAACCGCGCACACGAAGCCGGCGATGACGAACGAGCTCATCATGCCCGGGCCCGCCTTTTGCGCGGCCTCTGCGGTGAGCACGAAGATACCGGTGCCGATGATGGCACCGATGCCCATCATGGTGAGCTGGAAGGCACCCAGCGAGCGCTTGAGGCTTTTGCGCTCAGCATTGGCCAAAATATCGTCGAGCGGTTTGATTCGCAGGTTCATCGAGAGATCCCCCTCAGGCTGTCTCACCTGATTCTGAATCGCCCGATTGTAGGGGGGCGGACCGTCCGACCGCTAGGGCAGGTCGTCGATCGCCAGTTTCTTGCGGGTCGGGAACAGACTTTCGGCCGTGAGACCGCAATCGAGCGCGACGGCCGAGGCGATGTAGATCGACGAATAGGTGCCGACCAGGATGCCGACGATCAGGGCGGCCGAGAACGGCTGTAACACCGGCCCACCGAGCAGCAACAGCACGACCACCACGATCAAGGTGGTCAATGACGTCATGATGGTACGCGAGAGGGTTTGGTTGACCGACTGGTTAAGCACTTCGTCGGGCGAGAGGCGCTTGTTCGCCTCAAAGCGCTCACGGATTCGATCGAAAACCACCACGGTGTCGTTGAGCGAGTAGCCGATGACGGCAAGCAGCGCGGCGACGACCGACAGGTCGAACACAATTCCGGAGACCGCAAAGAATCCGAGGACGATGATCGGGTCGTGGATGGCCGCAAAAATCGCACCCGCCGACAACTGCCAGGCGTGGAAGCGAATAAAAACATAGATGAAGATCAGGATCAGCGTCGAGATCAGCGCCACCGCCGCGGAGTTGCGAAGTTCGGCGCCCACCTGGGGACCCACGACATAAAGATCACTAACCGTGACATTGGGATCTGCCGCTTTCAGCACGCTCTCGATTTCACTGCGCACTTGATCCGTCGTCTGGCCCTCCGGAGGGGGTAGTCGGATCGCAACATCGCGCGAGGAGCCAAAGTTTTGTACCTGTACGTCCTTGAAGCCGGCTTGTTCGAGCCCCGCCCGCAGGGGGTCTGGCTTCGCTTCGGCCGTGAACTTGGCTTCGATGGTGATACCGCCGGTGAAATCGACGCCGAGATTGAGACCCTTGGTCAGTAGCGCGGCAATGGACAACACGAAAAGCGCTACGGAGACGGCGTACCACAGCTTTCGTACGCTCATGAACGAGATACGGCTATTGGTCTTGAAGAATTCCATGTTCGAGTGCTCCTACAAACGCCGCGTCAAATCGGCAGCTTTTCGGGACGTCGCGACCCACCGTACATCAGGGTGAGCAACGCGCGACTACCGAGCAGCGACGTGAACATCGAGGTGAGAATGCCGAGCGAGAGCACCACCGCGAATCCGCGGATGGGGCCCGTTCCAAACGCCCACAACACGACACCGGCGATGAGGGTCGTGATGTTGGAGTCGGCGATCGCCGAGAAGGCTTTTTCGAAGCCTTTGGCGATGGCCGTCTGCGGCGTGACGCCGTTGCGAAGCTCTTCGCGAATGCGTTCATAGATGAGTACGTTGGCATCGACCGCCATACCGACCGTCAGCACAATACCGGCAATGCCCGGCAGCGACAGCGCCGCCTTGAACATGGTGAGCAAGGCCGTGAGCAACACGACGTTCGTGAGCAGCACGAGGTTCGCCACGATACCAAATACTTTGTAGTACGCGATCATGAACACGAAGAGCAATGCCATACCGAGCACGAGCGCGGTGACACCCTTCTCGATGTTTTCTTTGCCGAGGCCCGGACCGACCACGCGCTCCTCGATCACAAAAATGGGCGCTGCGAGCGCGCCCGCGCGCAACAGCAAGGCCAACTCACGCGCTTCGGTAACGGCAAGACCCGTGATTTGGAAGCTGTTCGAGAAGACGCCCTGAATGGTCGCCTGGTTGATGACTTTCTCTTCTTTGATGTCACGCTGCACTTTCTGGCCGCCGACATCGACTTCTTCACGGCGCTGCTCGATGAACACCACGGCCATCGGCTTACCGAGATTCGTACGCGTCGTACGCAGCATCTCCTCGCCGCCCGAGGCGTCGAGCTTCACCGACACGCCGGGTCCCTGATCGGTCGCGGCTGTCGTCGCATCGACGAGCTGATCGCCCGTGACGATGATGTCGCGCTTCAGCAAGACCGGCTGACCTTCGCGCGATTCGTAGAGCTTGGAACCGAACGGCGCACGACCGCGCTGTACGGCTTCCGACACGCTGTTCTGGATGTCGACGAGTCGGAATTCGAGCGTCGCCACTTTACCGAGAATATCTTTGACTTCGGCGGAGTTTTGAACGCCCGGCAACTGCACGGCGATACGCTCGATACCCTGACGCTGCACGACGGGCTCGGAGACGCCAAGCTCGTTCACACGATTGCGGATGGTGGTGAGGTTCTGGGAGATCGCGTAGTCCTGACGTTCTTTGATCTGCGCGTCCGTCAAAAGCACCTGCAGCACCGGACCTGACGCGCTCTGAATCGAGGACACCGTTAAATCCGGCAGAATCCGACGCACCGTCGCACGCGCCGCGGCATCATTCGCGCCTTCGGGCAACAACACGCGCACACCGTTCGGCTTCACCGTACCGTCGGCCACCTGCAACACATCGACGAATGCGACGTTGTCTTGTCCGAGCGCGCGACGCAGATCTTGCTCGTATACCTCGAGCAGCTGAGCCACGGCGCCATCGACGTCGACCTGGTAAAGCAAGTAGAGACCACCACGCAGATCGAGGCCAAGCGGCATGGGCCGCAGACCGATGCCACGCAACCAATCTGGCGCTCGCGATGCGAACGACAAGGCAGTGACGTACTCGCGCGAGAAGTTTTCGTTGACGAGATCGCGAGCCTTCAACTGCTCGGGTACGGCATCGAAATGCAGCATGAGTCGACCTTGATCGACATAACTGCGCGCGAACGCTACACCCTTGCCTCGCAGGAACTCTTCGATTCCCTGCTGCCCGCTCGCTTCCACAGCGCTTCGGTCTTTGCGCGCCACTTGTAGCGCCGCATCTTCACCAAAGACGTTCGGCAGCGCGAATACCGCCGCGATCATTAGAACGATCGCGACGAGCACGTACTTCCAGCGAGCGAACTCGAGCATGGATCAGCCCTTCAGCGTGCCCTTGGGCACGAGCGAACTGACCTGGAACTTCTGGACCTTGATACGCACGCCTTCGGCGATTTCGAGGGTCACGAAACCCTCTTGCACGTCCGTCACCTTGCCGACGATGCCACCGGCGGTGACGACCTCGTCACCCGAGGCGAGCTTGCCGAGCATCGCAGAGTGCTCCTTCGCCTTCTTTTGCTGGGGACGAATGAGCAGGAAATAGAAAATGACGATGAACAGCACCATCATGAGCAAGGGCGCGAGTTGTCCGCCGGGGGCGGCGCCGCCGGCCTGGGCATAGGCCTCGGGGATCAGTCCGTTCATGGGATCGGGTCCTCGGGTAGTAGGTGGGGCAGAAAAAGGCCGCGAATTATGCCACAGCCCCCCGGAGGGCCAAGAAATCGTCGGCGAAGGCCTGCAACCGACCCGCCCCGATGGCCTCGCGCAGTCTGCGCATGAGGTCGAGGTAAAAATGGAGGTTATGGAGCGTGTTGAGCCGCGAACCGAGGATCTCGTTGCAGCGATCGAGGTGGCGCAGGTAGGCCCGAGAATAGTTCTGGCAGGTGTAGCAGGCGCAGGTCGGGTCGATCGGCTGCGGGTCGCGCTGGTGGGCGGCATTGCGGATATTGATGACGCCGGTCGAGGTGAACAGGTGTCCGTTTCGGGCATGCCGAGTCGGCATGACGCAGTCGAACATGTCGATGCCCCGCATCACAGCGGCAACGATGTCCTCAGGGCGACCGACGCCCATCAGATACCGCGGTCGATCCACGGGCATACGCGGCATCAGATGCTCGAGCACTCGCAGGCGCTCGGGCTCGGGCTCCCCGACGGCCAAGCCGCCGACGGCGAGTCCCGGCAGATCGAGCTCGAGCAACTGTGACAACGACTCGCTGCGAAGGTCCTCGTACATGCCGCCCTGCACGATGCCGAAAAGATTACCGGGCGCTGCGTCACGTGAATCGTCTCGGTAATAGTGCGTGGTGCAGCGCTTCGCCCAGCGCATCGAGCGCTCCATCGAGGCGCGCGCCTGTTCGTGGGTTGCGGGCCACGCCGTGCAGTCGTCAAACATCATCGCGATGTCCGACCCGAGCGCGCGCTGAACGTCCATCGAGTCTTCGGGCGTCAAACGCACTTCACCGCCGTCGATCGGCGATCGGAACTTCACGCCCTCTTCGGTGATCTTGCGCAACTTCGCGAGACTGAACACCTGAAATCCGCCCGAGTCGGTGAGAATCGGCCTCGACCAATGCATGAAGCGATGGAGTCCACCGAGCTCGGCGATGATCTCGTGACCCGGACGCAGCATGAGATGAAAGGTATTGCCGAGAATGATCTCGGCACCGAGACCTTCGAGCTCCTCGGGCGTCATCGCCTTCACGGTGCCGTAGGTGCCGACGGGCATGAACGCCGGGGTTTCGATGGTGCCACGGCGCGTATGCACGCGACCGCGACGGGCTGCGCCATCGGTGGCGAGCAACTCGTAACGCAGGCTCATGCGCCCTTCCTGCTGATGATGAACATGGCGTCACCGTAACTGAAAAATCGATAACGCTGTGCGACGGCGTGCGCGTAGGCCGAAAGCACCGTGTCGCGGCCGGCGAACGCGCTGACGAGCATGAGCAGCGTGGAGCGCGGCAAATGAAAATTTGTCAGCAGTGCATCGACCGCACGCCAATGAAATCCCGGCGTGATGAAAATGCGCGTCTCGCCCGCCCAGGGTGCAAGCGCGCCATCGGGCGTGGATGCGCCACTCGACTCGAGCGCTGCCGACTCGAGCGCACGCACCACCGTCGTGCCGATGGCGATGACTCGACGCCCTGCCGCACGCGCGGCGTTGATCGCCTCGCAGGCGGCAGCCGGCACCTCGGCCCACTCGGCGTGCATGACGTGATCCTCGATGCGATCGCTGCGCAGTGGTTGGAAAGTACCCGCCCCCACGTGCAGCGTGAGCGTCGTGCGTCGAACGCCTCGTTCTTCGAGCGCGGCCAGCAAGGCTTCATCGAAGTGCAAGCTCGCCGTCGGCGCTGCGACCGCACCCGGTACGCGAGCGAGCACGCTTTGATATCTCTCGAGATCGTCGTCATCAGGCGTCCGCTCGATGTACGGCGGCAACGGCACTTCACCATGCGCGACAAAGAATTCCACGGCGGGCGCTGGTAGGCGTACTCGGAAGAGATCGTCCTCTCGTCCTTCGACGATGACTTCACCGCCTGCAGTTAAAACGGGTTGCCCGGGGCGCAAGGGCTTGCTGGCGCGCATGTGCAGAAAAGCCTCGACTCCGGCGAGTGGTCGCTCGAGCAGCATCTCGACCGAGCCTCCACTCGGTTTTCGTCCGTGCAGCCGCGCCGGAATCACTCGCGTATCGTTGAAGACAAGCAGGTCACCGGGCTGCACCCAGGCCTGAAAATCACGGATCGACGCATCGACCAGACCTGTCCCACCACCCGGCCCAGGACCGGCTACCGGATTGACGATGAGCAGGCGCGAGGCGGCGCGCTCGGGAAGCGGTCGCTGCGCGATGAGGTCGGGCGGGAGCTGAAAATCGAAATCGGAGGCTTGCACGCCGCGCATGTTAGGCAAGGCCGCGCAGGGTTTCACGTATACTTGCGCCTTGGTCGAGATGCCGGGATGGCGGAACTGGTAGACGCGCCGGACTCAAAATCCGGTTCTGGCGACAGAGTGTGGGTTCGATTCCCTCTCCCGGCACCACCGCTTAACGAATGAAATATTGCAGCAACTGTGGCACCGCCGTCGTGGTGCGAGTCCCCGAGGGCGAGCACCTGCCACGGCATGTGTGTCCGTCCTGCCACGTCGTTCACTATCAAAATCCGAAGATCGTGGTCGGCTGCGTGCCCGAAGACCCGTCCGGCAAGATTTTGCTCTGCCGACGGGCCATCGAACCCCGGCTGGGATACTGGACCTTCCCCGCGGGCTTCATGGAAAACAACGAAACGTTGCAGCAGGCTGCGGCTCGCGAGTCCTACGAAGAAGCTCTCGCCGACGTCGAGATCGGCTCGTTGCTTGCCGTTGTCCACATCCTGCATGCTCACCAAGTACACGTTTTTTTCAGGGCACGGATGCGCTCGCCACAATTCGGAGCGGGCACTGAAAGCCTCGAGGCGCATCTGGTCGAGGAGCGGGACATCCCTTGGGCGGACATCGCTTTTCCAAGCACCGAATATGCGTTGCGTCGGTATTTCGAGGACCGCGCCCAGGGCGTGGAGAATCATTACTTCACCGAGTTCGACCGCCGTACAGCGGAGCTTGGGCTGTCAACGTCTGGTTAACGCGCCACCAAACTCTGGCAGAGGTCGCCGGGCCGCGATAAAGTTCGTGGCATCGTGTCTCCGGGGTAACTCATGACCTTCGTCGTCACCGAAAACTGTATCAAGTGCAAGTACATGGACTGCGTCGAGGTCTGCCCGGTCGACTGCTTCCATGAAGGCCCGAACTTCCTCGTCATCGATCCAGATGAGTGCATCGACTGCACGCTCTGTGAGCCGGAGTGTCCGGTCGAGGCCATCTTCTCCGAGGACGAAGTGCCGGCTGATCAGCAGCAGTTCACGGCGCTCAATGCCGAGCTCTCGCGCAAGTGGCCGGTGATCACCGAAAAAGGCGAGCCGCCCGCGGACGCCAAGAGCTGGGAAGGCAAGCCCGATAAATTCAAACTGCTCGAGCGCTGAACGCGCTCAGCTTTTCGTGTCGAGTCTTTTGAGCAGCATGTCGGGCGGAACGTAGCCCGGTAGCAGGTCGCCGTCCGCCGTCACGATCGCCGGCGTCCCTCTCAACCCCACATCTCGTCCGAGCGCGTAATCTTTGGCGACCGGATTCGATGCGCATTTCGGTGAGCCGATGTTCTCGCCTTTCTTGGCGCGCGTCATCGCATCGTTGCGATTGGGCGAGCACCACACCGCGACGGCCTTGGCCCACGAGTCGGAATCCGGACCCTCTCGGGGATAGAACAGATAGCGCACACGAATGCCGAGTTGGTTGTACCGCGTCATCTCAGAATGCAGTTTGCGGCAGTAACCGCAATCGATGTCGGTGAACACCGTGACGGTATGACGCGCATTGCGCGGCCCAAAGATCACCATCTGATTTTCAGGAACCTTGTTGACGAGCGCGAGGCGGATCTCGCGTCGGCGCTTCTCGCTGAGGTTGTCTTCGCTCGCGACATCAAAAAGATCACCAGCGATCGCGAACTTGCCGTCTGCGCTCACATAGAGGATATCGGCGCCGTTGGCGTATTCGAAGATGCCCGGCAAGGGCGAGGCACGAAAGTCTTCGGGGCGACTGCCCGGAAAACGCTTGGCGATCTCGATGCGCGGATCAGCGGCGGCGGCGCGCGGCTGAGCGGCGCTTACAAGCGGCAGCGACACGACGATCGCGAGCAGAGCTAAAAAAAATGCCTTTTTCATGGGGCGAAGTTTACCAGAGCCCCCCGGTCGTACCGTACCCGAGCACGCGTTGCGATTCACCCGCGGGGATGGTGCTCCGCATGGAGGCTTTTCATGCGCTCACGCGCGACGTGGGTGTAGATCTGGGTGGTGGAAAGATCCGCGTGACCGAGCAGCATCTGCACGACTCGCAGGTCTGCCCCATGATTGAGGAGATGGGTCGCAAATGCGTGGCGCAGCGTGTGCGGCGAGAGGGGTTTGTCGATACGCGCCGTCTGCGCGTGCCGCTTGATGAGATTCCAAAACGCCTGACGCGTCATCGCCTCGCCACGACGAGTCGGAAAGAGATGATCGGTCCGTCGCTCCCCGAGGATCTCTTGCCGCGCGCCCTGTTCGAAACGTCGCAACCAGTCGATCGCCTCGGCACCAAGCGGGACGAGACGCTCGCGATTACCTTTGCCCATGACGCGCACGACACCTTGGTTGAGATTGACTTGCGCATGACGTAATCCCACGAGCTCGGAAACACGTAGTCCGGTGGCATAAAGCAGCTCGAGCATCGTGCGATCACGAAATCCGAGCGGATCGTCGATACGCGGCGCATTGAGCAGTGCTTCGACATCTCTTTCGCTCAAGGACTTCGGCAACGGTCGTCCGGTGCGCGGCATGGCGACCTCGGCGGTCGGATCATCGCGCCTCGCGCCGTCTCGCAACTGCTGCCGAAAGAAACGACGAAACGCAGACAACTGCCTCGCCGTCGAGCGCGGTCGCGCCCCGGCACTCACGCGCGCCGCGACGAAGTCGAGTACATCGGCCCGGGTCACGGCTTTTAGCGAGGAGCCGCGCCCTTCGAGCCATTGCTGCAGAGCAAGTAAATCAGCGCGATAGGCAGCCAGCGTATTGGCCGCGAGGCCCCGCTCCATCCAGATCACATCGAGAAAGCGCAGGATCGCCGGGTCGGGAACGACGATCGATTCTG
>VGUJ01000012.1 GCA_016874235.1 Gammaproteobacteria bacterium
TCGCCGAAGCCGACGAGAGTGATGCCTCGTTCTTGCACCTGCAGCCGCTGATCGCCGTGGTGACGAACATCGACAATGATCATCTCGGGACGCACGACGGTGATTTCAATCGCCTTCGTCAGAGCTTTGTCGATTTTCTCCACAACCTGCCGTTCTACGGGCTTGCGGTGCTGTGTGCCGACGATGCCGAGGTGCGCGGCATCCTCTCGCGTGTCGGTCGTCCGATCACGACCTACGGAATTGACGAGGGAGCAGACGTTCGTGCCGTCAATGTGGTCCGACAGGGCCCGCAAACGATATTCGATGTGGTGCGACCGGGTCATGCGACGCCGCTTTCGGTGCGCCTCAATCTTCCGGGTCGACACAACGTCCAGAACGCTTTGGCTGCTGTAGCCGTGGCGAGCGAGCTCGGGGTCGAGGACGAAGCGATCCAGCGGGGGCTCGCCAAGTTTCAGGGTGTCGATCGACGCCTGCAGCACGTGGGTGATGTGCGTGTGGGATCGGGTCATGCAGTCATCATCGATGACTACGGCCACCACCCGACTGAGATTCGCGCGACGCTCGATGCCGTTCGGCAGGCGCACCCTGATCGACGTATCGTGCTGGCCTTTCAGCCGCACCGCTACACGCGAACGCGTGACCTGCTCGATGATTTCGCCGGTGTCCTGTCGACGGCCGACGTGCTGCTCATCACCGAAGTGTACGCGGCAGGCGAGGCGCCTATCGCGGGCGCCGATGGCCGCGCCATCTGCCGAGCCGTGCGCTCGCGTGGACAGATCGAACCGGTATTCGTACCGCGTGTCGAGGAGCTCGCAGCAAGCCTGCAAGGTCTGCTAAAAGCGGGCGACGTAGTGCTCGCCATGGGAGCCGGCAATATCAGTGCCGTGGCTCACGGGCTCTCCAAGCAGCTTGGGGAGGGCGGTCGATGAGCGCGCTCGCACTCGACTCCGCGCTGCGTACGACCTTGCAAACGAATTTTGCTGGTCGCGCCGCGCTCGATGAGCCGATGTCACGTCATACCTCCTGGCATGTCGGAGGTCCCGCAGAGGTTTTCTTCGAGCCGAGAGATCGTGCCGATCTGGCGGATTTCCTGCGCGTGCTGCCCGCTGATACACCCTTATGGTGGGTCGGTCTCGGAAGTAATCTCTTGGTGCGCGATGGCGGATTGCGCGGCGCCGTTATTTCTTTGCACGGCGCCTTGAGCGAGCTCGAGCGTCGCGGTGATACCGAAGTATGGTGCGAGGCCGGTGTGCCGTGCGCACGCATCGCTCGCCAGTGCGTTAAGTGGGGGCTTGGTCCGGCTGAATTCTTTGCCGGTATTCCTGGGACGCTGGGCGGTGCACTCGCCATGAACGCGGGCGCCTTCGGGGGCGAAACCTGGCGTCACGTACGCAACGTCGAAGTCATCGATCGTAGCGGCACGATCCGTCTACGCAATGCTTCTGAATACCGCGTGTCGTATCGATATGTGGAATCGCCGATCGAGGGTGAGGCTTTCCTCGGCGCGACGCTGCATTTCGAGCGGCGAGAGGGTGTCAGTAACGAGGCGATTCGCGATTTGCTCGTCGAGCGCAAGCAGAAGCAACCGATCGGCGAGTGGAGTTGCGGTTCGGTGTTCACCAATCCGCCCGGTGACCATGCCGCGAGGCTCATCGAGGCCGCAGGACTCAAGGGCACGCGCATCGGCGGAGCCTTGGTTTCGCCGAAGCATGCCAACTTTATTGTCAATGAGGGTGAGGCGACTGCCGCCGACCTCGAGCAACTGATTCATCGCGTCCGCGAGACGGTGGTTCAGCGTTTCGGTATCCATCTCAACACTGAGGTGCGCATCGTGGGGGAGGCTGCCTGATGCGTCTCGCCCACGATCCTTCCGCCCTGCATGCTGTGAGCGATCCGCGCGAGTTTGGCAAGGTTGCCGTGATGCTCGGCGGGCTGTCGAGTGAGCGCGAGGTGTCGCTACTGACCGGGCAAGCCGTACTCGCGGCGCTCCTGAAAAAAGGCGTCGACGCTCACGCGGTGGATCCGAAAGACATCGAGCTCTCGTCGTTACTCGATCAAAGATTTGATCGCGTATGGATCGCGTTGCACGGGCCCGGTGGCGAAGACGGCACCCTGCAGGGTGCGCTCGAGTGCCTGGGTTTGCCGTATACCGGCAGTGGCGTTCTGGGATCGGCCTTGTGCATGGACAAAGTACGTACGAAGCGACTGGCCGCCGCAGTCGGCATCTCGACGGCCGACTTCATGGTGCTTCGCGGACCCTCTGATTTCGAGAGTGCGGTGGCGAGACTAGGTCTACCGATGTTCGTGAAACCTGCGACGCAGGGTTCTTCGGTCGGCATCTCGAAGGTGGAGCGCGCAGCCGATCTTGCAGCCGCCTACGCGGCTGCCGCGGCGACCGATGACGTCGTACTCGCCGAGGCGTTCATCCCGGGCGCCGAGTACACGGTCGGCGTCCTGCATGGGAAGGCGATGCCGTCGATTCGTATTGCGACACCGAAAACCTTTTACGACTACGAAGCGAAGTATCTCCGCTCGGATACGGTCTACGACTGTCCGTCAGGTCTGTCGGCCGAGACCGAGCGGCATCTTGGAGCCCTGGCGGTCGGTGCGTTCGCCGCCGTCGGTGCCGAGGGTTGGGGGCGCGTCGATTTCATGATGGATGCGACCAGTAGGCCTTTGTTGCTCGAGATCAACACGGTTCCCGGAATGACCGATCACAGCCTCGTACCGATGGCCGCCCGCGCCAGCGGTATCCCCTTCGAGACCCTCGTTTGGCGCGTTCTCGAGACGAGTCTCACTCGTCAGCGCAGGGATTGAGGGCAGGAGAGTAAGCATGGCTCTATTTGCAAATCGAAAAGCCCGCAACCGCCGCCGCGCGGAGAAGTCCTCTTGGGAAATGCCCGAGATCGACTGGCGTCGACTTGCCTACGGCGCATCGGGATTTGCCGCCGTGGCTGCATTTCTTTGGTTAATTGTCGCGGCGCTCGACCAGTCAATCGATCGAGTCGTCGTGCAGGGGCGGTTTCAGCGCGTATCACCGATGGATGTCGAGCAGGCTGTGCGTGATCGCATCCACGATGCCGGGCTCGTCACCGTCGATCTTGCGACGTTACAGCGTGCGATCGAAGAGTTACCCTGGGTCGATACCGCAAGTGTCGGTCGTGCCTGGCCGCGCGGTCTTCAGGTCCGTGTGGTCGAACAGGTCGCCGCAGCGCGTTGGGGTGCAAATGGACTCCTCAACGATCGCGGAGAGCTGTTTCTCTCGGAAGCGCGCTTCATTCCGCCCGAATTGCCGCGGCTCTCAGGACCCAAAGGCGCCGAAACGCTTGTCGCCAAGCGATATCTCGCGATTCAGGGTCGACTGGTCGAGGGCGGCGTCCGCATTGCTGCATTACGGCTCGATGCTCGCGGTGCCTGGGAGATCGATCTCGACAACGGCGTTCGCATTCGACTTGGACGTCGTCAGGTGGATGAGCGCTTCGAGCGCTTCGTCGCGGCGGCGTTACGCATCGTGGTGCAGCGCTCAGCCGAGATCAATTACGTCGATATGCGTTACACGAACGGATTTTCAGTGGGCTGGCGTGGCAGCACCAAGGTCGCGGCCGTCGATGAATTCGACGACGCTCCAGAAGGTTGACGGACGGACTGAAGGAATATGGCGAAGAAACCAGATAGACAACTCATCGTCGGACTCGACATTGGCACCTCCAAGGTGGTGGCCCTCGTCGGCGAAATCGCCCCGGATCACAGCATCGAGATCATCGGCATCGGTTCGCAGCCGTCGCGAGGCCTCAAGCGCGGTGTGGTGGTGAACATCGAGTCGACCGTGCAGTCGATTCAGCGCGCCGTCGAGGAGGCCGAGCTCATGGCCGGGTGCGAGATCCATTCGGTGTTTGCAGGAATCGCCGGTAGTCATGTCCGTAGTCTCAACTCGCATGGTGTCGTGGCGATCCGTGACAAAGAAGTGCAGCTTGCCGACGTTGAGCACGTGATCGATGCGGCCAAGGCCGTGGCGATCCCGGCAGATCAAAAGATCCTCCACGTGCTGCCGCAGGAATTCATCATCGACGGCCAGGAAGGCATTCGTGATCCGGTCGGTATGTCGGGCGTGCGCCTCGAAGCCAAGGTGCATATCGTCACGGGTGCCGACAGTGCCGCGCAGAATATCGAAAAGTGCATCCAGCGCTGCGGTCTCGATGTCGATGACGTCGTGCTCGAGCAGCTCGCGTCCAGCTACGCTGTACTGACCGACGATGAAAAGGATCTTGGCGTGTGCTTGGTCGATATCGGCGGCGGTACGACCGACATCGCCGTGTTCTCGCACGGTGCGATCCGCCATACGGCGGTGATTCCGATCGCAGGTGATCAGGTCACGAACGATATTGCAGTGTCGATGCGTACGCCGACGCAGAACGCCGAAGAAATCAAATTGCGTTACGCCTGCGCGCTCTCGCAGCTTGCGAACCCCGATGAAACCATCGAAGTTCCGAGCGTCGGCGATCGTCCGGCCCGTCGCCTAGCACGACAAACGCTCGCTGAAATCGTCGAGCCCCGCTACGAGGAGCTGTTTGGCCTCATCCGCGAGGAGCTGCGACGCAGTGGTTTCGAAGAAGTGATCGCAGCGGGCATCGTGCTCACAGGCGGTAGCGCCAAGATGGAAGGAGCGATCGAGCTCGCCGAAGAGGTGTTTCACGTGCCGGTTCGTCTTGGCATGCCGGTGGGCGTGCGCGGTCTTGCCGACGTCACGAGTAATCCGATTCATTCGACTGGTGTGGGGTTGCTGCTCTACGGACGTGATCATCTGGTGCCGCGCGGTTCGCGCACACGGGCGATCGCTGGAAATGCGCGCAGCATGGTGGAGCGTATGCGGGATTGGTTTCAGGGCAATTTCTGATTTTGTTTTTTATTTTGACAACTTCGACTACAGGAGCGACGTGCAATGTTTGAACTCATGGACTCTTACAGCCAGAGCGCGGTGATCAAGGTGCTGGGTGTGGGTGGTGGTGGCGGTAACGCCGTATCGCACATGGTGCAGACCGGCATCGAGGGCGTGGATTTCATGTGCATCAATACCGATGCGCAGGCCTTGAAGAATTCCAACGTGAAGACTTCGCTGCAGATCGGCACCAATATCACGAAGGGTCTCGGGGCAGGCGCCAACCCCGACGTCGGTCGTCAGGCCGCGATGGAGGATCGCGATCGCATCATCGAGATGATCAATGGTTGCGATATGTTGTTCATCACCGCTGGCATGGGCGGCGGGACGGGCACGGGTGCAGCGCCTGTGGTTGCACAGATCGCCAAAGAATTGGGCATTCTCACCGTGGCCGTGGTCACGCGCCCCTTCACCATGGAAGGCAGCAAGCGCTCGATCGTGGCCGATCAAGGAATGAATGAGCTCGCCAAGCACGTCGACTCGCTCATCACCATTCCGAACCAGAAGTTGCTCACTGTGCTCGGTCCGAAGACGACGCTGCTCGATGCCTTCAAGAGCGCAAACGGCGTATTGCAAGGTGCGGTTCAAGGCATCGCTGAGCTGATCACGCGGCCGGGTCTCATCAACGTCGACTTTGCCGACGTGCGGACCGTGATGAGCGAGACCGGTATGGCGATGATGGGCTCAGGTCATGCGACGGGTGAAGATCGCGCACGCGTCGCTGCCGAGATGGCGGTGTCCTCGCCGCTCCTCGAGGACGTCAATCTCTCGGGCGCCCGTGGCATCCTCGTCAACGTGACAGCGGGTCTCGATCTGGGGATCGGCGAGTTTGAGCAGGTCGGCAACATCGTCAAGGAGTTCGCCTCCGAAGACGCCACGGTCGTGGTCGGTACCGTCATCGACCCGTCTCTCACCGATGAGCTGCGAGTCACCGTAGTGGCCACTGGCCTCGCGCGCTCGCAGGCGCAAATGGCCGCGCGGAGCGGGGTGTCGAGTGGGGTCCGTGCGGCGCCCGCGCGTACTGCCTTCGACGCTCCGCGAGTGAGTCGTCGTCCCGTTGCGGTGTCCTCGGACTACAGCAAGCTCGATGTCCCCGCGTACGAGCGCCTGAAGGCGGCGGCCGGCGACGGTCTGCGTCACGAGCCCGAGGCGGCAGACGATATTCTCGACATCCCGGCGTTCCTGCGTCGCCAAGCCGACTGACGGTCGGTTTGGGGTACACTCGCCGCCTTCGATGACTCCCCCGACAGGCCGCCTCGAGGCGGCCTGTCTTGGGGGCAGTCGGGGGACACGATGGTCGGCCAACGCACTTTAAAAAACGTCATTCGCGCGAGCGGTGTGGGGCTCCACACCGGCAAGCGCATTCTCATGACCATTCGTCCGGCTGCGCCGGATACCGGCATCGTCTTCCGTCGAACCGATCTGTCCGTCCCAGTCGATGTTCCCGCTCGCGCGAGTAATGTCGGCGAAACGACGCTCGGCACTTCGCTCGTTAAGGGAGAGGTGCGCGTCTCGACGGTCGAGCATTTGCTGTCGGCGTTTGCAGGTCTCGGTATCGACAACGCGCTCGTCGAGATCAGTGGTCCCGAGGTTCCCATCATGGATGGCAGCGCTGGCCCCTTCGTGTTCCTGCTGCAATCGGCGGGGCTCGAGCAGCAGCGTACGCCGAAGCGTTTCATTCGCATCCGCAAATCCGTCAAGGTCGAGGATGGCGATAAGTGGGCGCGATTCGATCCGTTCGACGGTTTCAAGGTCAATTTCGAGATCGAGTTCAATCACCCGATCTTCAAGCGTCACGGCCAGCGTGCGAGCATGGATTTCTCCACGACGTCGTTCCTCAAAGAAATCAGCCGTGCGCGTACCTTTGGTTTCATGCGTGACCTCGAGTCGATGCGCGCACGTAATCTCGCGCTCGGCGGCAATCTCGACAACGCCATCGTGCTCGATGACTCCAAAGTGCTGAACGAGGGCGGGCTTCGATACGAAGATGAGTTCGTGAAGCACAAGATTCTCGATGCGATCGGTGATCTCTACTTGCTCGGGCACAGCCTGATCGGCGAGTTCTCCGCCTTCAAGTCCGGACACGGCCTCAACAATCGATTGCTTCGTACCTTGTTGGCCGATGAGTCGGCTTGGGAGGCGATTGTGTTCGAACGCCCCGAGGACGCGCCGATTTCTTATGTGCGCGCGCCGGTGCTCGCTGCGACGGGCTGAATTTTCACCACGAATTTTTTGACGGTTGGACGGAAGGCCTTGGCCTCGTCCGTTAAATCCGGCAGCGCGAAGCGGAGTCGAGCGGCCCACGAGGCCGAACTTGCGTGCAAGGTGAGTGTGTCGTCTCGTTCGACATAGTGAACGATGGCCTCGAGCAGTCGAGGTTCGAGCTTTTCAGCAAAAAAATCGCGCCAATCGCGTTGCTGGCCTTTAAATGTGTTGGCGGCCTGAGCCAGCCCCGATCGCGACAACAAGTCTTTGATTTCCCGGGGTTTGCCCGGTCGCGCAGGCGAAATTCCGCGACCTGGCGATTGCCCCAGTTTGGGAGATTTTGGGTTGAGGCGGGGGGGTGGTTTGGGCATATTAGGGGTCCGCCGATTATGGCATCGGACATTCGCCTGGGGGGCCGCCGTGAAATTCGTCGTACTGCGCCAGCGCGCGGCGGAGGTCCGTAGCCTCGATTTGCCCGGTTCTTGGGTGCTCAGCATCGGAGCCGTGCTGCTCCTGGCGGTCATCAGCCTCTCGTTCTGGGTTGGCTTCAGTGTCGGCGATCGAGCCTCGAGCGGACCGTCGTTGCTTGCGCGTTTGACCTCCTCTGAGCAGCGCGAAATCGACGAACTGCGCGCTCGCCTTCAAGAGCGGATCGATGCCATGTCTGCGAGAGTGGGACAACTCAACGCCCATGTCATCCGTCTCGATGCGCTCGGCAAACGACTCGCAGAGATGGCCAACGTCGATTCCAGAGAATTTGACTTTTCCATGGCGCCCTCCGCGGGGGGTCCGGAACCGAGCGCTGGAGTGGCCGTTCAGGCGCCCGAGCTTTCTGCAATGATCGACCACTTCGAATCTCAGCTCGTGCAGCGCGACGCTCAGCTCAATGTGCTGGAGCAGATCATCCTGCAGCGCGAGTTGCGCAAGCAGATCCTTCCCGAAGGTCGTCCCGTCGAGCGCGGTTTTCTCTCATCGGGCTTCGGCAATCGACAAGATCCGGTTTCCGGCGAATTCAGCTTTCATCGAGGCGTCGATTTCGCGGGTAATGCCGGCGACTCCGTCATCGCGGTCGGAGCGGGAGTCGTCACCTTTGCCGGTTATCGGCCCGATTACGGTTACGTGGTCGATGTCACGCACGGCGACGGCTATGTGACGCGCTACGCCCACAACTCCCGTGTTCTCGTGCGTCAGGGCGAGACGGTGTCTCGCGGTGAGCGTTTGGCCATCATGGGCTCCACGGGTCGTTCGACCGGACCGCACGTCCACTTCGAGGTCCTTCGAAACGGGACTCCTGTGAACCCGCTCTCCTATCTTGAGGGTTGAATTCGACCCGTAGCACCCCAACGACGTAAAATGCTGGTCTTTTAGTCGGCGTCTGTCCAGGGGTTCCCCGGGTGCTCAATTTCCTCCAGCGAATTTTCGGAAGCCGCAACGAGCGGATGGTCAAAGCGATGGCGCGCGAGGTGCGTGCGGCCAATGCCTTCGAGCCCGCGTTGCAGGCGCTCTCTGACGAGCAGCTTCGCGCCAAGACCGAGGAATTTCGCGGCCGATTGAAGGGTGGCGAGACCCTCGACGCGTTGTTGCCCGAGGCCTTCGCCGTGGTGCGCGAAGCCGCTCGTCGTACGCTCGGCCTTCGGCACTTCGACGTTCAGTTTCTCGGCGGTATTGCGCTACACCGCGGCCGCATCGCCGAAATGCGCACGGGTGAAGGTAAGACGCTTGTTGCAACGCTGCCTGCCTACCTCAACGCGCTCACGGGCGAAGGCGTGCACGTGGTCACCGTCAATGAATACCTGGCTCAGCGCGACGCGGACTGGATGGGACCGGTCTACCGATTCTTAGGTCTGACCGTTGGCGTCATTCGCGGTCAGCAACCGTCAGCTGAGAAGCGTCAAGCGTATGGCTGCGACATCACTTACGGTACTAACAACGAATTCGGTTTTGACTACCTTCGTGACAACCTCGCGTTTCGCCTCGAGGATCGCGTGCAGCGCTCGCTGGCCTATGCCATCGTCGACGAAGTCGACTCAATCCTGATCGACGAAGCGCGTACGCCGCTCATCATTTCGGGTCCTGCTGAAGAAAGCACGGATACCTACCTTGCGATCAACGTCCTCGTACCTCGCCTCGAGCGTGCCGAGGGTCCGCCGCCGCGCTCGGGAAACATGCTTTCGGGCGAGTCTGAGCCTGAGCCTGCAGGCGATTACATGGTGGATGAGAAACAACGGCAAGTTCACCTGACCGAAGCGGGCCACGAGAAGGTCGAGGCCCTCATGATCGAGGCGGGAATGCTCCGCGAAGGCGAGAGTCTTTACGATCCGTCGAACATCCGCCTCATGCATCATCTCAATGCGGCGTTACGCGCCCACGCGCTCTACAAGCGAGATGTCGAATACATCGTGCGGGGCGGCGAGGTCATCATCGTTGACGAGTTCACGGGCCGCACCATGCCGGGGCGTCGCTGGTCCGACGGTTTGCATCAGGCGGTCGAAGCGAAAGAGGGTGTGCGAGTTCGCGAAGAGAATCAGACGATCGCGTCGATTACCTTCCAAAACTTCTTCCGCATTTATCGCAAGCTTTCGGGCATGACCGGCACGGCCGATACCGAGGCGCCCGAGTTTCTGCAGATCTACAACCTCGAGGTGAATGTCATTCCGACTCACCGACCCATGATCCGCAAGGACATGGCCGACCTCGTGCATCTCACCCAGGCCGATAAGTTCAAGGCGATCGTCGAAGACATCCGGGAGTGCGTGACGAGGCAACAGCCGGTTCTGGTCGGTACCACCTCGATCGAAGCGTCTGAGCTCATCTCCGGGGTGCTCAAAAAAGAAGGTATCGCCCACGAGGTGTTGAACGCGAAGCAACACGAGCGTGAAGCGCCGATCGTGGCGCAAGCGGGTCGTCCGGGTGCCGTCACGATCGCGACGAACATGGCCGGCCGTGGTACCGACATCGTACTCGGGGGCAGTCTCGATTCCGAACTGAATGCGTTGCCAACTGAGTCCACCGACGAGCAACGTGCCGCGGTGCGTGCGGCCTGGCAGCAGCGTCACGAGCAAGTGCTGGCGGCAGGCGGCCTGCACATCATCGGTACCGAGCGTCACGAGTCCCGTCGTATCGACAACCAGCTACGAGGTCGTTCGGGCCGTCAAGGCGATCCAGGGTCTTCTCGCTTCTATCTTTCGATGGAAGACAACTTGATGCGTATCTTCGGTGATCCGAACTTCACCAAGCGCCTGCTTTCTGCGGCCGGCATGAAGGAAGGTGAGGTCATCGAGAGTCGCATGCTGAGCCGACGTATCGAAGTGGCGCAGCGCAAGGTCGAGTCGCACAACTTCGATATCCGCAAGCAATTGCTGTTGTTCGATGACGTGGCGAACGATCAGCGTAAGGTCATTTACCAGCAGCGCACCGAGATTATGGGCGCCACCGATCTGTCGCCCGCCATCCGCGGGATCCAGGCGGATGTGGTGGGACGTCTGCTCGATGAATACTTGCCGCGTAACGTGCCTCACGAAGATTGGGACCTCGAGAGCTTGCGCGATGGGCTGCGCAAAGATTTCCACACGGACGTCGATCCGCGTTCATGGGTCGTTGCGGAGCCCGAGATTGACGAAGTCACGCTCCGGGCTCGAGTGCTCGAGGCGGTGGCCCAGCACTACGACGAGAAGTCGCGGCGTTATGGTGCCGAGCTCATGCAGCATCTCGAGAAAGACGTCATGCTGCGTACGCTCGATCAACACTGGCGCGAGCATCTGGCCGCCATGGACTATCTGCGGCAGGGCATCCATCTGCGGAGCTACGCGCAAAAAGATTATCGTTACGAATATCGTCGCGAGGCCTACGAGCTCTTCAGCAATATGCTCGACCGCGTCAAATTCGATACGGCGTCGTTGCTCGCTCGCATCGAAGTGCGGAGCGAGGCTGATCTGCAGCGTGAAGAAGAAGAGCGTCAAAGAAAACTGCTCGCGGCGCTACAGGCGCAGCACGCCGAGGCTCAATCGCCGTTGGGTGCTCAGCCTGAAGCGGGCGAGACGGCCGCCGACGGACGAGCCGCGCCCGGAACGCTGGTTCGAGGGGAGCGTAAGGTCGGTCGCAACGAGCCTTGCCCCTGCGGATCAGGCCGTAAATACAAGCAGTGTCACGGCGCGCTCGAATCCTGAGCACCGTCTCCGACAACTCACGCATCGTCGTCGTCGCCGGTGCGCTGATCGACGAGGAGGGACGGGTGCTCATCGCGGCCCGGCCGCAGGGCAAACATATGTCCGGTCGCTGGGAGTTTCCCGGCGGTAAGATTTCCGGCGGTGAGTCGCCGGAGGTGGCGCTACGCAGAGAGTTTCGCGAGGAACTGGGGATCGAGGTGCAACGCTGTCGCTTCGAAATGTCGCTCGTCCACGCCTACCCCGATCGCGAGGTGGAGTTGTTGTTCCACGTGGTCGAGGCGTGGCGTGGGACACCCGAGTCGCTGGAGGGGCAGGCGCTGCGCTGGGTACCGATCGCGGAACTTCTCGACCAAGATATCCTCGAAGCGGACTTACCGTTCATCCGTACTTTGCAGCAACACTTCGGCGGCGCAAGATAGCCTCATGAGTCACGGATCCGAGCGCATTGAGGTACGTAACCCTCGCAGCGGGAAGGTCGATTTTGCCTTCGATGCGCCGACGTCGACGGAACTGACCGCACGGCTCCACGCGTTGCGCGCGGCGCAGAGCCGTTGGCGTGCACGCACGCTGGATGAGCGAATCGATATTCTTCGTCGCTGGCGCACCGAGTGGGTGGCTCGTCAGTCCGTGATCATCGATGCGCTCGCCCAAGATACCGGCCGCTTTCTGATCGCGACGAGTGAGGTCACGACCGTCGCTGGAATGATCGATCGCTGGACCGCCCTCGCACCGTCGCTGGCCGTCGAGGAAGAGGCTCGCTCGGCGAGCTTGCCGCAAATTTCCTATCGCTCGCAGTACGTGCCCTACGAACTCGTCGGCATCATCAGTCCCTGGAATTTTCCCGCGACACTCTGCTTCATCGACGCGATCCCCGCGTTGCTCGCGGGCTGCGCCGTCTTCATCAAGCCGAGCGAGGTCACGCCGCGTTTCGTCGGTCCGGCTTTGGAGTCGATCGCCGCCGTACCCGAGCTGGCCGAGGTGCTGCATCTCCAGCCCGGCGGCCGACAGACTGGCGAACAGCTTGTCGAGAGCGTCGATGCCGTGTGCTTTACGGGTAGCGTGGCGACGGGACGGCTCGTTGCCGCCAACGCGGCACGTCATTTCATCCCAGCGTTTCTCGAGTTGGGCGGTAACGATCCGCTCCTCATCACGGCGACGGCCGATCTTGAGCGCGCCACCGATGTGACGCTGCGATCGACCTGTCTCGCGACGGGGCAGGCCTGTCAGAGCATCGAGCGTGTCTACGTCGATCAAAAAATATACGAGCCGTTTGTCGCGCGGCTCGTCGAGAAAGCGAAGGCCGTCGAGCCGAACTGGCCCGACATCCATCAAGGTACGATCGGCCCCTTCGTTTTCGGCAAGCAGGCGGATGTGGTCGCTGCGCAGATCGCCGATGCGGTTTCGAAGGGAGCGCGTGTTCTGTGCGGGGGGCAGATCGAAGACCACGGCGGCAAATGGCTGCGACCCACCGTGCTGGTCGGCGTCGATCACCGAATGAGCATCATGACTGAAGAAACCTTCGGGCCAGTCATTCCCGTCATGGCGTTCGATCACATTGATCAAGCCGTAGCGCTTGCGAATGAAGGCGTCTACGGACTATCGGCCGGCGTGATCGCCGGTACGCTCCAAGAGGCCGAGGCGATTGGTCGCCGTATCGATGCAGGCGGCATCAGCCTTAACGACGGCGCGCTCACCGCCCTCTGTCACGAAATGGAGAAACATTCGTTCAAGTTGTCGGGTCTCGGCGGATCACGCATGGGGCCGGCTGGCTACCTGCGCTTCTTTCGTCGCAAAGTGCTCATCCGTCAGCACGGACAACCGGCTACCATCGCGAGCGTCGCCGAATCGAATCTCAGCAAAGGAAAGACTCCATGAGCAATCAGGACCTCGGGCTCCCCGAAATAAAAATCGACTCCGCCAGCCTATACCGGGAGGACGTGTTCACCGATCGTCGAGCGGGCACGCTACGGCGCATGATTCCGGTGCTGACCGATGGCTCGCCCGATACGTCGCGACCGGTGCTCTGGCTCGGTCAGACCCAGCTCATGACGCCGGGCGGTGTACTGCCTCTTGGCTTCGAGATCGAGGCCAAAGATTTGGCTGAAGCAATCGAAAAATTTCCGGATGCGGTCAGGAAGGCCGTCGAAGACGCCATCGAGGAAGCCCAGCAAATGCGCCGTGAGGCGGCTTCACGCATCGTGGTGCCTGAGTCGGGCGCCGCGCTCGGTCAGACGCTCGGTGGCAAGATCAAGATGCCTTAAGCGTCAGCGACCCGGCGATAGACCTCAGCGAACTCGGCCTGTGATTTCACGCAGACCGAGAGATCTTTGAGTAGTCCATCGTGCAGGTCGTAGATCCAGCCATGGATTTCAAGGGCTTTGCCGCGATCCCAAGCGCTCTGAACGATGGTCGTCTGACCGACGTTGAGCACTTGTTCCATCACGTTGAGTTCGCAGAGTTGCCGTAGACGAGTCGTCTCGTCCGGGAGCTCCGCGAGTCGCGCATGGTGTTTTTTCATGACGTCTTGAACGTGTCGCAGCCAATTGTCGATCAGCCCTAGTCGATCGTTGCGCAGAGCAGCGTGTACGCCACCACAACCGTAATGACCACATACGATGACGTGCTCGACATCGAGTACGTCTACGGCGTACTGCAGGACCGACAAGCAATTCAGATCGGTATGCACGACGACGTTCGCGACGTTGCGATGAACGAAGAGCTCGCCGGGTGGCAAACCGACGATTTCATTGGCCGGCACCCGACTGTCGGCGCAGCCGATCCACAGGTAATCGGGTGATTGCTGTCCGACCAGTTTTTCGAAAAAGGCTGGGTCTTGTGCGGTGATCTCCGCGGACCAGTCGCGGTTTCGATCGAAAAGAGGCTTCAAGCTACGCATGGAAGGGAGTCCTGTCGATCCGTCGTATCGATTCGTTGCTCTTATTCCGCCGCGATGGGTTCGCCCGCCGGGCCCTCGATCTTGGGTCGATCGGGGCGAAGAGTGCGCGCAAAGAATTGCACGATCGTGTCGTAGGCGTGCGGTCCCGTTGAGCCGAAGCGAAGCAGGGCGTGCTTGCTCCCTGGGTAGGGCATGACCTCGAAAGGCTTGCGCAGGTCCTGAAGTCTTTTGAAGAGCGCCGTGCTGTGTGTAAAGAGCACGTTGTCATCGGCCATGCCGTGCATGATGAGCAAGGGACCGGCCAGTTGATCGGCGTAGGTCATGACGTTGCCCTCACGATACCCCTCAGGATTGTCGTCGGGGGTGCTCATGTAGCGCTCGGTGTAGTGGGTATCGTAAAGACGCCAGTCGGTGACCGGCGCGCCCGAGGCGCCCGCAGTGAAATGACCCGGGGCTTTCACCATGCTCATGAGGGCCATATAGCCTCCGTAACTCCAACCAAACACGCCGATGCGCGTACCGTCTACGAAGGGCAGCGTTCGAAGATAGTCGACACCACGGATTTGATCCTCCACTTCGACCGTGCCCATGCGTCGATACAGCGCGCCCTCGAATGCGCGGCCCCGGAAGGCTGAGCCCCGATTATCAACGGTGAACACGACGTATCCCTGCTGTGCAAGGTACTGCCTGAACAGACCGCCCCAGGCTTTTCGAACATTTTGCACGCCGGGGCCGCCATAGACTTCGACGATGACGGGATAACGCCTTCCCGCCTGCATGCCGACGGGACGCGTGAGTTGGTAGTGCAGGGTTTGTCCGTCACTCGCCTTCAGCGTGCCGAACTCCGTGGGCTGGTGCAGCGGCAAGTAGGGTGCGTAGGGATGCGAGTCATCGAGTCGGTTGGCGACGAGTACATCGACGAGGCTGCCATCCGTCCGTCGCAAACTCAGCGAGGGCGGAGAGTCGGGCGTCGAGAAGGTGTTCAGCCAAAATTTACCATCCGAAGACAGCGTGTTCGCATGCCAACCAGCTTCGCGACTGAGTCGCTTGATTCCGCTTTCGATACCCGCGGAATCTGAGGCTCCTTCTAGCGGCGCCACGTAGAGATGTCGCTCGAGCGGCGTATCGCGATTGGCCGTGAAGTAAACGAGGCCTCGTGCTTCGTCGACCGTTTCGATGGCGCGCTCGCGACCACTACCGGCGACCATCCACGGACCCGCCGTAATCGGCCTCAACATTCGGCCCTCATAGTCGAAGAGATAGAGATGGTCATAGCCGCTACGCGCGGATGACCAGATGAATGCTGGGCGCTGTTTCAAAAACGTCAGTTCATCGTGAAGATCGACCCAGGTATCGCTGCGCTCCTCGATCAGCAGACGACCCGCACCCGAGCTTGCATCGACCCGCCAGAGCTGCAGTAATTTTTGATCGCGGGGTTGACGCTGGACGGCGAGCGCCGACGAATCGGGAAACCAGTTGACTCGCGCGAGGTAGCCGTCACTGGCTGACCCTGCGGGTAGTTCGCGATCGCTGGCTTGATCGAGATCATGGACCAACAGGTCGACACGGGCGTTGGGGCGGCCTGCCGCCGGATATCGTTGCCGAATGACTTTGACGCTCTCGGCATAAATCTCGAAGCGCTCGACTTCATCGACCGTGGATTCGTCGACACGGGTATAGGCGATACGCCGTTCGTTGGGAGACCACCAGTAACCGGTGCTGCGATCCATCTCTTCCTGTGCGATGAACTCGGCGACACCGAATGACAGCAGGCCGCCCCCAGTTTGGGTAATCGCGAGCTCACGCCCCGTCGACAGTTCGAAGACGAACAAGTTTTGATCGCGCACGTAACTGACATAGCGACCGCGCGGCGAGAACCGCGCATCGGTTTCGGCGGCGGGCGTCGACGTGAGGCGGCGCACGGCCGCGGCGGCCGAGGCAGCGCGCAGATCGTAGAGATAAAGATCTCCCGAGAGCGGAATGAGCAGATAGCGCGAGTTCGGTGAAAACTCGTATTCGACGATACCCGCGAGCGACGAGGTTCGAGCGCGTTCGCGTCGCGCTTCTTCTTCAGGGGAGAGCGTGCCCTCATCCGCGACGAGCGCGGCGGAATCGACGAGGAGGTGAGTACGACGGGATGAGGTGTCGTAGGCCCAAATATCGAGACGGTCTTTCGCGTCGGGCTTGCCCTGCAGGTAGGTCACGAGCTTCCCGTCCGGCGAGAACCTCGCGCCGCGTAATGACGGCCCGGAAAGATCAGGTGCCGCGAAGAGCCGGTCGATGGTGAGGCGTTGCGGCGTCGCCGCCGAGGCGGCAGCCGAAAGGGCGAGGGCGATCAGCATGATCGCCCCGAGGAACCGTGATTTCAAAGTGCTGCACATCATGCGTAGGTGTCCAGTAACATGCGTCTTCCAGATGAAACCCAGTGTAGAGAGGAATATGTCCCATCGCCACTCGCGACGCCTCGCGCTCGCCACCGCTCTGCTCGTCACCATGACCTCCCAGATTGCCATGCCTGAAAATAAAGCCTCTTCCGCCTCGCTGTCCTATCCGGCCGTGACGCGCGGTTCGGTGGTCGATGTTTATCACGGTACGTCGGTCGCCGACCCCTACCGCTGGCTCGAGCAGCCCGAGTTACCCGCGACCCGTGAGTTCGTCACCGCGCAGAATGCGCTCGCCAAGCCGTGGCTCGAGTCGTTGCCCCAGCGTGACTGGATCCAGAAGCGTCTGACCGAGCTTTGGAACTTCGAGCGAGTCGGGGTGCCACGCAAGAAGGGCGGCAAGTATTTCTTTGTCCGCAACGATGGTCGCCAGAACCAAAGCGTGCTCTACGTCGCCGACTCGCTACAGGGTAAGCTGCGCGTGCTCTTCGATCCCAATGCTGCGAGCAGTGATGCCACGGTGGCGCTCGCGCGTTACGAGCCCTCTCCTGATGGCAGTGTCGTCGCCTATTCCTTGTCGGATGGCGGCACCGATTGGGAGATTTGGAAGTTCCGGCGCACGTCGGACGGCGTCGATCTGCCCGATGAACTTCGCTTCACGAAGTTCTGGGAGCTGTCGTGGGCAGCCGATGGTTCCGGTGTGTACTACAGCCGCTATCCGCGCCGAACCGATGACGCCTCGCGAGGCGACGATCAAGCTCAGCCCGTCGTTCACTTTCATCGCCTCGGCGATGTCCAGGAGCGTGACGCCGAAATCTACCGCGTGACGAATCATCCGCGTCGCGCACCAACGGCCAGCGTCTCGGACGATGGCCGTTGGCTCTTCGTGTCGATGTTCGACGGTTATCGCACGAACGGCATCGATCTCATCGACCTGCAGGATCCCAAAGCCCCACCGCGTACGCTCTTCGGCGCCTGGGATGCGCGCTATTCCATCATCGGCAGCGAGGGCGATACGATTTACGTCGTCACCACGAACAATGCGCCACAAAGCCGGGTGATCGCCGTCGATGCACGCGATCCGTCACCGCAAAAATGGCGTGAGCTCGTTCCTCAAGACACGCTCGCGCTCGATGAAGCGAGTTTCGTGGGCGGCCGGATCATCGTGCGCTATGTACGCGATGCCCATGGTGTGGCTCGAGTCTTCGACCGTGACGGGCGTGCGTTAGGCGAGGTGCCTGTGCCCGGCTTGGGTACGATCGCCGGTTTCGGCGGCAACGCCACCGACACCGAAACCTTCTTTGCCTACGCCGATTATTTGCGTCCAGGCCAGGTGATGCGCCTCGACCTCGGCGATCTCTCGACCCGCATTTGGAGAGCGCCCGCCTTCGGTGCCGACACCTCGCGTTACGTGACGCAACAGGTGTTCTACACCAGCAAGGACGGCACGCGCGTCCCAATGTTTATCACGCACCATCGCGACCTTGTGAAGAACGGCAAGGCGCCGACGCTGCTTTATGGCTACGGCGGTTTCAATATCTCGGTGACGCCGACCTTCCGCCCCACCGTCATCACCTGGCTTGAGATGGGTGGTATCTACGTCGAAGCGAATCTACGTGGTGGGGGTGAGTACGGGGAGCCCTGGCACGAGGCGGGCACCAAGACGCGTAAGCAAAACGTCTTCGACGATTTCATCGCAGCCGCTGAATATCTTATTCGCGAGGGTTATACCCATCCGCGTCGACTCGCCATCTCAGGGCGTAGTAACGGCGGTTTGCTAGTGGGTGCGACGCTACTGCAGCGGCCCGATCTTTTCGCCGCGGCGCTGCCGGGTGTCGGTGTGCTCGACATGCTTCGCTATCACACGGCGAGCGCCAATGCGCGTCAGTGGTCCTCAGATTACGGACTCTCGGAAGATCCGACGGAGTTCAAAGCGCTGCTCGCTTACTCGCCCGTGCACAACGTGAAGCCGGGTACGTGCTATCCGCCAACGCTCATCACGACCGCCGATCGTGATGATCGTGTCGTGCCCTGGCATAGCTACAAGTTCGCCGCGGCGCTACAGCGCGGGCAGGGCTGTGCGTCACCGATCCTTTTGCGGGTCGAAACTCGGGCGGGGCATGGTGCGGGCAAGCCCACGTGGATGCAGATCGAAGATTTCGCCGATCAATGGGCCTTTGCCGCCGAGATGCTCGGCGTGAAGACGCCCTAAGAGATCAGGCTTTGGCGCTCGGACGCGCGGCGATCGCCGCGTGCCAGCGCCCGAGGTTAACCTGGTCGGGCTGCAGGCGAATGCCGGAGGGTTTGCCGAACTCCAGCGTCGTAAATGCGACGATGTCGGCCATGCTGAACGCATCGCCCGAGACGAACGGTCGTTCGGCGAGCAGGGCGTCGATCCGGCGCCATTCCTCGAGCACCTGTTCGCGAGCCAGGATGCCGTAGTCTGGAACCTGCGTGACGCGACCCTGCCAAAACTTGTGGGTATGACGAAACGCATGAGTGGTCGGTACGTACACCCTAAACATGAGCTCCAGCGTCATCGACTCGATCCGCGCACGCTCGAGCGGTGTCTCACCGAAGAGGCAGGGCTCAGGGTAGAGCGCTTCGAGATATCGACAAATCGCGAGCGACTCACGAATGCGAGTTCCATCGTCGAGCTCGAGCACCGGGACTTCGCCGAGCGGATTGACGTCGCGGAATGCGGCGCCACCGGTTTCATTGGCTGCGATATCGACCGGTATCCGAGTGATCGTCACACCGCGTGCATCGAGGCCTTTTTCAGCGATGAACATGCGGACACGGCGCGGACTCGGCGCGACGGCGTTATCGTAGAGCTTCATCAGTTACAGCAGATAAGATCGAAGGGGACGTCGCTTTCGACCTGACGCGCCCGGTCGTTGAGGCCTTGCCAGCTTACGAAGCGCACGCTTGCACGATAGTGGCTGCCGCTGATTTCTGGAAACACGCCGAGCTCCGCAGGTACTGCGACACGCAGGAGCTGTACGGGCTGACCGCGATCGAAGGTGATGTGGAAGACGCCGTTCGCAGCCACCTCGCTGCGCAAGCGTCCGCTTTGTCGCGTGAGCCACAGGAGTTCCGCGATCGAGTCACAGAGCGGACGCAATAGCGCAAACCATTCGGCGAGTGCTTGTTCGCGGGTCTCGGTGGATTGAGCAAGCCAAAACGACAGATCAGGCAGGTCGAAGTCACAGGTACCGCCCGGGATGGTGCTGCGGTGTCGGATTGCCGCGAGGAAAGGTGAGTCCCGCAGCGGTTGTAACCACGTGGAGTCTGCACCGAGCAATTCGGTACGAAGTCGGGTGAGGTTGGCAACGAGCGCTTGCAGTCGATCGACGTCGATATTGGGCCGTCGCTGGAACTCGGTGTACACCGCGATCTGTCGCTCGAGTTCTTTGAGGACGTCGGCCCGGATGTCGCTGCGCGTGATGATGGCCAGGATATCGAGGAGGCTCACGATCGCCGCGCGGCTGCCCCATTGCGAACTCGAGTGCGCGTGAAAGAGACCTTGGATGTAGAGAAAATCGATGCGCAAATAGGCACGCATCCGCTCGTTAAGCGGTTGTTCAAAAACAAGAGGCCCCTCGCTGCCCACAGGCGCCGCGGCTGCCCCCTCTGCGGCCACCTCGGTCATCCCGATATTCTGTTACAGCCGGTTGCCGACCGCCACCCAACTTACTCCGGTCAGGAACTTCAGCCCCGCCGAGCGAGTTCGAGGTAGCGCCCGTGGAGCGTTCGGACGGCGCTCTGGAGGGCTTCGAGATCACCGTCGTTCAAAATGACATCGTCGGCGAGGGCGAGCCGCTCCGCGCGGGATGATTGGGCAGCAAGCACCGACCTGGCTGCCGCTTCGTCGATCTGGTCACGGGCCATGACTCGAGCAAGTTGCAGGTTCTCAGGGCAATCGACCACGAGCACCCGATCGAAGTCGCGACGCCCTCCGGTCTCAGCGAGCAACGGAATTGCATTGATCACATAAGGCGCCTGCGCCGCCTGGTTGAGAGTCGCCATTCGGGCGCGTATTCGCGGGTGGGTAATGGCCTCGAGGTCGCGCCGAGCGACCGGATCTGCAAAGACGATCGATCTCAGGGCGCGGCGATCGAGTTGACCGTCCGGCGCCTGAACGGTCGGTCCAAATCGTTGCACGATCGCGGCGAGACCCTCGGTCCCCTTCGCAACAACTTCGCGTGCGATGACATCGCTGTCGATTACCGTGATACCGAGCGATTCAAAGATATCGGCGACGCGAGACTTGCCGCTGGCGATTCCTCCGGTCAGGGCGACCTTGAACATCGATCAGAACCCCGTCCAATCTTTGATCAGTAGACCACCAGGCGCGTTTTGTCCGACGAGCATCACGAACACGCCCGCCGCAGCGAGGAAGGGTCCGAAGGCGAGCGGCTGTTCGCGTGATCGTTTGAAGAAGAACACCAATGTGAGTCCGACGACTGCCCCCGCGATCGAGGCGAGGAGGATGATCGGCATGAGGGCAGCTGGTCCGAGCCAGGCGCCGAGCGCGGCGAACAACTTGAAGTCGCCGTAGCCCATACCCTCCTTGCCGGTGATGAGTTTGAAGAGGTGATAGAACGCCCACAGCGAGAGATAACCCACGATCGCACCGATCACCGCGGTCCGTACATCGCCCGCGAGGCTCGCAGCAAGTCCGATCCAGAGCAGCGGGAGTGTGATTTGATCGGGCAGATAGTGCGTGTCGAAATCGATGACGGCGAGTGCGATGAGAAACGCTGTGACGAGGAGGGCCGCCCAGGCTTCTGGTCCCGCACCGAAAGTCACCGCGACGATCGCGAAGGCGATCGCGGTGCCGAGCTCGATGAGCGGATAGCGCGACGAGATGGAGGCGCTACAAGCCGCGCATCGCCCCCGCAGCGCGATCCAGCTGATGACGGGTACGAGATGCCAAGAGCGAATGGGTGTCTTGCAAGCGGGGCAGTGCGATCGCGGCGCGATGAGATCGTAGCGAGGCGTGGCGACCACATCGCGACCATCGAGCTCGGCACATTGCTCGCGCCACTCGTGCCTAAGCATGCGCGGAAGTCGGTGAATGACGGTGTTCAGAAAACTACCCACGACGAGACCGAGCACCGCCGCCACGATGGGAAACATCCCCGGGGCGGACAGCGTCGCGAGTCCCTGTAGCAGCGAGGAGAACGCATCCGTCATTAGCGGTTCCCTTAACCTCGGGTTTCGATGAAAATGGGAGTTTAGTCCAGCAAGTTGGGGGTCTCGATGAATCTTCACGAATATCAGGCGAAAGAAGTCTTTTCGGCGTACGGAATACCGGTTCCGACCGGCCGCGTAGCGGCCACGCCTGAGGAGGCGGTCGCTGCAGCGGAGGCGCTCGGCGGTCAGGTCTGGGTCGTGAAGGCGCAGGTCCATGCCGGCGGGCGTGGCAAGGCGGGCGGCGTCAAGCTGGCGCGCGACACCCAAGCCGTTCGAGAGGCTGCCAAAGCGATGCTCGGCACGCGTCTGGCGACGAAGCAGACGGGCCCCGAGGGGTTGCCCGTCGATCGCGTCTATGTCGAGACGGGCTCGGCCATCGATCGCGAAATCTATCTCTCACTCACGCTCAATCGCGAAAGGGGTTTCATCGCGATGGTCGGTTCTGCAGCGGGCGGCATGGATATCGAAGAGGTTGCTGAGCATTCGCCCGAAAAAATCACAACGGTGAATATTCACCCGGCGGCGGGCTTGCAACCGTATCAGTGCCGGCGCATGGCGTTCGCCCTCGGATTCAAAGATACGCAGATCGCGCAGTTCCAGAAAATTGCGATGGCGCTATATCAGCTCTACCTCGACAAGGACGCGAGCCTTCTAGAGGTCAATCCGCTGATCGTCACCAAGACGGGCGAGCTCGTCGCGCTGGATGCCAAGATCAATATTGATGCCAACGCCACGTACCGTCAGAAGGCGCTCGCGGCCATGCGCGATACCGCACAAGAGGACCCTATGGAGTTACAGGCGAGCCAGCACGATCTCAACTATGTCTCGCTCGATGGCGACATCGCGTGCATGGTCAACGGTGCAGGGCTCGCAATGGCCACGATGGACCTCATCAAGTTGCATGGCGGTTCACCGGCGAACTTCCTCGACGTGGGTGGTGGTGCGACCGCCGAGCGCGTCACCGTGGCGTTCAAACTCATTCTCTCGAACCCGAAAGTGAAGGCGATCCTCGTCAATATCTTTGGTGGAATCGTACGCTGCGATCTCATCGCCGAGGGCGTGATCACAGCCGTCAAGAACGTCGGCGTCAAGGTTCCCGTCGTCGTGCGTCTCGAAGGAACAAACGCCGAGAAGGCGCGGGAAATGCTGGCCTCGAGCGGTCTCAAGGTCATCGCCGCCAAAGATCTCACCGATGCGGCGCAAAAAGTCGTCGCGGCTGCGCGCTGACGCACTTCGTCGTTCGCGCACGTACCACAAGCTGACAGGATTCGATTCATGAGTATTCTCGTCGACAAGAACACCAAAGTGATTTGCCAAGGTTTCACCGGTAAACAAGGCACCTTCCACTCGGAGCAATGCATCGCCTACGGCACTCAGGTCGTCGGGGGTGTCACGCCGGGGCGCGGGGGCGAGAAGCATCTCGACCGTCCGGTTTTCGACACTGTGCACGATGCCGTCGCGGCGACCGGGGCTAACGCCTCAATGATTTACGTGCCGGCTGCCTATGCGGCCGACGCGATTCTCGAAGCGGCCGATGCAGGCATCGAGCTCATCGTCTGCATCACCGAGGGGATCCCGGTGAACGACATGGTGCGCGTGAAGACCGCACTCGCAGGCTCGAAGTCACGGCTGATTGGTCCGAACTGCCCCGGCATCATCACGCCGGGCGAGTGCAAGATCGGCATCATGCCGGGCTTCATCCATAAACCGGGCTGCGTCGGCATCGTCTCGCGTTCGGGCACGCTGACCTACGAAACCGTCTTCCAGACCACGAATAACGGTCTCGGCCAGAGCACTTGCGTCGGTATCGGCGGAGATCCGGTGCGCGAGATGAATTTCATTGACGTACTCGCGCTATTCCAGAACGACCCGAAGACTGAAGGTATCGTGATGGTGGGCGAGATCGGCGGCAGCGACGAAGAGGCGGGTGCAGAGTTCATCCGTCAGCACGTGACCAAGCCCGTCGTCGCCTACATCGCCGGTGTCACGGCTCCGCCGGGTAAGCGTATGGGTCATGCGGGTGCGGTGATCGCCGGCGGCAAGGGGACGGCCGGCGATAAATTCCGCGCCCTCGAGGCGGCAGGTGTGCGCACGGTTCGATCACCGGCCGAGCTCGGGTCGGCGATCGAAGAGCAGCTGCGCAAGCGCCGGAAGGCTTGACGAGCGAGTCGCTGCGAATCGCCCTCGCGCAGGTCAACCTGCTGGTGGGCGATGTAGGCGGCAACGCCTCCCGCGTGCTGCAGTCGGCCGCCGAGGCGGGCGCAGCAGACGCCGATCTCGTCGTGTTTCCTGAGTTGACGCTCGCGGGTTATCCGCCCGAAGACTTGCTCTTTCATCGCGGATTCCGCAGGCAGATCGACTCGGCGCTCGCGCACTGCATCGAGACCACGAAGCGTCCCGCCATGTTGGTGGGCTTTCCCGAATACACCGATCAGGGTATTTACAACGCGGTCGCTTGGATCGAAGGCGGTTCCGAGCGCGCTCGTTATCGCAAAGCCTGTCTGCCCAACTATGGCGTGTTTGATGAACAGCGCTACTTCGCGCGGGGCGGTGCGCCCTGTGTGCTCGAGCATCGCGGAATCAAGATTGGTCTGCTGATCTGCGAAGACATCTGGCAGGAGGCGCCGGCGAAGGCTGCTCGCGCTGCCGGCGCCGAGCTGCTGATTGTGACCAACGCCTCGCCCTATGAGCGCGGCAAGCAAGCTTCGCGTGAGGTCACCTTGCGAACGCGCGCCCTCGAGACGGGAGTGCCTGTGATCTACCTCAATCTCGTGGGGGGGCAGGACGAACTGGTATTCGACGGTCAGAGTGTCGTCGTCGACGCCAAGGGCGTCGTGGTGCATCGCTCACCCGCCTTCGTCGAATCGCTGGAGTACATCGAGTTCACGCGAGAGGCTTCGGGCGCAGTCGTGCCTGTGCCGAGCGGTCGCGTGACCGCACCGCTCGACGATGTGGCAGAGGTTTATCGCGCGCTGGTGCTCGGCGTGCGCGACTACGTTGGCAAGCATCGATTTCCCGGCGTGGTGCTCGGGCTCTCAGGCGGCATCGACTCGGCGCTGACCCTCGCCATCGCCGTCGATGCGCTCGGTGCCGATCGCGTGCAGGCGGTGATGATGCCCTCGCGTTACACCTCGCAACTCAGTCTCGACGAGGCGTCTGCGCAGGCGATTCGTCTTGGCGTCAAATATTCTGTGATCCCGATCGAACGGATGTTCGATGCCACGCTCGCGGCGCTGCGGGAAGAGTTCGCGGGTCGTGAGCCCGATGCCACCGAAGAGAACATTCAGTCGCGATGCCGTATGCAGCTGCTGATGGGCATCTCCAACAAAACGGGCCGTATGTTGCTCACCACGGGAAACAAGAGCGAAATGGCCGTGGGATACGCCACGCTCTACGGCGATATGGCCGGCGGTTTTGCACCGATCAAAGATTGCAGCAAGCTGTTGGTCTACAAACTGTCGGCGCATCGCAACGCGATCGCTGTCGCAGCGGGCGAGGCCCCAGTCATTCCAGTCAAGGTCATCGAGCGACCGCCGTCGGCGGAGCTACGCCATGATCAGAAAGATGCCGACTCATTACCTCCGTACGACGTGCTCGATCCGATTCTCGAGGCCTTCATCGAGCAGGATCTCTCAGTCGATGAAATCGTATCGAGGGGATTCGATCGAGCGACGGTCGGTCGAGTGCTCGATCTCGTCAAAAGAAACGAGTACAAGCGGCGACAGGCACCGCCCGGTGTCCGCGTGAGTCGCCGAGGTTTCGGTCGCGACTGGCGCTATCCGATCACGAGTGGCTATCGGCGCTGAGTTCAGCGCCTTCGTATCAGCCCCAGATTTTCCACCAAGGTTTCTTGATGGGGACGACTTTCTCGGCGACACCGCCGTAGTTGGCGGCGTAGATCTCGCGGGTTTGATCGGCGAGTTCTTTCATTTCGAGACGGTCGTAGCACTCGATGAGAATTTCCAAGGCGTCTCGAATAGCGGGAGCGCCGTCGTACTGTTCGATGGCTTCTTTGGCGCGTCGCGACGCACCGATCCAGGCACCGCGTTCCATGTAGTGACGCGCGACGTGGATTTCGTAGCCGGCCAAGCGATTACGCAGGTGGATCATGCGACGCCGGGCATCGTGGGCGTATTCGCTGCGCGGATAATCTTCGACGACTTTGCGGAAAGAGTTAAACGCGCGCACAGCCGTTTGCGGCGGCCGCTCGTCGAGATCGACATTGAACCAGCGTTCAATGAAGTTTGCGGAGCGCTCGAAGTCGACGAGGCCTTTGACGTACCACGCGTAGTCGAGACGGGGATGCGTCGGATTTTCGCGCATGAAGGTGTCGGCCTGATCGAGCGCCGACTCGGTCTCACGACCCTTGTAGTAAGCGTAGATCAGATCGAGGCGCGCCTGCCGGGCTTCCGGTCCGAACGGATAACGAGCGACGAGCGCCTCGTAAATGCGGATGGCGTTTTCGTAGTCTTGGTTGTCGAGTGCCTTTCGCGCCCGTTCGTAGACCACGCCAGCACCGCCGCGGGCGGGATCGATCTCGTCTCGACCCGAGGCGCAGGCCCCGATCGCGAGCAGAAGACCGAGCACGAGCCCGATCCGCAGCAGGCGCTGCAGGGACCGCGTCGCGGAAAATTCGCTTTTGTGCTCTCGCATCGGGATGGTTGGATTCCGGGTGGCAGGGAGGGGCATTATATCCGAGCGCATGTCCCCCCCGGAGATTCACGAATTCACGCTGCCCGAGTCCCTTGCGGGCGAGCGACTCGACGTCGCCTTGGCGCAATTGCTGCCGCAGTATTCGCGGGCACGATTGCAACGCTGGATCGACGACGGGCGCGTGTGGATCGAGGGTGTGGTGCCTGCGCGGCGCGACCCCGTGCGCGCCGGCGCCCAGGTTCGAATCGAAGCGGAGTTCATCGCCGATGAGCGTGTGAGCGCCGGCGAGGCGGCCGTCCCGTTTCGCGTCGTCCATCGCGACGCAGCGATTTTCGTCATCGACAAGCCAGCGGGCCTCGTCGTCCATCCGGGCGCCGGCATTTCAGAGGGCACGCTCCAAAATGCCTTGCTGAAACTCGATCCGAAGCTTGCTCGCGTTCCTCGCGCGGGCATCGTGCATCGACTCGACAAGGACACGTCGGGATTGCTCGTCGTAGCACGTACGCCCGAAGCGCAGGCGGTGCTCGTGCGTGCGCTCTCCGAGCGAGCGATGGGCCGCGAGTACCTCGCACTCTGCCAAGGCGTGATGACGGGAGGCGGCACCGTCAACGAACCGATCGGTCGGCATCGCACCCAGCGAACGCGGATGGCAGTGCGAGGAGACGGTCGCGAGGCGATCACGCATTACCGCATCGAGCGTCGTTTTAGCGCGCATACCCTCGTACGCGTGCAGCTCGAAACGGGACGCACGCATCAAATCCGCGTGCATTTAGCGCATATCGGTCATCCAGTCGTCGGAGACCCTGTCTACGCGGGACGGCGGCGAATTCCGGCGGGCGTGGCGCCGGTGGTTCGCGAAGCCATGTCTTCTTTTGGTCGGCAGGCGCTGCACGCCGCGCGGCTCACGCTCGCCCATCCCACGACCGGGCGTGACATCAGCTTCGAGTCGCCCTTGCCCAAAGATTTTACGAGGCTGCTCAAAATATTGAGCGAAGGCGAGGGCGGCGAATGACCGTTCCCGTACTCGAACCGCGTTGGGCGGCGCCTGCGCACGTGCGCGCCGCCTTCTCTTTGCGAAGCGGAGGTACGAGCGAACCGCCTTGGGACACGCTGAACCTGGGCGTACACGTGGGCGATGACTCGGCTGCTGTTCTCGAGAATCGACGACGGCTCGTCCATGCGCTGCGACTACCCTCTGAGCCCGTGTGGCTCGATCAGGTCCACGGGAAAGACGTCATCGAAGTCGATGAGCGCTCGCGCCCTGCGGTGGGGTCGCGCCCCCGTGCGGATGCCGTCGTGACGCGTACCTCGGGGATCGTCCTCGCCATTCAGGTGGCCGATTGCTTGCCGGTGCTTTTCTCCAGTCGCGACGGACGTGTCCTCGGTGCAGCCCATGCCGGATGGCGGGGGCTCGCCGCCGGGGTACTTGAGGCGACGGTGGCGGCCATGGCGACGCCCGCTTCGGATCTCGTCGCGTGGATCGGCCCTTCAATCGGCCCGGCCTATTTCGAGGTGGGGGGTGAGGTCCGAGAAGCCTTCCTGGTGAGCCAGTCGGGCGCCGACTCAGCGTTTCACCCGAACCCCCGGGGCCGATGGCAATGCGACCTCTCGGCGCTTGCGAGGCAGCGTTTGGCCTCGCTCGGTCTGACGCGGGTCGATGGCGGGGAATGGTGTACGGCTGCGGATCCTGTTCGGTTCTTCTCGCATCGGCGAGATCAGAAGACAGGGCGGATGGCGGCTTTGATATGGTGTTAGAATATAACAGTCTATGGACACCCTGGCCGCGATCCTCCTGTTTACTGCGCTCGGCGGGGTTCTTTCAGCCCTGATCGCCGGCGTGTTCCTGTTGCTTCCTGGCGAACGCCGCGATCGTCTCATGCCCCACAGCGTGAGCTTCGCGACGGGGACGCTCCTCGCCACCGCGCTGCTTGCGCTGATCCCTCACGCCATGGCGGGCGCGGGGCCCTTTCGGGTGCACGGGGTGGGTGTGGCGCTTCTGTGCGGGATCGCACTTTTCTTTGTCCTCGAGAAATTTTTGTTGTGGCGGCACTGTCACACCGAGGCTGTCGAGACCGCGCACACCCACGAACCCCACCGCCGCGAAGCCTCCGGTTGGCTCACGATGGTGGGAGATGGCCTGCACAACTTCATCGACGGCGTGCTTATCGCCGCGGCGTTTTTGACGGACTTTCATTTGGGTGTGGTGACGGCGTTCGCGATCATGGCCCACGAAATTCCGCAGGAAGTCGGGAATTTCGCTGTGTTGCTCCATGGCGGATTCACCCGTGCCAAGGCGTTTGCCTGGAACCTGCTCTCGGGTCTGACGGCGGTCCTCGGCGGACTCGTCGGCTGGTGGGCGCTGCGGGACGCCATGGCATTACTGCCCTACGCCCTCGCGGTGGCGGCGGCGAGCCTCCTGTATGTCGCGGTGGCTGACCTCATCCCCGGCCTTCATCGAAAAACAGACCTTCGCGCGAGTGCCTTCCAGGTGCTCTGGATCGGCGTCGGCGTCGGCGTCGTAGTCTTGGCGGAGTCGCAACTGCACTGATCGTTTGCGCTATTTCGGAGGCATCGCGGCCCCGCGCACCCTTGAAAGCCCTCACGATGCCCTAACTTAGAAGGGTATCCGACAGCGGCTCACGCGAGGGCAGCGCACATGCGCCAAGACAAGCTGACCGAAAAGTTCCGACAAGGCCTCGGCGAGGCTCAATCGCTTGCGCTTGGGCGCGACCATCAAATCATTGAACCGGCCCACGTCTTGCTTGCGCTCATCGACCAGCAGGGCGGCACGGTTAGGCCGCTACTCGCCAAGGCGGGGGGTAATGCGCAGCGTCTGCGCGGCGATCTGCTTGCGGCGCTTGATCGGCTGCCGAAAGTAGACGGTACGCCGGGTGAGATTCATGTCTCCAACGATCTTCAGCGCTTGCTCAACGTTACCGATAAGTTGGCGCAGGGCAAGGGCGATCAGTTCATCTCGAGCGAACTCTTCGTGCTCGCGGCGTTTGACGATCGCGCGTTGCTTGCACGTCTTTTGAAGGATGTCGGGTTTTCGAAAGCGGCCATCGAGAAAGCGATCGAAGAAATCCGAGGCGGCGAAAAAGTCCAGGACGCCAATGCCGAAGAAGGTCGTCAGGCGCTCGAGAAATTCACCATCGATCTGACCAAGCGCGCGAGCGACGGCAAGCTCGACCCCGTGATCGGTCGTGACGATGAAATTCGTCGCACGATTCAGGTACTGCAGCGTCGAACCAAAAATAATCCCGTCTTGATCGGGGAGCCCGGCGTTGGTAAGACTGCGATCGTCGAAGGACTCGCCCAGCGGATCATCAACGGCGAAGTGCCCGAGAGTTTGCGCAACAAGCGTATTCTCGCGCTCGACATGGGTGCGCTCATCGCAGGTGCCAAATTCCGCGGTGAGTTCGAGGAGCGCTTGAAGGGCGTGCTCAACGATCTTGCCAAGCAGGAAGGACAGGTCATTCTTTTCATTGATGAGCTGCACACCATGGTCGGCGCCGGCAAGGCTGAGGGCGCGATGGACGCCGGCAACATGCTGAAGCCCGCGCTCGCTCGGGGCGAGTTGCATTGCGTAGGCGCGACCACGCTCGACGAGTATCGCAAGTACATCGAGAAAGACGCGGCCCTTGAGCGAAGATTCCAGAAGGTGTTGGTCGACGAGCCCTCGGTCGAGGACACCATCGCGATCCTGCGCGGTCTGCAGGAGCGTTACGAAGTCCATCATGGTGTCGACATCACCGACCCTGCGATCGTGGCGGCGGCGACGCTTTCGCATCGTTACATCGCCGATCGTCAGTTACCCGATAAGGCCATCGATCTCATCGACGAGGCCGCTGCGCGAATCCGCATGGAGATCGACTCCAAGCCCGAGGCGCTCGACAAGCTCGAGCGACGCATCATCCAATTGAAGATCGAACAAGTCGCTCTTCAAAAAGAGAAAGACGAAGCCACGCGCAAACGACTCGCAGCGCTCGAAGACAACCTCGCGCAACTCGAGCGCGAGTACGCCGATCTCGAAGAGGTCTGGAAGGCCGAGAAGGCGACGCTTCAGGGCGCTTCCGGTATCAAGGAAGAACTCGAAAAAGTCCGCAACGAACTCGATGCGGCGCGACGACGCAGCGACCTCTCGCGCATGGCCGAGCTGCAGTACGGTCGTATCCCTGAGCTTGAGAAGAAACTCGCGGCGGCGCAGGCGGCCGAGGGTCAGGCGACTCAACTCGTGCGCAATAAAGTCACCGACGAAGAAATTGCCGAGGTCGTCTCGAAGTGGACCGGTATTCCGGTGTCGAAGATGCTCGAAGGCGAGAAAGAAAAACTCTTGCGTATGGAAGAAGCGCTGTCCCGACGCGTCGTGGGGCAAGAGGAGGGCGTACGCATCGTCTCGAATGCCATCCGACGGTCGCGTGCCGGCCTCTCCGATCCGCGAAGACCGAATGGATCTTTCTTGTTCCTCGGGCCCACGGGCGTCGGCAAGACCGAGCTCTGCAAGGCGCTCTCGGAGTTTCTGTTTGACACCGAAGAGTCGATGGTGCGCATCGACATGTCGGAGTTCATGGAAAAGCACTCGGTTGCGCGTCTCATTGGTGCGCCCCCGGGCTACGTCGGTTACGAAGAGGGCGGGTACCTCACCGAGGCGGTGCGTCGTCGACCCTATGCGGTGATCCTGCTCGATGAAGTTGAGAAGGCGCACCCCGACGTATTCAATGTTTTGTTGCAGGTGCTCGATGATGGTCGCCTCACCGACGGACAGGGTCGCACGGTCGATTTTCGCAACACCGTCTTGATCATGACGTCGAACCTCGGCTCGCAGGTTATTCAGGAGCATGCGGGCGAGAAGAATTACGTACGCATGAAGAGCGCCGTACTCGAAATCGTGCAGCAAAATTTCCGACCGGAATTCGTCAATCGTATCGACGACATCGTCGTCTTCCATCCGCTCGGCACCGAGCAGATCCGCGCGATCGTCGACATACAGCTTGGACAACTGCGCAAGCGGCTCGTGGAGCGAGGTCTCGATCTCGCCCTCGATGACAAGGCACGAGACCTCCTCGGCGAAGCCGGGTTCGATCCGGTCTACGGTGCTCGTCCGCTCAAGCGTGCGATCCAGCAGCAAATCGAGAATCCGCTCGCGCAGCAGCTCTTGCAGGGCCGTTACGCGCCGGGGGATCGCATCCACGTCAGTGTGGGGGAGGACGGCCGGCTCGCTTTCGGGAAAACCGCATGATCCATCGCTCATTCGCTGAGCCGCTATAATCTCGCGCCATGCCGTTTTACGAATATGAGTGCCGGGTCTGCGGAACACAGACCGAGGTCCTACAAAAGATTTCCGACAAACCTCTGCGCAAGTGCGAAGAGTGCGGGAAGAACTCGCTCGTCAAACTCGTCTCTGCGCCGATCTTCCGATTGAAGGGCGGCGGTTGGTACGAAACCGATTTCAAGTCCGAGCAGGACCGAAAGCGTAATCTCGCCGGCGAAGGCGACGAGAAACCGAAGTCCGAGTCGACGGACGGGGACGCCGCGAAGGCCGATGCGGCAAAAACGGATGCCCCGAAGGCTGACGCATCCAAGCCTGACAGCGCCAAAAGCGAGGGCGCAAAGCCTGCCGCCGATAAAGCGGGTGCCCGTAAATCGACGCGTAACAAATCCGCCGCGAAAGCCTCGCGCGCGAAATCCAGCAAGGCCAAGAGATGACCGTCGCGCTGACCCGCCTCCTGGAGAGTGAGCGGGCGGCGTTCGTGGCCAAGCGACCGCGCTCGCACCAACTCGCCGAGCGCGCACGACCGCATTGGCTGTCGGGAGTGCCGATGCATTGGATGGCCGATTGGGGCACGCCTTATCCGCTGTTCGTCGCTCGGGCCGAGGGCGTGACGTTGACCGACGTCGACGGCGCGCCCTACACCGATTTTTGTCTCGGTGATACCGGCTCGATGTTCGGTCACTCGCCGCCAGCCGTCGCTTCTGCGATCGCGCTGCAAGCCTCGCGCGGCCTCACGTGCATGCTGCCTGATGAGCGTGTCGCGGCCGTCGGCGAGCAGCTTGCTCAAAGATTCGGACTGCCGGTATGGCAGGTCATGCAGACGGCGACCGATGCCAATCGCGCCGCGCTGCGCTGGGCTCGAGCGCTGACGGGTCGACCAAAGATTCTCGTCTTTCAGGGTTGTTACCACGGGACGGTCGACGAGACGATGGTTCGTCGTCGTCAGGGACGTGCGGTGATGCGTGAGGGGGCGATCGGGCCTGCGCTCGATTACTCACAGGCGGCCATGGTCGTCGAATTCAACGACGTCCCCGCGCTCGAGCGCGCGCTGCAATCAGGCGACATCGCGGCCGTGATCGCCGAGCCCGTGATGACGAACATCGGCATGGTGCTGCCCGCGCCGGATTATCTCGAGACGCTGCAGGCGCTGTGTCGTCGTCACGGTACGCTGTTCATCGTCGATGAAACTCATACCTTGTCCTCGGGTCCCGGTGGCTATGCCGGTGCGCATGGCTTGAGCGGTGACTTCTGGGTCTGCGGTAAGGCGATCGCCGGCGGACTACCGTGCGCCGTGCTCGGCTTCACGGCCGACGTCGAAGCACGCATGCAGCGCGTGCTGGCCTCGCGTACGGGCGGCCATTCGGGCATGGGCACGACGCTCGCAGCCAATCCACTCGTCTTCGCAGCGCTCGAGGCGGCGCTCGGTCATCTGCACACGGAGGCGACGCATACGACGATGCAGGAGGCGGCCAATCGTCTCGAGCAGAGGTTGCTCAAAATATTCACAGACCGCAGTCTCGACTGGCATGTCTCGCGCGTCGGTGCGCGAATCGAATTCGGTTTCGGACCCGCGCCTGGTAACGGCAGCGAGGCCGAGGCCGCAATGCGGCCTGAGCTCGAACACGCGTTGCATCTATGGCTGCTTAACCGCGGCCTGTTGGTCACGCCGTTTCATAACATGATGCTGACCGCGCCGATGCTGCAGCGGTCTCATATCGATGCGCTGTGCGCGGGCATCGCGGGTTTTCTCGATATCGTCGATCGAGCGTCACTTCGCACGATACCTCCATCGTGAGCACTGAATCCAAATGAGCGATGAACTCCAAGAATTTGTTTCGAAAAACCCCGATATCGAGGCGGTACAGCTGTGCATCACCGACCCTTCGGGTGTTGCGCGCGGCAAGACGGCGAGTATCGGTGAGCTCGGGAGGCTTTATCTGCACGGGCGCCCCGTGGCGGGATCCATTCTCGGACTCGACATCACCGGGACGGACGTCGATGCGACAGGGCTCGTGTGGGACACGGGCGATGCCGATTTGATTTGCCGACCCGTGGCAGGAACGTTGGTACGCGCACCGTGGCTTTCGCGACCGACTGCGCAAGTCATGCTGTCGATGTACACCTTGAGCGGTGAGCCTGCGTCCGCTGATCCGCGACATGCGCTTGCGCGGGCGGTGTCGCGGCTCAAAGGTCGCGGTATGTGGCCCGTGCTGGCGGTCGAGCTCGAGTTTTATGTATTACGCGAGACCGATGCGGCGCCTGCAGGGTCCATCGCGCGCGACTCGGGTCGCATTGAGGCCTACAGCCTCGCGCGCCTCGAGGAACTCGCGCCCGTGTTCGATGAGGTCTATGCCGCCGCACGCGCCCAAGGCATCCCCGCCGAAACGTTGATGTCCGAGTATGCGCCCGGACAATTCGAGATCACGCTCGCCCATCGCGATGATGCCGTGCGTGCCGTCGATGAGGCGGTGATGTTCAAGCGTCTGCTTCGTGGTGTGGCCGCCCGTCATGGACTGCTCGTCACGTTCATGGCAAAACCCTTCGCGGATCTCGCCGGCAGCGGGATGCATGTGCACGTGAGTCTTGCCGGTGAAGGTCAACGCGGGGGTTCCGGTCAAAATCTGTTCGCCTCTGACGATCCGGCCGGTACGCCGTTGTTGCGTCACGCCATCGGCGGTCTCAAGGCTACGATGGCTGAAAGCTTGCTCGTCTTTGCGCCCAACGGAAATTCCTACCGTCGCTTTCGCAGTCAAAGTTATGCGCCGACCGCGGCCAGCTGGGGAGTCAACAATCGGTCGGTATCCCTGCGCATTCCGGTGGGGCCGCCCGCATCAAGGCATGTCGAGCATCGCATCGCAGGTGCCGACGCCAACCCTTATCTGACGGCGGCGACGGTGCTTGCTGGGATCGAGCGGGGGATCGCCCAGAAGCTCGACCCAGGTCCCCCCGTCACGGGGAATGGATATCGGCAGAGCGCTGATCCGCAGAGCGCGAGCCCTCGAGAGTTGCCCCAGACTTGGCAGGAGGCCATCGATCGTGCCGCTGGATCCGACTTCTTGAGGGAGGCTCTCGGGCAGGGGTTTTTGAAGGTCTTTCTCGCGATCAAGCGCCAGGAGTGCGACCGGTTTTCGGCCGAGGTCACCGAGCTCGACCGCGCGTGGTATCTCAGATCGTAGTGGCGGCAGGACGGCCGAGTTTGTAACATCCCCGCCCCTTATGCGCACACATTACTGCGGTCACGTCAACGAAACCCTCATCGGCAGCACGGTCACCGTCGCAGGCTGGGTCCACCGCCGCCGCGATCACGGTGGCGTGATCTTTGTCGACTTGCGCGACCGTGAAGGTCTTGTGCAGATCGTTTGCGATCCCGATGCGGCCGAGGTGTTCGCAGAAGCCGAAAAACTGCGTAATGAGTTTGTCGTCAGCATCACGGGTCTTGTGCGTGCGCGTCCTGAGGGGACCACCAACGCCAACCTCGCTTCGGGCAAGATCGAAATGCTCGCCCGTCGTATCGAGTTGCTCAACCGCTCCGAGCCGCTGCCGTTCCAGCTCGACGAAAACGTATCGGAAGAAGTTCGACTCAAATATCGATACCTCGATCTGCGTCGAGACGAGATGAGTCAGCGCCTGCGTCAGCGTCATCAGATCACGCGGGCGATGCGCCAGTATCTCGACGATGCCGGCTTCTGCGACATCGAGACGCCGATGCTCACCAAGGCGACGCCTGAGGGTGCGCGCGACTACCTCGTGCCTTCGCGTACCCATCCTGGAAAATTCTTTGCGCTGCCGCAGTCGCCACAGATCTTCAAGCAGTTGCTGATGGTCTCTGGTTTCGATCGCTACTACCAGATCGTGCGTTGCTTCCGCGACGAAGACTTGCGCGCCGATCGACAGCCCGACTTCACCCAGCTCGACATCGAGACGTCCTTCCTGGGACAGGACGAGATCATGTTCATCATGGAAGGGTTGATCCGTCACATCTTCAAGACCGTGGCGAACGTCGAGCTTCCGGACCCCTTCCCGCGCATGAGTTACGACGAGGCAATACGTCGCTATGCCAGCGACAAGCCCGATCTGCGCATTCCGCTCGAACTCGTCGATGTCGCCGATCTCGTGTCGTCCTGCGACTTCAAAGTATTCGCAGGACCGGCCAAAGATCCGAATGGTCGAGTGGTCGCGCTGCGCGTTCCGGGCGGCGGCAAGCTCACTCGCAAAGAAATCGACGATTACACCGCCTACGTGGCGCGGTACGGTGCCAAGGGCTTGGCGTACATCAAGGTCAACGAGCGCGCTAAGGGGCGCGACGGCTTGCAGTCACCCATCATCAAATTCCTCGATGATGCCGCCGTCGCCGGCATACTCGAGCGGACGGGCGCGACCGATAACGACCTCATCTTCTTTGGCGCTGACTCCTCCAAGGTGGTCAACGACGCGCTCGGCGCGCTGCGGCTCAAGGTTGGCCACGATCTCGGGCTCGTTCAAGGTGCGTGGGCGCCGCTCTGGGTCGTCGACTTCCCGATGTTCGAGTTCGACGCGGATGAAAAGCGTTGGAGCGCAATGCATCACCCGTTCACCTCGCCCAAGAATCTCGATCCCGAGGCGCTGCGAGCCGATCCGGGTAAGGCGCTCGCGAAGGCCTATGACATGGTGCTGAACGGCTCGGAGATTGGCGGAGGGTCCGTACGAATTCATCGACAGGATCTGCAGTCGACCGTATTCGACCTGCTCGGTATCGATGCCGAGGAGGCCCGACGCAAATTCGGATTCTTGCTCGATGCTCTCAAGTTCGGCGCGCCGCCGCATGGCGGCATCGCATTCGGCCTCGACCGACTCGCCATGCTGATCTCGGGTGCCGACAGCATCCGCGATGTCATCGCCTTCCCGAAGACTCAAACTGCGGCATGCCCGTTGACGGATGCGCCGACCGAAGTCTCCGAGAAGCAGCTGCGCGAATTGCACATCCGCGTCCGACAGGCGCCGACCCCCTCAGCCTGATCGATCTGCCGTGCGATCGGCGAGTGTCCCCTGTGTGGCGCGTCGGGAGATCGGCCCGCGCTTCACTTCGCGGTCGGGCCACAGCCGGTCTCCCCCATTCTCCATGATCGGATGAACCGGCGTTTCCGGCACTTGCCTTGGCTGCCGCTGCCGTTGTCGTCGCAGTGCCTCGTCAAAACTCCAAGGCATGCCCCCAGGGAGATCATTCGGATCGATCGAATAGGGGTCGAGGCGCTCGGGAAGGTGGAACAACATCGTTTGCAAGAGCCATTCCGCTGCGCTCACCGCGGGAGTGTCGACCGGCGCAGCGAGCCGATGGGACCACGCGTGAGCCTGCGTCACTCTGAGCTTGGTGACCACTCGCCCCGTGCTCGTCAGGCTCGGGTAGATCGAGCGTCGATCGGGTCCTTCATCGAGATCAAGGAGACCCGCCCGTTCCATGGCGCGGACCGTCCTTTGGACCGTTTGTCGCGATAAATCGAGGTCGTACGCGATCCGACTGATGTTGCAGCCCGGATATCGCGCAACCCAGTCCAGAATTCTCAGTCGTGCGCGCGTTAGTCCGAAGTCGGCATTCAGGTTGCCGAGCAGGCGCGTGAACCGGCAATCGAAGGCTTTTAGTTTGTGGACCAGTTGGTCAACGAGCTGGACGCGCTGCTCGAAGGTGAAGCGGCGGGCTGTGTGGGTGGTGGTGGCGGTTGTACGGGGCGGGGGCATGCGATGAGTCTGAGCTTTTTGCGATTTGTCAGCATGCTGACAATTCACGAAAAACCGACACGAATACCCAGGTCCCCCTTCGCCAAGCGCAGCAGCGGTTAGCGAGTGAGCAGCTTCTTTAGCTCGTACAGATTTTGGAGAGCGTCCCGAGGGGTCATCGCGTCGGGATCCAAGCCCTGCAGAGCCGCACGGAGGGACGAGAGTTCGTCGCTGGGGTGGGGCTCAGGCGCAGAGACTTCGGGCGAATCGAGCTCGAGCCGTCCTTGGGGGCCGTTGGTATCGCGAGCTTGTGTCTCCAGCGCATTGAGATAGCGCCGCGCTTCGACCAGTACGTCCCGAGGTATCCCGGCAAGCTTTGCCACAGCTAGGCCGTAGCTTTTGCTCGCAGGGCCAGGCTTGACGGCATGCATGAAGACGATGCCCTGGCGATGCTCGGTCGCATCGAGATGGACGTTGAGGACGCCGGGTAGCTCTGCCGCGAGCGCGGTGAGTTCAAAGTAATGCGTTGCGAACAGGGTGAATGAACCGATCTTTGACGCCAGATGACGCGCGGTAGCCCACGCGAGCGAGAGTCCATCGAACGTACTGGTGCCGCGACCGATCTCATCCATCAGCACCAGGCTGCGTGTCGAGGCGTTGTGCAAGATATTCGCCGCCTCGATCATCTCGACCATGAATGTCGAGCGGCCTCCCGCCAAATCGTCACCCGCGCCGATCCGCGTGAAGATACGATCGATCGGGCCGATGATCGCGGACTCTGCCGGGACATAGCTTCCGATGTGCGCGAGCAGCGTGATGAGTGCCACTTGACGCATGTAGGTGCTCTTGCCACCCATGTTGGGACCCGTGATCACGAGCATGCGAGTGCCGGCATCGAGCGCGATATCGTTCGGGACGAAGGGTTCTGCGAGGAATCGCTCGACGACCGGATGTCGGCCGCCGGTGATGCGAAGGGTCGCCTGCGAGCTCAGCGAGGGGGCGGACCAACGAAGGCTTACCGCTCTCTCGGCGAGTGCGCTGAGGGCATCGAGTTCGGCGAGAGCCGCCGCCGTATCTTGCAGCGGTCCGAGACGGGTACAGAGCTCATCGAGTAGTGCGTCGTACAAGGCTTTCTCGCGAGCCAACGACTTCTCGCGTGCACCGAGCACTTTATCTTCAAAGATTTTGAGCTCCGGCGTGATGAATCGCTCCGCATTCTTGACGGTTTGCCTGCGTAGATACTCGGTCGGAACGTGTTCGGCCTGACTACGCGGGATCTCGATGAAGAATCCCTGCACCCGGTTGTAGCCGAGTTTGAGTTGCGAGAGTCCTGTGCGCGCTCGTTCGCGCGTTTCGAGTTCGAGCAGGAAGGCGTCAGTATCGGTCGATATTCTTCGTAGCTCATCGAGTTCGGCGTCGTAACCGGTGGCGATGACGTCGCCATCGCGGATCATGGCCGAGGGCTCCTCGGCGATGGCACGGGCCAACAGGGTGGTCTCGGCCTGGTGATCGGACACGGTATGGGTAAGCGTCGTCAGCCGCGGCGCGGCGAGCGACGTCAAGAATTGACGCAGGTTCGGCAAGGCTGCGAGGGCCATCCTTAGACCCGTCAAATCACCGGGTCTCGCCGATCGCAGCGCGACCCGGGCTAGGATGCGCTCGACATCCCCGATCGGCTGCAAGGCTTCACGCAGGGTCGCGTAGCGTCCGGACTCGATGAGCTCGCCGAGTGCCGTCAGGCGCTGGTGCAACTCCTCATGATCCGTGATCGGGCGGTTGATCTGTCGCCTCAGGGCGCGTGCGCCCATCGCGGTGACCGTGCTATCGAGTAATGCAACGAGCGTTGCCGCCTCTCGGCCGCTCGTACTGGTATCGATTTCGAGATTGCGTCGCGTTGCGGCATCAATTTGCAGCGTCGCGTCGCGTCGCTCGACACGTAGAGCTCGAAGGTGAGGCAGAGCCGTGCGTTGTGTTTCTTTGACGTACTGAAGCAGTGCACCCGCTGCACTGATTGCGAGCGGCAAGGATTCCACGCCGAATCCGCGCAGATCGAGGGTGCCGAGCTGCTCAGAGAGAGTCCGGGCGGCCGTTTCCTCTTCGAAATGCCACGGCGGTCGAGCGCGTCGCAAAGACGAGGGCAACATCGTGGCGAGTGAGTCGGGCAGCGAACGATCAAGCACCACGCTCAACGATTCGGGCATCAGCAGTTCGGCGGGGCGTAGTCGCTCGAGTTCGGCGGCCAAGGTCTGTGAACCACTGGCCTCGAGTACCGAAAATCGACCGGCGCCGAGGTCGAGCCACGCGAGTCCAAAGCGTCCCTCGAGAGGTTCGTCGCTGGTCGCGGCCAGGGGCATCAGCGCAGCAATCAAGGTTTCTCGTCGCTCATCGAGCAACGCCGCATCGGTCACCGTGCCGGGTGTCACGATACGCACCACCGCTCGCTCGACAGGGCCCTTCGACTTCGCTGGGTCGCCGATCTGCTCGCAGATCGCGACCGATTCACCCTTACGCACCAGGCGTGCGAGGTAGTTATCGACGGCGTGGGCTGGGACGCCAGCCATCGGAATCGGCGCGCCAGCCGACTGCCCACGTGCCGTCAACGTAATGTCGAGGAGTTGGGCCGCACGTCGGGCATCGTCGAAGAAGAGCTCATAGAAATCGCCCATCCGGTAGAAGAGCAGGGCGTCCGGATGCTGACCCTTCAGGCGAAGGTACTGCTGCATAACCGGGGTATGATCGGCGGACGCTGTCATCATCGGCGCTCATGAAATAAGGCCGGCGAGTTTACCTCCCCCGACGAAGACCCCCAATTCCGGGGAGCGATTTTTTGACGGCAATACGATCCGGGGGATACAACCTCATCAAAGCCGGGGTTGCCACAGCTCAGGGAGGATCCGCATGTCCGCCGCTATGTTCGCCCACATCATCGTCGTCGGCTTTTTTGCCTCCGCCGCATTTGGGCTGAGCGGGCAAAACGCTGCGCCTGCGCCCGATGACATCGTCACCAAACCCGTGGATCCGATCTCCGTGCCCATCGAGCCGGCTCCGACTCCCGCGGCGACGCCGATCATCGTCAGATTTTCGAGCCGTGCGGCCTTCGATAACGATCTCAACGTCCAGCTCAACAAAGCGAACGACCGCAATGTCGAAGTAGAGTTTTATTCGCCAGTCTCGCCGAACGCTCTTCCAAGGCGTATCGGACGACGGTTGGCGGCGTTACGCAAAGAGGGAGGTAGCGTCCGACTCGTACCACCCCAGAACGCGACAGACATGGGTACCGTCATGGCGACTGAGGATCTCCGCCTCTTCAGGAAGACCTTCAAGGCCGCCTCCAATGAGCGCGCGATGGTCGCCAGCGTTAAAGATCGTGATGTCGATCTGGTTTTGGACCGTACCGTTCGGGGGCGCGTCATCCTCCGCAAGCTCGTGTTCAAGAAGCGTCCACCGGCGCCGCCCGCCGCCGCACCGTCGACCACGGGCTGATCTGATATCGTCCCGGTCTTCATGGATCGGGACCTTCGACGACTCTCTCGCCGACTGCTCGCCTCGGGTCATACCGTGGCGACCGCGGAGTCGTGCACGGGTGGTTGGCTCGCAAAGACGCTGACCGATCTTCCCGGAAGCTCGAAGTGGTTCGTGGCCGGCTGGGTCTGTTATAGCAACGAGGCCAAACATCGTGATCTGGGGGTGCCGCTTGCCATGCTGCGTCAAGGCGGCGCGGTGAGTGAGCCGGTCGTACGAACACTCGCTCGCCAGGCGTTGCAGCGCAGCGGTGCCCATTTCACCGTCGCCATCAGCGGAATCGCGGGGCCCGGCGGTGCCGTGCCAGGCAAACCGGTGGGGACGGTGTGGTTCGCGTTCGCCCGACGACAGGGGCGCCGCGTGGCTGTCACGGCGATCGTCAAACGCTTTCGAGGCGATCGTGATGCCGTTCGTCGCAAGGCCGTCCTGTTTGCGCTGCGCGGTTTATACAGTAGTGCTTCCTGAGCGTCCCTGTATATCGCGTGAACGCCACGCGAAATAAACGCATTCATCGGGTTTTCCAGGCTTCCACGACGGTTCTCGTATGGGATAATTCCGCGCACTCCGCTTCTACTCTTTTTAGTTTTCCTTCGTGGGGGATTCATGGACGACAACCGCAAGAAAGCCCTGTCCGCAACGCTGGGCCAAATCGAAAAACAATTCGGCAAGGGCTCCGTCATGCGCCTCGGCGATGCATCGGCCGCGTACGACGTCGAGGCCGTTTCAACGGGTTCGCTCGGTCTCGACATTGCGCTCGGCATCGGCGGTTTGCCGCGTGGTCGTGTCGTCGAAATTTACGGTCCTGAGTCCTCAGGTAAAACCACCCTCACGCTCGAAGTCATCGCTGAGATTCAGCGCAATGGTGGCACGGCGGCCTTCGTCGACGCCGAGCACGCGCTCGATCCGGTCTACGCCGAAAAACTCGGCGTCAATGTCAACGACCTTTTGGTCTCCCAGCCCGATACCGGTGAGCAAGCCCTCGAAATCACCGACATGCTCGTGCGCTCCGGCGCCGTCGATGTGGTCGTGGTCGATTCGGTTGCTGCGCTCACGCCGAAGGCGGAAATCGAAGGTGAGATGGGTGAGCTGCAAGTGGGCCTACATGCGCGTCTCATGTCCCAAGCGTTGCGCAAGCTCACGGGCAACATCAAGCGCTCGAACACCATCGTCATCTTCATCAACCAAATCCGCCTCAAGATCGGCGTGATGTTCGGCAACCCCGAAACCACCACGGGCGGTAACGCCCTCAAGTTCTACTCGTCGGTCCGACTCGACATCCGCCGCATCGGCGCCATCAAAAACGGCGAAGAAGTCACGGGCAACCAAACGCGCGTGAAGGTCGTCAAGAACAAAGTGGCACCGCCGTTCCGCGAAGCCGAATTCGAAATCATGTACGGCGAAGGCATTTCGCGCGAAGGCGAAATCATCGAGCTCGGTGCTGCGCAAAACATCATCGAAAAGTCGGGCGCCTGGTATTCCTACAAGGGCGAGCGCATCGGTCAGGGTAAGGAAAACGTCCGCGAGTTCCTCAAGAACAACCCCAAGATCGCCCGTGAAATCGAAGACCAGGTCCGCGCGAAGCTGCTGGTCGTCAAGCCGGGGCGTGCGGCGGCTGAGCCCTCCAAGGATTGACCGACCACCCCGACCAACCCGAGTCGGCGCGCCGAGCAGCACTCTTGCTGCTCGGCCGTCGCGACTACGCGTCTTCCGAGCTCGCCGACAAGCTCTCGGCCAAGGGATACACCCCGACGGCCATCGACCAGGCCCTAGGCGCGCTTCGCGCTGAGCGGCTGCTCGACGACGGGCGCTATCTCGAGAACTTTGTGCGGTCCCACACCGCGCGGGGCCAGGGCCCGGCGCGTCTGCGCCAGGAACTTCGACAGCTTGGCTTCGGTGGCGAGGCGATCGAGGCCGCGATCGAGTCGGGGCCTGACTATGTCGCCCTGTGCCGTGAGGTTCGGGCACGGAAGTTTGGTCAGAAGGCCCCTGCCACCTGGGCCGAAAAGGGCAAGCAGGCGAGATTTTTGCAGTATCGGGGCTTTTCATCGGATCATATCCGGCTGGCACTGGGCCAGGACCCCGAGACACTCGACAATCCCGCCGATGAGCACAGCTAAGCCGGGCAAACCGCCCTTCATGAGCGCCGCCGATGTGCGACGCGCCTTCCTCGACTTCTTCAAGGCTCGCGGCCATGCCGTGGTCGCCTCGAGTTCACTCGTGCCGGGCAACGACCCGACCTTGCTGTTTACGAACGCAGGGATGGTCCAGTTCAAGGACGTATTCCTCGGCAAGGACAAGCGCGACTACGTGCGCGCCGCGACCTCGCAGCGCTGCGTGCGCGCGGGTGGCAAGCACAACGATCTCGAGAACGTGGGCTACACCGCACGTCACCACACCTTCTTCGAGATGCTCGGCAATTTTTCTTTCGGCGACTACTTCAAGCGCGATGCGATCCGTTTCGCCTGGGACTTCGTCACGGGCACCTTGAAACTCGATCCGAACCGTCTCTGGGTCACTGTCTACCAAGACGACGATGAAGCCGCCGAGATCTGGATCAAAGAAATCGGCGTCCCCGCTGATCGCCTGACGCGCCTCGGCGAGAAATCCAATTTCTGGGCCATGGGCGATACCGGGCCTTGCGGTCCCTGCAGCGAAATCTTTTTCGACCACGGCGAACACATTCCGGGTGGTCCGCCGGGTTCGCCCGACGAAGATGGCGATCGGTACGTCGAGGTCTGGAACCTCGTATTTATGCAGTACGAGCGGTCGACCGACGGCACCCTGACCCCGCTGCCGAAGCCCTCGGTCGATACCGGGGCCGGCCTCGAGCGTTTGTCGGCCGTGATGCAGGGCGTCACCAACAATTACGACATCGACCTGTTCCGCGACATCATTAAATCGGCGGCTGAGCTCGCCGGCACCACGGAGCTCACGAACCCGTCGCTGCGCGTGATCGCAGATCATATCCGCGCGTGCACCTTCCTCATCGTTGATGGTGTGCTGCCCTCGAACGAGGGTCGCGGCTATGTGCTGCGTCGCATCATACGTCGCGCCATTCGTCACGGGCACAAGCTCGGTATCAACGGTGCGTTCTTCCACAAGCTCGTGTCGGCGCTCGAGGGTCAGATGGGCGAGGCCTACCCAGAGCTGCGCGCGGGTGCTGACCACGCGCGTCGGGTGTTGCTGCAGGAAGAGGAGCGTTTTGCCGAAACGCTGAACACTGGCATGGTACTGCTCACCGACGCGCTCGATCGCCTCGCAAAGCAGCCTGTCAAAGCGGGCGAAACGCGGGTGCTCGACGGTGAGACCGTGTTCCGGCTTTACGACACCTTTGGTTTTCCAGCGGATCTCACCGCTGACGTCGCTCGCGAGCGTCACTTCGGCATCGACAGCGCCGGCTTCGAGGCGGCGATGGAAGCCCAGCGCGAGCGGGCTCGAGCCGCGAGCCGCTTCGGGGTCGACATGCGAGGTGGGGCGCAGATCGATCTCGCCACGAGTTTCTGCGGCTACGACGACACGCGCGGTGAATCACGCGTGATCGCATTGCTGCGTGGTGGTGAGCGCGTCAAAGAATTGAAACCGGGCGAGTCCGGCGAAGTCATTCTGGAGCGTACGCCGTTCTATGCCGAATCCGGCGGTCAGGTGGGCGATGCCGGCGAGCTGCGTGAGTCGGGCGTCAAGGCATCGTCTGGCGCCACCGCCCGCTTCATCGTCGAAGACACGCAAAAGCGCGGCTCTGCGGGTGCGCACTCGCACATCGGTCGCGTTGCCGCAGAGGGTGCGGCGATTCGCGAGGGCATGACGGTGTTCGCCGAGGTCGACGCCAGGCTTCGGCGCGCTACGGCGCTCAATCACTCGGCGACGCATTTGTTGCACGCAGCGCTGCGCGAAGTATTAGGCACGCATGTTCAACAAAAAGGCTCGCTCGTCGCACCCGATCGGCTGCGTTTCGATTTCTCGCATTTCCAAGCGGTCACCGCTGAGGAGCTGCGGCGGATCGAGCGCCGGGTCAACGAACAAATCCGCCTCAATGCCGTCGCTGAGACGCGTGAAATGGCTTACGACGAGGCGGTTGCCGCAGGCGCCATGGCGCTCTTTGGCGAGAAGTACACCTCGAATGTGCGTGTGCTGCGCATCGGTGATTTTTCGATGGAACTGTGCGGTGGCACACACGTCGGTCGTGCCGGTGATATTGGCCTCTTCAAAATAATCGCCGAAAGTGGTGTGGCCTCGGGCGTTCGTCGCATCGAAGGCGTCACCGGTGAGGGCGCGCTGGCCGAAGTGGAGGCGAGCGATACGCTGGTCCGAGATCTGGCTTCACTCGTACGCGGTAGCCGCGACGACCTCGGCACCAAGGTGCGCGATACGCTCGAGCGGATCCGCCAGCTCGAGAAAGAAACCCGCGCCCTGCGCGACAGACTCGCCTCGGGGCAGGGCACCGATCTCGCAGCCGGTGCGGTCGAGGTGGGTGACCTCAAGATCGTGTCCACTACAGTTGACGGTGCCGATGCCGGCGCCCTTCGAAACGCCGTCGATCAACTCAAAGATCGCCTCAAAAAAGCCGTCATCGTCCTCGCTTCAGTCGATGCGTCCGGCAAGGTGCTCTTGGTCGCAGGCGTCACGGCAGGCGAAATTGGTCGCATCAAAGCAGGCGAGATCGTCGGCCACGTGGCGGCCCAAGTCGGGGGCCGCGGCGGGGGCCGGCCTGATTTTGCCCAGGCGGGCGGGACGGATGCCTCGAAGCTGCCCGAGGCTCTGGCAGGGGTCGCCGGATTCGTGCGTCAAAAATTGGCATAGCGGTAGACGGCTCCGGCGGATTCTTCTATCTTCGGTTGGGAAGGCGCCTGCCATGGAAGACAGGCCGTCGGCGGGATCCCACAGGGGGTGCGGTGTCCCGAGTTCGGCGGTCTTACGAGAGCGCCTCATTGGGGGCTCACATGCTCATTCTCACTCGACGTGTCGGCGAGACCGTCATGATTGGCGAAGAAGTGTCGATCACCATCCTCGGCGTGAAGGGCAATCAAGTGCGCGTGGGCATCAACGCGCCCAAGAACGTTGCCGTGCACCGCGAGGAGATTTTCGAGCGCATCAAATCCGAGGGTCCCTCGGATAACGCGCCTCGCGAACAAGGCAGCATGCGGGCCTGAATTCGATAGTCGGGCTCATTCGAGGGTCGGGGTCGTTCGTTTTGACCTGCCGGAGGCCGGCAAGTACCATCTCGCCTCCGCGTAAACGGAGAGATGGCCGAGTGGTCGAAGGCGCGCCCCTGCTAAGGGCGTAAGGGCCAAAAGCCCTTCGAGGGTTCGAATCCCTCTCTCTCCGCCAGTCTATCGAGCAACGAGCGCACGATCGGGCGCGCAACTAACTTCTCTGTCATCAGCCATCCGCCCAAACGGGCGATTAGGCATTACTACAAATATGCGATCTAACTTCCTTCGCGGTTCCAGTAGGTTGACGGGTTAGTGTCCTGTTGACTGTGCCTTGGATTCATTCAATGTTTTCGGGATCTCTGTATTCGCAAATCGCCAGACTTGCGACTGCATCCATTTTATTCATCGGATTCGGGGCCTACGCTTCCGCTCAATCAATCACGGCACCAACGGCGACGAGATTTAATCTCAACACCGCCAACCAAACGGCTAGTGGCTTCGTCGTTAACTGGCCAAACAATACCGACGTTCTTTACGTCACGGTGGAGCTGAAAAGTCCGCCCGCCGGTACAACCCTTAATTTCTCATCGACGGCGGGACTGACCGCGGCTGCTGGATACAACTTGGGATCGTCATTTTCGATTATCGGATTTACGGGGGTTCGCGATAACGTCAACAGTTCTTTGAATAATCTTCGGTTAAGCAGCAGCGCAACCGGCGGGACCATCGAAGTAGCGGTTACGGCAACCGTAAATCCGGCGAACACCTATTACAACCCGACTAACGGGCACTGGTATCGATATGTCTCCTCCGCGTCCCATGGATCGATTCCTAACGGCAATAACGGTGTGACGGGCTTTGACGCTCTCAAGTCGTCAATCGCAAGCCAAACATTCAAAGGGAAAAGCGGTTACTTGGTTACTCTGACGAGTAGCGATGAGCATAATTTCATTCAGAACAACGTACCCGGCAGCAACATCCTTATTGCCCTCACGGATCGAGCCTCTGAGGGCGTATGGAAATGGGACCACGGTCCGGAGTCGAACACCACGATCCGTAATGGTAATCAAGGGGGAACTAATGTACCTGACCAATACAATAATTGGTGTACTGGAGAGCCGAATAACTGGAATTCCGGAGAAAATTTTGCGGTCACAAAGTGGAACGGTGGTAGTTGTTGGAACGACTACGGCCCGCCGGCCTTCACTTGGTGGAGTGCCATCAGTGGCTATGTGATTGAGTGGGGGACAACGGCGTCCGCGGGCGATCAAGGTTGGACCGATTTCTACCGGTCATCCGTGACGCATTACACCACCAGCGCGACGAAGTTATCTTTGACGACGTCCGCTGCTAGTGCGATCAGTGGGGCCGCATTTTCGACGCAGCCGGTCCTTCAGCTCCGTGACGACAGTAACAATGCGATCGGCCAGTCTGGGATGGTGATCACGCTTTCTTTGAGCGCCGGGGCAACCGTTGTTGGCACAGCGACTGCTACCACCAACGCGAGCGGAGTTGCGACGTTCACCAACGTGGGCTTAACCGGAACGATTGGAACCACGTACACGCTAACGTACTCTGCCCCAGGATTAACGAGTGTAACCCAGACTCTTACGGCCACGGCGGGTCCCGCGAACCGGGTAGTTTTCACCACGCAACCGTCCGGCTCGGCGCTGGGTAAGAATTTCGGATCGCAGCCTGTCGTCGAAATTCAAGATCAGTATGGGAATCGAGTTTCGTCTACGGCGAGTGTGACTCTAGCGATCGGTACCAACCCGGGATCGGGGGCGCTACTGGGGACTGCCACAATCAATGCCGTTGCAGGAACTGCAAGTTTTTCAAATCTTGCCATCTCTAAAGCGGGAGTGGGTTATACGATAACGGCGTCATCTTCCGAGCTTGTTTCTGCCACCTCGACGGCTTTTACGATTACCTCCGCGCTTTCGTTGCCGTCAGCTGATGTCATCGATTACAAAAGTAGGTACGCGCTCAGTTCGCCGTCGACGAAGACAAGTGCTGCGTATGCGTCGGAGGCCGCGTCGCTCGTTGTAGTCGATCCTACTTCGGGTTTTTGCGATAAGGCATTAGCCAGTTCGGCGCTGACTACGAATGCGACTCAGTGTCCGGCTGGGTCGAGTAACGACTCAATGATCCGAATGCGGACAACATTTACGCCTTCCGCAGATCTTGTTGGGGCTCGGCTTTGGATCAGGGTTCGCGGTGATTTCGGGCGCGGCGGTACTCTTCAATTTAGTGGATCTGAGCTCCTCTTTTACAGTGCAATCGCCTCCGATTGGGCTGATTGGAAGTACGCGAGTCCTGTCGTACTGACCTCAGGAACCCAAACGATTGATTGGTTGGGATTCGAGGATTGCTGCGACGGCGGCATTGCGATGGAGTGGTCTACCGATAACGTAAATTTTTCTCCTGCTTCGGCATCGGTGACAGTTTCTCAGTTGACCCTTAATACGCCTGCGGATTTGACGGCGGGTGGTGCTCGAGCGACGTACACGGTGTCGCGACGAGACGCCTACGGCAACCTCGCAAGCCCAGGCAGTTCGACAACCGTCTATCTTTCGGCGTCAGGAGCGAGCGGCGCGTTCTACAACGCCCTGTCTGGGGGTAGTACAATCACCAGCGTCGCCATACCCCTCAATCAGTCCCAGGCAAATTTTTATTTTGCTGCGACGACGCCGGGAAGTTATTCGGTGACGGCATCAGATGCAACGCCGCCGAATGGAGCTACTGGGTTGGCGGATGCGACAGACTCGATATCAGTTTCGGTCGGTGCCGCATCGCAGTTGGTGCTCACGACGCAGCCTGTGGGTGGAGCCTCTGGCGTGTCGCTGGTGACGCAGCCTGTGGTGGAGATCCGCGATGCGCAGGGCAACCTCGTCACGAGTGCGACGACGGCGGTGACGGT
>VGUJ01000013.1 GCA_016874235.1 Gammaproteobacteria bacterium
AACCCGCCGGATCCGGCTCAGCGATGAACGCGGAGTCATTCGTGTTCGGAACGCTGCAGATGGTGGCCTATGGCCGAGACCATGCCGAGGCGCTGGTGGAGTATTCGGCAGACCGTGATACGGTGCTGTAGCGCCGGGATTTCGCCATTGGGGACATCCTTGAGTGCGCATAATGTATATTATGTTAAATAACGTATGATCTTGCTGCTATCCGCCATGCCGGAGGAAATCGCCGCCCTGCGTGCGGGTCTCTCGAGCGCTAGCCTGCAACACGGCGCCGGCCGCGAGTTCGTGCTCGGTTCGTTGGGACCACAGTCGATCGTGCTGGCGTTCTCACGTTGGGGCAAGGTCGCCGCGGCCACTACAGCAGCGCATGCGATTTCGAGATTTCCAATACAAGAGATTGTTTTTACAGGAATCGCAGGCGCCCTAAAGACCGATCTCGAGATTGGCGATTTGGTCCTCGCTGATCGCCTCTTCCAACATGATCTCGATGCCCGTCCATTCTTTGCAGCCACCGAAGTGCCGTTGCTCGGCCTATCAGCCTTACCAGCCTGTGAGACGCTCACTGGCCGCTTGCAGGCTGCCTATGGGCGCTGGGCCGCGGCAGAGCGAGATCTTGGCCGTGCTGTACCCAAACTACACCGCGGTGCGATTGCGACGGGCGACCAGGTCATCGGTGACAGCGCCGCGCGGGATCGTGTTCGACAGGTGACGCCGGAGGCCCTCTGCGTCGAGATGGAAGGCGCCGCGGTGGCCCAAGTCTGTCACGAGTTCGGCCTGCCCTATGCGTGTCTTAGGATGATCTCCGATCATGCAGATGAGCGGTTAACTCCGGAGCAGGTGTTCGCCTTGGCGCGGCGCAGCGGTGAGACGACGCTTGGCGTGATGCAGCACCTGGGCGCGCTCTAGCTCTTGGCCTCGCGGCGGTCTTACGCACTCCGGCGATTGTCCAGCCGACAACCCACACCAGAGCGACCGCTGGAACCTTAATCGCCGTTGCACGGACTCTGGCGACCGTCTCGGCGTCATCGCGGGCCCAGTCGTTGGCGATACCAAACACACTACGCAAGGTCGCAAGCGGCAAGACGAGCGCACCCCAATGGATGGTCTGTATCGCGACCAGAGCGGTGATCGCCGCTACGGCGATGACATGCATCGCCACGAACAGCGCGACGGGTCTCGTCGTTCGACCCGGCGCAAGTGCCATGGCAGTCGCCGACGTCCAAGCCAACAACGCGACTATGAGCGGATAGAACCCATCGCTCACAGGATGTGTGGAACGATCCAGAAGCAGATCGCAGCGATCGTGATGGCACCTGCGAGATCGACCAGTAAACCGGCTTTCAGCATCGCGGTGATCGGAATACGGCCGGTCGAATACACGAGCGCATTCGACGAAGTCGCAGCGGGATTCGCAAAGCCGAGATTCGCCGCCATCGCGGCCGCGAGGGCCGCGAGTACCGGATCGTAGTTGGCGCCGAGCGCCAAACTCGCAGCGATCGGCATGAAGATCGTCGCGGTCGCCACGTTGCTCGCTGCCTCGGTGATAAGAGCGCACAGCAAGGCAATGGCGAGCAGCATGGGCAACAACGGTAGGTCGCTCACGGCGCCGAGCGCCTGAGCGAGCCAAGCCGAAAGACCAGATTTGACGACGGCATCCGCAAGCGCAAGACCGCCACCCAACAGCAAGATGAGATACCAAGGCGCACGTTTCGCATCGTCCCACTCGAGCAGCCTTCGGGACTGACCCGCGCCCTCTGCACCCGACGGCAGCAACGCAAGCAGCAAGGCGCCTGCGATGGCGATCCCGGCGTCAGTGATGCCAGGGACATGGCTTTGTACGAAGGGTTGAAAAACCCAAGTGAGTGCGACGAGGCTGACCACGAGGACCACCCTCTTCTCTGGTCTGCCCATCGACCCCATGACGCCGATTGCGGCGCGGATGGAGTCCCGTGTTCCGCCATCGAATCGGAATGGCAGAGTGATACGCGAGAGTATCCACCAAGTAACAGGTAGCATCACCACCATAAAAGGAACGCCATAGCTCATCCACTCGGCAAAAGAAATCGACGTCTCGAAACTACGTTCAAGAATGCCGACCGCGATCGAATTGACGGGTGTGCCGATCGGCGTGGCGAAGCCGCCGATGTTAGACGCGAAGGAAATACCGAGGATCATCGCCGCTGCGAAGTTACGTCGGTGCGTATCGGCTTGCGGCGAGTCGAGATTGGGGACGATGGCGCTGATCGCCGCGAGCGCGATCGGCAGCATCATGACCGTCGTCGCCGAGTTGTTGACCCACATCGACACGACGGCGGTGACGGCCATCACGGCAAACAGCAAAGAGCGTGGCTCCGGATTCGCGTGTGACACGACAAACAGCGCCACGCGTCGGTGCAGGTTCCATTTCTCGAATGCAGCACCGATCAGTGTTCCGCCGAGAATCAAGAACAACACCGGCGACATGTACTGCCCCGCAACGGCATCGGCCTTAGATACCCCGAGCAGCGGCAACAGCAAGAACGGCAGGCTGCCCGTTAGAGTAACGGGCACGGCCTCGGTGAACCACCAGCAGCCAATCAGTACCGTCAACGCGGCTACACGCCATCCCTCGAACGAAAGCCCCTCTGGTGCAGGTAGTACAATCATCAAAGAAAAGAGACTGGCACCTAACCAAAAGCCGACTCGTTGCAGACTCACGCGAACTCCCAGCCGTCAGCGATCAGCGGTAAGCGGCGCGGTCGTTGACCGGTGGCGGCATGGATAGCGCCCGCGAGCGCCGGCGCGACGCCGGGCACACTCGCCTCGCCTGCGCCGCCGGGTGGATGGTCGGTGTCGAGCAAATCGACGACGATGGTTGGTGTCTGACTCATCCGCAGCACCGGCGCCGAGTCAAAATTTTGGGCAATCGCCGCGCCCCTAGTAAAGCGAATGTCGCCATCGATTGCCGCGGAGAGCCCAAAGACGATCCCACCGGATATCTGCGCGTCGACCGTACCCGGATCGATCATCAAGCCACAGTCGAACACGGCCGTGATCTTCACGATCTGCACGCGCCGTCCCGTGACAGCGACTTCGACGACTTCGGCGCAATACGAACCGTAAGCTATGCTCAACGAAATGCCTCGTCCGCGTCCCTTAGGGAGCGGTTGATCCCACTGTGCCAAGCGCGCGGCGCGCTCGAGTACGGCCAATGCCCGAGGATCGTGCGCACATAGCTCACGTCGCAAGGCGTATGGGTCGCGCTGAACGATTGTCGCAATATCGTCTATCGTACTTTCGGAAAAGAAACCGTTTTGCGACTGCGCGACCGAGCGCCACGTCCCGATCGGTACGGGTGCTTTGGTTTCGACGTAATCGGCAAGTCGAGCGGGCAAGCGATAGAAATCGTTGATCAACAAACCAGTGGCAAAGGGATCAGCGACGCCCGGCGGGAGGTTTCGCTTTTGGTAAGTGAAGATGCTCGGACCGGTAATACGGCTGTGCAGGGCAAGTAGTTGTCCATCCTCGCTCAAGCCGACGCGCGAGCGCGCCACATGCGCGGGGCGGAATCGATCGTGCAGAAAATCTTGTTCGCGCGTCCAAGTGAGTTTGACGGGCGTTCCGGGTCGCTCTCGGGCGAGTTCACGCGCGATGGTGACCGTCTGACGTACGAAATCGGTTTCCCATTTTCGGCCGAAGCCGCCGCCCAAGAACGTGACGTGCAGAACGCAGCGCTCGCGCGGCAAGTCGGTGATGGCCGCGATCGCATCGCGACAGCGGTCGGGCTGTTGCGTGGGTGCCCAGACCTCGGCGCGATCCGCGTGCACGACCGCCGTCGCACATAGCGGTTCAAGCGCCGCATGCGCGAGGAACGGTACCTCGTAAATCCATTCCGCCTGTCGCGGCGCGCTCGAGAGCGCAGTCATCGTGGCAGCACGATCGTAAGGCGGTCCGCTCAGGGCGCGCCCGACTCGGGCCTCGTCATCGGCATCGAGCGCCGCCCGCATGGCTGTGCGCAGCGTCTCACTCTCGAAACTGTCGGCTGGCGACTCATCGAACTCAACCGAGATTTCTTTGGCCGCTTTCCAGGCTGCCCAGGTCGAGTTGGCAACGACTGCGACGCCCTCCTCCAGCTCGAATGCGTCGACGACGCCCGCTCGAGCGAGCGCGGCCTCGCGATCAAAGGCTTTTACTCGAGATGCGACGACCGGCGAGCGACGCATCGCCGCGTACAGCATACCGGGCAATTGCACATCGATACCGTAAACCGCACGCCCGGTGACTTTTGCTGGGGTGTCTTTGCGCGGCGTCTTGCGACCGACCAGTTGATAGTCTTCGCGGCGCTTGAATACCGGCGCCTCTGGCACGGGCAGCTTGGCAGCAAGAGATGCCAATTCGCCGAAACCGAAGCGCCGTCCTGAACCGGAATGACGGACGATGGAACTCTGCGCTCGGCACTCGCTGACGTCGACTTGCCACTGCTCTGCCGCCGCCCTGAGCAGCATATCGCGTGCGCTCGCACCCATCCGCCGCATGACATCGCGATAGATCACCACCGACTCGCTCACAGCCGTGCGATGCCGGCGGGTCAAAGGGTTGACAAGCGCGTCATCCGCTGTGGGCAAGAGGATCTCGACATCCGCCCAGTTCGCGTCGAGTTCTTCAGCCAAAATTTTCGCGAGCGCGTCGTGAATGCCTTGGCCCATTTCCGACTGCGGACTCGTGATGCGGATCTGACCGGTTGGTGTGATTTCAAGATACGCACTGAAACGCGCTGACGTGTCGGCGACGAGCGCCACGGCCGGTGAGCCGCGCAGGATCAGACCACCGCTCAGAGCGACAGCCGCTTGCAGTAGTAGCCGACGTTGCGGATTGAGCACAGTCACCGGGTGAGTCTCCGAGTGGCCGACGCTTAGCGGTTTTGACGCGCGGAGGATCGGATCCACGCTTCGGCCGTGGCGCGATCCGTCACGTCAGCATAGCGCCGACCCACATCTCGGAGGGTGTCGTTATGCGGACCCTCTTCGGCATCGCCGCAACAGTCGGCCAGCACTTGCACCCGAAACCCGTAGGAAAACGCATCGACGATCGTCGCTCGAACACAGCCACTCGTCGTGCATCCGGTCACGAAGACGGTATCGACGTTTTGCTTCACGAGCCACGCGATGAGCGGTGTTTGGAAAAACATCGATGGCGCATTCTTGCAGTAAGTGAAGTCGGAGGGATCGTGGATCTTAGGATCCATCTCCGTGCATTCATGTCCATAAAAGAACTCGCGACGGACGGCTGCGACCTTCCAGAGCGGCATGTCTTTCTGACTGCAATACGCCGTGTAGCAGGCGGCGATCGGTGTCCCCGCCGCCCTCGCAACCTTCAAAAACGCTGCCGTGTTGTCACGGGCCGCATGCAAGCGCGCGAGTCCGCCGAGCTCGAAACGCGGATCCGTAAACGCCAGCTGCCAATCGACGACCAGCACCGCGGCTTTTTGGCCCATACCGATCTGGGTGGAGTCATAGCCGACATCGACGTAGGTATCACTCATGACGACGCTCCAAAAAAATCCCCGCGCCTCGCGGTGCGGGGACTTCTGCCCGTTACCCGTTGGACTCCGAACTCAGGCGGCCTTGATGCCCTTCTTGCGCATCATGGCCTCCGCCGCAACCGCCGCCCACTTCGTGAAGCGGGGTTGAGCCGGCGGATCAAAGCCGGTCTCCGCCTTACAACGACCCTTGAGCTCTTCGATCGATTCGAAACCGCGATCAAAAATTTTCTTCGGGCCGCGCTTGGCGCGTATCTTCGCACGCAGCGCCTCAGTCGCCGCTTCGTCGACCTGACCGTCCTCGTCGCAGACCACACCGTAGCGCTTGGCGCCCTCGGCGGAGACGAGTCCCGCGGCGACATCGAAGCCAACCTTCGCGCTCTCGCGCTCGAGCGGATCGCCCCATCCACCACCACCCCAAGTGTCGGCCAGCAAGAGATCGCCCGCCTCGACTTTGACGTGATCGATCTTGGACGGCAGCAACTGCTCAGACCCGTCTGCACGGACCAGCGTCTTACGGCTGCGAGCACCCGGCTCACCGCCGTTGGCACCCCACGGATAGGTCAGCCAGCGATCGTCGTGAATGGAGATTTCGCCCGGCTCGAGGAAGCGATAACCGATACGAAGTCCGTTACCTCCTCGATTCTTGCCGGCACCACCGGTATCCGCGATCGTCTCGTAGATGTCGATCCGCAGCGGGAAGTAGCTCTCGAGGAACTCGTTCGGCACATTGGTGAACGAGGGCCAGAGCGAGTGACCGTCCGGACCGTCGCCGAACGGCTTGCCTGGGATGCCGCCGAAGGTGATTTGGTAGAGCTGATACCACTCGCCGTTCTTGTCGTAACCCGAGTACATGAAGTGGGGACTATCGGAGAAGCCGGCGCCACACATGAAGTCGGGATTACCTTGCCCGAGCAAGCCCGCGAGAATGTCGAAGATGCGTCCGAGCGCATGGGTTCGGCACGACAACGCCGCGGGCTTGAGCGGCTTAAGCAGCGTTCCTGGCGGAATGCGGACTTCCATGAGGTCGTAGAACCCGTCGTTGAACAGAATCTGCGGGTCGAACACCATGATCATGTAGATACCCGCAAACATCTTGAACATCTCTTCGTTCAACAAGAAGTTGATCGACGAAATGGACTGCGGATCCGTGCCCGAGAAGTCGAAGATGCACTTGTCACCCTCGCGCCACATGCTGCACTTGATGCGGTACGGACCCATGTTGAGGCCGTCATCGCAGATGTAGTCTTCGAAGTGCTGCTTGGTTTCAGGAACGTTTTGTCGAATGAGCGCTCGCATCGCGCGCTTGTTGCGCTCGAGCATGGCATCCATCGCCGAATAAAACACATCTTCGCCAAAGCGATCGGCGATTTCGACGCAACGAGCAGCCGCCGTTCGCAGCGCCGCGGTGATCGCGTTGAAGTCCGAGAGGTTCCACTCAGGCAGACGGCAGTTGTGCAACACCACCCGCAACACGTCTTCGTTGAGCTTGCCGCCTTTGAAAATCTTGACCGGCGGCACCACGATGCCATCTTCATAGATGGTTGTACCGTCGGTGGGCAACGAGCCCGGGACCTTGCCGCCGACGTCGGTCATGTGACCAAACATCGCCGACCAGGCAATGATGCGGCCGCCTCGATAAATCGGCATCAGCATCAACCAGTCGTTGGCATGGCTGATGGCGCCATTGACGGAGTAGGGATCGGAGGTCAGGAAGATATCGCCCTCTTCCACCGTCCCTTCGTACCCTTGCATGAAGCCCCAGATGAAGGAACCGAACTGTCCGACGACCATCTTGCCGTCGGTGTTGGCGATCATCGGGAATTCGTCGTGCTGTTCGCGGATGCCCGGCGACATCGCCGTGCGGAACAGCACCGTATCCATCTCGTAACGCGCGTTGCGCAGCGCGCTTTCGATGATATCGATGGTGACGGTATCGACTTTGACCTTCTTGAAGGACTTCTTGTTGCGCTGAACGATTGTTGCAGGCATGGGTATGTTCCTCGAGATTATTTCTTGCCCGACTTACGCGGAGCGCCCTTCTTGGGAGCCTTGTAATTGTCGGGGTAAATCAGGATGCAGCCAGACTTATCGACGTGGCCGGTGTGCTTCGGCAGGATGACCGTCGTCGAGTCCATTTCCATGACGATGGCTGGCCCGGCGACTTTGTTTCCCGCCTTGAGCTTTGCACGGTCGTAGACGATGGCGGTGACGTCCTTACCTTCCATGTACGACTTTTGCTTGCCGACCACAGCGGCTTTCGGGCTCGAGCCGCCCTGGGCAAGCGGTTGACGCTTGATCTTGATGCCCTGTCCTTGGACGGCCGAGCGCAGCGTGACGAGCTCATGCTCGAGCGGCAGCGCAAAGGTGAACAGGCGCTTGTGCTCTTCGTCGAACTTATCCGAGATCGCCTTCAGCCCTTTCTTCTGCAACTCCGCGAGGTTGACCTCGACGGTGAGGCGTAAACCTTGGCCGTGGTAGCGCAGATCGACCTGATATGACGTCTTGATCTCAGACTTCTTGACGCCCTCTTCTTCGAGGCCCTTCGAGGCGTCGACTGCGAGCGTTTTCAGAATCTTGTCGATTTCTTTGGCACTCGTTTCGCTGAACTTGCGAACGTACGTGCGGGCGCGTTCGTCACGCACTGCTGTCGTGGCGTCGCCGAGCGCGCACAGCACGCCCGGACCCGGCGGGATGATCGATGGCCACGAGCCGAGGAGTCGCGAGAGTGCGTTGGCGTGCAGCGGGCCCGCACCACCGAAAGCGATCAGTGCATAGTCACGCGGGTCGTAGCCCTGCTCGACCGACACGAGGCGCAGCGCACCCACCATGTTTTCGTTGACGATGTTGTAGATGCCTTGCGCCGCCTGTTTGACATTGAGGCCGAGCGCATCCCCCACCTTCTTGACGGCAGCGTGGGACAGCGGGCGATTGAGAACCATGTCTCCACCGAGCTTCTGCATCTCTGGCAGATACCCGAGGACGATGTTGGCATCGGCGACCGTCGGCTCCGTACCGCCTCGGTTGTACGCGGCCGGGCCCGGATCAGCGCCGGCCGATTGCGGACCGACGCGTAACGCCTTGGTCAGTTCGGGAACGTGAGCGATCGAACCGCCGCCCGCACCGACGGTGCGAATGTCGACCGACGAGGCACGCACCGTGACGTCACCCACCGTCGTTTCGCGACGAAGCCGCGGCTGTCCACCCTGAATCAGGGCGACGTCCGTCGACGTTCCACCCACGTCGACGGTCAGCAGGTTCGGAAAGCCCGCTTGCACAGCCACCCAGAGAGCGCCCGTGACGCCACCGGCAGGACCCGACATCAGCAGGTTCACGGGATACTCCGCCGCCGAAGAGGCCGAAGCGAGACCGCCGTCGGAGCGAAGGATGTGCAGCTTCACATCTTTGGCGACCTGTCCGAGCTTCGCCTTGAGGTTGTTGACGTATCGGTCGACGCGCGGACGCACGTAGGAGTTCGCCACCGTCGTGACGGTGCGTTCGTACTCCTGCATCTCGGGGACGACATCGGAGGAGATCGACACCGGAGTGCCCGGCATCTCTTCTTGCGCGATCTCGCGCACGCGCCGTTCGTTTGCAGGGTTGGCGAAGGAGTTGATCAAAGAAACCGTGAGCGCTTCGATGTTCTGCGCCTTCAGTTTGCGCAGGCCGCTACGCAACGCTTTCTCGTCGAGTCGCTTGACCACTTCGCCTTTCGCGCTGACGCGCTCGTCAGCTTCGATGGTGCAAGCGAGCGGCGCCATCGGCAAAGATTTGTTGTAGATGATCCATCCGCCCAGACCACCCGGGACGTACGAGCGCGCGATCTGAAGCACTTGCCGATAACCCTTGGTCGTCACGAGACCGCAGCGCGCGCCGGTACCCGTGAGCACCGTGTTCGTGGCCACGGTCGTGCCGTGCATCACGTGATCGATCGCGCTCGGATCGATGCCCGCTCGCTCGCATACGCGCTTGATGCCGTTGAGGACGCCAATCGACTGATCGGCGGGGGTCGAGGGCACCTTCGCAGACCAGGTCTGACCGGATTTTTCGTTAACAAGCAGCAGGTCCGTGAACGTGCCGCCGACATCTACACCCAAACGATATGACATGCGCCCTCCGGGGCCTCGTTTAATCGGGAACGAAAACGGCCGCCAAGTATCGGACCACCCAGGCGGCAGCGCAATCGGGCATGGAGGAACCCGTCTGCGACTGCCATCAGGCGGCTTCTAGCTCACGCGGCGCAGGCCGACGCGTCTTTGGGGAAAACCCCCGCCTTGACCAGCATTCCCGGAACCGATCGCCCCAAGGTCTGCTGCAGCCACTCAGCCGTGCTAACCAGTTTGTCGAGGTGGATACCGGTCTCGATGCCGGACCGACCCAGCATGTAGACCAGATCTTCCGTGGGGATGTTGCCGGTGGCCGCCGGCGCAAACGGGCATCCTCCAATTCCGCCGACGCTCGAGTCGAGCGCCGAGACGCCAGCGGCGACCGCGGCATACGCATTGGCGAGGCCGGTATTACGGGTATTGTGGAAGTGCGCCCGCAGCTGGATGCTCGAGGGCAAGGCTTCCCGGGCTCGCCCGATGAGTTCACTTACTTGCGCAGGCACGCCCACGCCGATGGTGTCCGCAAAAGCGATTTCAAATGGGTCGGCTTCGGCCACGCGCTTTGCGACCTCGATCACCCTTGGGATGGGCATCTCACCCTCGAAGGGGCACCCAAAGGCGGCCGAGACCGTGACTTGGGCGCGAAGCCCCGCAGCCTTCGCCTCTCGCGCGATCGCAAGCCAGGCAGCGATGGATTCGTCGGTGCCGACACCCTGATTGCGCCGATTGAAGGTGTCACTGGCGACGACGGCCATGCCGACCTCATTGCAACCCGCCGCGAGTGCCCGCTCGAATCCTTTTTGATTGAGGACGAGTCCGATGTAACGAACCTGGTCGCGCTTGCGAAGTCCCGCCAGCACGAGTTCGGCGTCGGCCATCTGCGGAACCTTTTTGGGGTGGACGAAACTCGTGACCTCGAGACGTCGAAGGCCCGAATCGATCAGCCGTTCGATCAGTTCAATCTTGGCGGCCGTCGGCAAGACACCGGGCTCACTTTGCAGGCCGTCGCGCGGCCCGACTTCAACGATCTCGACCTGTCCTGACATCTCGATCTCCTGAAGACCCTATGGACTATCGTCCTCACGTCGCATTCTAGCAATCGTGGTGTCGGGGGCCGCTCAACCTTGACCCGAGGAAGGACGGCCGGTACAAGTTTCGCCGGTTCCCCTACACGCTCGGCCGAGGTTCTTGCATGTCCGGTGATTCGACTTTCAAACGTGGCCCACTGTCCGATCTCCGCGTCTTGGAGCTCGGGACCCTGCTCGCCGGACCGTTCTGCGGGCAGTTGCTCGGCGACATGGGTGCAGAGGTGATCAAAATCGAGCCGCCTGGTCAGGGCGATCCGATGCGCGTTTGGGGTCGCCAGAAAGCGGGGGAACCTTCCCTGTGGTGGCCCGTCGTGGCCCGCAACAAAAAAGCCGTGACCCTCGATATGAGACAAGAAGAAGGTCAGAGTGTTTTCAAGGATTTAGTAAAGAATACTGACTTCGTACTTGAGAATTTTCGCCCCGGCACCATGGAAAAATGGAACTGCGGGTACGAGGAGCTTTCGAAGATCAACCCGAAGCTGATCATGATTCGCGTATCCGGGTACGGTCAGAACGGCCCGTATTCTCACCGAGCGGGATTTGGCGCGATCGGAGAAGCGATGGGCGGGTTACGCTACGTGTGCGGCGATCCCTCGACCCCGCCCTCGCGGATGGGCATCAGCATCGGCGATGAGCTGGCCGCCACCTTTGCGTGCGTCGGCGCCTTGGCCGCCCTGCACCACCGGGACAAGACCGGCCGAGGGCAAGTGGTCGACTCGGCGCTCTACGAGGCGGTGCTCGCGATGATGGAGTCGCTTATCACTGAGTACGACAAAACGGGTTATATCCGAGAGCGCACCGGCGCGATCCTGCCGAACGTCGCCCCCTCGAACGTATACAAGACGAGTGACGGCCTGGTGCTGATTGCGGCCAACCAAGACACCGTGTTCAGCCGACTTTGCGAGGCCATGCAACAGCCGACCTGGCCGACCGATCCTCGTTTCGTGAACCACCAGGCTCGAGGTGCCAACCAAAAGTTACTCGATGGCCTGATCGAGGCGTGGACCCAGACCCTGCCCACCAAAAAAGCCCTCGAGGTCATGGACGAGTATGGTGTCCCGGCAGGCCAGATCTATCGCGCGCCGGAGATGCTCGAGGACCCACACTTCAAGGCGCGAGAGGCGATCATCACGACGAAGCACCCCTACTTCGGCGATTTGAAGATGCAGAACACGGTTCCAAAATTTTCCGCGACGCCCGGCGGCGTCCACAGTCCCGCTCCGACCGAACTCGGTCAACACAATGACGAGGTGCTCTCCGGGCTATTGGGATATGGCGCTGAGCGCCTCGCGCAACTGCGCGCAGCGAAAGTCATCTGAGCATCCCGAACGTGGAGGAATCACTCGGAGAGAATTACTCGCGCGGAGGTTTCGGCAAGGCACTTGTACCAGGTCATCGCCCCGCCTTGCTCGTCATCGACTTTGTGCGCGCCTACCTCGTTCCGAGTTCCCCGCTGTACGCAGGCGTCGAGCAAGCGCGTAGCGATTGCGAGACGTTGCTGAAGCGCGCACGGCGCGCTGGGATTCCCGTCATCCATACCAACGTGGCGTATCAGCCCGGCGGACGTGATGGCGGCGTGTTTTTTCGTAAGGTTCCTGCGCTTCGGTGTTTTGAGGTCGGCGCGCACCCGGATCTTGCCGCCTTCGCCGAGGGGCTCGAACCGATCACCGGTGAAACGGTGATTTCGAAACAGTATGCCAGTGCCTTTTTTGGTACGACCTTGGCGTCGACGCTCACTGCGCTCGCCGTCGACACTGTGTTGATTGCCGGACTCTCGACGAGCGGCTGCGTTCGCGCGAGCGCCGTAGACTGCTGCCAGCACGGATTCATTCCGATGGTGGTTCGTGAAGCCGTCGGCGATCGAGCGCCGGGACCCCACGAAGCAAACCTTTTTGATCTTCAGGCGAAATACGCGGAGGTCGTGTCGTTGTCTGATGCGCTGACCTACCTCGACTCCCTTAAAGCAAGAGCCTGACTATGCCCTCCATCGGACCGATCTCCTGCGTCACGATCGCTGCACCTGAGCTGCAGCACATGATCGACAGTTATCGCCTGTTCCTGGGGTATCAACTCGTGGACCACGGACGAGTCAGCGACGCGCAAGCCAGTCTGTGGGGACTCCCTAGCCTGACCGGCCGCCGATATGCGCTCATGCTGCCGGAGGGCGACGGACAAACGTTTCTGAGATTCATTGAGAGCAAGCCGTCACCTGATTACCTTCCGTTCAAGCACATGGGATGGAACGCCGCCGAGCTCATGGTGCAAGACACCGATCGCGCGGTCGCCCGTCTGGCAGGCTCGCCGTTTCGCATCATCGGTCCCCCGGCCAATCTGTCGATCTCAGACAAGATCCGTGCAGCACAAGCGTTGGGTCCATCAGGAGAGGCTCTTTATCTCACCTCGTTTTCCGAGAAGTTGCCGCAGTTTGATACGCCTGACGCGAAGCATTTCATTGATCGGGTGTTCATCGTGATCCTGGGTGGCCCCTCGGTACAAACCGTGAATGCGTTTTACAAAAAACATTTCGGCGTGGCCGATGCAGCCGTGGTGCCCTGTGTGATTTCCGTCTTGTCCAACGCCCACGGCATGCCGCCTGATACGCGGCACGACTTGGCGGCTCTGCCGTTACAAGGGCAGTCGTACATCGAAGTCGATCGAATGCCCGAGGGTACGGCGTCTCGCGAGGCGCGCGAGGACGAGTTACCCCCCGCGATTGCGATCGTCAGCTTCGGCGTCACCGAACTGCCTCGAAGCGTCGAGTGGATCGCCCCACCCCGTGCACTACCCCAGGCGCCTTATCATGGTCGAAAAGCCGGATTGTGCCGTGGCGCGGCGGGTGAACTCATCGAGGTGATTGAGACCAGCGGTTGAGCCACGGACTGTTCAACCACCTTTCGGACACCGCGTCGGCACTGCGCGGATCGACGAGCGTCAATCGGTAGGATTAATACAGCTCAACTACAGCCCACCGGCCCCGCGGAGTGGTCTCGATGCCCGCCTTCAATCGACATGCCATGCAGCCTGTTCCCAGTCTCGACGAGCAAGCTCGTCAAGACTTTGTCTGCTCCTTGCGCGCTCACCTCTCTGGTCGTCTGATGCCGGGCGCCTACAAGGTGTATGAACATCGCGTTGAGCCGAGTTTTCGGGCGACGAACGGGCGAAATCCGCAGGACCATGACGAAGTGCGCAAGGCGATGACCCTCGATCCGTTTTATCAATTCTGGAGCGCGATGCAACGGCGAAGCCAGGAACTGCTTTGGGAGTCGGTGATCGACCCGACCGAAAGACAGCTTCCTGACCTGATCGAGACCTCGAAGTCCCTTGCGCGCTCTGCCAACCAGTCGGGTCGCGGAACGCTACGACTCGACCCGGCGTTACCACTCCCGCGATATCACGCCGCAGTGGATATTCATCTTCAGCCCGGTGGATATCACACCGAATTCACCGAGGACGACGTGGCGGCGGGCGTGGTCTACGACAAGGGCATCAATCTCTACATGGGTGGCGCGCTCGGTGCCGAGAACAACCTGATGGGAGACATCCTGCTCGCCTACCTGAGGGATAAACACCCCGACTTCCGACCAAAGAAAATTCTCGATCTCGGCTGCGCCATCGGGAACAGCTCGGTCGTTTGGGCACGCGCCTTTCCAGACGCCGAGGTCTATGGGATCGATGTGGCCGCGCCCGTCTTGCGCTACGCCCATGCTCGCGCGGAGGCGCTCGGAGTGCCTGTTCACTTCAGCCAACAGAATGCAGAGAAAACCAATTTCGATGAGGGAGCCTTCGATCTCGTGCTCTCCCATATCGTTCTGCACGAAACCTCGAAGTCAGCCTTGCCACGGATTCTTGGGGAGTGCCACCGCGTGCTACAGAAAGGTGGACTCATGCTGCACCTCGAAATTCCACGAGGCAAAAGCATCATCGAAAAATTCATGCATAACTGGGAAAGCTATAACAACAACGAAACCTTCAGTCGGTTCATGACGGGGATCGATCTCAAGGCCGAAGCCCTCAAGGGCGGCTTTGTCGATCGCGATGTGCTCGTGGATGAGTTCGCGCCAAAACTGGACGTCGCCCAGATGAACTACGCCGAAAATTTCTTCTGGAAAATCTTGGCTGCACGCCGATGAGCGATCCGATGAGTAAGCCAGCTTTGCCAAAATCTCGACTTGCGCGCGTCGCCAAAGGCAAGCGTCCGCAATACTTCAGCGATCCTGCGACCGACAAATTGCTGTCCATGACGCTAACGCTCATGGAAGAGCTTTCCGTCACAAGAGAAAGACTCGATAGTCTTGAGCGTTTGCTGGCGTCCAAGCAGGTGCTCGCTCAAGCCGAGCTCGAGAGCTGGGCGCCCAGCGCAGAGGCCGCGCTGGAGCGCGCCGCAGCACGAACCGCCTACGTCGAACGAATGATGCGAGCCATGCACGCCGAGCTCGAAGAAATCACCCGACGAGGGACGCCAGCGAGCGACATCGATCCGCTCGATGCCGTCGGTTCATAACCCCCAAAACGAAGGCTTTACTTCGTCTTCAGAGTCCAGAGCCGGGCGACACGCTGAAGGGTTTCATCACCCTTCACCGCGGCGAAGGTTGCCGCCGCAGCCTCTTTGTTTCCGGCCTTCAGCTGGGCAATACCGAGATTAAGCCGTGCTTCTTCGACATTTTTGATATTGCCCTTCGCAAAACCACGCTCATACGCCGCTACCGAGCGCTCGAACTCCGCGTAGCTCAGAAAGGCCAACGCAATACGGGCATCGACTTCACCGCTCTTTCGACCGGCCGCTTCCTTGTCTTGGGCAAGCAGCGTCGGCTTGTCCGCCAACGCTTGGGCCTTGGCTGTCCCGAGAAGACGGGTCGCAAGCTCAAGATTCGACTTATTGGTGAAAATACCTTTTTCCTTACCCTCTTCGATGACCGACTGGGCTTCGCCCGGCAGACCTCTTTCCAGTGCAAGCTGCGCCATCTCGGTGTACTCCTCCCCTCGAAGCAGTCCACCCATTTCGCGCGACAAGCGAAACACGTTGAGCGTGTTGGTCTCTCCGCCCGCGCGGAGCATCAGCAAGGTCAGGTTCGGCCAAGTTTCCTTCTTCGGGAAGTACTTGGCCTGCTTCTCCAGGGCGCGAAGCGTACACGCGTCATCATCCTGTTTGATACAGGAACTGGCGTACAACTGCAGCGCCATGTCCGGCGGCGTCTGTCCCGCTGACTCCATCGACGCCACATACGCGGCGGACATCGTCTCCGCACCTTTGAAATCGTTTTGCAGATAGAGCGATTGGATCGTTAGTAAGTGCACCGCTTCGTCAGCAGTACCGAGTTCGATCAAGCGACGACCATAGGTGACTGCACCCGAGTAGTCTTTAGCCTGGTAGGACAATTGCAAAAGCCCTTTTCGCAAAGTCGCTGAGCGCGTCGCTTCCGCAAACTCGGAATCGACGACTTTCGCCCAGGAGGCGATCGCCAGCGCACTATCGTTCGCGCGCAGCGCACAGAAACCCAGAATGTCGTTGATGACATAGTTGTCGTACGGCGCATTCGTCGGCTGACCATCGAGCGCCTTGAGCTGGGAAATACACTCGGCCCACTGCTCCTTCTTAGCGGCCTCCTGAGCCGCCGCGAGAGGCTTGAGCAAAGGCTTACTGACCGTGGGCCCTTTCACGGCGGGAGCGTTTTTCTGATTCTTTACCTGCTGTGCCATCGCGCCGACCGGAAGAGCCAACGCGAACACTGCTGCGATCACAACGACCCACACATTACGCATGATCAAACCCCCATCTCAAAACTGACGACGGACTGTTACTGGGCCCGAAGGCTCCAAAGCTTCGCGACACGCTGCAACTCAACGTCACCCTTGATACCCCGGAGCACGCGGCCTGCTTCGGCCTTGTTGCCCGACTTGAGCAACGCAATACCGAGCACCAGCTGAGCCTCCGCCGGATCGGTGGCGTTCCCCTTCGCGATCCCGCGCTTGATAGCCGTCACCGCGGGCGCAAACTGCCCGTAGCTCATATACGCCTGGCCAACTCGAAGATCGGCATCAGCGCTTTTACCCGCTGCGGCGTCTCGATCTTGCTTGGCAAGACCAGCACGATCAGTCGCTGCTCGCTCCTTCGCCACGGTGAGAAGTCGAGTGTTACGGTCGATGTCGCGCTTGTCGGTAAAGACTTTACGCGCGAACGCGGCCTCGAGCGTCGTAAGCGCTTCCCCGGGCAGGCCCTTCTCGATTGCTCGCTGCGCCATTTCGGTGTAGTCGTCGCCGGTGCGCATCGCACCCACTTCGGTGGCGAGGCGGTACGCGTTGAAGGCTGCGGCTTCGTTGCGCGATGCAAAGAGCGACTGCATCAAATTCGCCCAGCCCGCGGGGTTCGGATAGTAGGTGACCAGTTTTTCGAAACCGGCTGCCGTGCAGGCCTCGTCTTTAAGACGCATACATGAGGTGACATAGATTTGGATCGCGTTTTCGCGAGGACGTTGCCCGCGCTTTTCCTGGTCCTTGATCCAATTGCCGACAAACTCACGCGCGTTACGGAAGTCGTTCGTTTGGTAATACGACTGCGCGACGACGAGATAAGTGTCCGCATCACCATAACCCTTCGCGATCGCATCTCGACCCACTTCTATCGTCTTTTTATAGTCGCGCGCATTGAAGTAAATCTTGGCGAGATCACGCGTACGTTGGGCGATCTTGTCCGCCGCAAAGGGCGACGAGAGATTAGCCTCATACGCACGAGTGGCGGTCGCCACATCGTTCGAGCTCAGTGCGCAGAAGGCCGTCAGCTCATTGATGATGAAGCTGTCATAAGCGGTCTTACCTGCCGTGGCATCGGCTGCTCTGAGGTTAGAGAGGCATTCGGCCCACTTCCGAGCCTTGCTTGCGTTCTGCGCCGCCTGAAGCGTCTTGGCTACCGCAGGGCTGACCTTCTCCGCGTTTGCAACGGCGGAGAACGTCAAAACCAACGCAACAGACACTGCAAGCAATCCGACTGTCGTCCTCATGATTTCCTCTCTCGACCTTATTCCCTGGTCCGATAAAAAAATCGCCGCATCACCCTAGGGGCTGCGGCGACATGGTGTGATCTAATGAGCCAATCTCGTCTCGACTTGCCGCCCTCAGGCGGCTTCCTCATTCACCGAATTCGGAGACGTTGACGAACCCGATTTTCTTCATGCGATTTCTCTGCGCCGAAGCGAGAATTTTAGCGACGGTGTCGTACTTGGCACGCTTATCAGGGCGCAAATGCAACTCAGGCTGCGGATCCTTCTGCGACTCGACACGGAAGTACCGCTCGAGTACTTCGATGTCCTGGATGGGTGTGCCATTCCAGACCACCGTACCGTCGAAATCGATTTCGATATCGATGACTTCCGGTTGGACCGGCGGCGGCGGAGCCCCCGTCGGGCGCGGCATGTCGAGCTTGACGGCATGCGTCATCACCGGAATGGTGATGATGAACATGATGAGGAGCACCAACATGACGTCGATCAGCGGCGTCGTGTTGATGTCACACATCGAGCCGCCTTCGTCTCCACTTCCAACATTCATTCCCATCGAAGTGCGCTCCTAAAAACTCAGCGCGAGCCGCGGATGCCGCGATCAGGTTCGGTGATGAACCCAACCTTGACGATACCGCCACGCTGAATCGAGTAGATGACGGCGCCGATGTCTTCGAAACGGACATCGGAGTCGCCGCGAATGTGGATCTCAGGCTGAGGGTCTTTGACTGCCTCAGTCTTGATCATCTCGATAAGTTGAGCGCGGTCCGCGACCTGCTCGTTATTCCAATAAATGTTGCCGCGAGAATCGACCGCCACCGTGATGTTCTCGGGCTTCGTCTGCGTGGCGATGTTCGCCGCCTTCGGCAGCGACACCTTCACCGTCTTGGTGATAACCGGAATGGTGATCAAAAAGATGATCAGGAGTACCAACATGACGTCCACCAACGGAGTCGTATTGATAGTCGAGTTCAGCTCGTCATCGCCGCCGCTGGATCCAACGCTCATCGCCATGAATCTAAACCTCGTGTGGTCCCGGTTCGGGAGCCGTCCGGCACATGTCCGGACGGCTTCCCCCAGAGGAACCTAAACGAAACGCCTTACTTCTTGGCAGCCGCCGGGGCCGCCGCCGGAGCCGGCACCGCCACGCGCGCGCCGCTCACCAGGAATGAGTGCAAATCGGAGGTGAAGTTACCCAGCTCCTCCTGCACTTCCTTGTTGCGACGAATCAGCCAGTTGTAGCCCATGACCGCCGGAACGGCGACCGCGAGACCGATGGCCGTCATGATGAGCGCCTCACCAACTGGTCCTGCGACCTTGTCGATCGACGCCTGACCGGACACGCCGATCGCGACGAGGGCGTGGTAGATGCCCCAGACCGTTCCGAACAGACCGACGAACGGGGCGGTGGAACCAACCGTCGCGAGCCACGGCAGGCCGTCGGTCAACGCCATCGAGACGCCTTGATTGGAGCGCTGCAGCGACATCGTCACCCACTCGTGAAGCGCGATGCGCTCGCCGAGGCGGCCTTCGTGATGTTGCGACGCGCGCAAACCGTCTTCAGCGATCTGACGGTAGACGTCGTTCTTCGGGAGGCGCTCGATCGCTTCGCGAATCGAACCGGCACTCCAAAACTTCTGCTCAGCGACCTTCGCGGAGGCGCTGAGCTTCCGCTGATCGAGCAGCTTCATGATGATGACGTACCAAGAAGTCAGCGACATGATCACCATGATGATCAGCGTGCCCTTGGCGACGAAATCGCCTTGTTCCCACAGGGCCCCAAGGCCATACGGGTTTTCGACGACAGCGGTGGCTTCAGTGTTTTCCATGTTTTCCTCAGGGAATGAAACGCTTTACTTGATCTCGAACTTCACGCGGAACGAAACGCAGGACTCCGGCAATGCCTCACCACCCGACGTGCCAGCCTGATAACGGCCGGCACGGGCGAGCTTAACCGCGCCCTCGTCGAGTCGAGCGAAGCCCGACGACGTGACGACGGTGGGATTACCGATGATCTTGCCCTTGTTATCCACGCAAACTTTGACGGTGACCGAGCCCTGCTCCTCAGCGCGCTTCGAGGCCGCCGGGTAGTAGTCTTCACTCGAGGGCATTCGGCCGATCTTTGCTGGGGTGCCCACCGCGACGCGCGGCGGCGGAGCGGGCGGAACCGCCTTGTCGGTCACGTTACTGATGGCGGTCGTGTTCGACTCCATCGGAATGTCGATGGTCACGTCGGGCGGCGGCACCTGAACCGGCGGCCGCTCAATCTGAGGGGGTGGCGGCGGAGGCGGTTTATCCTCCGGCTTGATCTCTTCTATGATGTCCGTGACGAGTGGCGGCGCCACGACTTCAACGACCTTACGGGCGAGTCCGCTCACGAGCGCATACCCGATCAGGACGTGTAATCCCACGATGAACCCGAAAATCGCCATACGGCGGGACTGGTTCTGTTGTACGTACGTCGCCATGTTCTCTCGTGGCAGTTGCGTCTATTGCGATCGACGGGGACCGGAAACTACCCGGCTCTCCTTTCAATCGCAACCTCATCCCCCAAACCGCCGCCCACCCATCGATGGTTACGATTCGAAGACCCTACACCCCTTAACAGATCACAGCCTCACCATGCCGACCGGCGGCGAGTCGCAAAACCTGAACAGAGTGATTGGAGGACTGCATTCCCTAAAGCGAGTTCCAAACCAGCGCGAAGCCGTGCATTTCTGAACTTGCAATCCCTTGCGGGCCCCCAACCGGGCCCAACTCTACCCGCCCGGCGTGACCGATACAACCGTGCGTCGTTGTTCGGAAGGCGCTAGTCGGTCACGGCCCCCTCCGATGCACTACTGACGGCCCGAGCGTACTTTGCCAAAACCCCTCGAGTGGCGTAGGGCTTCGGCGCTTTCCATACGCGACGGCGACGTTTCATTTCAGTGACAGGGACGTCGACATCTACCCGCTTGCTAAGCGTATCGATCCGAATTCGGTCTCCATCTCGAATGAGCGCGATCGGGCCGCCATTCGCCGCCTCAGGGGAAATGTGTCCCACGACGAATCCGTGACTCCCTCCAGAGAAGCGCCCGTCTGTCACCAAGGCGACTTTGTCGCCGAGACCGAGGCCCATGATGGCGCCCGTCGGGCTCAGCATCTCGCGCATCCCAGGACCGCCGCGCGGACCTTCGTACCGAATCACGATCACATCGCCTGCCTTCACCCGCCCACCGAGAATCGCTTGCGTGGCGCGCTCTTCGCCGTCGAACACTTTCGCTCGTCCAACGAACGACAGCCCTTCCTTGCCTGTGATCTTCGCCACAGCGCCTTCGGGCGCCACATTGCCGCGAAGCACCACGAGGTGACTGTCCTTTTTGATCGGGTCTGAGAAATCACGAATGATGGTCTGCGATGTCGGGTAGTCACGAACGCCCGATAAATTGTCGCGCAGGGACTTGCCTGTGACCGTCAGACATTCTCCGTGAAGGAGACGTGCATCGAGCAGCCGCTTCATCAGCGGCTGAACGCCTCCGATGGCGACCAACTCCGACATGGCGTAGCGCCCACTTGGCCTCAAGTCCGCCAGCACGGGCACGCGACGTCCGATTCGGGTGAAGTCATCGAGCGTGAGTTTCACATTCGCCGCACGCGCGATCGCCAGCAAGTGCAGTACCGCGTTGGTCGAGCCGCCAAGTGCGATCGTCACCGTGATTGCATTGTCGAATGCCTTCCGCGTCAGAATCATCGACGGAGTGATGCCGGCTTTGATGAGTCGAACCACTGCTTCGCCCGCATGATACGAATCGCTTCGCTTTTGCCGACTGATGGCTTCTTGCGCGGAGCTTCCCGGAAGCGACAAGCCGAGGGCCTCCATCGCGGACGCCATGGTATTCGCGGTGTACATGCCTCCGCAGCTACCCGGGCCCGGAATGGCGGTACGTTCAACCTCGGCGAGTTCAGCATCGCTGACCGTACCGGCTGCATGACCGCCTACGGCCTCAAACACGGACACGATATCGCGACGCTTCGCGCCCGGTCGAATCGTTCCGCCATACACGAATACGGACGGACGATTCAGTCGCGCCATCGCAATCGCGCAACCCGGCATGTTCTTGTCGCACCCGCCGATCGCAACGAAGCCGTCGAAGCCCTCGGCGCCGACGACCGTCTCAATCGAGTCCGCGATAACTTCTCGAGACACCAATGAGTAACGCATACCCGGCGAGCCCATCGAGATGCCGTCCGACACGGTGATCGTGTTGAAGAGGACGCCCTTGCCTCCCGCCGCATTCGCGCCCGCCTCGGCCTCGGCAGCCAGAGCGTTGATGTGCATATTGCATGGCGTAAGATTCGCCCAGGTCGATGCGATTCCGACCTGAGGACGTTTGAAATCTTTGTCCGTGAATCCTACGGCCCGAAGCATCGCCCGCGACGGCGTTTGTTTGGGGCCGTCGACGACCTGCTTCGACCATCGACGGGGGTCAACTTTCTTTTTCATTGTCCGAAACGCTCCAAGATCAATCGATCTGCAAGACGAAGACATTGAGCCTCTGCACCCACGGGACGCCCGGGGCGCTCGCGCGCATTCCAGGCGTAGAGGTCGAAGTGCGCCCAGGATTGGGTCGAGGAGATAAACCGTCTCAAAAAAAGAGCACCAAAAATGGCGCCGGCAAATGCCGAGCTCGAGACGTTATTGAGGTCGGCCACGCGGCTGACTAACTCCTCGTCGTACGGATCCCATAGGGGCATCGGCCAAACAGGGTCCGACTCCTGTTCGCCACAGCGTCGAATCTCCTCAACTAGCACGGGGTCGTTGCAAAAGACAGCTGGCAGTTCAGGCCCCAGCGCGACCCTCGCCGCGCCGGTGAGCGTCGAGAAGTCGAGAAGCAACGACGGGCGCTCGCTATCGGCCTCGGTCAGCGCATCCGCTAAAATCAGGCGACCCTCGGCGTCCGTGTTTCCGATTTCGACCGTCAGCCCTCGACGCGATCGAACGACATCACCCGGTCGATAGGCCGTCCCAGAAATGCTGTTCTCCACTGCGGGAATCATTACGCGTAGCCGAATGGGTGCCTGGCGCGCCATTAGTGAGCGCGCGAGACCGAGCGCAATCGCCGCACCCCCCATGTCTTTCTTCATTAAGGCCATTCCGGCGGAGCCTTTGATATCGAGCCCACCGGAATCGAAACACACCCCTTTTCCCACCAACGTGACGGTCGGATGGCGAGGGTCGCCCCAACGAAGATCGATCAGCCGAGGTGCCCGCGAACTCGCCCGACCCACCGCATGGATAAGAGGAAAGTTTTGGGCGAGAAGCTCGTCGCCCTCCAGGCATCGAAACTCCGCAGCAAATTCGCGCGCCAGGTCCGCACCCGCGGTGGCGAGTTCCTCAGGACCCAATTCATTGGACGGCGCATTGATGAGATCTCGCGCCCAATGCAGGGCCGAGGCCTGTCTGACCAGTGTGCTGCCATCGACCCCGATCGGGCACGCCAGACGGGCACGCGCAACGGCCGGCGCCGCCGATTTGAACCGGCTGAGCCGATAGCTTCCATGGAACCAGCCGGTCAGCACCTGCTGGAGGCACAAGGACGGCAACTCGCTTGCCAGACGAAAGTCGCGGGCCGGCAGTCGATCGGGCAGCCCCGAAACGTGCCACCACGCGAGTTGGCCCCACTCGGCGATCGTTCCGAGGCCGACGATGGCGCCCGCGATCTCGCCGCGAGCCCCCGGGACGACGAGGACACGATGCCTCTCCCCCGTAAACCCATTCTGCTCGATCCAACTCGCCAGCTCCGGATGGGTCGCCTTGAACGCAGCGAGCTCTCTATCGCGAACCAACCAGAGGGGCAAGCACGTGGCCTCGTTCGGCCAGATCGACGCATCGTGAGACATGGGGAAATAGTAGCTGGAAACAGGCTCCGGCCGACGGCACCGTTGACAAAAACCCGTCGTCCATGCTCGTATTCACCCATGTTCCGCGCCTCAAAGCTGTCCTCGATCGGCCCGTCGGCATTCGCCGCGATCGCCCTATTGCGCAGCCTAGCGCTACCCCTTGCCGGTAGCCGGAGCGGGTCGTTCCTTCGTTTTTTGGTCTAACGCCAGAACTCAAAAGCGGACGAGGATCAACACCAAACCCCGCACCGGCACCAGCCGATGCGGGGTTTTTTTACGCTCTAAGTTCTAAGTTGGTTCGAGATACGGACCGGGAGTAGCAGAGATGAAATTGTTCGGACAGAAAGACGTCGATCATAAAGCACTTCGTGGTGCCCGCATCTGCGTGCTGGGCTACGGAAGCCAGGGCCGCGCCCACGCACTGAATCTCAGGGATAGCGGCTTCGATGTGGTCATCGGCGTACGCAAAGGTGACAGCTGGAAAAAAGCGCGCAAAGACGGACTGTCGGTCGCGTTACCGGTCACAGCGGTCAAGGACGCGGATCTCATCGCGATGCTCGCACCGGACCTCGCTCAGAAGGCGCTCTACGACAGCGTCATCTCGAACGTCAAGAAAGGAGCTTCGCTCCTCTTCGCCCACGGATTCAATATCCACTTCAAACAAGTCAAACCGCGGAAAGATCTGGATGTCATCCTGATCGCGCCGAAAGGACCCGGCGACCTCGTTCGTCGGCAGTTCGAGCAAAGTCGCGGCGTGCCCTGCTTGCTGGCGGTGTTCCAAGATTCGTCGAAAAAAGCTTTTTCGAAAGCTCTGGCATACGCCCACGGCATTGGCGGCACTCGCGGCGGCGTGCTCAAAACCACCTTTGCCGAGGAGACCGAGACCGATCTCTTCGGTGAGCAGGCGGTGCTGTGTGGCGGCGCCACCGAGTTGGTCGTCAAGGGCTTCGAAACCCTCGTCGAAGCCGGCTATCAGCCCGAAGTTGCGTACTTCGAGTGCATGCATGAACTCAAGCTCATCGTCGATCTTCTTCACGAGGGCGGCATTTGGAAGATGCACAAGTTCATCTCCGAAACCGCGAAGTACGGCGACCTCACTCGCGGTCCGCGTGTGGTCGACGCGCGCACTAAAGCAGAGATGCGGAAGATCCTCAAAGAAATCCAGCAAGGCAAGTTCGCCAAGCAATGGATGCGCGAGAACGCCACGGGTCGCCGGAAGTACGACAAGATGATGAGGAAAGATCTTGATCGACCGATCGAAAAAGTAGGGTTTGCTCTTCGTGCACGCATGCCGTGGTTGGACCAAGGACGCTAAGCGACGGACACCGAGCCGATTTATTGACGGAGCATTTTGCCATGACTTCGAACACCGATCGAGTGATGATCTTTGACACTACGTTGCGCGATGGTGAGCAATCGCCGGGCTGCAGCATGACGCAGTCCGAAAAGCTGCGAGTCGCGAAAGCCCTCGCAGAGCTCGGTGTCGATATCATCGAGGCTGGATTTCCCGCCGCCTCGCAGGGCGACTGGGACGCCGTGAACGCCGTCGCTCGGGAGGTTCGTGGGCCGATCATTTGCGGGCTTGCGCGCTGCGATCGTGCAGACATCGAAAAGGTAGCCTCCGCACTCGCCCCGGCCGAGAAGCGACGAATTCACGTGTTTCTCGCAACCAGCGCGATCCATCGAGAATTCAAACTGAACATGGCCAAGGATGAAATTATCCGACGAGCTGTCGAAGGCGTCAGGATCGCTCGCGAGTTTTGCGATGACGTGGAGTTTTCGCCCGAGGATGCCTCGCGCACGGAGGTGGAGTTCTTGGCGCAGGTGGTCGAGGCTGTCATCGACGCAGGCGCCACCACGGTGAACATTCCCGATACGGTGGGCTACACCGTCCCACACGAGTTCGCGGAACTCTTCCGATATCTCCGCAAGAACGTGCCTAATATCGAGAAGGCTCGCCTCTCGGTGCATTGCCACGACGATCTTGGCATGGCCGTCGCCAACAGTCTCACCGCAGTCGTCGCAGGCGCACGGCAAATCGAGTGCACCATCAACGGTATCGGCGAGCGCGCGGGAAACTGCTCGCTCGAAGAGATTGTCATGGCGCTGCGCACACGAGAGACGTTCTTTAACGCGACGACGAACATCCAATCGCAGCGTCTCTATCCGACGTCCCGACTGGTCGCAAGCATTACGGGCATGCCCATCCCGCGCAATAAGGCGGTGGTCGGCGAAAATGCGTTCGCACATGAGTCGGGTATTCATCAGCACGGCATGCTCAAACATGCGAGCACCTACGAAATCATGCGTCCGCAGGATGTCGGTCTCGCTCGATCGAGTTTGGTTCTCGGTAAGCATAGTGGACGTCACGCACTACGTGAGCGCGTCAAGGAATTAGGTTTCGAGCTCGAAGAAACAGAATTCGAGCGCGTCTTCACGGAATTCAAAGCTCTTGCAGATAAAAAGAAAGAGCTTTTCGACGGTGATATCGAGGCCCTCGTGCTGCGCGCAGAGGGTACCGAGTCGGGTCCTTGGACATTGTCGGTCTTGCGCACGACCTCGGAGGTCGATGGCGGCGGAAAAGCCACGGTCGCCCTGCTCAACGCTGATGGCGCGAGGATCGAACGGAGCGCTTCAGGAGACGGACCCGTCGATGCTGCGTTCAAGGCGATCGAAGAGGCGACGGGAATCAAGCCTGCCCTGCAGAAGTTTGAACTGCGAAGCTTGACCGAGGGCGAGGATGCCCAAGGTGAGGCGGTGGTCTATGTCAACTTCAACGGGCGAAGCTACCGCGGCGCAAGCGCCACCACCGATATCGTCGAGTCTGCGACGCGAGCATTTCTTGAAGTGATCAACCGCATTGAGCAGTCGCAACGCGCTCAGGTCGCTGCCTGATCATTGGGATTTGATAAGGAAGAATCGATGACCTCCGCGAAAACCATGTTTGAAAAGGTCTGGTCTGCACACGAGGTGGCTCCTCAAACCGCAGAGACACCGGCCGTGATCTTCATTGATCTGCACCTCACCCACGAAGTCACCTCACCCCAGGCGTTCACCGTGTTGCGAGAGCGTGGCTTGAAGGTTCGACGACCTGACCTCACCCTCGCCACGATGGACCACTCAACGCCCACGCGGACCGAGCAAGTGTTTGGAGGCGCGCCGATCTCCATCGAGTCGGCAGCGAAACAGATTCAACAACTTGAGATCAATTGCGCGGAGTTCGGCGTTGAGTTGTTGGGTCTGCAAGATTCGCGGCGAGGCATCGTTCATATCATCGGACCGGAACTCGGTATAACCCAGCCCGGAAAGACCATTGTGTGCGGAGACAGTCATACCTCGACGCACGGGGCATTCGGTGCGCTAGCCTTCGGTATCGGGACGACCGAAGTCGGCCATGTGTTGGCGACCCAGTGCTTGTTACAAAAGAAACCGAAAACCTGCGCCATCGAGGTTCGAGGAAGACTGCCCGCGGGCGTCACACCCAAAGATCTGATTCTGGCGATCATCGGCAAGGTCGGTGTCTCTGGCGGAACAGGTTATGTATTCGAGTACCGAGGTGAAGCCCTTCGCGCATTATCGATGGATCAGCGAATGACGATCTGCAACATGTCGATCGAAGCGGGTGCCCGCGCAGGAATGATTGCGCCGGATGAGACCACGTATGAATACCTCAAAAATACGCCGCGCGCGCCGAAAGGAAAGGCTTGGGATGATGCCCTCGCCTATTGGAAAACACTGCCAAGCGATGACGGCGCGACCTTCGACAAGGTCGTCGAGATCGACGCCTCGTCACTCGAACCAATGGTCACGTACGGAACGAATCCCGGCATGGTCGTATCGGTCACCGGGCGAATTCCAGACCACCGAGGCGATGCGGTGTTCGATGCCGCAATGAAATACATGGGACTCTCGCCGGGTCAGCCCATTGCCGAGGCCCCGGTAAATGTCGTATTCGTCGGTAGCTGCACCAACGGACGCCTCGTGGATCTTCGCGCGGCGGCTCAGGTGTTGAGCGGGCGAAAGATCGCAAAGGGCGTACAGATGCTCGTCGTCCCGGGATCTCAAGAGGTCAAGCGCCTCGCGGAAGCCGAGGGTCTGGCTGACGTGTTCAAGGCGGCTGGCGCGGAATGGCGCGAGTCCGGATGCTCGATGTGTCTCGGGATGAACGGTGACACCGTCAACAAAGGTGAGTACTCCGTCAGCACGAGCAACCGAAACTTTGAGGGCAGGCAAGGTATCGGCGCGAGAACTTTACTCGCGAGCCCGGAGACAGCTGCCGCCTCCGCTGTGCTGGGTCGCGTCGCCGACCCTCGTCAATTCTTGCGCGCCTGAGCATCCAACATGACCATCACCACTATTCGTTCGCGTACCGTTGTCATGTCCTCGACTAACATCGATACCGATCAGATTGTACCGGCTCGATTCCTGACCACCACGTCGAAGGAAGGCTTGGGGAACGCCCTGTTTGCCGATTGGCGTTATGACGCGGGCGGTCGTCCACGTCCCGAGTTCGTCCTCAACAAGCCTGAGGCACAGGGATGCCGCATTTTGGTGGCGGGTCGCAATATCGGCTGCGGTTCATCGCGCGAGCACGCCCCCTGGGCGCTGGTCGATTACGGATTTCAAGCGGTCATCAGCAACGAGATCGCAGATATCTTCAAAAATAATTCGCTTAAGAACGGGCTGCTGCCAATTGTGGTAGACGACGCCACGCACGCGTGGTTACTCCAAAATCCCGGTGTTGAAGTCGAAGTCGATCTCCGCGCCTCGACGCTGACGGTACCCGGTCGACCGGCGGTAGGCTTTCCCATCGACCCTTTTGCGCGTGTGTGCTTGATGAACGGCGTCGACGAGCTGGGCTTTCTCTTGTCCAAGAACGGCGAGATTGAACAGTATGAGGCCCGTCGCCGAGCATGAAAGCCCACATTGCGATCCTCGCCGGCGACGGCATTGGACCTGAAGTAACGGCTGAGGCCGTACGCATCCTTCGAGCGGTTGCCGAAAAGTTTGGGCACGCCTTCATCCTCGACGAACTCCCCTTTGGGGGCACCGCGATCGACGAGTTCAATGACGGCTTACCCGTTCACACGCTGAAGGGCTGCCTCGAAGCCGATGGAGTACTACTCGGCGCTATCGGCGGACCCAAGTGGGGGCCCACCGCTCCGGTTCGTCCGGAAACGGCCCTGCTGCGACTCCGCGCAGAGTTGGGCGTGTATGCGAATCTCCGACCGGTCGCGATTCAGCCTGCGCTGCTCGAGGCGTCCCCGATCAAACGAGAGTACATCGAGGGTGTCGATCTCGTCTTCGTGCGGGAACTGACTGGGGGAATCTACTTTGGGCGGAAAACCAAGCACGAAGATCGCGCGACAGACGAGTGTGCGTATTCCGTCGCCGAAGTCGAGCGGATCACGAGAGTGGCCGGCCTACTGGCCAAGAAGCGTCGCGGTAAAGTTACGCAGGTCGATAAATCGAATGTCCTGGAGACCTCGCGTTTGTGGCGCGCCGTTAGCGAGCGAATCATTCGAGATGAGTTTTCGGGGGTTTCTATCGAGCACATGTTCGTCGACGCGGCCGCCATGCATCTCATTCGAAATCCGCGAAGTTTTGATGTTGTACTAACCGAGAATCTGTTTGGCGACATACTGACCGACGAGGCCGCCATGCTCGCCGGATCGCTCGGCATGCTGCCCTCTGCCGCATTGGGGGATAACCGTCGGGGGCTCTACGAGCCGATACACGGATCAGCCCCCGACATTGCCGGTCGTGGCGTTGCCAATCCTTGTGGGACGATTTTGAGCGCGGCTTTACTGCTGCGTCATTCCCTAGACCTCGAAACAGAAGCTCGGGCAATTGAGGCGGCTGTCTCCAAGGCTTTGGCACATGGCGCCAGAACCGCGGACATCGCCCCGCGTGGCGCCTCCGCACTAACCACCCGCGCGATGGGCGATACAATTCTATCGGCGCTCTAATCGAGGCTCAGTGAATCGCTTTTAAGCCCTGCTCGAGATCTCGCCGAAGATCCGACTCCGCTTCGATTCCCACCGACAGCCGCAGTAAACCATCGACTAATCCTGCGGTCGCTCTTGCTTCCGGCTCCATGGCCGCGTGAGTCATCGTGGGAGGGTGCGCGATCAGGCTCTCCACGCCGCCCAGCGACTCAGCAAGCGAGAACAACTCCAGCGACGAGACGAAACGTTCGACCGCCGGCGTCCCGCCATCGAGTTCGAGGGTAATGATGGATCCGAACCCTTTTTGCTGCCGTCGCGCGAGCTCGTGTCCGGGATGTGTCGCAAGCCCCGGGTAGTAGAGCGTCCTGATTCCTGGCCGTCGTGCGAGCCATGCCGCCAATGAATTCGCGTTCGCCTCGTGCAACGCCATTCGCGCGTGCAAGGTACGGAGTCCCCGAAGAGTCAAGAAACTATCGAAAGCGGAACCCGTCATACCAAGCGCATTCGCCCACCACGCAAGCTGCTGCGCGACATCCGCCTGCGCTGCGATCACCGCACCACCGACGACGTCGCTATGACCATTGATGTACTTGGTCGTCGAGTGAACAACGATATCCGCCCCCAGTTGAAGAGGATTTTGGAGGGCCGGAGACAAGAAGGTGTTGTCCACCGCCACCCGCGCGCCCGCGGCATGCGAAAGCTTGGAGACGGCCTCGATGTCGGTGATTCGGAGAAGTGGATTGCTTGGGGTTTCAATCCAACACAGTGCGACCGGTGTGTTGAATGCCGATTGCAGGGCCTGAGGGTCGCCAAAGTTTACGAAGTCGACGACAAAATCACCGCGGCGGTGCCAAGCCGAAAGCAAGCGGAACGTCCCGCCATAACAGTCGTGCGGCGCGATGATCCGCGAACCGCGAGGGAGGAGTTGCCCCACGAGCGCAATGGCGCCCATCCCTGAGCCGGTGATGACGGCGCCTTCGCCGCCCTCAAGCCCATTCAAGGCTTCGGCAAGAAGATCGCGTGTGGGGTTGCCCGAGCGCGAGTAGTCGTAGCGACCCTTCTCTCCAAAACGCGGAAACGCATACGTGGAACTAAGATGAACCGGCGGAACGACGGCACCCGTCAAGACGTCGGTTTCGAGGCCGGCCCTCACCGCCTGCGTTCTCGGATCTTTTTGACTCGTCATAGTTGGATCATCCCCGAAATCATTTACGCGGTTGGCGGCAGCTCGGCGCTGAAAATCGCTTTAAGTGCATCATGTTCTTTTAAAAACGCGTCATGCCCGAATACCGACGAGATCTCATGAACGTGTGCGTTCGGCAGTCGCGAACACATCGACTGTATATCGACCGCCGGCACCAACTGATCTTGCTTCACCGCAATGGCAACCACCGGAACTGAAATCTGATCGGGGTTGATTTGATGTAGATCAATCGATTCTGAGAGTGTCAGGAAGGAATCGGGTTGATAACGACGAGCATAGTCGACGCCTCGTGCCATCAGATAGTCCTCAACCGGAAACACAAAACGTCCGTCGCGAACCTCTGCTACCCCGGCGAACCGACTCGAAAACTCTTCCGCACTGCGGTAGGTCGACATGGCCAACGCCCGCGCAAGCTCGAGTCCCCGCTCAGGTTTACCCGACTCGACGCCGAAACGCACGATTCGACGTTGGACGCTTCGCCACGCCGTCGACATGGGACTCGTGCGATCAGCCGCGCTGATGACCACCAATTTTTTCACTCGGTAGGCGTATTGCTCTGCGAACGCCAAGGCGACCATGCCACCGTACGACGCTCCAATGATCGCATCCAGCTGGTCAATTTGAAGGTGATTCAGGAGACGCAGGAGAAGCTCCCCCTGATCGTAGGTCGACACCGAGGGAAAGTCCCGACCGTCCTTTGGCCCGCTGGTCGCACCGCTTCCGCCAAGGTAATCGAAGGAAAGAATGCGATAGTGTTCGGCAGGCAAGGCCAGGCCCACCCCGACAACTTCCGACCACCAGCCAGAGTTCGGATCCTCACCTCGCGCAGCGAAGACCTTGCGATGAGCCGAGATGCCGCCCAGGGCGACCACAATCGGCGCAGACGGCGGGCCCGTTAGGCGCCAGCCAATTTTGAGGGTATCGACTCGTCCGCCGTGACGCAGGGGTAACGTCGTGACCGATTCCAGCATCCCTTCGCGACAGTCGGAATAGACCTCGCCCCTCTCAACGGAGGCGCTCCCGGACCCGGATTTTTGATGAGTGGACGACGTCATGTATGCCTCAAGATCGTTCATCTGACGCCTCCCTTTCGGGATTGCGCGGAGTTGGCACCTTAACCAGAGCTGGCGAGCTCTGGCGGTTGCCCCGGCGTCTATGGGCCTTTCCCTCAGCCGGTCTCGATGAACAGGTGGATGATAATCCGCCGCCATGAGGAGAGTCAACGGTCCGGTTGCCAAACTTGCTACAATGTTCTAACGTATTAAAACATTAGCACGTTAAATCACGCGGAAGATCACATGAAAACCCATGCTCGGCAATCGCCTCGACAAGAAGCCAAGGCGGAGCGCAATCTGTATCAGGCCGTGCTAACCCTCCGATCCGTCGAGGAGTGCCGTGCGTTCTTCCGTGACCTCTGCACCCCGGCTGAGCTTCAAGCGATGTACGACCGGTGGGCCGTTGTCGAGTGGCTCGAGCGCGGTCTACCTTATCGCGAGATTCATAAGCTCACCGGCGTCAGCGTCACCACCATTACCCGAGTGGCGAGGTATGTCGGTTCCGGCAATGGCGGATACGACATCGCGGCACGCCGAGTGGCCAGCGCAAAGACTGCCCACTCAGCCGGTCGCTAAGGAGCACACCATGGAAAAACCCTTGCGCCTCAAACTTGCCGTTCAAAAATCCGGTCGTCTGACCGAGCTGTCGACCGATTTACTGGTTCGATGTGGGTTGAAGTTCTCGCGTGCCAAGGATCAACTCCTCGGCTTCGGCGAGAACATGCCGCTCGATCTACTTTTTGTTCGTGACGATGACATTCCGGATTTAGTCGAGGAAGACGTGTGTGATCTCGGCCTCGTGGGCCTCAACGTCGTCGAAGAAAAGAAACTCGAACTGGCTGCCCGAGGATACTCTGCTCGATTCGAAATCCTTCGTTCACTCGACTTTGGTCGCTGCCGTCTGTCCATCGCTGTACCCGATGAAGTCATCTGGAACGGACCCTCCTCACTCGAAGGGCGTCGGATTGCCACGACCTATCCCTACGCATTGGCGAAGTGGCTGACCGATCGTCGGATACGCGCCGAAATCGTGACGCTCTCTGGAGCCGTTGAAATCGCGCCGCGACTCGGCAGAGCGGACGCCATATGCGACCTCGTGTCGACCGGTTCGACCCTTGAGGCCAATCGACTTCGCGAGGTCGAGGTGCTTCTTGAGAGTCACGCAGTGCTCGTACGAACGCCCGTCGAACTCCCCAAAGAGAAGTCCGACTGGGTAGCGCGCTTACTCATGCGTATCGACGGGGTTCAGCAAGTGCGCGAGAGCAAGTACATCATGCTACACGCGCCTCGCGCAGCGCTCCCGGCTATTCGAAGTCTTCTGCCTGGCAGCGAGTCTCCAACTATCATGCCTCTCGAGGGCAGCGCGGATAAGGTCGCGATTCATGCGGTATGCCGAGAAAACGTCTTCTGGGAAACGCTCGAGGCGCTTAAGACGGCAGGCGCCAGCTCTTTGCTGGTCCTTCCCGTCGAGAAAATGTTGGCATGATGTTGCCGATCTTCAACTACCCGAGCTTGAGCGCGGCGGAGCGCGACGCAGCCTTATCGCGACCCGCGGCCGAAGATCGCGAATCGATCATGGCGCTCGTCCGCGAGACGGTCCTGCGTGTCCGCAATGAAGGAGACACGGCCCTCCTCGACTACGCACGACGCTTTGACGGTGGCGCGCCGGTCACTCTTCGTGTCCCGCGGTCAGAGGTCGATGCTGCCCTGCAGCGCGTTGGTGAAAACGCCCTCGTCGCGTTGCGGCGTGCAATCGATAACGTTCGGCGTTTCCATACGGCGCAAGGGACACCGCCGTTGTCGGTCGTAACCTCTCCCGGAGTTGTCTGCGAGCGCATTGTTCGCCCGATCGATGCAGTCGGGCTTTACGTTCCCGGCGGTCGTGCGCCTTTACCCTCTGCACTCATCATGTCGGCCATTCCCGCTGGCATCGCAGGGTGTAAAAGACGAGTGATGTGTTCACCGGGAACACAAGAAGGACGAATCGACCCCATCATCCTTGCCACGGCACGGCTATGCGGCATCGACGAGATATTCGCGATCGGCGGTGCCCAAGCCATCGCCGCCATGGCGTATGGGACGGCTACGATCCCGAAGGTAGACAAAATCTTTGGCCCCGGATCCGCCTGGGTCACCGCTGCAAAACAGATCGTCGCCAGTGACCCGGGGGGCGCCGCGCTCGATTTGCCTGCCGGGCCTTCCGAGGTGCTCGTCATTGCCGACGAGTTCGCAAATCCTGCCTTCGTGGCCGCCGATCTCCTCGCTCAGGCCGAACATGACCCGCTCTCCCAGGCCATTCTCATCACGACGTCGAGTTCTCTCGCCGAAGCAGTTCGACGACACGCAATCGAGTTTCGAAAGTCTCTGTCCCGTGGCGAAATTTTAGATCAGTCGCTGAGCCGCAGTCGCATCGTCATCGTCGATACTCTCGCCGAAGCGGTCTCCATCTCGAATGACTACGCGCCTGAGCATCTCATTTTGCAAATCAAAGCGCCGCGTCGTTGGCTCGATGAAATCCGTTCTGTAGGCTCCGTGTTTATGGGTCCATGGAGCCCTGAGCCGATGGGCGATTATTGCTCCGGCACCAACCATGTTTTACCCACCTATGGTTACGCCCGCGCGTACAGCGGACTATCACTCTCTGACTTTCAACGACGAATCACCGTTCAAGAGCTCTCTCGAGAGGGCTTACTCAATCTTGGCCCGACTGCGAGCACTCTCGCACGACTCGAAGGACTCGACGCTCATGCACTTGCGGTCGACCTTCGCCTTAAGGCGCTTCAAGACTCGGCCGAGTCAGAGCCCACTGACACCCGTCGAAACGACCTCCTCTCGCGGCTTGCACGACCGGCAATCGTGTCGATGCGTGCGTATGAACATGCTCATTGGGACGCGCGTTTTGAGCGCTTGCATGCCAACGAGTCCCCGTGGCCGCCTCCGATCGGAAGTGAGGGCGAACGCCTCGCGCTCCATCGTTATCCTGAGCCACAACCGCCAGCCCTGATTGAAGCCCTCGCCCACACCTTTGGCGTCTCGAGCGACGATCTGTTGGTCACGCGGGGTAGCGACGAAGGCATCGATCTGCTGACTCGAACATTTTGCGAAGCGGGACGCGACGCCGTCGTGGTGTGTCCGCCTACTTTTGGTATGTACGCCGTCGCGGCGGCCACCCAAGGCGCGCAGATCCTCGAAGCCCCGCTTACGAACGAATTCGAGCTCGACATCGCTGCGATCAAGGCCAATGTCGATGAGGGCGCTAAAATTCTTTGGATATGCTCGCCGAATAATCCGACGGGTAATGCGTTTGCAAGTACGTGTATCGAATCTTTGCTCGACTACGCTCGAGATCGATGCGTCGTCGTGATCGACGAGGCCTATGCTGAGTATTCGACCGCGCCCTCAGCAATCAGCTTTAGGGAGCGGTACCCACAATTGGTGGTACTAAAAACCCTCTCCAAGGCGTACGGATTGGCCGGGGCCCGGGTTGGCGCGGTGATTGCCGAACCGTCTGTCATCGCCCTCCTGCGAAAGATTGTCCCGCCCTACTCCATTTCGAGTGCCAGCATCGATGAAGCGATACGGGTTTTGCACGAGGGGTCTCGAGCCGTGATCGCCTCGAGGGTCGATACCATCGTGAAAGAGCGGGACCGTGTGGCCGCCCAACTGGCATCGTCACCGTTGATCCAAAAAATTTACCGAAGTGACAGTAACTTTTTACTCATCGAGTCGACAGCGGCTGCGTCGATACTCGCGTGTCTGCGGGACATCGGCATTCTCGTCCGAGATTTCTCGGGACGTGGCCCGCTAGGTCAAGCTGTTCGGATCACCATCGGAACTCCGGCGCAAAACGATCGGATCATCGAGGCGTTGTGCTCAACGTTCTCAGGGAGAGCACTCCAATGAAGGTACTGTTCATTGACCGAGATGGAACCCTCATCGAGGAGCCTGCAGACGAGCAAGTCGATGCCCTGTCGAAAGTTCGGTTTGTTCCAGGCGTCTTCGCCGCCCTGAGTCGGTTGCAGGCAGCGGGGTTCCGACTCGTCATGGTCACGAATCAAGATGGCCTCGGCTCAGAGAGTTTTCCGACCGAGCATTTTGATATCCCACAGCGCTTTGTCGTCGACGCGTTTGCCACCCAGGGCATTACGTTCGATCACGTCTTCATTTGTCCGCATCGGCCAAACGACGGTTGCGCCTGCCGAAAACCCAAGACGACCCTAGTTGACGCGTGGGTCCAATCCCGCTCCGTCGACCTGAAATCGAGTGCAATGATCGGCGATCGAGACACCGATATGGCTTTCGCAGCGAACCTCGGTGTCCGAGCATGTCGGTTCTCGTTGTCTGGAGCTGCTGACACAGGTTGGCCTGGCATCGCTCAGGCTTTACTCAGCCGCGAGGCCTCTCTGACTCGCGTCACTCGGGAGACGCGCATTCGGGTTACGGTCAATCTGGATGCCGAGGGCCCGACGGACGTGTCGACTGGCATCGGTTTTTTTGACCATATGCTGGAGCAAATCGCGAAACACGGCGGTTTCGCGCTCACCCTCAAATGCGAGGGTGATCTGCATATCGATGAACATCACACCATCGAGGACTGCGCGCTCGCGCTCGGAGAAACCCTTCGTCACGCGTTGGGCGATAAGCGAGGCATCCAACGATACGGATTTCTCCTTCCGATGGATGAAGCACGAGTCCAAGTAGCCCTCGACTTGTCAGGGCGAGCCTACAGTGTATTCGAGGGAAAGTTCGGTCGAGACCAAGTGGGTGGCTTACCCACGGAGCTCGTTCCTCACTTTTTTCGATCTCTGGCGGATTCGCTCGGCGCGGCACTTCATATCTCGGTCACAGGCGATAACACGCATCATCAAGTGGAGGCCTGTTTCAAAGGCGTGGGTCGAGCACTCCGTATGGCCTGTCGGCGCGAAGGCGACGATCTGCCGACTACCAAAGGAGTCCTGTGAACTCGTCGGCACACGTCGTGGTGATCGACTCGGGCGGCGCCAATTTGGCCTCCGTCGGTTATGCCTTTGACCGTCTCGGCGTCGAAACGATCGTCACTGAGGAGGCCGCACTCATCCGCTCGGCAGATCGCGTAGTCCTGCCTGGCGTGGGAAACGCGTCGACCATCATGGCGCGCCTGACTCAACTCGGACTGATTCCGGTGATCGGATCGTTGCGGTGCCCGGTGCTTGGTATTTGTCTTGGCATGCAATTGCTCTTCGACGGGTCAGCCGAAGGCGACACCCCCGGTCTTGGACTCATTTCAGGACAGATTACTGCAATGCGCCCGGGTCACGGGCTCTCAGTTCCCCACATGGGGTGGAATACGCTGGAGGCGCTCGTCGACGATCCTCTGCTCCACGGGCTGGATCAAAACGACTGGTTTTACTTTGTGCACGGTTATGCTGCGCCGCTCAGCCATGCCAATACCGTTGCGTCAACTCGATATGGCGATGATTTTTCTTCAGTCGTGCGCCAGCGCAATTTCTGGGGCGTACAGTTTCATCCTGAGCGCTCGGGTCGATCCGGATCACGCTTACTGTCCAATTTCTTGAGCCTGCCGTCATGCGATTAATTCCATCCATCGATCTGCGAGGCGGACAATGCGTTCGACTTCTTTACGGAGATTTCAGTCGAGAGACGGTTTACGACGTCGAACCTCAGGCACTTGCCGCGCGTTACCGAATGTTAGGGGCTCGTTGGCTGCATGTCGTTGATCTCGATGGCGCGCGCGATGGGGCCGTGGCGAACCGAGACGCCATCATCGAAATGGCTAAGATTCCGAAGCTCTCGCTACAAGTCGGCGGCGGTGTCCGCAATCTCGCGACCGTAGATGAGCTCTTGTCAGCAGGTATCGCGCGCGTAGTCGTCGGTAGCGCGGCGATCGAAAAACCCGTCGAGGTCAGCACGTGGATGCGATTTTTTGGAAAAGCGCGGGTTTGCTTGGCCTTGGACGTCCGCGTCGATGCTGGAGATCCGATGGTTCAGACCCGTGGCTGGACGCAGGCGACGGAGATCACGCTCTGGCGGGCCGTCGAGCAATTTTTGCCCTCGGGTCTGCAGCATCTGTTGTGCACGGATGTCGGTCGCGATGGCGCTCTCGCCGGCCCGAACACTGACCTCTATCAGCAATGCCTTAGCCGCTATCCAAAGATCAAATGGCAGGCGTCCGGCGGCATCCGGGACGTCACTGATCTCGAGTTACTGAACGGCATGGGGATGGCAGCCGCCATCAGCGGACGCGCCCTGCTCGAAGGCCATATGGGCGATGTCGAACTTCGCAAGTGGATGAGAGTCTGAGATGTTGGCGCGACGAATCATTCCGTGTCTCGATGTCCGAGACGGACAGGTCGTCAAGGGCGTTCGATTCCGAGACCACAAGATTGTCGGTGACATCCTCGACCTCGCCACCCGGTACAGAGACGACGGTGCCGACGAACTCGTTTTCTATGACATCACGGCAAGCCCCGACGGTCGTACGGTCGATCGAGGCTGGATCGCACGCATCGCTCGTGTACTCGACATTCCGTTTTGTGTCGCTGGAGGCATTCGCAGCGTGAGGGATGCCGAGGCGGTTCTCAACGCGGGAGCGGAGAAGATCTCCATCAATTCGCCCGCGCTCGACAACCCTGCGCTCATCGAAGACTTGGCCCGCCGATTTGGCAGCCAATGCGTCGTCGTTGGAATCGATAGCGATACGACGTCCGACGGTTATCGCGTTCGGCAATACACGGGTGATCCATCACGCACTCGCGACTCCGGTCGTGCAACGTTGGACTGGCTCATCGAAGTGCAGGACCGCGGAGCCGGCGAAATCGTGCTAAACTGCATGACGAGTGACGGCGTCCGAGCCGGTTACGATCTTCTGCAACTGAAAACGTTACGGACGAGTTGCCGGGTTCCCCTCGTTGCTTCGGGGGGCGCAGGATCCGCGCGTGATTTCGTTGATGTGTTCGAACAAGCACTCGTCGATGCAGCGCTCGCCGCTAGCGTATTCCATAGCGGGTCGTTACGGATATCGACATTGAAGCGCGAGCTCCGAGCCGCCGCCATTGAGGTACGTCCATGATCGTGACACGCGACACCCTTTCCCAGCTGACCTACGGCGAAGATGGACTGATTCCGGTCATCGCTCAACATGTCGACTCAGGCGAGATCTTGATGGTGGCGTGGGCGACCCGCGAGGCGATCGAACAATCCTTGGAGCGCGGTCGAGCGGTGTTCTGGAGTCGCAGCCGTCAAAGCCTGTGGGAAAAAGGCGAGACCTCCGGTCACACGTTATCGCTTATCGCGATACATGCCGATTGCGATCGAGACACGCTGCTGCTTCTCGTGCGCCCCCATGGTCCGGCCTGCCACACAGGAACGGTCACGTGTTTTGGCGACGATCGGTTGACGAGAGGCGGCGACTTTGCGTTCTTGGCAACGCTCGAAAACGTCATCGAACAACGCATGCGCTCAAATGATCCGGCGAGCTACACCACGCGGCTGATCGCTGAAGGTCCGAAACGTTTGGCTCAAAAGGTTGGCGAGGAAGGTTTGGAGACCGCTCTCGCGCTCACTGCCGGTGACGACCACGAGGCGCGGAACGAAGCGGCTGACTTGCTGTTTCACTTGACCGTCGCGCTCAAGGCGCGGGGGTTATCGCTTCTCGACGTCATCAATGAGCTGCGCCGGCGCCATACACCCAACTAGAGCTCGAGTACGCACTCTTCGGCAGGTGAGCGAAGATTGTAATTCGAAGACATCGACGCGCCGTAGGCTCCAGCCGTCGCAATCAGCAACACATCGCCTTCCGACGTCACCCGCGGTAACGAGCGTGCGTGTCCGAGGACGTCACCCGTCTCACAAATAGGACCCACCACGTCACAGATCATCATGTCAGGCTCGCTGATCTGAGTGAGATTCACGATGACATGGTGAGCGCCGTAGAGCGCAGGTCGGATCAAGGAATTCATCCCGGTCGCAACGCCCACGAAGCTGGCATCGCCCTTGCCCTTGATCTGGGTGACCTTCGCAAGAAGCACTCCTGCCTCCGCGACCACGAAACGACCAGGCTCAATCCACAAGGAGACATTCGTCAGAGTGGACTTGAGCTGGAGCAACGCGTCATCGAATGCCGTGAAGTCAAATTCGGGAGCGCCGGGACGATCGGGCACCCCAATTCCACCGCCGAGATCGATTACCCGAACATCGGGAAACACCCTCAACAAACCGGCGAGATAGTTCCCCGTGTCGCGCCAGTTGTCGACATCGAACACCCCGCTTCCCGTATGCGCGTGAAGACCCACCACCCGAGCGCCGGCTTTCGCCGAGGCTGAAATCAGCGCATCGATCTCACCTCTCGCCACACCAAACTTTGACTGCGTCCCGCCTGTGCGAACGTGGGCGTGGTGCCCACGACCCATTCCGGGGTCGAGTCGAATGAAGATATCGCGACCCGCGAAGAGCTCCGGCCATCGCTCCAGTGGATACAGGTTATCGAGCGTGACCTGCACACCCCGACTCAGCGCCCATGCGTATTCGTCGCGCGTGGCGAAGTTAGGCGTGAAAAGCACGTCCTGCGGCAGCAGACTCGGCAAGGTCAACAGCGCATGCTCGACCTCCCCTCGAGAGACGCACTCAATAAAAAGTCCGTTCGCATGAGCGACCTGCAGAATCGCAGGATGAGGATTTGCCTTCATCGCATACGATACTCGGTCGATGGCGCGGAGAGCCTTCAAGCGTTGGCACCGCTCTCGGACCGTCCCGAGGTCGTAGACATAGGCCGCGTCCCGATCACTCATCAACGACAACAGGCGCGCTCGTTTACCCACCCACCAGGGCGCCGCGACCGCTTGAGTCTCCGCGGACGTCTCAAATAGTTGTCGCCAGGTTGGCCCGAGCACGACGTCATCGCGAACCGGGTCGACCAACAAATGATGGAGATCCTCGACCAAGCGATCTCCCTGCCCCTCATCGACGACAAAAGTGAGATTCAGATCGTTCGCCGCTTGGCTGACGAGGTAAATCCGCTGCTCCGCGAAAAGTTCGAGCGCGGGACCCAGTTGATGGAGGATGCTACGGATGTTGCGACCGACAAGGCTGACCGAGGCGCAAGATCCGATGATCTCCGCTCGACAGAGGAGAGCCAGATCCGCCTTCAATGTTTGAAGTACGAGCGGGTCAATCGCGTTCGCCTGCGGGTCGAGCGACACGGTCACGTTCGTCTCGGACGTGGAGACCAAATCGACCGACAATCCATGTCGCTTGAAGATCTGGAAAGCATCCGCGAGAAATCCCACCTCATGCCACATGCCCGGGCTCTCAAGCGAGATCAGCGTCACGCCCTTTTTGACGCAGACCGCCTTGACCTGCGCCGCATCGCTCGGCGGATTCGCACTGATGCGGGTACCCTGCATGTTCGGCGCTTGCGTCGCAAAAACAAAAATCGGAATGGAATGCTCTCGTGCGGGTAGCAGGCAGCGGGGGTGCAAGACCTTGGCACCGGCGGTCGCAACTTCCTGCGCTTCGTCATAAGTGAGTTCCAACAACTGACGGGCGCCCGGGGTCGAGCGGGGATTCGCGCTGAACATTCCGGGGACATCGGTCCAGATCTCAAGTTGTTTCGCCCCCAGCATCGCCGCAAAGTAAGCGCTCGACGTATCGGACCCACCTCGACCGAGCAGCACCGTCTCACCCCTCGCGTTGCTGGCAATAAATCCTTGAGTCAGCACGAGACGCCCACGCGAGGCGAGTCGCGCCTGAACCTCCACGTTGGGTGAAAAGTTACAGGTGGCGGATAGGTACTCGGCTTGAACGGTGGCGGCCTCACGCGATTCCGCTTTGAGGTAGTCGCGAGCGTCCACCCAAAAGGCCGGAAGACCGCTTTGGCGCAAGAACTGGGCGCCGATCATCGTCGACAACAACTCACCAAAGGCCATGACCTGTGCACGAGTACGATTATCGGCAGCGCCTTTCGCGGAGACCCCAGACAGCAGCGACGAAAGTGTCAAAAACGAGGATTCGAGCAGCGCCCGACCATCAACGCCAAGTGAGGAGGCAAGCTCGATATGGCGCTGACGGAGATCATCTACGATCAGCGAGTACCGATCCTCACAAGCCGCAACTAACGCTTTTTCAAGGCGGTCGGTGACGCCGCTCAGGGCGGAGTGAATGATGAGGACATGGTCTCCCGTCTCGAGACGGTGATTCGCGATATCACGAATGTTGCGCCAGTTGGGAGCGGACGAAACGCTGCTCCCTCCAAACTTGAGGACGACCCAAACACTGTCGGAGGACGTCACGTGATCCTCCCGAGATCAAAGTTCGTCGTCGTAGAATTCTCTGAGATCTTTGGCTAGTTTTTTATCCGCCAGCACTTCCTCGAGCTTGCTCCACGCGGCCTTGCCGCGCTTGCCGGGCGTCGGGCGCGCGCGCCGGTCGACCCGGTCGAGAAAGCGATCGTAATCCTGGTCTTCTTCGTTACTTGCCGCCTCGCCGAGCATCTCTTCGTCGAGCTCAAAGCCTTCAGAATCTCGTTCTGACATCTTAAACCTTTAAAAATCAATGGGTTACGCGGAACCCCGGGTGAAGGACCGGGGAACTATAGCGAAAACGCGGCGGGGCGCAAGTTCAACTGCGACGAACCCCATCTCGAACGGAGACCGGGGCGCCACGCGAAAGACCGAGCGCATCCACCGCCCGACCCTCGGCGACCGCGATCTCGACCACACCGAAGGAATTGAAGAGCGCAATCGGATCTCCAGGCTGGGCATTGCCGTACGTGCGACTGAGCGGCAGAGAGAGCTTTCCAGCGTGCACGACCGGATCGATAAGCCGATCACATAATCGCCGATCGATGTTCGTGATCAGATTTCCAAAATGATCGATGGTGATGACCACACCGGCGACACGTTGCGCGTCAGCCGTCGCCTCATCCACCCACCCGGGAATCAACGCATCGACCTTGCGCCCGATACCCTCAGGCCGAATTCGATCGGCGGCCAAGGCGGCCGCGACGGGAGCAAAAATATCTCTACCGTGAAAGGTTGCACTCGGACGATCGATTCCAAGGCCATCCAATCGGGTCATGTCGAGATGCCATAAGTGAACATTCGTCTGGTGACTGACGACCTCAGCCAGCAGCCCGTTGTCCGGCGCCAGGAATACATGGCCCTCCAGCATCACCATCGCGATATCACGCGTCGTGCCGACTCCCGGATCGACGACCGCGACATGTACTGTGCCGCGGGGAAAATACTGGAATGCACGACGAAGCCAAAAACCTGCCTCAGCGGGCCAGTGCGCGACGATGTCATGCGTGAGATCGATGATTCGCGCAGTCGGCGCGACGCCGAGAATGCGGCCTTTCATCACACCGACGAACGGATCACTCAAGCCGAAATCGGACGTCAAAGTAATGAGACCACTTGGATTAAACATTCTGAGCGTCCTGTTGGATCAGCGTGAGGCCATGGCAGGCGAAACCGCCTCGACAAGTGGGTTCTCTGTCGTATCGGATTCGGGCGCGAGCTCCAACCCGATCATCACGGGAATACCGCTCGCCTCTCGCAGAGCCTCGATGGCGATATCCCAATTGATTGCCACCTCCGAGTCGCCGAGCAAACTATCGAGACGCTTTTCGAAATCCTCGAGTTTGACGGCGACCGATTGCCCCTGGGCATCGACCGGCGGATGAACTTCAATCCACACCTCACCGTCGACACGGGTCATTTTCAGAGGCTCGTTGACGAGACTGACTCGGGTCCCCACTTTGACCGCCTCGAACAACACGGCCACATCTTCCGGGTACATTCGAAGACAGCCGTGGGTCACGGCCATGCCCACCGCGTCTGGATTGTTGGTGCCGTGAATCAGATAGGCTCCTCCCGGAATATTGAGCCGTAGCGCATGTCCTCCGAGCGGATTATTGGGTCCTGGCGGAACAACCCGCGGCAACGGATCACCACGAGCCTCATGCTCTTTACGCACCGACTCCGGGGGATACCACGGGGGATCCTTTTGTTTCGAAACGACTTTGGTGACGCCGATGGGTGTTTGCCAGTCCATTTTTCCGACACTTACCGGAAAGGTCATCACCTTGGCAGACTCGCCTGTCTTGGGCTTCGGAAAAAAGTACATCCGATGTTCGGGAAGATTGACCACGATGCCTTCACGATCCGACGGCGGGAGCAGCCGCTGACCGGGAATGACAATTTGCGTCCCCTCCCCCGGCAACCAAGGATCGACCCCTTTATTGACCCGAACGAGTTCCTCGTATCCAAGGCTGTAGCGACGAGCGATTTCGATCAGTGTGTCGTCATAGCGAGTACGGATACGCTCGACCTTCCCGAAGATGTCGCCGCCATCTTCGCGTAACTCGTACTCGACCGCGTTGGAGGGGGATGATAAGAGAAGCAGTGCCGCGAGGATGCATACGCGGAAAATCGACGTCACGCCAACGCTCCTCCGAAGGATGCCGCTTCTTGCGCCGCCGAACTGAGGATCTCCTCAGGATTGACTATCGCCAGACCCAGACGCATCGCCGGTACAACCAAGGGTAATCTCGAGGCCACACTCGCCGTATCGCCTTTTGAATCGACGAAAATACCTGCGACGTACAAAAGATCGGCGACCGGATCTTTTGATGACGGGTCTTTTGCGGTTTCGTAGGTGGTTGCTGCCCGAACGACGGCCTCGGGGAACTCCCAGTTCTTCAGCATGGCGCCCGTCAATTTCACATGCCAAGTCTGCAGCAGATGCTCCACGGCCGCAAAGTCGTTAAGGACGTCTTCGTGAGCCGCCGCTTCCGCCAGCAAGTAAATCTTTCCGACTCCCGAGAGCATTCCACCCAAGATCAGTGCGTCGCGATCGATTCGACGACCTTCGAGCTGGAGCGATAACGCACGAGCAAGCGTCGCAAGGGCCACGCTCCTCGCCCAAATTTCTCCCATACGACTTTGCACCGGTTTGTAGAGCTTCATATCGCGCAAACTGGCAAAGGCGTACGCAAGAGCCACCGTGCGAAGTGCGGCCAGACCGATTCGGGCAATGGCCCCACTGATGGTCGTCGTTGGCCCCGTCGACGATTGGAATGCGGCGGAGTTCGCCATCGAGATGACACGACCGGATAGCGCGACGTCCCCACGGACAATGCGCTCGAGGGTCTGGGTCGAAACGAAGTCGTCCTTTAGCTCAACGAGCAGGCGAACACAGGAGTTGGGGAAACCCGCAATCTCAATCGAGCGCGAGGCAATATCGCCCTGCAGCTTCGCAAGAAACTGTCTCGCATCGAGACCCATATTGGCCCCTTAAGACAACGTGACGAACGCCAAGGCTCAAGGCGTGGGAGGCGGAGCCTTGGGAATCTCGAGCGACGGATCACGCGACTGCGAATACAAACCTTGACCCATGCGCTCAGGTTGAAGGATAGCAAGAAGTACGCGCCGATTGGCAGCTCTTCCCTCTATCGAATCGTTGGGTTCTCGATCGACAATGCCGGGCTCGCCAGCCTTATAAAAACCTGCGATCCAGAACGTATGTTACCGCCCCGCTGGGCCGAATGTGCCGATCTCGCGCGTCGCTGCCGCGATCTCAACGACCACAACGGCGCCCTCGTCGCCTCCCGCATGCGACGCATTCAAGGCATGCTTGAAGTGCTGACGGGTAAACGCAGCGAGAAAGTGACTTACGGGCGGCAAGCTCACCAAGGATTTGGCACACGCGGGCGTGTGCTCGCGACGGAAGCCTGACCAAGATGCAAAGGGCCGCTTTCGCGGCCCCTGCATGGTCTCTCCCTGAGACTTCAGCGCCGACGGCGTTTCTTCTTGTGCTTATGTTCGACGTGCCCGTCACCGTGGTGATGTGGCATATCGCCATGCGCATGACCATGGTCGTACTCGAAGTCGACCGGATGGTTATGTCCGTGGGTATTGATCCATTTATAAAGGTCGGGCTTCCACTGCATGATGCGATTGGCCGCACGATCACGGTTTTCTTCGACGTTCGTCCACGGATTGAAGTGGAAGTGATTGTAGAGCTGGGTGTCCGTTCGGCCGATGGCAAGAATGCCAAGCTTTGAAGCAAACGCACCGTGGTTGATATACGGCGGACGCCAGAAGTAGCCGCCCGTCGGCAGATCACCGAACTGCATCATCCAGGACGTGCCCCAGATGTGATACGCCTCTTCGCAGCAGTCGTGGTAGGAAATGTTGTCCTGCCAAAAGTTCGGCGTCATGCAATAGAGGAACGTGAAGCCTTGGGTCCGCGGGTCGAACCGCAGGATCTTGACCATGCATCCCGGAGCCGTCGCCGGATAGAAGTTGGTGGACGTCCACTGCATGTCGTCATACGAGTTGACGGCCGCAAAACGGTTTCGCTCTGCGTTTTTGTGATCGCTCGTCGACTCGACGAAAGACGGCTCGCCGTAGTTATAGAAAATAAGACCCGTGGCGCCGCGCGGGGAGGTCAATTCCTCCATCGCCACACCCGCTGGCACAAAGAAATAACTGCCCGGCCCCCACACCTTGTCGCCCACCTTGATCGAGCCCGACATGACGAAGAGCTCGTATTCGGTGTAACTCATGCCCGGCGGTTGGCGGTAGCCCGGCTCGAAGAGGCAAGTCATGGTACAGGCGCCGTCGTCGGTATCGAGCGACAGCATCTTGTAGTGCATGCCCTTCGGGAAACCCGGCAGGGTCATTTTCTTGAAGGGAACGTCGCGATCGACGAAGGGTTCGATATGCGGTCTAGCCATGGTGATGTACTCCCTTGACGTCGATCAGAACACAACCTTGAACTTACGCTTCGGTTTCACCGGGATTTCTTCCGGTGCGACCTTACGCATCTGGTTGTAGTGAACGTGGACCCCTCGGGTCTGAATTCGGTAGAGGAAGTCCGCGATCCATTTGTCGCGCTTCGGCGTCAACGCCTCTTGCTCCCCGACGATCTTGTTGTATCGCTTCTTCTGCTCGGCGATCTCTTGCTTGAGCCATGCCTGAATTGCGCGACTGCGTTTGTGGGCGATGAACTTCATCTGCTCTCCTCCAACCGTTTAGGTCTGACCCCCACCGGAATATACGCCGCGAAGGGCGCCCGGGTGGAGTCCACCCGCCACTGCTCAGCATGACTGTCCACTGTGCGACCTCTCGCCCCCAAGGACGGCTAGACTGGTCGGCATGCTGCGCGCCATCCGAATCGTGACGCTCTCGGTTTCCGACCTCGCTGAGGCGGAGTGTGCCTACGCGGATTGGCTGGGGTATCAGCGCGTGGAGCGCGGACACATCGACGGCGAGCTTGCGGACACCTGGGACACGCCCCTCGTCGAAGGCAGCCCCTACGCCCTGTTACGAAGCCCGACGGGATCGGAGGTCATACTTCGCCTCATTGAACGCCCCATCACGCCCGGGTTTGCGCCCTTGCATACCCACGGCTGGAATGCCCATGAAATGCTCGTTCTGGATCCCGTGTCGCTGGAACAGCGGTTACGCAAACCGGACTCTCCTTTCGAAGTGATTGGTGCCTCGGCTCCGCTTGATTCGAATCCGAGCATCATCGCCATGCAGGCGATCGGACCGAATCGGGAGCTCAACTATTTCACGCGGATTCCACCCGAGGGCGGTACCTTCATCAAAACTACCGCGCGGGCGTTCGTCGATCGTAGTTTCATCATGGTGGTTGGCGGATCATCGCTATCGGCGCTTCGAGAGTTTTATGCGCTGCGGCTCGGAATGACCGTCACCGACTCATTC
>VGUJ01000014.1 GCA_016874235.1 Gammaproteobacteria bacterium
TCGGTGGCCTGCGTCGAGCGACCGGGCTCGAGCATGCGGAAGTGGTGCGCCGCGAGGGAGCGCCTATTCCGCTGAAGCCGCTGCGCCGTTGGGATAACGGCCGAGACGTGCTCGTGACCGGAGATGCCGCCGGTGTCGTCGCGCCGGCATCGGGCGAAGGAATCTACTATGCGATGGCCTGCGGGCGCATGGCTGCGCTCGCGGTCGATAAGTGCCTGCTCACGCGTAACGCCCATGCCTTGCGCGAGGCACGACGCGACTTCATGCGGGCTCACGGGCGAGTGTTTTGGGTGCTCGGATTGTTGCAGCGGTTCTGGTACGTGAGTGACCAGCGACGCGAACGTTTCGTCAAAATGTGCCGGGATCCGGATGTGCAGCGCCTGACTTGGGAGGCGTACATGCACAAACAGCTCGTCCGCAAGAGCCCGATGGCGCACCTCCGAGTGTTTTTTAAAGACGTCGCTCACCTCCTCGGTATCGCCAAAGCCGCTTGATCCTGCAGTGATCGACTGGGTTATCAGCGGCATCGAAACCGGCAGTCTGCCTCGGCTCATTGCGGGACTCGTCGTCCTCGAAGGCGTTTTTCTCGTTTGGCTGTGGCGCGCGCGTAATCTCGGCATTGCCCCCCGGGCGATCCTCGGCAATCTCGCTTCAGGTGCCTGTTTGATGCTGGCCGTGAGCGCCGCGCTCGCGAGTGCCCCCTGGTGGGATTTGGCGATCTTGCTGCTGCTTTCGCTGGTGGCGCATCTGGTGGATCTGGCGCTGCGGTGGCGGGGCGGTAAAACTCCGCCGACGGACTAGCCGTCACCAAGTCGAATCCGTTGTAAAACTTGGTTAATATTGGCCTCGGTGCGGACTGATCAACAAAGACTTTTGGAGGGTCCTTATGTCGTTCAAACGCAGAGCAGCGGTCAGCGCGTTCGTCGCAAGCATGGTCCTGAGTAGCGCGGTGTGGTCGCAGCAGACCGCAGGCTCATCCGGGGCGGATGACGACCGTCGTCTCGAGACCGTCGTCGTGACGGGTTCGAGCATCAAGCGCAAGGTCACCGAGAGTGCCCTGCCCATTCAGGTGTTGAGCACCGAAGACATTCGACGCGAGGGCATCAACAGCCCCGAACAGCTCATCAGTTACCTCAACTCGAACGGCAACGGACTCGACAACCTCGCCTCCAATGCGGACGTTGTCGGTGGTGCGCAACGCGGCAACAACGGCGCCTCATCGGCCAACCTGCGTGGTCAAGGCTCGGCTGCGACGCTCATCCTGCTTAACGGTCGGCGCGTTGCGGCGCACGGTCTTAACGGGGGTGCGGTCGACATCAATCAAATTCCGCTCGCAGCGATCGATCGAGTCGAAATTCTCAAAGACGGCGCTTCGGCCATCTACGGTACTGATGCCATTGGCGGCGTCATCAACTTCATCCTCAAAACCAACTATCAGGGCCTCACGGCCAACGCCTTCGGCGACGTGACGGATCTCGGCGGCGGTGCGATTTATCGCGCCTCGATCACGGGTGGAATCGGTGATGTGAAATCCGATGGATGGAACGTCATGGCCACGGTCTCGTATAACGATTTCCGCGAGCTGCGCGGCGACGCGCGTAGCTTCGTGAATACGTTCCAGCCGGAGCGCGGCGTCTCGGTCGATACGCGCGGCACGCCGTCCGCCACGATCCTGCCGCTCGGTGTGGGTCCCAATACGCCCTTGGGTACGATCATCAACTCGAGTGGGACGGCGCCGTTCTTGCCGGGTAGCACCACGATCCGTGCCTCGGGCGGTATCAATCCGCTCGATCTGCCGGGCGGGGGTGGCTGTAACCAGATCGATGGCATGCAGGCTTACGACACCAAACTCTGGAATTTCCCCGAAGCGGAATTTGCCTGTGCGTGGGATACCGGTCGTGCGGCGGTGTTGCAGCAGCCCATCGAAACCATCAATTTCGTGAGCCGCGGTGTGTTGCAGCTCGGCGCGCACCAAATCGCGGCCGAGATCACCGGCTCGACGGCAGACTCGGCCAAACGCTTCTCGAACCTGCAGCTCACGCCGAACACGAGCACGCAGAACTACGCCTTCCCGCGCAATGCGGCCTCGCAAGCGGTGTATGACCGCGTCTTCAATCAGCTCGTGGCGGTTTTCCCGACCCTCGAGGCTCGACGCGGACTGCCGATGTCCTATCGCTGGCGCTGCATCGAGTGTGGTCGACGTGAAATCGAGACCACGACGGATACCGGTCGCGTTTTCCTGGGTGCGGACGGTCCGATCGGTTTCCTGAACGACTGGGAATACCGTACCGGCGCTTCGTATGCGTATAGCGAAGCCGAGTCACAACTCGGAACAGGCTATTACTACCGCAACACGACGCGTGATGCGTCCGGCAGCATCATCGCCAACGGCATCATCGACGCACTCAACACGGGCGTGATCAACCCCTTCCTGCGTCCGGGCGAGTCGCAATCACAGGCGGCGCTCGATCTCTTGAAGGGCGCCTCCGCCGAAGGTGTGATCCTCTACGGCGGCAAGTTCTCGGTCACGCAAATCGATGCGTCGATGTCCGGTCCGCTCTTCTCCATGGGGACGGGCGATGTGCTCGCGGCCGTGGGCGTCGATTGGCGTAAAGAAGAATACCGATTTAACGGTGACCGACGCGCCGCTGCCGCTCGTCCGATCATCATCGCCGCGCCCTTCGACGACGGCAACGCGCTCGCGGGTGTCTCCCGTAACGTGAAGGCCGTGTACGGTGAAGTGATGGTGCCGCTGGTCACTGGAATGGAGCTCACCGCTGCCGTGCGTCGTGACGAGTACGACGGCTTCGGCTCCACCGTCAATCCAAAGATTTCCGTGAAGTATCGTCCTGCGGATTTCGTGATGTTCCGCGGTTCCTACAACGAAGGGTTCCGCGTTCCTTCGTTTAACCAGATCTTCAATGCCTCCTCGCAGGCGCCGTACTCGGGCCGCGACATCGCCGATCCGGCCAAGTGCGTGGGGGGTCGCCCGGATGCCACGAAGCCTGAATGTGCGGTCGTGCAGCCGACGATCATCCAGGGGGGCAAGCCCGATCTCGGACCGGAAGAGGCGGAGCAAGCGACTTTTGGCATCGTACTTGAAGCCAACGACTACTTCAGCGTGTCGGCGGACTGGTGGCGCGTCAATCGCATCGGTACGATCCAAATCCTCTCGTTGCAGCAGCTCGCAGACAACTACACCACCTTCAGCGATCGCTATGGTCGCGGCGCCTCGGGCAACCTAATTTCGATCGACCAGCGTTGGGTCAACGCGGGTGAATCGAAGACGCGGGGTCTCGAACTTGCGATGCGTCTGCGTGGTGAGGCGTGGGGCGGCAACTGGAGTGCCGGACTCGACGGCACGAAGATGCTCCAAAAGCGCTCGCGTATCGCGCCGAGTCTGCCGCTCGGACGCAGCGAAATCGGACTCTTCACGTTCGCCGGTGATCTCGGGCTCGATTGGAAGCACAACGCGTACTTCACGTTCACCCGCGGTGACTGGAGCGCGTCGATTTCGCAGATCTATCGTTCGAGCTACCTCAACCAGGAATTGCCGGGCGTGACGGCCGGCATCGTGTCGCCGCCGAATCTCGACCGTTTCGTCGACACGTACATCACCTACAACGCGTCGGTGACGTGGAAAGGCTTCGATGGTTTGACGGTGACCGCCGGCATCAAGAACCTCCTCAACAAGGATCCGCCGTTCGCCATCACCTACGACAGCAACTTTGGCTCGGGCAGTTCGTGGGAGCCACGCGTGGCAGACCCGCGTAATCGGAGCTTCACGCTGTTGATGGAGTACAAGTTCTAAGTCGACGATTGATTTCGACACACAACGCCGGCGCGGCTCTTCAGTCACGCCGGCGTTTTTTTGGGTCGGCCTTTCAGGGGAGGGTGATCGTCGTCTCAAAGACCATCGCTGCACTGCCGATGATCCAGACGCCTGCGAGGGCGTTGTCCTTGAACTCGAGATCGACGTCGACCCGGCCGGGGCGATTCATGAACTGACCCTGAGCACCCGAAAAATGGGCGTGGCCACCCTCACGCTTCAGCAGATCATGGTGAAGCAGATAGGCACCGAGGAGTCCGTGAGCGTTGCCGGAGACCGGATCTTCCGGAATTCCAATCGACGGGCAGAACATCCTCGACTGCGTCAGACAGCCCTCGACGTCCGACTCGAGCGTGAATACGAAATGTCCCGATGCGCCAAGTTGCGCGGAAAGCGTTGTCAGGCGGTTGAAGTCGGGTTTGAGTTGTTTCAGTTGTTGTGTGCCGCGCACGCCAATCAGCAGTCGATTACCCGCCGAGCCGACGATACGCATCTCACAACGTGGGTCGAGATCCGCGCTGGAGAGGGCGAGGGCATCGAGCACGGCGAGTCGCTCGCGTGCGTTCAGTTCGCGACCGAGGATCGGTGCAGGCTGGCGCACGGCGATACGTCGATCGGGCCCGCCACCCCGAATTTCGACGTCTACCAAGCCCGCCTTTTGACGCTGACGAAGCCGGCGTGGAGATCCAGCGACTGCCGAGAGCACGTACTGCGTCGCAATCGTCGCATGCCCCACAAATGAGGATTCGGTGCGTGGCGTGAAGAAACGCACCCGAACGTCATGATCGTCCCCTTCCGGAGGCAAGACGAACGCGGTATCGCCGTTGTTGAGCTCACGCGCGATGGCCAGCATTTCGTCATCGCTCAGGACCTCCGCGCCCAACACCACTCCCGCGGGGTTACCGGTGAAGAGGTCTTGAGTGAAGGCGTCGACTTGGAAAACTTTGATCGATCTGGGCATCGAGCGCGAACTCCAGAGGCCTGCAGACTGACTGCGAGGGGCGCGATTGTAGGGAAGAGGAGGGTCCGGGTCACCCCTTTTGATTAACGGGGGCTCAGCGCTCTTGCAAACCCCTGATTCGCATGGAGAATACGAGGGACCTTGGGGTGGTCCGGAAGGACCTGAGATGCCGCATGGGGCGGCAAACCCGTTGAACCTGATCCGGTTAGTACCGGCGGAGGGACTAGGTGAACGTCAGATTACTTCCCGCCTTTCTTTCTTTGATCACCCTGTTGGCGACGACTGTCGCCATCGCGTCCGAATTGGAAGAGGTGGTCATTACCGCGACCCTAAGACCGCAATCCCCCCTCTCTCTGGCCACGAGCGCGACGGTGATCGACTCCACCACCTTGCGCGAGACGGGCGTTCAACATCTCCAAGACGTGTTACCCCTCGTGCCCAACTTGAACTGGGCGTCCGGAACCTCTCGGCCTCGATACTTCCAATTGCGAGGGATCGGCGAAAGCGATCAGTGGCAGGGGGCACCCAATCCCTCCGTGGGATTTTTAATCGATGGTATGGATTTCTCTGGCATCGGTATGCCCGCGACGCTCGTCGATCTCGGCCAAGTCGAGGTGCTGCGCGGGCCTCAGGGCACGACGCTGGGCGCCAGCGCGCTCGCGGGATTGATCAATGTGCGTACCCGGGCGCCGTCGACCGAAGAGACGCTTCGCCTAGAAGCGAGTGCAGGAGACTTCGGCGTGAATTCACTCGGGCTCATCGCGGGTGGTGCACTCGGCACGGACGATCGGTCGGCGTTTCGATTCGTTGCGCAAGGATTCCGCGGAGACGGCTCGCGCCGTAATGCGACGCTGTCGCGCGACGATACCAACGGACTCGACGAGCGTACGCTGCGATGGCGTAGTCAGCATGGATTTGGAACAGGTTGGCAGGCTGATTTTTCTGCTTTGATCGTCGATGTCGACAATGGATTCGATGCGTTTTCAACAGACAATTCTCGAGTCACGCGATCGGATGATCCAGGACGAGACCGACAGCGATCGCGAGGCGCATCGTTGACGTTACAGCACAAGGGTCATGAGACGGATTTTCGAAGTCTGACGGCTGTGGTCGATGCAGACATCCTCTATTCATTCGATGGGGATTGGGCAGCCGATGCGGACTATGACTTCACCTCGCGGTTCCTCCGCGATCGACAGACACTGTCACAAGATGTTCGCTGGTCTCGAGAGACGCGAGGTCTCACTCTGATCGGTGGCCTCTATGCGCAACGTTTGACGGAGGCGAACGATCAGCTCGATCTTTATGGCGGAGAGCTCTATCGCGCACTCGTCAGTGATTACGAGGCGGACTCCTTTGCAGGATATGCCAATGTCAGTCACTCACTGGCGTCGCGTTGGCACGCGAACGCGGGTCTGCGTGTGGAGAGGCGAAAGGCTCAGTACAGAGACACCGATGGAACGGATCTCTCGCCCGCCGAGACGATGATCGGCGGTAACGCCTCGATCGAGTATCGACCTGACGATCATCGCATGGCGTACCTTGCCGTGGCTCGGGGATACAAGGCAGGCGGTTTCAATATCGGTGTGGTGGTGCCAACCGATCGACGCGAGTTCGATGCGGAGTTACTGTACAGCCTCGAGGTCGGCTACAAGTTCGACGATGCCGTGCGCGGGCTGCGCTACGACTTCGCCATGTTTTACATGTGGCGCCGGGCTCAGCAAGTGAGTACGTCCGCCCAGATCGATCCGGGCGATCCACTTTCGTTTATCTATCTCACCGACAACGCCGCCCGAGGTACGAACCTCGGTTTGGAAGGGTCGGTATTGGCGAGCGTGTCGGAGTCGTGGTCAATCGGCGCAACCCTCGGCGTGTTGCGTACACGATTCGAAGACTATGTCGTCGCCGATCAGGATTTTTCGGGGCGTGCACAGGCGCATGCGCCGAGCTACCAAGTCTCGATGTCGCTCGACTATCGACATCCGAGGGGGTGGTTCGCAAGATTCGATGCGCAGCGCGTGGCAGCTTTTTATTTTAGTGACAGCCACGATCAGCGCTCGAAACCCTATTCACTCGCCAACCTACGTGCGGGCTACGACGCGGGCTCCTGGCGGATCGACGCGTGGGTGCGCAATGTGCTTGATGAAGACTATGCGATGCGAGGTTTCTTCTTTGGCAATGAGCCGCCGGACTATCCGGACAAGCCCTACGTACAACTGGCCGACCCCCGTTCCGTCGGGGTATCTGCTGTTTGGCAGGTGCGTTGAGTGAGTGCCTGGATCGAATACTTTGCGGTGGCCGCCGGCGTCGGTTACGCGCTGCTTGCGGTGCGCCGCATTCGTTGGGCCTGGGTGTTCGGCGGGGTGTCCTCCGCCTTACTTGCGCTGCTGGCGGCCCGGTCCTCGCTGCCGCTGCAGTCAGCGCTGCAGACGGTGTATGTCGGTATGGCGGTCTACGGCTTCTGGCAATGGAGCGTCTCGAAAAAAAAGGATGGACTGAGTGATCCGATAACGGAGGGCTCACGCCGAGGGCCGGTGATCCGTCGCTGGCCGCTCTCTGCGCACGGGTGGGCACTCGCGGGTATCGCGCTCGCGTCACTCGTTCTCTCACCGGCACTCGCGGAGACGACCGGTGCGAGCTGGCCTCGGCTTGATGCGGCCGTCACCTGCGCGAGCTTGCTCGCGACCTGGATGACCGCGCGGAGTGTGCTCGAGAACTGGCTGTACTGGTATGCGGTCAATGCCGCGTCGATGTTTCTCTATGGCGTGCAGGGGCTTTCTTTGGTCGCAGGCCTCTACGTGGTGTATTTCATCATCGCTGTCTTCGGTTGGCGCGAATGGCTCGCGCAGTATCGTCGCCAGTGAATTCGATCAACCGAGTGACCGTACTGGAGGACGCCCGCGGGCGACTCATTCGTCGCGAGTGGGCATCGTCAGACCGGGCATATCAGCTCGGTATGGCGCCGGATAACGAAGTCGAGGCTCAGCGATTTGCGGCAGATAAGGGGCTTGCTCCGCCCGTGCTCGAGTACGACAGGACGCGACGCTTCATGATCATGCCCTTCATCGAAGGCGTGCCGCTCGAGGCGGATTGGTTCGAACGACCTGAGCGCCGTAGGGCGATGCAAGCATTGATTTCGAGGCTGCGCTCGATCGACTCAACGGAGTTGCCGACTCTTGATATCGGAGATCGCCTTCGTCAACTGCATGACCGTCTCTCGCGAGTCGCACCGACGTGTGCCGAGCGGTATCAAGTCGAGGTTCGCGAGTGCATCGCTCAATTGGCGATGATCTCAAGCGCGGGGACAGTGCTCGTCCATGGCGATCTATCCTTCGAGAATGTGATTGTTCGTGAAGACCGATCGCTGTGCCTGATCGATTGGGAGTACGCTCATTGCGGACATCCGGATGAGGATCTTGCAGGCCTCGCGATCACGACACCCGGAATGGAAGAGTGGAGCCTCGCTCTCGAGGAGTTCCCCCTTCGTGTCCGTGCGAGACGGTTGCTCGATGAGCTTTGGCGGCAACTCGCCGCCGCGCTGGCATCGGATGACCAACCCGGGCAAACTATGTGAATGCCTACACTCAAAGTCATCGATCGCGACGGTCAAGAACACGACGTACTGGCTCGTGCCGGCGTCAAAATCATGGAAACGCTTCGGGAGCTCGACTACGGCATCGCAGCGATTTGCGGGGGGATGTGTTCGTGCGCCACCTGTCACATCTATGTCGATGCAGCGTGGTCTGGAAAAATCCCGGCGCCGATGTCGGACGAGCGTGAGTTGTTGCAAGAGCTTGCTCATTTCAAAGACGGTTCGCGTCTCTCATGTCAGATCGACATGACTGACGAACTCGACGGGCTGCGGGTCACCATCGCCCCCGACGAGTGACCGATCGACGCGCCACGCGTGTTCGTTTGACCGCAGTCAGCTTCGGAGGGGTGTATGGATTGGTTCGTCGTTTTTCTGGTTGCAGGCGCCGCCATCGCTGTGTGGCGCATCATCTACAACGTCCGTAACGCCTCCAAATCGCGCGAAGACGACTGGGACGCGCGGATGATCGAGCGCTTGCGTCGCAGCGGCATCGATCCCTTCAAACCTGTCGACGTCGATTTTTTTGTCGCGGTACCGTCCAAAGACAAAGCGGAAAGTATGGCGTCTCGATTGCGCGCAGAAGGGTTCGAGACCGATATCCGTGAGCTGCGGGATAGCGTCGATCAGACCTGGAGCGTGCACGCGCTCAAGAGTATGTCGCTCAATGTGCACGGTGTGCGCGAGGTATCCTCGCGGCTGCGTCAGCTCGCCGACGAGGCGGGCGGACGTTACGACGGTTGGGCGCCGGGACCCGGTAAGCCGATCAGTTCGTAGATTGTTCGGGTTTTGCTGATCACTGCGTACGAGGCTTCACCGTTTCTCAGTCTGCCGCCGTACTACCTCAGCCGCTGCCTTGATCGTCTCCGCATCGCCGAGGTAACAACGGCTTTTCGGTTTTAGGGCGTCGTCGAGATCGTAAAGCAGCGGGACGCCCGTCGGAATATTGAGTTCGACGATCTCACTCTCGGGCACACCATCGAGCATCTTGACCATGGCGCGCAGGCTGTTGCCATGGGCGGCGACGAGCACGTTTCGACCTGCGCGTAACTCTGGCGCGATTCGAGACTCCCAGAAGGGCTGAACTCTGGCTAGCGTGTCTTTCAAAGATTCGGTGGCGGGCAGCAGAGCGGGGTCGATCGCCGAGTAGCGTACGTCGAAGCGCGGATGACGAGGATCGTCCGCCTCAAGCGCCGGGGGAGGAATATCGTAGCTGCGACGCCAGATCTTGACCTGTGCCTCGCCATGTCGCGCGACGGTCTCAGCCTTGTTGAAACCCTGCAGCGCACCGTAATGACGCTCGTTCAGTCGCCAGCTGCGCTCGACGGGGATCCACATGCGATCCATTTCATCGAGCATGATGCACAGCGTTCGAATGGCTCGCTTGAGCATGGAGGTAAACGCGATATCGACCGCAATACCTTCGCGGAGCAACTCGCGTCCTGCTGTGGCGGCTTCGAGCCGGCCTTGCGGCGAGAGATCGATATCGTGCCAACCCGTAAAGAGGTTCTCGACGTTCCAAATGCTTTGGCCGTGACGGACGAGGACAAGTTTACCGGGCACGATGGGCTCCTTGAGCGAACCGGGATGCGTTTAGAAGGCGCGAATCCTAGCACGCAGCGGGCAGCAGAATACGAACCCGCAAACCGCAGGGCTCTGCGACTTCCGCAGTGATACGACCGCCATGCGCTTCGAAGACTCGCCGTGCGATGGCGAGTCCGAGTCCAGAGCCTTGCCCGTCGTCCGCATCCGCAGACAGGCGGGTGTATGGCTCAAAGATTCTCTCCAGCATCTCCGGCGGGACGCCGGGACCGCGATCTTCGATGGTCACGACGATGGTCTTCTCGTTCCCCGGATCCCGATGTGTGTTGACGTCGACCACGGAGCGCGCGGGGGCATAACGAATGGCATTTCGCAGAACGTTCTCGAAACCACTACGCAGCAACTGCGGATCCGCCACCACCTCGAGCGACGTGGCGCTCTCGAGGACAAGACCAACCTCTCGAGTCGTCGCCTCATCCCGTTCGTCGGTCACCAAGTCGCTCAGGAATACATCGAGCTTGAGTAAGTGCTTCGACCGAATGGGCTCAGACTCGAGGCGTGTGAGGCGTAGGACATCGCCGATGGCCTGATTCATTCGGTCGAGCTCTGCCACGATGCGCCCATGCTCGGCAGGCGGTAGCGGGTGTTTGCGCTCGGCCAGTGCAATCGCTGCTTGCAACCGTGCGAGGGGCGATCGGAGTTCGTGAGACATGTCGCGCATCAGTTGCTGTCGGGAGGCGAGTAGGTTTTCGATCTGCATCGCCATGGCATCAAAATCCCGAGCGAGCTCGCCGAGTTCGTCGCGGCGCGCTGTCAGTTCGGCGGGGGCGCGCGAAGAAATTTGCCCATTCGACAGCGCACGGACGACTGATTGCAGATCGCCGATGGGCCGTCCGAAGGCGCGGGCAATGAGTGCAGCGACGACGGCGATCACAATGAGTGCTGCAATGGTGAGCGCGGCGAGGGCGGCTGGACTGCCCCAGGGCGCGATCCGCTCGGGCAGCAACAAGAATGCATAGCGCTGACCGTCCGGTGCCACCAAAAGGGGCGCAAGCCTGATCGGACGGAAATTGTCATCCTCGTCGCGGACGGCGCCGAGGACGAACCGATCGACGAATCGAACGTACTGCGGCGGTAAATCTCGACCGCCGAGATCACGTCCCTCGCCATCGAGCACGTACACGGTCACGCCGTCCGGCAAGGTGCCGGGCGTTGTCATCCATTGTCGAAGCGCCGGTCGTCCGCCGCTTGCGAGTACTTGCGCCGCATCACGACCAAGATTGCCTTCGCGGGCCTCGAGATAACTTTCGAGTTGCTTCGAGGCGACGAGCACGAGACTGGCAAGTCCGAGTAATACGAAACCGGCGATCGCCGCGCCGATGTAGAGCGCCATACGCAGATAAAGCGGGGAGGGACGCGGAGTCATGGTCGGGCGATGTCGAGCACGTAACCATGCCCGCGCAAGCTGCGAATCTCGGCGCCGCGCGCCCCGGCCTCGCCGAGTTTGCGACGTAATTTACTCACGAGCGTGTCGACACTTCGATCGTAAGCCTCGAGCGGACGTCCTACGGCGGCTTCAGTGAGTTCGGCCCGCGAGAGTACCTCGCCTTTGCGGTTGAGTAGCACCTCGAGGATTCGTAACTCCGTGGCCGTCAGAGCGACCAATCGTCCTTCGACCTGTACCTCGCGACGCTTGATATGAAGCTCGAGATTGCCAAAACCGATCGTGGCGGTGACGGCTGGCACGGTGGTACTGCGTTTGAGGACCGCGCGGATGCGCGCGGCGAGCTCGAGCGGGTTGAAGGGCTTCGGGAGATAGTCGTCGGCGCCGGCCATGAGACCCGCGATTCGATCGCTGTCTTCGCCCCGAGCCGTCAGCATGATCACGGGCACCGCATATTCGGCGCGAAGACGGCTGAGCGTCTCGAAGCCATCAATGCCCGGAAGACCGACATCGAGCACGATGAGATCGGGACTTTGACTTTGACAGCTCGCCAAGGCGTCCTCGCCACTCGAGACGGAGCTCACCTCGAAACCCTGCAGGGCCAAGTATTCGCCCAGCATCGAGGCGAGGGCGCGATCGTCGTCGACGAGCAGCAAGGAGGTCATGACCCCACGTTTACCTTCTGTTGACCCACGGGTGCAAGTGCGGAGCCTAGACTCGATCAGCCCGTGGGTCTGGGCGGAGGGGTCAAATCATGAATGCCAATGTGGAGAAGGGGCTGCCGCCGGCAGCCGGTGGAATGAAGGGTTTTCTGGCGCGGCCGCCGTGGCCGGGTCTGATGGCTTTCATCATCGTCTTCGTCGTGCAGGCGCTCGGCCACACGGTGATGATCATGATGGAGGACATCTGGCCGGGTCCGGGATACGTCTACGAGTCGGCCATCGCAATGGGTTTTTTTGGTACGGTGTTGTTGTGGCTTGGCATGCGAAACCCGAACGAAGTTGCAGCGACCTGGTACGGCTTTTGGGCGGGTACTTTTCTTTGGACCGGCTGGATCGAGTTTGCCTTCGTCTGGTCGGCACAAGTACTCGGCGTTCCTGATCTCATGGACAAGTACAACCCGGGCTCGATCGCCACCAAGGGCGAATATCTCGTCATGATGTCCTCGATCGGCGTCATGGGTGCGACGCTCGTGTACTTCCTGTTCAACAAAGAAACGAAGTGCAACTTCTTCGTGTGGTTCCAGCGCCATCTCGGCATGAAGACCGGGAAGCCTAACCCCGCGCACGAGCGGAGTTTCGCCGGCATCACGGCACTCGAGACGATCTACGTCATCTGGTTCTTCTATCTGTTCCTGCTGTTCCTGTACGACGAATCGTTCTTTGGCGACCGTCATCCGGCAGCGTACGTGGTCTTCGGTCTGAACATCATCTGGGCGGTGTATCTGTTCCGTCGCCTGATGCTCTTCTGGAAGGTGACCACGGCCATCCGCTATGGCATTCCGACGGCCATCGTCGCCTGGAATGCGGTGGAACTCGGTGGGCGCTGGAAGCTCTTCACGGAGTTCTGGGAATACCCCGAGAAGTACACTGTCGAGTTGATCGCCATCACGGTCGGCGTGGTTCTCGCCGCATGGCTCGCAGCCCGAACGCCTATGCACCAAAAGGCGGAGCTCTCGAAGCAGAAACTCGCGCAGGCGGGCGACTCCTCGTCGACCTAGTATCGACCTGAGGCCGCCCGCCGAGAGCTAATCGGCGAGCGGTCTCAGGGCGTCGAGGCAGACGGAGAGCGAGGCGAAATCGGACGTCCCGTGTCCCGAAATCTCCGTGACCGTGCGCGCCCACTCGGTGAGGGCTGAGGTGCGGCTAGCGCGCCAACGGTCTAAGCCACCGCTCGAGATGATTCGCCCGACAATCTTGCGCTCGAGCGTACGACTGGCTTCGCGAAGGCCGATTCTGGCCGTCGCCTGCAGCGTGGAGTCCACGGCCAGGGCGGAGATTTGATCCTCGAGCCAATCGAGTTTCAGGGCAGCGGTGCTCGAGAACCACGCCTTCGCCGTCTCGCCGACGCCGCGACGCAAGGTCGATGCGCACGCGAGGATGTCTAGAGCGTTATCGAGGACCCGAAGCTCCGCCAAGGTGGTGCAGAGCGGCGCCGGCAGACCCGCTTGGGTGAGCTCAGCGAGGGCCGCGCGATGCCGCGCGGCCGGGCTGCCTGCAAGCACATCCGGGATCGCAGCGCGCAGCGTTTGCATCGGCGCCGATAGCTCACGTACGGACTGACCGACATTAAGCGAGTGACGACGATGGCGCAGCAACCAAAGCGTGATGTGCCGCAACAGTCGCGCCGTGTCGGCATAGGCCACATATTGCGCCCGGCTCGGCACGCGATTATCGAGCGCCTCGAGCTTGCCCCAGACCTCGCGCATGCCGAGGATCTCTCGGGCGATGCTGTAGGCACGTGCGACCTCAACCGCTACGGCGCCGCTCTCGGTGCAGGCTCGCAGCACGAAGCTCGGCCCCATGCGGTTGACCAAGCTATTGGAGACGGCAGTCGTGATGATTTCGCGGCGTAACTTGTGATGCCCGATGTCCTGTTCGAATTTTCGCCGCACCGCGACCGGGAAGTAGCGCGCAAGCTCGGCTGCGAAGTAACGGTCTTCCGGTAGTTCGGAGTCGATCAACTGGCGATTGAGTGAGATCTTGGAGTAAGCGAGTACCACCGCGAGTTCGGGCCGGGTGAGACCAATACCCTGCTTTCGACGCGCAGCGAGGGTTTCCTCATCCGGCAGATGCTCGACGACTCGATCGAGTTCGCCGCTACGCTCGAGCTCGCGAATCACACCGCGTAGCTCGGGCAGTCGTTCCGCCGACTGAAGTTCGAGCGTCGAGAGCGCCTGACTCTGCAGGTAGTTGTTGCGCAATACGAGCGTAGCGACTTCGTCCGTGAGGCTCGCGAGTAGGCGATCCCGGTCCTTTCGGCGCAGGCGTCCGCGCGCCTCGATACCGCTCGTCAAAATCTTGAGGTTGACCTCGACGTCGGAGGTGTTCACGCCCGCCGAGTTGTCGATGAAGTCGGTGTTGATTCGCCCACCCGAGAGGGCGTACTCGACTCGTCCGCGCTGCGTAAACCCGAGATTGCCGCCTTCGCCCACGACTCGCGCACGAAGCTCACGACCGTCGATGCGTACGGCGTCGTTACCGCGATCGCCGGCTGCCGATTGGGATTCGAGCGAAGATTTCACGTAGGTACCGATCCCACCGTTCCATAACAAATCGACCCGCATACGCAGAATGGCGCGGATGAGTTCGGATGGCGTCAGCGTGTCCGAGTTGAGATCGAGCAGCGCGCGGGTCTCGGGCGATACCCGCAGGGATTTCGCGCTGCGCTCGTAGAGGGCGCCTCCGCGAGACATGATTTTTCTGTTGTAGTCGCTCCAGCTCGAGCGGGGCAGCGCAAAGAGCCGCGCACGCTCGGCAAAAGACGTTGCGGTATCCGGATCCGGATCGATGAAAATATGGGCGTGGTTGAATGCTGCCACCAGTTTGATCTTGGGCGAGAGCAGCATGCCGTTACCGAATACGTCGCCCGACATATCGCCGATACCGGCGACCGTGAAGGGTTGCGACTGGATGTCCATGCCGAGTTCACGAAAGTGTCGCTTCACGCACTCCCACGCGCCTCGTGCCGTAATGCCCATTTTTTTGTGGTCGTAGCCTGCTGAGCCACCCGAGGCGAACGCATCACCGAGCCAGAAGCCACGCTCGACGGCGATGGCATTGGCCGTATCGGAGAAGGTCGCTGTGCCTTTGTCGGCGGCGACAACGAGGTACGGATCGTCGCCGTCGCGTCGGCGTACTCCGTTTGGCGGAACGACTTTTGAACCGACGAGGTTATCGGTGACATCGAGCAGTGCGTGGATGAACGCACGATAGGCTGCGACGCCTTCGGTCTGGATCGCCTCGCGGCTACCGCCGATCGGTAGTCGACGCGCCACGAATCCGCCTTTCGCGCCCTCCGGAACGATGAGCGTGTTCTTAACGTTCTGCGCCTTCATGAGGCCGAGAACTTCGGTCCTGAAATCTTCACGTCGATCGGACCAGCGGATGCCGCCGCGAGCGACATCGCCCATGCGCAGATGTACGCCTTCGACCTGCGGACCGAAAACATAGATCTCGTGTCGGGGTCGCGGTAAGGGCAGATTGGGGATCGCTTGCGGATTCAGTTTGAGGGCGAGCGTGGGACGACGCGCCCCCTCGACGCTGCGCTGATAGTAGTTGGTGCGATCGATGGCTTGGATGACCGCGAGGAAGGCGCGTAGGATGCGATCCTCGTCGGCGCTCGCGATCGCCTCCAGTCGTCGATCGATACGCGTAAGCAGTCGCTTATCACTCCGATTACGAGCGCGCTCGGGTGACAATCGCTCCTCAAACAGAGCATGGAGATCCGCCGCCAGATCCGCATGTGCCGCCAGAGTGCGCTCCATGTAGCTCTGACTGAACGGGATCCCCGTCTGCAACAGATAGCGACAGCAGGCCCGCAAGATGTTGACCTCATGTGCCGCGAGGCTTGCGAGCAGGACGAGTCGGTTGAAGCCGTCGCTTTCGAGTTCGCCGCGACGTACGAGTCGTAACGCCGTGAGCAGACGGTCTCCGTCGCGGACCACGTCTAATGTGGCGCCCTCGCGAATTTCCAGTGAGAAGTCCTGCAGCGAAACGATGGGACCTCCCTCTATGCCGGAGAGGGTCCATGGGCGTTCGGCCAGCATACGCAGACCAAAGTTCTCGAGCAGGGGAACGAGCTCGGCGATCGGGAGCGCTTCGGCATGCCTTGCGACGCGTAGATGCACACTATTTTTCGGTATGCCCGCCGGTCGATGCAGGCGTAGGTGCGGCAGATCGGGCGTTGCGATGAGGGCCTCGAGCGCCTGCAGATCTCCTAGAGCCTCCGTCGGGGCGACCTCACTCTGGTAGGCGAGCGGGAAACGTGGGCCATGACGTTCGAGCAACTCCATCGCTTTTGCCGTCGGCATCGAATCGAGCAGTGTCGTACGAAGGTTATCCGCCCAGGTGGCAACGACGGCCGCAGCCGCTTTTTCGATCGCTGCGGCGTCGAGACGACTCGGAAGCGCATCGCCGCGAACGGTGATGTGGAGACGCGCATGGTTCGACAGAGCGATCTGTACCTGCGACTCGAGGTTGCTGCCGCCGCAGCGCTCGAGGAGAAGGCGTTCGATACGCAGACGTACTTCGGTGGTATATCGGTCGCGCGGCACAAATACCATGCAAGACCAAAATCGACCCAGCGCGTCGTGACGCATCATGACGCGCGTGGTACGACGCTCGTAAAGATTGACGACACCGCGAACGAAGCTGACGAGCACGGATACCGACGACTGAAAGAGCTCATCGCGAGGCCAGGTCTCGAGTACAGCGAGCACGGCTTTGCCGTCATGGCTCTGCGGATCCAAACCGAACGTCTCGATGACCTGCGCCACCTTATGACGCACCACGGGAATCTCTGTCGGCGAAGCAAAGTAAGCCGTCGAGGTCCATAAGCCGACGAAGCGATGCTCGCCACGAACTTGGCCACGTGAGTCGAAATCTTTGACAGCGATATGATCGAGATGACCCGCGCGATGCACCGTTGAGGTGATCGGCGATTTGGTGATGAGTAGTGGATCCGAGTTGCGCATCGCATCACGGAGCGCTCCGGCGAGAGTTTCAGTCGTCGGTGTATTGCGATGCCCCGGCCGTAGTAGGCCGAGCCCGCTGCGACTCACAGGGAGCAGACGATCGGAGCTGCGACCGCGCCGCAGGGCGTGGTATCGGTACCCTAGGAAAACAAAATGCGCACCCTCGACCCAGCGAAGAAGTTCGACGGCCTCCGAGCGCACGGCTCGACTGGCGGCGTTTTCGCGTACGCCGTCCGTCGTGGGGGACTGCAACGAGACCAGTACACCAAGCACCTTGGCGCGCATGGCGCGCCAGTCTTCTACCGCGACCCGTACATCGTCGAGGGTCGCGTGCAGCGAAGTGGCCACTTGCTCGAGCCGAGCCTTGCCGAACTGGCGATCGATTTCATAGAGCTGCCAGGATTCACGGCCGCTTGCGGCGGCGCCCGCGGCGAGGGAGGCGGTTTGTAGTACGCCGTCACGCCGACGTACTGTTTGCAGCACCGGGTGGATCAGCATTTGGACGCCGACGCCGGCCGTCGCAAAAGCAAGACCGATCGAGTCGACGAGGAAAGGTCGATCATCCGTAACGATCAGCGCGTAACTGTGGCGATCGCCTATGGGGTCATCGGCGGCGGGTGAGAAGACGTGTACCAATGTTTCGCTGGGTCGGCGGCGACGGGCGAGTTCGTAATGGCTCTTCGCGAGAAGGGCGAACGTACGCGGTTCGCGGTTTGCGAGGTCTTCCTCGCCGACCCCGAGGAAGTAATCGCGTAGCAGTGCCGCAGGTGGTGCCCCACGCAGATCGCGTGCAGCACGCGCGATTTGATTAATCAGAGCAATTCTTCTTCTCGGAATCCGGCTTAGCATGATATTTCGGGTCTCCGTGAATCGTTTAAATATGATCGCCGAGCGAGCGGGCTCGCCCGAGCAAGATATCGAGGATGCGTTCGAGTGCTTGACGATCGGTCGAATCGAGTACGTCGATCAAAGATTGTTCGTGACGCAAAGCAAGCGGTACGACCTCGCGATAGATACGAGTGCCTTCGGCGGAAAGCTTGAGAATCGATCGGCGTCGATCACCGGGCGAGATGCTGCGCTCGATACGACCCTTGTCGAGCAGGCTCGAGACGGCGCGGCTGACGGCGACTTTATCCATGGCGGTTCGCTCGGCCACTTGGGCGGCGGAGAGCTCAGGCTGCATCGCCAGTACGGCCATGACGCGCCATTCCGGAATGCTGATGCCGAAACGCGAAGAGTAGCTTCCGGCAATCGCGGAGCTCACGAGGTTGCTGAGTACCGATAGCCGGTACGGCAGGAAGCGGTCGAGTTGCAGGCGTGGCGTGTCGTTCATTCGTTGGCTACTGCTCGTGAAAAATGCGTTCGAGTCGAGCCTTCAGGCCACTTGCTGATCGATCGCGCCGAAGATCGATTGCCCGTCATCGCCGAGCATCTCGATGCGAATACGGTCGCCGGAGTTCATGAACGGCGTACGCGGTACGCCTTGGATGAGTGTTTCTACAGTACGCTGCTCAGCGATGCACGAGTAACCGACGCCTCCCTCCGAGACCGGACGACCCGGCCCACCGTCCACGCCTCGATTCGATACCGTGCCCGAGCCGATGATCGTGCCCGCTCCGAGCGCCCGAGTTTTGGCCGCATGCGCGATGAGGGTCGGGAAATCGAAGGTCATGTCGATACCGGCGTTCGCACGCCCGAAAGGTTTGCCGTTGTAATCCACCGCGAGCGGGCGATGCAGCCGACCGCCATCCCAATGTGCGCCGAGCTCGTCGGGCGTGATGGCGACGGGCGAGAAGGCGCTTGAGGGTTTCGATTGGAAAAAGCCGAAGCCTTTGGCGAGTTCGTCCGGAATGAGATTGCGCAGCGACACATCATTCACCAGCATGATGAGCCGGATGCGCGAGGCGGCCTCAGCGACCGTTGCACCGCGCGAGACATCGTCGGTCACCACGGCGACCTCTGCCTCGAAATCGAGACCCCACGACGCATCGGCCAGAGGAATTGCCCCCATGGGCGCGAGGAAGGTGTCGGAGCCACCTTGATACATGAGCGGATCGGTCCAGAACGAGGCGGGCATCGGCGCGTTGCGCGCCTTGCGAACGAGTTCGACGTGATTTACGAAGGCCGAACCGTCAGCCCACTGAAAAGCACGCGGCAGGGGTGACAGACACTCCCGCGGATCGAACGGCTGACCTTCGCCTGATTCGAGTCGCGCGGCGAGCGCACGCAGCGGAGTCTCGAGGCGTGACCAGTCATCGAGCGCCGCCTGCAAGGTGGGTGCGACGGTCTCCGCTGACAACATGCGAGAGAGATCTCTGGAGACAACGACTAGCTGGCCGTCACGATGGCGCGCGTCTGTACTGCGAAGCGTCGCGAGTTTCATGCGGATTTCTCTTCGGTGGCGAACTCCGCAGCGTGCAGCCATGCGGCGTGTCGTGGAGCGCGCTTCGTCCGGCTCCATTCCTCGAGCATGGCGGGCGCGACTTCCCGAGCGCGGCGCTCCTGCTCCGCAGTGCCGGTATTCACCGTGAGCTCGAGGCGATGGCCGTTCGGGTCAAAGAAATAAATCGATTTGAAGAGTCCGTGATCTGTCGGACCTACGACTTCGATGCCTCGCTCGAGGAGTTTCCGGCGCGCGCTCTCGAGTGTGGCGAGATCGGCGACCTCAAAGGCGATGTGCTGTACCCAACTTGGCGTATTCGGATCGCGTCCCATCGGCTCTCGAGTTGGTAGTTCGAAGAAGGCGAGGACGTTACCCATGCCCGCGTCGAGGAATACGTGCATGTAGGGGTCGGGCTCATGGGTCGAGGGCACGCGATCTTCCGCAAACGCCGTGGTAAAGGCCATGCCGAGGACATCGCGATAGAACTCGACAGTTTCCTTCGCATCGCGACATCGATATGCCACGTGATGGATTTTTTTGATGAGACTCATCGCTTGAGCACTCCGCGCCGCATTTGGTCACGCTCCAAGGATTCGAACAGCGCCTTGAAGTTGCCCTCCCCGAAGCCTTCGTCGCCTTTTCGTTGGATAAATTCAAAGAATACGGGTCCGATGAGGCACTCTGAGAAGATCTGCAGCAGCAATCTGCGCTCGCCGCTCGTCGACCCATCGAGCAGTATGCCGCGCTGTTGAAGCGCCGGAGTCGGCTGACCATGGCCCGGCAACCGTTCGTCGAGCATCTCGTAATAGGTTTCGGGTGGCGCGCTCATGAGCGGTACGCCGCAAGAACGAAGGGCATCCACGGTGGCGCAGAGATCCGGCGTCGAGAGGGCGATGTGCTGAATGCCTTCGCCATTGAAGCGCAGCAGGTACTCCTCGATCTGCCCGCCGCCCTGACCGCCTTCTTCGTTGAGCGGTATGCGGATCTTGTTGTCGGGTGCGGTCATCGCCCGAGACTGCAGGCCGGTGTGTTGTCCGTGAATGTCGAAGTAACGGATCTCGCGGAAGTTGAACAGACGTTCATAGAACGCGGCCCAGTGCGCCATTCGTCCGCGATAGACGTTATGCGTCAAATGATCGATGAGCTGCAAACCCACGCCGACGGGATGTCGATCGATCCCCGGGAGCCAGTCGAAGTCGATGTCGTAAATGCTCGCGCCATCGCCGTAGCGGTCGATCAGGTAGAGCGCGGCGCCGCCGATCGCTCGGATGGCCGGGAGGCGTAGCTCCATGGGACCCGTCGGCAAATCAACGGGCTGCGCGCCGAGTTCGAGCGTTCGGGCGTACGCCTTCTGCGCATTGTCGACCCGAAATGCCATCCCGCACGCGCCAGGACCGTGTTCCTCGGCGAAATAGCCCGCCTGGCTGCGTTTCTCGCGATTGACGATGAAATTGATGCCGCCCTGACGATAGAGGGTGACGTCCTTCGAGCGGTGGTGGGCCACAGCTGCGAACCCAAGCTGCTCGAAGACCTGTTCGAGCTGGGTGGGCTCTGGGGACGCGAACTCGACGAATTCGAAGCCATCGAGCCCCATCGGGTTGGCGTGGGGTGCGTCTCTCAAGACCGCATTCATAGGCCCGCCTTTAGTTGCAACTGAAACTGTTACGAATGTAACTTTTGTGGGCCGCCACGTCTAGAGGGTAGAATAATTTCAATGTTGAGAAATTCCGAAACTAGGGCAGATGCCGACACGATGTCGCGGGCGCTTCGCGCGGTGGCGGACGCAGCGCGGCTGCGCTTGCTGCGCCTCTGCGCGGATCGTCCAACGAGCGTGTCAGAGCTGGCGGCGGCGACCTCCGACAGCGAGCCGAACGTGTCGCGTCATTTGAAGCAGCTCGCGCAAGCAGGGTTGTTGCGTCGCGTTCGACGCGGTCAGCGCGTCGAGTATCAGCCGGCGACCGACGCGGGGTTCCCGGCAGAGCTTCTCGGCTTGTTGCTCTCGCGGCTCGCGCCCGATGACGCCGCGCTGCGCGAGGCGAGGGCGCGTTTACACGCCATCGAGGCAGGCGCACGGGCGAGCTTGCGGGGTTCAGCAGCCGATTGGGTGGTCACGAGCCGTCTTGGACGCAGCTTGCGCGGCGCACTCGGCAGCGAGTTCTCGCGCGATATCGCGGGCGCGCGGGTGCTCGTTCGGAGTCAGCATCGCGAGGTCCTCGAAGCCTTGCTCCAAGATGATCAACGTAGCGCCCTGCCAGGAGGCGCACCGCGTGTCACCTTGCGTGCAACCTCCAAGCCCGAAAAGAACGTGTTGCAGTTCTGGCTCGAGGCCGAAGGGTTCGATGCCGAGGTGCTGACGAGTGGAGAGGTGCGTACCGGCGGAGTCTTCGATGTGTGTCTCGAAGCGCCGCTCCACGATGAGCTTCGCGAACTCGACCAACTTCCGGCGCTGTTGCAGCGCGCTCGCGCGCGCCTCGGCGATGCCGGTGTGCTCTGGTGCGTGGTGCCGTACGACTTGCTCGAAGAGCAGGGGTCTCCGCCGACGCGCTTGCGAACGCTGCTCGCGGAGTGCGGTATCGATTGTCTGGCCATCGCGCCTGTCGAGGCAGAAGGTCGTCATGTTCTCGTTGCACGAGGTCGCGTACGTGCCACGCGATCCGTCATCACCACCTCGACCTCTCAGTCCGCCGCCGTTCGCGGCTAACTGCGTCGTTTTCGTCTGAGGAGCTTGCCTATGTCTCCCGAACCGATCCGCGTGTCCTTCGAATTCTTTCCGCCTGCCGATGCGGCGATGGAAGCGACCTTGTGGCAATCGGTACAGCGCCTTGCGCCGCTCGCGCCGCGATTTGTCTCAGTGACCTATGGCGCAGATGGGTCGACGCGCGATCGCACTCACGCGCTCGTCAAGAGAATTCAGTCCGAGACAGTGCTGACCGGTGCACCGCACCTCACCTGTGTCGGTGCGCCGCGCAGTGAAGTACTCGAGATCGCTCGAAAGTATTGGGACGAGGGCGTTCGTCATATCGTCGCATTGCGGGGCGATGCCCCCCAGGGCGTCACGAAGCACGAGCCTCATCCGGATGGCTTTGCGTACGGCGCGGACCTTGTTACCGGGTTGCGTTCCGTGGCCGATTTCGACATCTCGGTTGCAGCCTACCCCGAGACCCACCCAGAGGCGAGTTCGCCCGAGGCAGATCTCGAGAATTTCCGTCGCAAAGTCGATGCGGGCGCCACGCGAGCGATCACGCAGTTTTTCTTTGATACCGACGACTACTTACGGTTTCGCGATCGCTGTGTTGCCGTTGGCATCGACATCAGTATCGTGCCGGGCATTCTGCCGATCACGCGCTTTCCGCAAGTCACGCGCTTCGCTGCGCGTTGCGGAGCGAAAATTCCAAGCTGGCTCGCCGATCGTTTCGCGGGGCTCGATGATGATCCTGAGACTCGACGGCTCATCGCCGCCAATGTGGCGATTGAACAGGTGTCGCGTCTGCGACGGCACGGCGTCAGTGAGTTTCACTTTTACACCTTGAACCGTGCTGAGTTGACGTACGCCATTTGTCATGCGCTCGGCTTGCGTCCGCAGAACTCCGGAGCCTGATCATGAGTTGTTGCCCGACGCATCTACCGCATTTGTCGCATGCCGAACCGCATCGCGCACTCGACGATCGGACGGTGAGCGCGAAGGCCTCGCCTTATTCGGTGGTCCCCGTCGATGTGAAGGCCCGGGACAAGCGTATACGTCGACTGCGCGAGCTCATCGGGGAGCGCATCCTGGTCATCGACGGCGCGATGGGTACGATGATCCAGCGCCACAAACTCGATGAAGCCGGTTATCGCGGCGAGCGTTTCCGAGATTACGGTCGCGACATTCGTGGAAACAACGATCTGCTCACGCTGACCCGGCCTGACATCGTCGCTGGTATTCACCGAGCGTATTTCGAGGCCGGTGCGGACATCATCGAGACGAACACGTTCAATGCGACCACCGTCGCGCAGGCCGACTACGGCATGGAAGCTTTGGTTCCTGAACTCAATTATCAGGCGGCGCGGATCGCGCGCGAGATCGCCGACGAGGTGACTGCAGCGACGGGTTCCCCGCGCTTCGTGGCCGGTACGCTGGGGCCGACCAATCGCACCGCTTCGATTTCGCCGGACGTCAACGATCCCGGTGCGCGCAACATCAATTTTGATCAGCTCGTCATCGCCTATGCGGAGGCGACCCGTTCGCTGGTGCAGGGCGGCGCGGACATTTTGTTGATCGAGACCATCTTCGATACGTTGAACGCCAAAGCAGCCCTTTTCGCCGTACGCCAGGTCCAGGCGGAGCTCGGTATCGATCTTCCGGTGATGGTGTCGGGCACGATCACCGATGCATCGGGTCGGACGCTGTCAGGTCAAACGACCGAGGCGTTCTGGAACTCCGTGCGTCATGGCGAGTTGTTCGCGATTGGTCTCAATTGTGCGCTCGGTGCTTCGGATATGCGACCGTATGTGGCTGAGCTGTCGCGGATTTCCGATCGTTACGTCTCCGTACATCCCAACGCCGGCTTACCCAACGCGTTTGGCGAGTACGACGAAACACCCGAGCAAACGGCCGCAATCCTTGCAGAGTTCGCGCAGTCAGGGTTACTCAATATCGTCGGTGGATGCTGTGGCACGACGCCCGATCATATTCGACTCATCGCCGACGCCGTTCGTGGGGTGAAGCCGCGCCGGCGTGAAAACGTCGAAGTGAAGTGTCGACTCTCGGGTCTCGAGCCGCTCAACATCAGCGACGAGACGTTGTTCGTGAACGTCGGCGAGCGCACCAACGTCACGGGCTCGGCCAAGTTCCGCAAACTCATCGAGGCCAATGATTACGCTGCGGCCGTCGATATCGCGCGACAGCAGGTCGCCGCGGGCGCGCAGATCATCGACGTCAACATGGACGAGGGCATGCTCGACTCCGAAGCAGCCATGGTTCGCTTCCTTAATCTCATCGCCTCCGAACCCGACATTGCTCGCGTGCCCGTGATGATCGACTCCTCGAAGTGGACGGTCATCGAGTCGGGCCTCAAGTGCGTGCAAGGCAAAGCGATCGTGAACTCGATCAGTCTGAAGGAGGGCGAGGAGGCCTTCATCGAGCAGGCCCGGAAGGTTCGGGCTTACGGTGCGGCGGTGGTCGTCATGGCCTTCGACGAAAAAGGACAAGCCGATAGCATCGAGCGGAAGGCGGCTATTTGCGCGCGCTCGTATGACGTACTGACCAAGAAGGTCGGCTTCCCGCCTGAGGACATCATTTTTGATCCCAATATCTTTGCAGTGGCCACTGGGATCGAGGAACACGCGAATTACGGCGTCGATTTCATCGAAGCGACGCGACTGATCAAGGCGCGTTTGCCGCATGCGATGGTCAGCGGCGGCGTCAGTAACGTTTCGTTCTCTTTCCGTGGGAACGATCCGGTGCGCGAGGCGATGCATAGTGGGTTTCTCTATCACGCCATCCGTGCCGGCATGGATATGGGCATCGTCAACGCAGGGCAGTTGGCGATCTATGCCGATATCCAACCTGAGCTGCGCGAGGCGGTGGAGGATGTGATCCTTAATCGCCGTTCGGATGCGACGGAGCGGTTGCTTGCGATCGCGGGCCGCTACAAGGGTGAAGCGGGTACCCAGCGCGAAGTCGATCTTGAATGGCGTACGCTCCCCGTGACAAAGCGGCTCGAACACGCGCTCGTCAAAGGACTCGACGAGTTTATTGTCGAAGATACCGAGGCCGCGCGGCTTGAAGTCGATCACCCGATCAAGGTCATCGAAGGTCCCTTGATGGATGGCATGAATGTCGTCGGCGATTTGTTCGGCGCTGGCAAGATGTTTTTGCCGCAGGTGGTCAAAAGTGCGCGCGTCATGAAAAAGGCGGTGGCCCATCTCGTGCCCTTCATCGAGCGCGAGAAGTCGGGCGCAGCACGAAGCAACGGAAAGATCGTGCTCGCCACCGTCAAAGGCGATGTTCACGACATCGGCAAGAACATCGTGGGCGTCGTGCTGCAGTGCAACAACTTCGAAGTCATCGATCTTGGGGTGATGGTGCCCGCCGAGCGCATTCTCGATGTCGCGCGACGTGAGAATGCCGCGCTCATCGGATTGTCGGGTCTGATCACGCCGTCGCTCGACGAGATGGTGCATGTCGCGCGCGAGATGCATCGTCAAGGGTTTTCCGCGCCACTGCTGATCGGGGGTGCGACCACTTCACCCGCGCACACGTCGGTGAAGATCGCGCCCCAGTACCGCGAGCCGGTGGTGTACGTCAAAGACGCTTCGCGCGCCGTTGGCGTATGCCAATCCTTGGTGACGCCGACGGCGAAACCTGCCTTCGTCAAAAAAATATCCGAAGAGCATGAGCGTCGGCGTGAGCAGCACGCCGGCAAGACGGTGAAACAGCCCGAGGCGAATCTCTCTGCGGCCCGCGCGAATCGACGACGGATCGATTGGCAGGCGTATCGATCCGTGGCGCCGCTCAGACCCGGAGTGCAGGTGTTCGAGGATTACCCGCTCGCCGATCTTCTCGACTACATCGATTGGATGCCGTTCTTCAATGCTTGGGAGTTCGCCGGTAAGTTTCCGGACATCCTCACCGATCCCATCGTTGGCGAGGCGGCGAGCAACCTTTATGCCGATGCTCGCCGCATGCTCAAGCAAATCGTTGCGGGTAACTGGTTGTCGGTTCGTGCGGTACTGGGCTTCTTCCCGGCCAATTCCGTGGGCGATGACATCGAGGTTTACACGGGAGAGGATCGACGTGAAGTTTTAATGACTCTCAATCATCTTCGTCAGCAGAAGGGCAAGCCGGCAGGTCTGCCCCACGAATGTCTGTCGGACTACGTGGCACCTCGTGATAGCGGTGTTCGCGATTGCATCGGTGGTTTTGCCGTGACAACGGGGATCGGCATTGAGGAGCATGTTGCGCGTTTCGAAGCGGCGCATGATGACTACTCGAGCATCATGCTGAAGGCGCTTGCCGATCGTTTTGCGGAAGCGGCGGCCGAGCACTTCCATGAGCGCGCGCGTCGCGAGCTTTGGGGCTACGACACCGCGGAGCAACTGACGAATCAACAACTGATCCGCGAAGAGTATCGCGGGATTCGGCCGGCACCGGGATATCCGGCGTGCCCCGACCACACGGAAAAAGCCAAGCTGTGGCAGCTGCTCGATGTCGAGCGCAATACGGGTATCCGGCTCACCGAGAGTTTCGCGATGTATCCGACGGCGGCGGTGAGCGGTTGGTACATCGCACACCCGGAGTCTCATTACTTCGCTATCGGCAAGATCGATCGAGATCAGGTCGAAGATTACGCCCGACGCAAGGGTCAGAGCGTCGACGAGATTGAGCGTTGGCTTGCACCGAATCTCGGTTACGACCGGGCCTGACGAGGCGGGTAGAGCGGTTGAGGTTTCCGATCTTCATCGACTTCGCGCCTCGATCGGATCATCGTCGTCGAGCTGCTTCAGGAATGACGGGCCCCCGAGCGCCCGCATCTGCCCCATGATGCTGTCGCGTCGCTTCTGGACGTAGTTCGACGGTCGATCTGCGCGGAATCGTTTCGGGTTCGGCAGCACGGCGGCCAGTGTCGCAGCCTCCCGGCGCGTGAGTCGTGAGGCGTCCTTGACAAAAAATCTTTGAGCAGCCGCCTGAATGCCGTAAGTGCCGGGCCCGAACTCGGCCAGGTTGAGGTAGACCTCCAAGATTCGTTCTTTGGGCCATACCGCCTCGATGAGGACGGTGAAGTACACCTCGAGGCCTTTACGCGCCCAGCTACGCCCCGACCAAAGAAAAAGGTTCTTGGCTACCTGCTGCGAGATAGTGCTGGCCCCACGCTTGCGCTTGCTTTTGGCGTTGTGTTGAACAGCCTTGCGGATCGACTCGAAATCGAAGCCAGCATGGAAAGGAAACTGCTGATCTTCAGCCGCGATGGCTGCCATCGCCGCATGCGGGGAGATACGCTCGAGCGGCTCCCAGTCGTAAGTGTTCGAGTAACGAAAATCGCCTTGTCCCAAAGCCGCAGCGCGGGTGGCGATCATGAAAGCCGACGTCGGTGGCGGCACCCAGCGCAACAGCACCACGAGTGCAATCGAGGCGCCGACTGCGATTAGCACGGCGCGCAGTAGCCAACGACCGACTCGGGCGAAACTCAGGCGGCGTTCTCTCGGGTGACTGAGTCGATCACCACGTCATCTACGGGAACATCGCCATGGCCGCGGCGACGCGTGGTCGGCACCTGCGCGATGGCATCGACGACATCCATTCCTGCCGTCACGCGTCCAAAGACGGCATAGCCGTAGTTACCGGGCTGATGGTTCAGGAAATCGTTATCGACGAGGTTGATGAAAAACTGCGAGGTGGCGCTGTGTACGTCGCTGGTGCGCGCCATGGCGAGCGTGCCGCGCAGGTTTTCGAGTCCGTTGGTCGCTTCGTTATGAATGGGTGGCCGCGTATCTTTTTGTTCCATGCCCGGAGCAAAGCCGCCGCCTTGAATCATGAAGCCGGGAATCACGCGGTGAAAAAGGGTCCCGTCGAAATGACCGTCGTCGACGTAGCGTAAAAAATTGGCACAGGACTCAGGTGCTTCTTTTTCGTAAAGCTCGACGGTGAACTCTCCGGCACGGGTCTTGAACTTGAGCATGCGTAACTTCCGTTGACTTAAAAATAGTGGGGGCACTCGGCGTCAGGGCCATTGACCCTCGGTCACGCGCTCCTGACCCGACAGGTCTAGATGAGAGACTACGTGAGCGAAACCCCGCGCGACAAGTTTTGAACGCAGTGCTTCGCCTTGTCGGATGCCATGTTCCAGCAGTAACCGACCCCCGTGTTCGAGATGCCGCGGTGCTTCGTCGATCAGATGATGAAGGTCGCGGAGGGCGTCGGGTCCGGGCGTCAGCGCCTCGCGAGGTTCGTGACGCAGCGAGTCACCGCCGAGTAACGGGTCGTCTGCCGAAACATAAGGGGGATTGGACACCACGATATCGAAATGTCGATCGACGATGGGCCCGAACCAATCACCCTGCAACAACTCGAGATTGGATGCGGCATGACGTGAGGCGTTACGCCGAGCGACGATGAGCGCTTCCGAGGACCTCTCGATGGCGGTCACACGCCAACCCGGACGCTCGTGCGCGAGCGCGATGGCGATGGCGCCTGAGCCGGTACCCAAATCGAGGATGCGGGGTAGGGCATTGCCGGCGCGCTCGAGTGCATCGCCGATGCATAGCGCTCGTTCGACGAGCAGCTCGGTCTCGGGTCGCGGCACGAGTACGGCTGGACTGACTTCGAAGTTGAGCGACCAGAATTCTCGCTCGCCGATCAGATACGCGAGGGGTTCTCCTCGGCATCGCCTCGCGAGCCACTCCTCGACGTGGGTGCGCTCGGTGCTCGACAGCACGCGATCGGGGTCCGTGTAGAGCGTGCTTCGCGGCAGTCCAAGACAGGAGAGAACCAAGGCTTCTGCCTCACGCAAGGCGTCGAAGTGAGGCGCATGACCCGCAGCGACATGAGTTGGAGTGCGTCGCGTCGTCTCGAGTGCCGAGGCCGCTGCGGCGATGATGTCGCGAAGGCGAGTAGGCAGATCTCTCGGGGCTGACGGTGTAACCGAATTTTGCTGCATGGCAGCGCTAGTTTGGCACGATCGGCCATGGGCTCTGCTAGATTGCACGGGTGAAAGACAGCACTTTCCCTGCCGATCGTTTGTTGCCGCCGCGGGCGGCCACCCTAAGCGAATCCCTGGATGCCGGCTTTGTGTTGTTTCGTCGGTCGCTCGTCGGTTGTCTTCCGCTATCGCTCTTGGCTGTGCTGCTCGGGCAGTTACCGTCGGTCTATTTGCTCTCGACCCATCAGTCGCTCTCGCTTGCGGACTCGAAGGATCTGAATTGGTGGGCGCTCATGCTGCTCTCGGCAGTCGGGACGCTCTGGTGTTGGCTCGCGATCATGCTGCGCCAACGGGCCGTACTCACTCCATCGACGCTGGCCGCCGATTGTCGCCTTGCGCTCGTTCGTCTGCCGACAGCGCTCGGAGTCTTGGTGTTCGGTGTCTGCGCCGTGGCTCTCGGCGTTTTGCTCCTCGTCATCCCCGGTGTTTATTTGATGGTGGCGTTCTGGCCGGCGCTTGCGCTGGTAGCTTTCGAGTCCGCGAGTCCTCGCGAGGCGCTCGATGGTGCCTTGCAACTTGCGCGGGGTTCATGGCATGCGCTTGCGGCCAACTTGCTGGTCGTGATCATGACCCTGCTGGGGCTGTTCGTGATGGGCGCGCTGGTTGGTTTGTTCTTCGTAGAGATTCTTCGACCCTCGGCGCCCGGCGCCGATGCCTGGGTGATGGGCTTAGTGACAGGCTTATTGAGCGCTCTCTTTCAGCCGCTCTTCATCGCCTTCGGACTCGCCGCCTATGCCGATCTGCGAAACCGGCGCGTTCAGATGCCTTCTTCGGCGAGCAGCTCGGACTGATGTTCTTGTGACAAGGGCTCGATGAGATCTTCGAGTCGACCGTCGATGATCGAATCGATTTGATACAGCGTGAGATTGATGCGGTGGTCGGTCACACGACCCTGCGGAAAGTTGTACGTCCGAATACGTTCCGAGCGATCACCACTGCCCACTTGAAGTTTTCGCTCGCGCGCCTGAGCGGCATCGCGCTTCTCCTGCTCCTGGGCTTTCAGCTTCGCTTTGAGCAAGGACATCGCACGACTGCGGTTTTTGTGCTGCGAGCGCTCGTCCTGGCATTCGACCACCATTCCCGTGGGGAGATGGGTGATTCGGATCGCCGAGTCGGTTTTATTGACGTGCTGGCCTCCTGCGCCCGAGGCACGGAATGTATCGATACGCAGGTCAGCAGGGTTGATCTCGATATCTTCAACCTCATCGAGCTCGGGCAAGATGGCGACCGTCACCGCCGACGTGTGTATTCGTCCCTGCGCTTCGGTAGCGGGCACGCGTTGTACGCGATGCGTGCCTGACTCGAACTTTAACTTTGAGAACACGCTCGAGCCGATGACGCGACAAATGACCTCACGATAGCCTCCGTGCTCGCCTGCGCTCTCACTCAAGGTTTCGATCTGCCAGCCCTGACGTTCGGCGTATCGGCTGTACATGCGTAGCAGATCGCCGGCGAAGATGGCGGCTTCATCGCCCCCTGTGCCGGCGCGGATTTCGAGATAGACATTTTGTCCGTCACGAGGATCGACCGGCACGAGCATCCGTCGTAGAGCGATTTCTTCCTCGTTGATGGACGTCTCGAGTCGCTTCGCCTCATCCTCACCAAGCGTCCGCATGGCCGGATCGGCATCCTGGGTCAGGGCGCGCGCATTTGAGAGTTCATGCTCGAGACTGCGGAAGGCTGCATACCGCTCGGCGAGCGGGGTCAGCCTCGAGTATTCCATAGATAGTTCACGAAACTGGTTGGAGCCCCCGTCCACTTGGGGATCGGCCAGCAGTCGACCGACCTCTTCATAGCGGTCGGCTTGGCGATCGAGTCTTTGACGGATGGAGTCTTTCATTTGAGGTACCCCGCCAGCGGGACAGCGGGTGGCGCGATTCTCGGGGTGCGGGCGAGTGCTGACAAGCCGCCCTGTTCCGATATAGTCGGGGGACGATGCCTCGGCACTCTATTCCCGTCTCTCTACTGGTGCTCGGCCTGATGTCCGTCGGGCTTGCGAGGGCGCAGGAGCCATCCGACATCGCCGCTGCAGATCAGGCCTTGATGAAAGGGGATTGTCGAGGGGCCGTCGAAGGTCATCTCTCAGCCGGCATGACCGATCGCAACCCTCGAGTGATCGAGCGTGCACTCCAGATCTCCCGCGCCTGTCGGAATTTGCCTGCGGCCTCCCGATCCGCCGATCGTCTCCTCGACCTCGATGGCGAAAACGTCGAGGCCCTGCGGCTGGTCGGCTTGGTTGCCCTCGAAACGTGGCGACTCGATCTTGCGCGCAAGGTCTATGGTGCGTTGCTCTCAAAACCGGACGTTGAGCCCGATCGGGCACTGGCCGAGTTGTTGCCTGAGTTGGCCGAGGGTGATGCGACGCATGCGGCCTGGCTGGTCCTGCATGAGGTCATCCCTCGCGAGACGGTTTCTGGTGCGACTCTTGCGACGCTCGCACGCATCGCCTGCAATGCCGATGACCTCAACGCCTGCCTCGCGCTCGTGCAGGCCGCTCGCGCCAAAGACGCGGGGAGCGATGCGCGGACGATCAGAATGGCCGCGGCCGCCTTTGCGGCGATGGGTCAAGAAGAGACGGCCTTGGCGGAGGCCAATCTGCTCGTGCAGGGCGATCCCGAAAGTCATCGATTTGCTCGAGTCGAAACGTTCACGGCGCTGGATCGACTGGAGGAAGCGCGCGAAGAGTTGCTGACTATCGAGCGTGAGTCGACGCCGGGTAACGAACGCGTGGCGGCGGAGGCCGATCGCCGCCTGGCACTTCTGGCGCTCGCGACGGGCGATGAAGCGGAGGCGGAGCGACGTTTCGGCGCGCGCCTGGCAGCCGATCGTAGTTCGGGCGAATCGCTGTACTACCTCGCCCTCATCGCCGAGCGACGGGGTCTGCCAGATCTTGCCTTGCAGGGTCATCGGCAGCTCATTGCAGCCGGAGCGGGATTACCGCCCCGTGTCCGCGCGGCACAATTGCTTTTGGCTCGGGGCGATCGCGAAGAAGCCATGACGCTCCTCGATCAGGCGCTACGCGGAGGGCGGGTCGATGCCATCGAAGTCGAAATCGTTCGCTCGCGTGCATTGTTCGACGCGGGTTTGACGGCAGAGGCCTTCGAGGCGCTCGATCAGGCGCTCGATCGTTTTCCGGAACATCCCAATCTGCTCTACCAGCGCGCGGTGTTGCTGGATGCAGGGAATCGCACCTCCGAAGCCGTCAAAGTATTCGAGACGCTTTTGAAGATGCGTCCGGGTGACGGCAATGTTCAGAACGCGCTCGGTTATACGCTGGCCGATCGCAAGCGCCAGCTCGGACGGGCCGAGTCCTTGATTCGGGAGGCGGTCGCCCAGCGCCCCGATAGTGCTGCATTCGTCGACAGCTTGGGTTGGGTCCGTTTTCGTCGCGGTGACAAAAAAGGCGCGACTACACTACTCGAGCGTGCATGGAGACTCTCTCGCGAAGCGGAGATCGGCGCGCATCTCGGAGAGGTCCTCTGGGCATCAGGCGAGAAGGCGAAAGCGCGGGAAATCTGGGCGAGAGCCCTCGTCATCGCACCCGAATCCAAGCCCTTGCGAGCGACCATCGAGCGCCTTGCCGACGAGGTCATCAAAACCGAGTCCCGATGAGGATATCGGTGGTTCTGCGCATGTCTTCGTTCCGCCCGATTCGCGTGATCACTCTCGGCGTCTTGCTGGTGGCGGCCTCGCTTTCCGGTTGCGTGAGTCTGCTCGGCGTTCAGACGTTGCCGGCGATGCTGCCAACGACATGGGAGGCGCGTCGTGCCGCCTTGCAGTCTTGGGGTCGCTTCGAGTCGTACGGTCGGGTCGCGATCGCCCGAGATGGCGAAGGATTTTCCGGATCTTGGCGTTGGGCGCAGCGGGCGCAGCGCTCGACGCTGGAGCTCGAGGGCCCGCTCGGCGTGGGTGGCGTAAGACTCGATTTCAACGCGGGAGGCGGAGGCGATGAGAGTGCTCGCGTCATCCTCGAGCAGCAACTGGGCGTTGTCTTGCCCGTTGACTCGTTGCGTTACTGGATGCTCGGCGTACCTGACCCTCGCGAGAGCGGTGAAGAGCGCCTCGCCCTCGATGCTGCCCGACTCGACAGCCTTCAGCAGAACGGCTGGACCGTGACTTTCAAAGATTATGCGCGGGTGACGGGAGCCGATTATGAGCTGCCGCAGCGCATCGAGGTGAATCGGGAGTCACTTCGAGTGCGACTCGTCATCGAAGGTTGGCGCGGAGGGGCGCGATGAGCCATGAGGGATGGTCGACGCCCGGGTATGCAGCGTGGTGGCCCGCGCCCGCAAAACTCAATCTTTGTCTGCACATCACCGGTCGACGGACCGACGGCTATCACGAGTTGCAAACGATTTTTCAGCTCATCGACTTGAGCGACGAGCTGACCTTTGAAGCGGCGCCGGTCGGCGTGATCGAACGTCGGGACGATGGACTCGCCCACTCGGGCGCGCTCGCGGCCATTCCATCCGACCAAGACCTCTGCGTCCGTGCCGCACGGGCGCTCATCTCAGCCTGCCGGGCCAAGGGTCTTCCCGAGCCGCCCTCGGGCGTCTGCATTCGCCTCCGCAAGCGTATTCCGATGGGCGGTGGTCTCGGGGGTGGCAGCTCCGATGCCGCCACGACTTTGCTCGCCCTCAATCATCTGTGGGCATTGGGGCTGACCGAGGATGAGCTCGCCGAGATCGGGCTCGCGCTCGGCGCGGACGTACCTGTTTTCGTGCGGGGTCGCTGTGCCCTCGGGGAGGGGGTGGGGGAGCGTCTGACGCCCGTCACGCTGCCCGAGCGCTGGTTTCTCGTGTTACACCCCGGGGTTCTCGTACCGACCGCCGAGGTGTTCCAGGCGCCTGAATTGACACGAAATTCCCCCGTCCTCACAATACCGGCCCTTTTGGCGTCGGGGGGTCGAAACGACTGCGAACCGGTGGTGCGGCAACGCTACCCCGAGGTTGCAGAGGCGATCGACTGGTTGGCGAGGTTCGCTCCGGCGCGGTTGACGGGAACAGGATCCTGCATCTTCGCGAGTTTCGATTCCGCGGCCGCGGCCGAGCGAGTCGCAGCGCGTGTGCCGGATCTCTGGCGAGTATGGGTGGTGCGCGCGATGTCGCGGTCCCCCGTGTTCTCCCGGCTGCAGGGTCATCCTTCGCCAAGCTGATTTTTTTAGGTACCGCGTCTGCTGGGGTGTCGCCAAGTGGTAAGGCAGCGGGTTTTGATCCCGCCATTCGGAGGTTCGAATCCTTCCACCCCAGCCACTCGGTGATTGCACCGTGTGACGCGTCATTTGATTCAGAGGCACGCTTGGACAGCCAGACCCTCGCTCTGTTCACCGGCAACGCGAATCCCGTGTTGGCCCAGGAGATCGCGCGACACCTGATGGTGCCGCTCGGGCGGGCTGTGGTCGGTCGTTTCAGCGATGGCGAGGTAAACGTCGAGCTGATGGAGAACGTGCGCGGTCGCGACGTTTTCTTGGTTCAACCGACCTGTCCGCCTGTCAATGATCACTTGATGGAACTGCTCGTGATGGCCGATGCCTGTCGCCGTGCGTCGGCGAGGAGCGTGACGGCGGTGGTTCCCTATATGGGTTACTCGCGTCAGGACCGCAGACCACGCGCCACGCGCTCGGCAATTTCGGCCAAGCTTGTCGCCAACATGATGGCTGAGGCGGGCATCGATCGCGTGTTGACGGTCGACCTGCACGCTGAGCAGATCCAAGGTTTTTTCGATATTCCCGTCGACAACGTGTATGCCTCGCCTGTGCTCCTCGGTGATGCGTGGCGTCAGGGCTATGCCAACATGATCGTCGTGTCGCCGGACGTCGGTGGTGTGGTGCGCGCCCGAGCGCTCGCCAAGCGGCTCGACGATGTCGAGCTCGCGATCATCGACAAGCGGCGCCCGCGACCCAACGAATCGAAGGTGATGAACATCATCGGCGAGGTGACGGGAAAAACCTGTGTACTCATCGACGACATGGTCGATACCGCAGGCACACTGTGCCTCGCCGCGCAGGCGCTCAAGGACGAGGGCGCGGTACGTGTCGTCGCCTACATCACTCATCCCATTCTCTCCGGTAGTGCCGTAGAGAAAATCAGCAAATCAGCGCTCGATGAGCTCGTGGTGACCGACACCATCCCGCTCTCTGAGCCGGCAAGGACGTGCGGGCGAATCCGTCAACTCTCGGTTGCGGGTCTGCTCGGCGAGACGATACGTCGAATTTTGGACGAAGAGTCCGTGAGTTCGCTGTACGTCGATTGAGTCCGTTCTGGTCGCGGAACGGAAAAACATCAACTAGGAGTCAGTCAATGAAAATCTCTTTCGAACTCGCTGCGGAACTCCGCAACGACGAAGGCAAGGGTGCGAGCCGCCGCCTGCGTCGTGACGGAAAAGTCCCAGCCATTCTCTACGGTGGCAAGCGCGATCCGCGCATGCTGTCGCTCAGTCATCAGAAGTTGATGACGATCGTCGAGGACGAGAAGTTCTACTCGACCATCATCGGTCTCAAGGTGGGCACCGAGACGCAGGCTGCGATCGTCAAAGATCTGCAGATGCATCCGGCTGAGCCGCGGATCCTGCACCTCGATCTGCAGCGTGTTCTCGAGGACGAGAAGATCCGTATCCGCCTGCCGATTCACTTCAAGGGCGAGGCGGCCTCGCCGGGCGTGAAGACTCAGGGCGGCATCGTTTCTCATCGTATCGCAGACATCGAAGTGACCTGTCTTCCCAAAGATTTGCCGGAAGAGATCTCGCTCGATTTGTCGCAGATGAAGCTCAACGAGTCCAAGTACATCTCGGACATCGCCTTGCCGGCGGGCGTCGTCGCGACGGCCGTTATGCAGGGTAAGGACCAGGTCGTGGTCTCGATCCACAGCCCGCGTGCGGAAGAGCCCGAAGCGGCTCCGGCCGAGGCTGCGGCTGCGGCGGCCACTGCGGCTCCGGCTGCTGCTGCGGCAGGGGCGGGCGAAGCGAAGAAGGAAGAACCGAAGAAGGACGCCGCGAAGAAGTAATCTCGCGGCGCTTTCAACGGTCTTTTTCGAGAAGACGCGAATGGAGGCCGCCCGACGGGCGGCCTCCGTTTTTGCGGAGGTCGAGTGGCAGGGAAATCGCTCAAACTCATCGTGGGTCTCGGCAATCCGGGCGAAAAGTACGCACGGACCCGTCACAACGCGGGCTTCTGGTTTGCCGACGAGTTGGCTCGTCGGTACGGCGGCGTGTTTCGCGCCGAGTCGCGACACCAGGGTGACATGGCGCGCGTGCGCGTGTCGCTTGAGGGTGGCACTGAGGTCGATGTCCTTTTGTTGAAGCCGACGACCTACATGAATAAGAGCGGCGGATCGATCAGCTCGCTCGCCAATTTTTACAAAGTATCGCCGGATGAAGTGCTCGTGGCTCATGACGAACTCGATTTGCCGGTCGGTGTGGCTCGATTGAAGTTAGGCGGTGGGCACGGCGGTCATAATGGTCTGCGCGACACCATCACTACGATCGGCGCCGACTTCTGGCGAATGAGGCTCGGCATCGGACACCCGGGTCATAAAGATTTGGTACACGACTATGTCTTGCAGCGCGCTCCGTTTGATCAGGAGCGCGCCATAGAAATCGCGGTCAACAATGCGGCGGATGTGCTGCCGGTGCTGCTTGCGCAGGGCGCCGAGAAAGCCATGAACCGCCTCCACACACAGGACTGAATTCATGGGAATCAAGTGCGGCATTGTCGGTTTGCCCAATGTGGGCAAGTCGACTCTCTTCAACGCCCTGACGCGCTCGGCGATCGCGGCGGAGAATTATCCGTTCTGCACCATCGATCCGAACGTTGGTATCGTGCCGGTGCCCGATCCGCGACTCGATCAGCTCGCCGCCATCGTCAGTCCCGAGCGAATCCTGCCGACGACCGTGGAGTTCGTCGACATCGCGGGGATCGTCAAAGGTGCTTCGACCGGTGAGGGTCTCGGTAACAAGTTCTTGGCGAACATCCGCGAGGTCGATGCCATCGCGCATGTCGTGCGTTGTTTCGTCAACGATGACATCGTCCACGTATCGGGTCGTATCGATCCGCTCGCCGATATCGAAATCATCAATACCGAGCTTGCACTGGCGGATCTCGAGACCGTAGAGAAAGCGCTTCAGCGCGCCGAAAAAGCCGCAAAAGCGATGGATAAGGACGCGATCAAGGCAAAAGAGGTCATTCGTCGCGTCCGCGATGCGCTCAATTCCGGGCAGCCCGCGCGTGCGGTCGTGCTCGATGAGGTCGAGCGGCCCATCGTCAAAGAAATGCAGCTCCTGACATTCAAGCCCATGCTCTATGTGGCCAACGTGCAGGAGGGTGGTTTCGAGAACAACGCCATGCTCGATACCGTTCGCCAGCATGCAGCGTCCGAAGGCTCCCAGGTCGTCGCGGTTTGTGCGGCGATCGAAGCCGAGATCTCGCAGCTCGACGATGCCGATCGGACCGAGTTCTTGAAGGATCTCGGCCTCGAGGAGCCAGGGCTCAATCGTGTGATTCGCGCGGGTTACGCCTTGCTCGGTCTGCAAACCTATTTCACCGCGGGCCCAAAGGAAGTCCGAGCATGGACCGTGAAGAAAGGTGCGACGGCGCCGCAGGCGGCAGGTGTCATTCACACCGATTTCGAGCGCGGGTTCATTCGAGCCGAGGTCATTGCCTATGACGACTACGTCGTGCTCAAGGGCGAGCAGGGCGCCAAGGAGGCAGGGAAATTACGCCTTGAGGGCAAGGAGTACATCGTGCGCGAGGGCGACGTGATGCACTTCCGGTTCAACGTTTGAGGGCGTGGCGCTGATGGAAGCGTTCCTCGTCTCCACCGGCATCGTGGCACTCGCCGAAATCGGCGACAAGACACAGCTGCTCGCACTCGTGCTCGCGGCCAAATACCGTAAGCCCGTCCCGATCATTTTCGGAATACTCATCGCCACGCTCGTGAACCACGCCGTGGCGGGCTACGTGGGGGCCTGGGTCGCCTCTGCGGTCGGGGCGGAACTCATGCGATGGATTTTGGGCGTGTCGTTTCTCGCGATGGCAGCGTGGATGCTCGTGCCTGACACACTCAATGACGACAAGCGCGCGAAGTCGGCGCGCTACGGAGTATTTCTCACGACCTTCCTCGCGTTTTTCGTCGTGGAGATCGGTGACAAGACGCAGATTGCGACAGTGGCCCTTGCGGCAAAGTATTCCTCGCTCGTCGCTGTCGTCGGCGGCACGACGTTCGGTATGATGCTCGCGAACGTCCCGGCGGTGTTGCTCGGCGAGGTTGCGGCAAAGAAACTACCGATGCGTCTGGTCCACGGGGTTGCCGCCGCGATCTTCGCGTTGCTCGGGGTGCTCGTGCTGCTCGGCGTCGGCAGCGACTTCGTCGATTAAACGACTTCGTCGGCTAGATTAGTCCGAGCGGCAATTCGGTGGTGTTCTTGGTCTCTTCGATCACCATGCGAGACTCGATCGACTGCACCCCGGGGATTTGCGCGAGCTTGCCTTGTACGAAATTGTTGAAATCTTCGATCGTGCGTGTGGCGACCAGCAAGATGAAGTCGATGTCGCCCATCAGCACATAGCACTGCAGTACCTCTGGGAAGCTCACCACCTTGTTCTTGAATTTCGGCAACGATTGCCAGCCGTGACTGGCGAGTTTCACATTCACGAACACCAGCACCTCGAGCCCAACTTTCTCGCGCGAGAGCAGCGCGACGCGTCGCTTGATGACGCCCGCTTGCTCAAGCAGGCTGATGCGACGCCAGCAGGGCGACTGCGAAAGCCCAACGTCTTTGGCGATATCGGCCGTGGAACGCGTGGCGTCACGTTGGACCTCATCGAGGATGGCGATGTCGTGTTTATCGAGCTTCATGGATAATGTCCCCATAAGTACACAAGATATTGGATAAGTTATTCTCAAAATGGTGGCCTGGCAAACCGATTTAGTTAGGCTCGTTAGCAAGTACTGATTTACTCTCGCCTCTCATGACATCTCGCTTTCACGTTCCAGCGGTTCCCGCAAGGCCCGGCGAGCAGCCGGATTTCAGTTACGTGAAAGTTGCGGCGGCGGGCGATGCGCCGAGGCCGCCGATTAATGTGCCGGTGCTCGGCACTGCGCCGCTTGCCGAAGATTTGGTGCGAGTGCTCGATGACCGTCATCGCGCCGTGGGACCGTGGGCACCGAAGCTCGATGCCGAGACGCTGCGGCGGGGTTTACACACCATGATGCTCACGCGCGCGTTTGATGATCGAATGCAACGCGCGCAGCGACAGGGTCGTATCACGTTCTACATGCGCTCGCTCGGCGAAGAGGCCGTGTCGGCTGCCGCTGCGATCGCGCTTCGCGATGGCGACATGTTGTTCCCGTCGTACCGCAACCAAGGTTTATTTCTCTCGCGCGGGCTCTCGCTCGTCGATCTCATGTCCCAGTTGCTCTCGAACTCGCACGACATGTGCAAAGGTCGGCAGTTGCCCGTGATGTATCACTCCGCGGAGCGCAGAATTTTCTCGATCTCCGGAAATCTCGCCACTCAGTTCCCGCAGGCGGTCGGTTGGGCGATGGCCGCAGCGATCAAAGGTGAGACGGATATCGCTGCGGCGTGGCTTGGAGAGGGCAGTACGGCCGAGGCGGATTTCCATCACGCCCTGACTTTCGCCAAGGTGTACAAAGCGCCGGCTGTTCTCAACGTCGTCAACAACCAATGGGCGATTTCGACCTTCCAGGGTTATGCGGGTGGTGAGCAGCGCTCGTTCGCAGCACGAGGACCTGGCATGGGCATCGCCGGCCTCCGCGTCGATGGCAACGATTTTCTCGCGGTTTACGCGGTGACCGCGTGGGCGGCGGAGCGGGCGAGAGCGGGTCATGGAGCCACCTTGATCGAGCACGTCACCTATCGAGCGGGCGCGCATTCCACGAGCGATGACCCCGCTCGTTATCGTCCAAAAGACGAATTCGACGCCTGGCCTCTGGGTGACCCGGTCGATCGATTGAAGTCCCATCTCGTTACCCTGGGCGAGTGGGACGATGCCCGTCACGAATCGCTCTCAAAAGAGCTCGACGAGTCCGTCACGGGCGCCTGGCACGAGGCCGTGTCGTACGGCACCCTCAACGAGGGGCCGCGCCTCGATCCCTCACTGATGTTCGAGGATGTTTTCAAAGAATTACCGCCGCACCTACTCGCGCAGCGCGATGAGTTACTCGCAGAACTGGCGGAGCGAGGGGAGTCAGACCATGCCTAACATGAACATGGTTCAGGCGCTCAACTCGGCGATGGATATCATGCTCACCCGCGATCCGAGCGTGGTGGTGCTGGGCGAGGACGTTGGGTATTTCGGCGGCGTTTTTCGTGTGACCGAGAGCTTGCAGAAAAAACACGGTGCCTACCGCGTGCTCGATACGCCGATTGCCGAAGGCGGTATCGTCGGCGCGGCCGTCGGCATGTGTGCCAACGGCTTGCGGCCGATCGCGGAGATCCAGTTCGCCGACTACATCTACCCCGCCTACGATCAAATCGTGAGTGAAGTGGCTCGTCTGCGCTATCGCAGCGCCGGTGCGTTCTCGGCGCCGCTCACGATCAGAACACCCTGCGGCGGCGGCATCCGGGGTGGGCAGACGCATTCGCAGAGTCCCGAGGCCGTCTTCGCACACGTCAGTGGCATCAAGACTGTGATGCCCTCAAACCCGTACGACGCGAAAGGTATGTTGATTGCGGCCATCGAAGACGATGACCCGGTCATATTCTTTGAGCCGAAGCGTGTCTACAACGGGCCATTCGATGGTGAACCTGACAAGCCCGCTCAGTCTTGGGCGGAACACCCCAAGGCCGAGGTGCCCGAAGGTTATTACACCGTACCGATCGGCCAGGCTGCCGTGACCCGCGAGGGCAGTGCGCTCACCATCGTGACCTACGGGACGATGGTGCACGTGAGTCTTGCGGCGGCCGAGGCGCTCGGCCTCGATGCCGAAGTCATCGATATTCGTAGCATGGTGCCGCTCGACATCGACACCATCGCGGCATCGGTAAGCAAGACGGGGCGCTGCCTCATCGCTCACGAAGCCACGCGTTTCGCGGGTTTCGGCGCTGAGCTCTCTGCATCCATCCAAGAGCACTGCTTCTGGAATCTCGAAGCGCCGATCATGCGGGTAGCGGGTTGGGATACGCCCTATCCGCATGCGTTCGAGTGGGAATACTTCCCCGGCAAGCGTCGCGTGATGAACGCGCTCCGTCGGCTCATGGGAGAAGCGGCATGACGCGACACGTGATGCGACTGCCCGACCTCGGCGAGGGCACGGTATCGGCCGAGGTCATTGCCTGGAAGGTGAAGCCCGGTGATGTGGTGCGCGAAGACTCCCCGCTCGTCGAGATGTCGACCGACAAAGCGGTCGTCGAGGTGCCTTCGCCCGTTTCAGGTCAGGTCGTTTCCGTCACCGGTCAGCCTGGCGATGTCATCGCTGTCGGCGCCGAGCTCGCAGTCTTCGAAATCGAAGCCAAGACCGCTGCGCCCGCGACGTCGGCTCCTGCTGCGCCAGCCCCGACGACAACGCCCGCCAAGGCCCCTCCGGCGGTAACGGCTGCAGCATCGCCTGCCTCATCGGCGAAGTCATCGACTCAGGCAGCGGCCGCAGGTGCCGTGGTGTCGTCCAGTCGAGTCATGGCCTCGCCGGCCACGCGCCGACGCGCGTTCGAGGCGGGTATCGACCTTGCAACGGTTTCGGGGTCGGGCCCCCAGGGGCGCGTCCTCGCACTCGATGTCGAGCGCGCGCGGAGCGGTGGACCCGGTATCACGGAAATCCCGGTCATCGGCGTGCGTCGACTCATCGCGCAGCGCATGGCCGGGGCTAAACGTGTGGCACCGCATTTTGCATACGTCGAAGAAGTCGACGTGACCGAGCTCGAGGCCTTGCGCGTGAAGTATAATGCGCAGCGTCCCGCGGGTGCCGCCTCGCTCACTTATTTGCCCTTTATAGTCCGCGCGCTTGCCGCGGTACTCAAAGATTTTCCACAGTGCAACGCGCTCTATGATGAAAAGCGCAACGTCCTGCTACGTCATGCGGCGGTTCACGCGGGTATCGCCACCCAGACTCCGGATGGTCTCAAGGTGCCGGTCGTGCGAGAGGTGATGACGCATGATCTCGAGGGGCTTGCTGGAGAGATTCGCCGAGTGAGTGAGGCGGCCAAGCTGGGTCGGGCGCGTCGTGACGAGCTCTCGGGCTCCACGATCACTGTGACGAGTCTCGGCAAGTTGGGCGGTATCGTCTCGACACCGATCCTCAATCTTCCCGAGGTCGCCATAATCGGCATCAATAAGGCCGTGGAGCGCGTGGTCGTCATCGACGGAAAGATGGTGATTCGACGGATGATGAACCTGTCGTCGTCGTTCGATCACCGCTTCGTCGACGGCTTCGATGCCGCCGCCATGATTCAGGCACTCAAGACGAAACTGGAATCACCCGCCGAAATCTTCGGCTGATCGGTCTTTCAGTCGGACTTGAAATCGACGAGGGCGACGGCCTCGGCCACGTGCACGCCTTCCGACACGTGCACGTGCTCGATCACGCCATCGGCTGGCGCAGTCAGTATGTGCTCCATTTTCATCGCCTCCAGGGCGAGTAACGCTGCGCCGCGTTTGACGCGATCTCCCGCTTGGACATGTACTGCGACGACGCGCCCTGGCATCGGTGAGCGTAAACCGCCGCTCGGTGCATCTCCCGAGTCCGTCGATTCGCGAGGATCGACAATCCGCACGGCAGCTTGAGGCCCGTCAATCAGTACGTGGGCCGTGCGATCGTGCAGGTGTCCGTGCACATAGTGTGATACGCCATCGACCCACAGGGCGAGCCGACCATCTTCGGCAGAGCAGGCGCGCAATTCGAGCGTGAGGGCGCTCGGGCCGTCGAGCGTGGCGATGCCGCAGCCGCCCGAACGTGGCGCGAGAAGTACATTCGCGACTATCGACGTGGGTTCGCGCTCGCCGGTATCGACCCCGGGCTCCCCATCGCCGCCGCAGGTGGTGCATCATTGACACCCAAGACCCGGAGTAGAAAACGATGACGGCCAGCCCCAAGAACGCGCCTTTTGGCAGCATCCTCACCGACACCATGGCGGTCGCTTGGTATCGCGAGGGTGCATGGTCGCCGATGGAGTTACGCCGTACGGGACCTCTTGAGATGCATCCGGCTGCCCATGCGCTGCACTACGGTAGCGCCTGCTTCGAGGGCTTCAAGGCCTATCGTCATCCCGATGGTTCGGTGCAAGTGTTCCGTCTTGCGCGAC
>VGUJ01000015.1 GCA_016874235.1 Gammaproteobacteria bacterium
GAAGCAGCGAAGGCCTGCATCGGCGTCGTCCCGCAGGAGCTGAATCTCAATCAGTTTGAAACGCCCGAGACCATCGTCGTCAATCAGGCTGGGTTCTATGGCATTCCGCGGCGAGTCGCCGGCGAGCGGGCAGAGAAGTATCTCAAGCAGCTGTCGCTTTGGGACAAACGCCACAAAATGACGCGCACCCTGTCGGGGGGCATGAAGCGCAGGCTGATGATTGCGCGGGCACTCGTTCATGAGCCACGGTTGCTTATCCTCGATGAGCCGACCGCAGGCGTCGATATCGAGATTCGACGTTCGATGTGGGATTTTCTCCGCGAGCTCAATGCGGCCGGAACCACCATTATTTTGACGACGCACTATCTCGAGGAGGCAGAGAGTCTCTGTCGGAATATCGCCATCATCGACCGTGGTCGTATCGCCGAGTCCGATCGCATGGATCGTTTGCTACTCAAGCTGCACACGGAATCATTTGTTCTCAGTCTCCGTGAGGCAGTGGGCACCGTACCGTCTGTACCCGGGTACGACATCCGCCTCGTCGATCCCCACACTCTCGAAGTGGAGGTGAGTAAAGATCGAGACCTGAACGATCTGTTCGCCTATCTCTCCACCGAGCGTATTCACGTCGTCACCTTGCGAAACAAGGTCAATCGACTCGAAGAGATCTTCATGCGACTCGTCGATAAGTCTGGAGCCGCGGCATGAGCGCAGGATTCGCGAGCGTTCGTTGGATCGGTTTTCAGACTATCGTGATGCGGGAGTTTGGACGCATCATCCGCATCTGGGGTCAGACGATCGTTCCATCCGCGGTGACGGCAGCACTCTATTTCGTGATCTTCGGCAGCCTGATCGGCCGTCGCATCGGCCAGATGGATGGCGTCGATTACATGCAGTACATCGCGCCTGGACTCATCATGATGGCGGTCATCACCAATGCCTACGCCAACGTTTCTTCTTCATTCTTTGGCGCAAAGTTCCAGAGATTTCTCGAAGAAATCAGCGTCTCGCCACAACCTAACTGGGTGATCATCGCGGGGTATGTTGGTGGCGGAGTATTACGCGGTCTGCTCGTCGGACTCGCAGTCACGATCATTTCGCTCATTTTTACTCATCTACCGGTACACCATCTTTTTCTGATTCTGGCCGCGGTGCTGCTCACGGCGGTCATTTTCTCTCTGGCTGGGTTCATCAACGGCGTATTCGCAAAGAATTTTGATCAGGTGAACTGGATCCCGACCTTCATCCTGACCCCGCTCACGTATTTCGGCGGCGTGTTCTACTCGATCAACTTGTTGCCGGAATGGGCGCGGACGTTGTCGTTCGCAAATCCTGTTCTGCATATGGTCAACGCCTTCCGCTACGGATTTCTTGGGCGTTCCGACGTCGAAGTCGGCCTGGCCTTCGCCATCATGGTGCTTTCCGCTGTCGTACTTTTCGTGATCGCGCTGTGGTTGATGCAGCGTGGTACGGGTTTGCGCGACTGATCTCGACAGCGATGGGTTGACTCGTGCACGAGGACTTCACTCCACCACGCTGGCTACGCGGCGCCCATGTTCAGTCGATTCTGCCGAGTCTGCCGCTGCGTCGGGCGCTCGTGGAGCGACGCGCAAGACCTTTACTTACGGCCAGCCGTGAATTGATTCTAGACTGTGGTGACGGGGTGCGACTGCAGGCGTTTTTTTCGCCCGCGCCTGCAGTACGTACTCGTGGGCCCGAGGAGCCGCAGGACAGGCGGGCGCTCGCCGTACTCTTGCACGGTTGGGAAGGCAGCGCTCAGTCGTTGTATGTGCTTTCGTTGGCGCAGACGCTGCACGAGAACGGCTTCGATGTCGTCCGGCTCAATCTGCGAGACCATGGCGATACGCACCACCTCAACAAAGAGCTTTTTCATTCCTGTCGGCTTCCTGAGGTAGTCGGCGCAGTTCGCCGACTGCAGTTTTTGTTTCCCGCGCACCTTCTGACTTTGGCTGGATTTTCCTTGGGCGGAAATTTCATGCTGCGTGTGGCAGCCGCAGCGCCCGGTGCCGGCATCGAGGTGACTCATGCGGTGGGCGTGTCGCCTGTACTCGATCCGGCAAACTGTCTTGATGCCATGGAGCGTGGCTGGTCGCTCTATCACGATTACTTTGTTCGAAAATGGCTGCGATCACTTCGATTGAAGCAGCGAGCTTGGCCTGGTGAGTTCACGTTCGACGATCTCATCTCGTCACGCAACCTGCGCGAAATGACCCAGGAGCTCGTGTTGAGGCATGCAGGCTACGACGATGTCGACGATTATTTTCGTGGCTATGCCATCACCGAGGATCGACTCGCCGATCTGGTAGTGCCTTCGACGCTCATCACCGCCCTCGACGATCCCATCATTCCGGCCGGTGATCTATCGCGGCTCGCAAAGCCTTCCGCCCTCAAAGTGATTGTCACCGAAACAGGCGGGCACTGCGGATTTTTCGATTCCTTGACGGGACCTGGGTGGGCCGACCGATTGATTCTGCGCGAGTTGCAGCAGTCTGCGGCCGCATGACCTAGAATCGGCGAATGCTCCGCCGGTCATCCTGTATCGTCCTGCTCATCGTCCTCGCCGTGCTCGGCGGTTGCGGCGAGTTGCAGGATTGGCGCAGTACCCAGCGTGCCGATACCCTCGAGGCATACGAATTGTTCGTCGCACGCTATCCGCAGAGCCAATATGTTCCGGTGGCGCTGCGACGCCTCACTGACCTCGTGGAGCAGCGCGATTGGCTGATTGCCACGGAGTCCGACACGGCGGCGGGGTATCGTGCGTTCATCAATACCCATCCCAAGGGACGGTGGACCCGGGAGGCACGAGTTCGTCTGCAGAATTTTTTGACGACGCCAGGGGTTCTCGGGCCGGCGGCTCTTGAGCCCTCCGAACCTCCGCCTGCAATGTTGCCGGAAGAGCCTGGGCCGATGTCGATGGGGGCGGAGCAGGACGATGTCCCGCTCGGGGCGACATCCGGTGCCCGTGAGCAGTCACCTGAATTCGACAGTCCGCCGCCGGTTCCTGCCGCCTTGGTCGAGCCTGCACCGGTGACCCATCGAATTCAGTTGGGGGCTTACTCGAGTCGTATCAAAGCGCTCGAAGCATGGCGCGAGGTTCGCGCCCGACATACTGAGCTGCAGGGTCTCGTCTCCCAAGTGATCGTGGGCTCAAATGGGCAGGTCGATATCTATCGGCTCCAGGCGAGCGTGGCGAGTGAGGAACGCGCGCGCGAGGTGTGTCGGGTGCTCGTCGCGGCGCGTCAGGGCTGTGTGTACGTCGCGCCGGGTCGGTGAGACGGGCGCGCTTCGGGCACCCTCCTCATCATGTACGAAAATTTCTTTGGTCTGACTGAGCCGCCGTTCTCGATCACGCCCGATCCGCGTTATCTCTACCCGAGTAGTCGTCATATCGAAGCGATCGGGCACCTGTTCTATGGTGTGAGCGCCGCCGGCGGCTTCATCCAACTGACTGGCGAAGTAGGTACCGGCAAAACGACGGTCGTACGATCCTTGCTGGCGCGAGAGCCCGCCGATGTGGACATCGCGCTCATTCTCAATCCTCGTCTCACGGTTCCGGAGTTTTTGCAGACGATTTGCGAGGAGCTCGGTGTGGCGCTTCCGCCCGACTCAAAATCGAGCGTCAAGACCCTAGTCGATGCATTGACGACCAGGCTACTCGAGGCTCATGCCGCCGGTCGGCGTGTGGCCGTGCTGATCGACGAAGCGCATTTGCTCGAGCGCGACGTCCTGGAGCAAGTTCGTTTGCTGACTAACATCGAAACGGCAACTCGGAAGTTGCTGCAAATCATCCTGATCGGGCAGCCCGAGTTGCGCGAGTTACTGGCGCGCGAAGATATGCGTCAGGTCGCGCAGCGGATCACCGGGCGCTTGCATCTCGATCCGCTTTCCGAGGGCGAGACGGCGGCCTACGTCAGGCATCGTCTTCGCGTCGCAGGAGCTACACACGAGATTTTTACTCCCCGGGCCTTGCGCGAGTTACATCGTCAGGCGGGGGGTCTGCCAAGACTCGTCAATGTCATCGCGGATCGGGCGATGCTTGGTGCGTATGCCAAAGATCGCCATGACGTAACGCCTGCGCTGGTTCGAGCGGCCGCCATCGAGGTTTCGGGTGTCGAACCGCGATCCCGCAACTGGGCGTGGCTTGCCGTGATCGCAACCGCGGTCGTGATTGCAGTCAGCGTGACGATATACCTTCAGATCTGAAAAACACGGTTGATCAAAGAAAACACGCCGTCCGCATTGGCCCGCACGGCCCATCGCACGTTCTGCTCGCGATCCGCTCTTGGGCGAAACTCCACTGCCGTATGTCCGAGCGTAAGCGGTGACTCGGTCTCGACGTCCACGTGACACGGTATAAACTCGAAAAGCTCGGTCTGGATCAACCACACGATGGGACATGGGTCGTGTAACGGGGATCCATACTCCCGCGGTCCGTTGGCAGGCAGCGCGTTCGAGAACTCGATGAGCTGAGCTGCCGCGCGTGCGATCGGCGTGCCGATCGCTGAAAGCGTTGCGGTGCGAGCGGGCGTAGCCCGAACCTGATGCGTCGCATCGAGACCGAACGCCCACACCCGTGGCCCGGCGTTGAAGATCTTCTGTGCCGCGTGGGGATCGGCATAGATGTTGTATTCCGCCGAGGCGGTGATGTTTCCACCCTCGCTTCTCGCGCCTCCCATGATGACGAATTCCTTGATCCCCTTCACGCATCGTGGTTCGCGCTGCAGGGCTGTGGCGACGTTGGTCATCGGGCCGGTGATGACAAGCGACATGCTTTCAGGTGCGGCATCGATCAAGGTACGAACCAGAAAGTCGACGGCGTGCTCAGAGGACACGTGGTGAGTCAGCGCGCGGATGGGTAAGTCGCCAAGGCCCGACTCTCCGTGGAAGTGCCCGGCCTCAATAGGATCGCGCACGAGCGGCTTCGTGCAACCCGAAAAAATTGGAACATCGAGTCGACCAACGATTTCGCGAATGACGCAGGCGTTTCGAGCCGTGAGCTCCGCTGAGACATTCCCCGCCACGGTCGTGACACCGAGTAAGTCGATTTCATGCTTTGCCGACAAGGCGAGCAACAGTGCCACGCCGTCGTCGACACCCGGGTCGCAATCAAAAATGACTTTTCGCTTCATTCGACACGATTGATGTCGTCGGATCGAGTGCGGGGTGGTGGAAAACCCGATCCAGCGATTCTCGGTCCGAGCCATGAAAGTAAGGCGTCGATATCGCCGCGATCGCCCACGGCACGATAGTTGATTTCTCGCCAACCGGGGTTGGGTGAACCCTCCGCGATGGCAAACTCGAAGACGTACGCAGGTTCCTGACCCATCCGCAGATCAGCAATCGTTGCTTGATTGTCTCGTTGAACGACACGAAAGAATCCGTGACTGAACCATGCCATGCGCTCAAGCCCCCAATTCCCGCGTAGAGAGTCGAAGAGCGAGCGATCGCTCTCAAATCGATCAAAACGAATCGTCCCTGGTTGATCAAGAAGTGAGTAGAAGCCCTCGTGGTAAACGGCTCCACTGGGTTGCATCGCGACGATACGCCATAGCAGGGTGTTGAAGGCGGTTGCGGTGACGAGCAGCCGCTCGAACTCGATACCCTGCGCCGCGAGACTATGCTCCGCCGCTCGAGTGGCAAGGGCTTGTGCGGTGATACTCCAGCCGAGATAGGCCACCGCAATACCGAGCCCGATGTTTGTCCAGCGATGTCGTCGCACTCCACGCGATACGCCAGTCGCAATCAGCCCCGCGATCAAAGGGATCGTGAACAACGGATCGATGATGAAGACACTTCCGATGCCGTAGGGTGTGTCGACGAAAGGTTGAAAGAGTTGAGTGCCGTAGATCGTCATGACATCCAGCAGCGGATGCGTGAACAAGACGAGAAAGGTCGCGAGCCACCATCGACGAAATAGCCCTCGGTCCCGGAGTGAGATGAGCCACGCGAGCGCAGGCGAAATCAACGTCAAGTAAAAGAGGGAATGACTTTCGGCGCGATGAAAGGTCATGTTGCGGATCGGATCACCGTGATCGATCAGCGAATCAAGATCGGGCAGCGTGCCGCAAACTCCGCCCCATAAGGCCGATTTCCAGACGTGCGCGCGTCGTCGCATGACCGCAACGCCCACTGCAGCACCCAATGCAAACTGCGACAGTGAATCCATATGTCGAGATCAGCCGGGCAGGCTATCCCAGAACTCTTCCATACGCTGACGCATCGCAGTGTCCGGTAATCGTCCTTGCGCCGCTCCGAGGTTGTCTTCGAGATTGGCGATTTTGGTCATACCGGGAATCGCACACGTGACAGCCGGATGAGAAAGCACGTACTTCAACAAGAACTGACCCCAGCTGCGTGCGTCAAAGTCGGCGGCCCATGAAGGCAAGGACTGACCGCGGACTCGCGCGAAGAGGTTTCCGTCACGCCGACCCCCAAAAGGAAGGTTGATCAGGACGGCGATACCTCGCTCAGCCGCGAGGGGCAAAATCTGCTCCGCAGCGCCACGATTGCCTAGGGAGTAGTCGACTTGGATGAAATCGAGCGACTCTGAACGCATGAGTCGAACGATCTCTGGATACTGCTCGTCGCGCGAGGTCGTCACACCGACATATCGAACACGTTTTTGGGCGACCCATTCGCGAATGAGCGGTAGCAAAACGTCCGTACCGATGAGGTTGTGAACCTGCATGAGCTCAATGAAATCCGTTTGCAGTCGTCGCATGGACTCCTCCATGCTGGCGATCCCTTCCTCGCGAGTCTTGTTAGGTGCGGTGACTTTAGTCGCAAGGAATGCTTGGGGTCGGTTGCCGATTTCGGCGAGCAACTCGCCGATGACTCGTTCCGATTCGCGGTAGAGCGGCGCCGTGTCGATGACGCGCAGACCCGAGCCGGTCAAGCGCTCGAGCACTACGCGACGAGCCGCTCGCTCCTCGGGCGTGGTCGGACTGTAGTTGTTGGTCCCTACGCCGATGACGGGTAATCGTTCGCCGCTGGACGGAATACGTCGATGCAGCAGCGCATCCGCTGCGAACACCACCGTTGCACCGCCGAGACTGGTGACGAGGCCCGAAGCCAGAGCCAGTTGAATGGCCGTCCGACGGTCGAGGAGTTCGTGACTGCGTTCGAGCATGATCGATAGCCTCCTTACAAAGGACGCCGATCAAACAGCCAGCAAGGCGTGAGGCTGAGGCGGCGCGAGATCCCGGGATGCGGCATGCAGCAAACCCCAGGCGAGGCAAAGGTTGGACGAAATCACCGGGATCGGCAACTCGTCGCGAAGGATACGCAAGGCTCGAAGCGTCGGCATGCCGGTTCCGCTCAAGACCAACGCGTCAGCGCCCGCGCAATGGAGACTACGCACGGCCGCGAGCGCATGATCACTCGTCATTTCATAGATGGCGTGAGTATCCGTGAGCGTCGGGTCGACACGCTCTTTGGCGACGACTTCGATCCCTGCTCGCGCCCAATAGGTGTAACCCGCTTCGGCCAATGAGACCGGATAGGGCGAGACTAAGGCGATCCGTTGGGCCCCGAGTGTTTGCAGCGCACGCCGGATCGCCTGTGCCGCCGTGATGACGGGAATCCCGCTTCGCTGAATCGCCTCGACGGTCAGCCGATCTTCGAGCTCGGGCCCGGCTCTGTAACTCGAGCCGGTGCAGCCGAAGCCGAAGGCGGCAAGTCGCAGATGACCGAACGTCGCCATCGCCTCGGGGATATGGCGAATGTAATGATCGAGTCGGGTTTCAACGTCCGGGGCCGGGTGCGACAGCCGCGTGGCATAGAGCTCGATGCCCTCGGGGAAGAGAGTTCGTAGCTCGGGTTCGACCGTAGGGTTGGCCTGCGGCACTGCCACACCCAGGCGGGCGAGAGCGCCGTAGTCCGGTGTCATTCGCAGAGACTTTCGAGATAGCCCTGCGCGACGGGCGACAGACGCTTCATGGCCAGAGCACGCGCCTTCGGGGCGTCGATCAGGTGCTCGAGAGGGCCCGAAACGAGCATTCGACGGACCTGCGGGTCTTTGCGGGACACGGCAGCCATCTTGTTGAGTACGGTGAACCCGCGATAGATCTTCGCGCGCGGCGCGCGACGGTTTTCGATGGAACGGGCGAGGTACTGACCGAAGCGACTATAGAGAAAATAGTCGTCGTCACCGACGTCGAAACGGGCTTCCGCGAAAAAATCGGGAAAATTCTTCTCGAGGTATTGGTTGACCTTGAGGAGACGGGGTCCAGGCTCGTCGGATTGCGACGCTACGTGTTTCTTCATCTCTACTTGTTACACCTCGCAATGCGCGCGAAAGTAAGGCACACCGACCTCAAGTGCAATACCTTTACAAAAATTTTTTCGGAGTGAAGAAGCATGACGAACGAGACGCCACTCGAGTTCGGGAGTTTTGCGAGACCGATGCGAGCGCTGGTGTTCGGTGCCAGCGGCGGAATCGGCATCGCCTGCACCTCGATTTTGCGTGCTCATCCGCAGGTCGCCGAGGTGTATGCCGCCTCGCGTACCGCCGAAGCGCCCTGGCGATTCTCGTTGGACGACGAAGCGTCGATTGCCGCGGTCGCGGCCGCCGCCAGAGCGAAGGGGCCGCTCGATCTCGTGTTCGTCGCGACCGGCATGCTGCATTCCGCCGATCAGCAGCCCGAGAAAAGTTGGCGGAGCCTCGACCCGGCTGCCATGGCACGGGCGTTCGCCCTCAACGCCACCGGGCCTGCGCTCATCGCTAAGCACACGTTAGGACTGCTGCGTCGCGACGCGAAGTCCGTATTCGCATGTCTGTCTGCGCGGGTGGGGTCGATCGAAGACAACCGGCTCGGCGGATGGCACGCCTACCGCGCTTCGAAAGCGGCTCTGAATATGCTTATCCGCAATTTTGCGATCGAGTTGCGTCAGCGCAATCCGCAGGCGATCTGCGTCGGCCTGCACCCCGGCACGGTCGACACCCGTCTGTCGAAGCCATTCCAGACCGCCGTGGCGCCGGGCAAGTTGTTCACGCCCGAGACGTCCGCCCATGCGCTGTTACGTGTCGTGGATGGCCTGACCCCCACTGACAGTGGACGCCTCTGGGCTTGGGACGGTCAACCGATCCCGTTTTGATCAGCGTAGGCGAGTGAGTCCCGGTACTCGATCGAAGGCCGGATCGAAGCTGAGTACTGTCTCGATGCCGTGACGCTGCATGGTGGCGACGTGCAGGGCGGCTCGAACCGGTAGGGTCGGATATTGCAGCACCAACTGTTTGGTCCGATCCGCAGTCTCGCGATCGACCGCCAACACCTCGTCGACGACGCCGAGCAGGGCATCGAACGCTGGCTGGATGCCGCCTCGGCGCTCAATCGAGGTGTACCGATGCAAGATCTCCGTGAGCACCTCGGTATCGGTGACGAGACGGGTGCGTTGGGCGACGAGGGTTTCGAGTCGACGCTGAGCATCCACCTTGTTGGGGTGTGCGACGCCCACGAGATAGATCGGGATATTGGTGTCGATGAAGATCACCCGTAACCCCCACCGCCTGATGGGGCATCGATCCCGGACCCATAGCCGCGCTCGGTTTCGGAGATCAGGCGCTCCACCGTGCCGACCGGGGCCGCATGCCGGACGGCCGCTCGGATGGCGGCGAGCTTTCGGTCGACATTGGCGGTGGACGCCTCTCGGCGCGCGGCCGCCAGCGCTTGCCGAACCCATTCGGCGACCGTCATCCCCCGACTTGCCGCCGACGCTTGCAGGGCGGCGTAGTCCTCGTCATCAAACAAGACCTGAAGTCGCTTTGTCATAAAGATAGTTTGTTTGACTCATTGTCATGAGTCAAATTGAGTCAAAAACTTTTATCCAGCAGGGACGGGTGGTTATAGTCGGCCCGAGAGGGGTTGGGAGAGTTTATGACTGCGCAATACACCACGGGGCCTCGCGCCCGAATCACCCGACCCACCCAGCAGGGACTCTACGATCCCCAGCACGAACACGATGCCTGCGGCTTCGGGTTCGTCGTCGACATCGAGGGGCGTAAATCCAACAAGGTGTTACGAGATGCGATCGAGGTTCTGAAGAATCTCGACCACCGGGGGGCCTGTGGTTGCGAGGTCAACACCGGCGATGGCGCCGGCGTGCTCCTGCAGATGCCGCACGCCTTCTTGAAAGACGCGGCGAAGAAATCACATATCACCTTGCCGGAGCCAGGCGAGTACGCCTGCGGGCTCATCTTCATGCCGCGAAACGCCACGCAGCGCCGCCGCATCGAAGAAATCTTTGCGCGCGTGGTGCAGTCGGAAGGACAGATTTATCTCGGCGGCCGCACGGTACCGACCGATAACTCCATGCTCGGTGAAACCGCGCGAGTGAGTGAACCCTTCATGCGCCAGGTGTTTGTGCAGCGCGGACCTGACACCGCCGACGCCGATGAGTTTGAGCGCAAGCTTTATGTGATCCGTAAGCGCGCCTACAACGAGATACGTGTCTCGACGATCGGCGGCGCTGAGTATTGGTACGTCGCGAGCCTCTCCCACAAGACCTTGGTCTATAAGGGGATGCTGCTCACGATGCAACTTGACCAATATTTTCCCGACTTGCGTCACCCCTTGATGGAGACGTCGATCGCGCTCGTCCACTCGCGTTTTTCGACCAATACGTTCCCGAGCTGGGACCGTGCCCACCCTTACCGCTATATCGCGCACAACGGCGAAATCAACACGCTACGCGGCAACATCAACTGGATGCGCGCGCGTGAGGCCTTGCTCGAATCGCCGTTGTTCGGTGACGACACTCGCAAGCTCGCGCCCATCGTCAACGTGAACGGCAGCGACTCTTCGATGTTCGACAACGTGCTCGAGCTCATGGTGCTCTCGGGCCGATCGCTGCCCCACGCCATCATGATGATGATCCCTGAGCCTTGGTCGAAGCACGAGTCGATGGATCCGGCTCGAAAGGCCTTCTATCAGTTCCACTCGAGCTTGATGGAACCCTGGGACGGCCCCGCCGCCATTTCTTTTACCGATGGCGTTCGTATCGGTGCCGTGCTCGATCGCAACGGGCTGCGTCCGGGTCGTTACTACGTCACCAAAGATGGCATGGTGGTCGTCGCATCCGAAGCCGGAGTGCTCGATATTCCCGCTGATCAGATCGAGAAAAAAGGGCGTTTACAGCCGGGACGCATGTTCCTGGTCGACACCGACCAAGGGCGCATCGTCGAAGACGAAGAGATCAAGCGCTCGGTGTGCAACGAGTGGCCGTATGCCGATTGGCTCGCCGAACACCTCGTCTATCTCAAAGATTTGCCTGCCGCACCGCAATTGCCGGCGCCAGAGCCCGACTTGCTGCTCGCGAGGCAAATCGCGTTTGGGTACAGCTTCGAAGATCAACGGATCTTGATGACGCCGATGGCGCGTGACGGTGTTGATGCCGTCGGATCGATGGGTAACGACACGCCACTCGCGGTGCTCTCGAAGCGTCCGCGTCTCATCTACGACTATTTCAAGCAGCTGTTCGCTCAGGTCACGAATCCGCCGATCGACAGTATCCGCGAAGAAATCATCACCTCCTCCGATGTCTGGCTCGGTTCGGAGGGTAACTTGCTCGATCCGAAGCCGACAGACTGTCGACGCATCGAGCTTAAGGCGCCAGTCGTCACTAACGAAGAGTTTGCAAAGATTCGTCGGGTGGCCTTGCCGGGTCTCAAAGTGGGCACGGTGCCGTTGTTATTCCGCGCGGCCCGCGGTGAAGAGGGTCTCGCCAAGGCGATCGAGCAGATGCGTGCCGAGGCCCGTCGGCTGATCACCGAAGAAGAGATCAACATCCTCATCCTGAGTGATCGCGGCGTCACGCGCGAGATGGCGGCGATCCCATCGTTGCTGGCGGTTTCGGCGCTTCATCATTTTCTCATCCGCGAAGGCTTGCGAATGCGAGTCGCGCTCGCCATCGAAACCGGCGAGGCGCGCGAGGTTCACCACTTCGCGCTACTCATTGGTTACGGATGCAGCGTCATCAATCCGTATCTCGCTTTCGAAACGCTCGACGGCATGATCCGTGACAACCTATTGCCGAATGTCGATCACACACTGGCCTGCGCCAACTTCGCCAAAGCGGCGACCAAGGGCGTCGTCAAAGTGATGTCGAAGATGGGTATCTCTGCGGTACAGAGCTATCACGGCGCGCAGGTGTTCGAAGCGATCGGTCTGCGTCAGGACGTGATCGACGAGTACTTCACCGGCACGGCCTCGCGCGTTGGCGGTATCGGGCTCGATACGATCGCGGCCGAGGTGCTGATGCGCCACAACGCCGCATTTCCGGATCGACCTGCGGGCGATCAAGTGCTGCCGACCGGCGGACAATATCAGTGGCGTGCTGATGGCGAGTTTCATGTCTTCAACCCCGAAAGCATTCATCGTCTGCAAAAGGCGGTTCGTACGGGCAGCTATGCGACGTTCAAATCGTATGCCGAACTGATCGACGATCGCGCGAAGAATCTCTCGACCTTGCGTGGCCTCCTCGAGTTCAAGAAGGGCGAGTCGGTTCCGATCGAGGAGGTGGAATCGATCGAGAGCATCATGAAGCGCTTCAAGACAGGCGCCATGAGCTACGGCTCAATCAGTAAAGAAGCCCACGAGACGCTCGCGATTGCTATGAACCGCATCGGTGGCAAGAGCAATACGGGTGAAGGGGGTGAGGACCCTGATCGTTACGTGCCGATGCCGAACGGAGACTCGAAAAATTCGGCAATCAAGCAAGTGGCCTCGGGGCGCTTCGGCGTCACAAGCGAGTACCTCGTTCAGGCCAAAGAAATACAGATCAAGATGGCGCAGGGTGCTAAGCCCGGCGAAGGCGGTCAGCTTCCCGGAACCAAGGTCTATCCCTGGATCGCCAAGGCTCGGCACACGACGCCGGGCGTGGGCCTGATCTCCCCGCCGCCCCATCACGATATCTACTCGATCGAAGATCTCGCGCAGCTCATCCACGATCTCAAGAATGCCAATCGCCAAGCACGGGTCAGCGTAAAGCTCGTGGCAGAGGTGGGCGTAGGTACGATCGCCGCTGGCGTCGCCAAGGCGCATGCCGATGTCGTACTCGTGAGTGGCCACGATGGCGGAACGGGCGCCTCGCCGCTGACATCCACCACTCACGCCGGGTTGCCTTGGGAGCTCGGACTCGCCGAGACGCATCAGACGCTGGTACTCAATAACCTCCGAAGTCGTATCGTCGTCGAAACAGACGGTCAGCTGAAGACGGGGCGAGACGTCGCGATTGCTGCGTTGCTCGGTGCCGAGGAGTTCGGCTTTGCGACCGCACCGTTGGTCACCGTGGGATGCATCATGATGCGCGTCTGTCATCTCAATACCTGTCCTGCAGGTGTTGCGACGCAAGATCCGCGCTTGCGCGAGCGCTTCGCGGGCAAGCCCGAGCATGTGGTGAACTTCATGCGCTTTGTCGCCACGCAGTTGCGCGAAATCATGGCTGAACTCGGGTTCCGCTCGATCAATGAAATGATCGGTCGCGTCGACCGCCTCGAACCGACTGCCGCCATCGATCACTGGAAGGCGCAAGGATTCGATTTCAGCAATATCCTTTATCAACCCGACTCGGGCCCCGAGGTGGGACGATTCCAGACCATCGAACAAGATCACGGACTCGACAAGTCGCTCGACGTCACGACGTTGCTCGAGCTGTGCCGTCCCGCCATCGAGCGTGGGGAGCGTATCGAGGCGAAACTGCCGATCCGTAATGTCCATCGTGTCGTTGGCACCATCACCGGCAGCGAAATCACCCGAAAGTGGGGTAGCGCAGGCTTGCCCGACGAGACGATCCGAATTCGTTTTGAGGGGTCAGCCGGTCAAAGTTTTGGCGCGTTCATGCCGCGGGGCATGAGCTTCACGCTCGAGGGCGACGCCAACGATTACGTCGGTAAGGGGCTCTCCGGTGGGCGCATCGTCGTTCATCCGCCACGGACAGCCACCTTCAAGGCCGAAGAAAACATGATCGTGGGCAACGTCGCGTTGTATGGCGCGACGACTGGAGAGGCCTTCATTCGAGGTCAGGCGGGCGAACGTTTTGCGGTACGTAATAGCGGCGTCGATGCAGTCGTCGAAGCAGTCGGCGATCATGGTTGTGAGTACATGACCGGAGGGCGCGTCGTCATCCTTGGACCGACGGGCCGAAACTTTGGCGCCGGTATGTCGGGTGGTGTCGCCTACGTCTTCGATGAAGACTCACAGTTCACTCCTCGCATCAACATGCAGATGGTCGAAGTAGGGCGCGTCGAGGACGCCGAAGAGGCAGAGGCCCTACAGCGACTCATCGCACGGCATGCTGAACTCACGGGCAGTACCGTTGCTGAGCGCATTCTCTCTGCGTGGCCCATGCAACTTCCAAAATTCCTGCGGGTCATTCCGAAGGATTACAAGCGGGTACTCGCCTGTCTCAAACGCGCACACGATCAAGGGTTGTCGGGTGATGAGGCGACGATGGCGGCGTTCGAAGAGAACTCGCGTGACCTCGCTCGCGTAGGAGGCAACTGATCATGGGTAAGCCGACTGGATTCATCGAATACCTGCGCGAGAGTCCACTAGACCGTTCGCCACTCGAGCGCGTGAAAGACTGGAAAGAGTTTCATCACGACCTCGACGAAAAAGGCTTACGTAACCAAGCCGCCCGATGCATGGACTGCGGAGTGCCGTTCTGCCACACCGGAAAGCTGATGAGTGGTGGGGCATCAGGCTGCCCGGTCAACAACCTCATCCCCGAATGGAACGATCTCGTCTATCGCGGGCTTTGGCGCGAAGCGCTCGATCGATTGCACAAGACCAATAATTTCCCCGAGTTCACGGGTCGGGTGTGCCCCGCGCCGTGCGAGGGCTCGTGCGTACTCGGCATCAACGCGCCGCCGGTGACGATCAAGAATATCGAAAACACCATCATCGAACGAGGATTCGAAGAAGGATGGGTCGTTCCGGAGCCGCCGGCCACCCGTACTGGGAAGCGCGTGGTCGTCGTGGGCTCTGGCCCTGCAGGTCTCGCCGCTGCACAACAGCTCAATCGCGCAGGCCACATCGTGACGGTGCTCGAGCGCGCAGATCGCCCCGGCGGCCTGCTCATGTATGGCATTCCGAACATGAAGCTCGACAAAGAAGCCGTCGTGATGCGACGCATCAAGCTGCTCGAGCAGGAAGGTATCAAGTTCATCTGCAACGCCAATGTGGGCGACAACTACGAGGCGGAGATGATGCGGCGTGACTTCGATGCCGTCGTACTGTGCACGGGCGCTTCGCAACCTCGAGATCTACCCGTCGAGGGCAGAACACTCGGCGGCGTCCATTTCGCTATGGATTACCTGACGGGCGCGACGCAAGCGATGCTCGGAAAAGGCCCCGCGAAAGCGAAGATTCATGCCAAGGGCCTCGATGTCGTCGTCATCGGCGGTGGTGACACGGGTACCGATTGTGTCGGCACCGCGATGCGCCACGGCTGTCGTACGCTCACTCAGTTTGAAATCATGCCGAAGCCGCCGACGGAGCGTGCCGCCGACAATCCGTGGCCGGAGTGGCCGCGAGTCTACAAAATGGATTACGGCCAGGAGGAAGCAGCGGCGAAGTTTGGTAAAGACCCTCGCGCTTACCTGACGACGATCAAGAAGTTTGTGGGCGACGACAACGGTCGAGTCAAAGAAATCATCACCGTCGAGATTCGGTGGGAGAAGAACGACAAAGGACAGCTTGTTCCAGTGGAGCAGGCGGGCACGGAGAAATCCCACCCGGCGCAGCTTGTTCTGCTCGCCATGGGGTTCACGGGACCGGAGATCTCTTTGCCGCAGGATCTCGGTCTCGAACTCGATGAGCGCCTGAATATGAAGGCGGCATACGGAGAGTACGCGACCAATATCCCCGGAGTCTTTGCCGCGGGTGATTGCCGTCGCGGACAAAGCCTCGTCGTCTGGGCCATCAACGAGGGTCGAGGTGTCGCGCGCGAATGCGATCGGTGGTTGATGGGGCGAACGGACTTGCCCTGAGGTCGATCCTCTGTGGCCAATCGATAGCCAAAAAAAACCCCGCTCGCGCGGGGTTTTTTCTAAGGCGAGGCTTTTCCGAGTCGGTCGCTATAAGCCGCTACAAAGGAGCGACTACGCGGGCGCCTAAAGTTGCCGGCTCGAACCCCCGAGGGATTCCCGGGCGCCGCCCAATGAGGAGGCTGCCCGACCGTGCTCGCGCCGACCGACAAGGCAGTGAGGTAAAAAAACCTCAAAAGCCAGCATAGTATTTGAAATCAACAACTTACGCGTTGTTCAATGACTACGCCGAAATGGAGTATACACGGAAGTTGTGTTCATGGAAGGGTGCGTTCCGAGACGCTCGTCACAATTCGTCGATCAATTCCCCCAGTGCGGACCCCGAGAGAGCTCAACGAGCTCGTAATAGGTCTGCATGTAGCCTGCGACCTGGCCCTTTAAAAAGATGAACTCGCCATCGGCGGTGCACCAGACGTCATAGGGAGGATGCTCCTGAGGCAACTCCGGGTTCGCGACGAACTGAAAATGCAGCGCGTCGAATGTTCCAGCGCCGACGGTGACTTTTTCCGGGCCTACGAAAACGAGATTGAGACCGATGGAAAAAAGCATCGGCCCCGTCGCGCCACGGTGATCGGGCGAGGACAGCAGCATCTGCGAAATGCGCTGAACGACGCCGGGTTTCTTTTGATCGATCAGACGCAGGTGCCAAGCGTCGCAAGCGATCGCATGGTTTTGAAAGGTCCGCAGCGGTGTGGCGATGTCCATGCGTTGCGAAACGCGCCCTTCGAGCGACGTCCAGGTTTCACACTCGGCGTACTGAGGATGGAAGCGGAACCAGCCCGAGCCCATGAATCGACTGCCGACTGAAAGCCGAACGAAGCAGTCGGTCGGCATCCAGTTTGCATCGAGCGAGTAGGTGATATCGCGCATCACCGAAGGCCGATCGTCGATTTCACAGTGGGCGGTGCAGGTGCGTGTGCCGTCCGCGTGCACGTCGATTCTGAAGTACTCACGACCGCGTTCTTGATTGAGACGCTCGGGCTTCTTGCTGGTGTAGAGCACTTTGCCCATCACGCTGCGATGGTCTCGTTGCAGGATGGGAAGCTTGGGATCGACGGGGGCATTGGCCATGACTGATTCCTCTGAAACTCGTCGCGATTGTAAAGCTCAGTTTGCGGTAGCAGTCCACTGACGCGCTTCACGCGCCGCAGCGCGGAAATGCGGCAAGTTGTAGATCAGCAGCGCCCCGCCGATCAACGACACGGTGGTGGCCACGACGAACATGGAGTAACGCAACTGCGACTCGTCGGCGAAGTAAAAGTCCGTGACGAGCGCAACGGCCGTGGGACCTATGAAAAACCCGACGGCGTTCAAGACGAAGTAGTAAAGCGCAATGACCTGAGCGCGCATCGTCGGCGGCGAGATCGATACGACCGCCGCTGCCCCGGCGGCCGTGGGAGCGGCGGCACCGAGCGTTGCAGGAATGAGCGCAAGCACGGCGAGTAGTGGCGTGGGCATCAGGGTAAAGGAGCAATAGCCGATCGCCATGACCACGAACGAGACGAGACACACACGCACGTAGCCGTCTTCGTAGCGCGATTGAAAATAGTCGCTCATCCACCCGCCGATCAAAACGCCCATCAATCCAAACACGATCGTGATGACACCGCGCCACTGAATCCAGAATCCGAGTTGCTCGGGCGTCAGCGCGTAGGTTCGACGCAGGAACTCGGGAATCCAGAAGCCGATGCCGTAGGCCATGATGGCAAGGCCCGACAGCGCAAAGAAAAGCACCAGAAACGCGCGCCACCGACTGACGACATGTGCCAGCGTTTTATTGACCGGTGAGGCGATGGGCTTCAGACCACTGACTAAAAACTCTCTGCGAACCGGTTCGCGAATCGTGAGCACGAGCAGCGCGATCAGGAGACCAGGCAACCCGACATAGATGAACATGAGTTGCCACGGTTCGTGCCACCCGAGTAGCGGCAGCTCGACCGGCCCGATTTCTTTGAGTTTTGGATAGACGGCACCGCCGAAAATGAACGCGAGTCCGCTGCCGCTCGAGACGCCGGCGGTGTAGAGGCCGATCGCACGCCCGATTTTCTCTGGGGGAAAATAATCTTTCAGCAGCGACAAGGCTGAGGGGTTCAGCGCCGACTCGCCCGCACCGACGCCAACGCGCGCAAGGAAGAGCGCCGCGTAGGAGGTCGCAAATCCGCAGGCCGCTGTCATCAGGCTCCAGAACGCGACGCCCCAAAAGATGAGCCATCGACGATTGCCGCGGTCGGCGAGCCAAGCGATGGCGACACCAAAGAAGGTGTAGAACACCGCGAAAGCGCCCCCAAGCAGCAGACTCATTTGGGTATCGCTGATCTGCAGGCTTGCTTTGATGTCAGGCACAAGCAGGGCGATGATTTCGCGATCAATGAACGCGAGGATGTAGGCGAGGAGCAGTACGACGACGACGTACCAGGCATAGGCGGGGTGCGGGTACGGGACCGTTTTGGTGGGTGCGTCATGGCTCGACATCGGGCATCCTCTTGGTCCCCAGGGCGCGCGTAGTTCTAGCTGATTCGGACTCAACTTGAAAGTCAGTCATCATCCCGACTACTACTTGCCACTGCCTGAGGGACATCCGTTCCCGATGGTCAAGTACACGCTGGTGTATGACCGACTTCGCGAGGCGGGGCTGCTGCCCGCCGACAACATCATGATTCCGGAGGAAGCCTCTCGCGCGGATCTCGAGTATGTTCATACCCACGACTACCTTGAGCGCCTCTTTGGCTCCGGGTTGAGCGCGCAGGAGCAGCGGGCGCTGGGCGTTCCTTGGTCACCGCGCCTGTTGCGTCGCTCGCGACTTGCCGTGCAAGGGACGATCTTGGCGGCTGAAGCAGCGCTCGATGAGGGGCGCGGCGGTAATCTTGCCGGCGGCACTCACCACGCGTTTCCCGATCATGGAGAAGGATTTTGCGTTTTGAACGACGTCGCGATCACGATTCGACGACTTCAGCGCGAAGGTCGAATCACGAGGGCGCTCGTCGTCGATCTCGATGTACATCAAGGCAACGGCACGGCTGCGATCTTCGAAGGTGATGACTCGGTCTTCACATTCTCCATGCACGGAGAGCGCAATTACCCTTCTCGAAAAATGCGTTCGACACTCGATATCGGACTACCCGACGGCATCGATGACGACACTTACCTCTCTGCGCTCAAAGATAACCTGCCTCGGCTTATCGAGAATTTCAGTCCCGACCTCGTGTTCTACCTTGCGGGCGTCGACGTCGCGGCGGGCGATCGATACGGACGTTTCAACCTCAGCGATGAGGGGGTGCGCGCGCGTGATCGTAGTGTACTCGACTGGACGGCGAAGCACGGATTGCCGCTTGCGATTACGCTGGCCGGAGGCTATTCACCCAATACGGTGCGCACGGCGATGCTTCACACCATCGTTTTCGAGGAGGCGATGAAGTGAGCACTCCAACATCGAAGCCCCGTCTTATGCAGCGTTTCTTGCGCTTCATGTCCGATCGTCGTGTTCTGTCCGATGCGCGCATGCTCGAGTTGTATCCGCCTTTCTGGTTCATGCGAATCAAGGTACTCGAGATGGACCGCGATTGGCGGCATGTGCGTATTCGTTTGCCGCTCAACGGTATTTCTCGAAATCCGGGTGGCGTGATGTTTGGGGGTTTTCAGGCAGCACTGGCGGATCCGATTGCCGCACTCGCGTGTGCGCGAGTCTTCCCGGGATACTCAACCTGGACACGAGGGCTCTCGGTCGATTTCGAACTTGGCGGCAGTACCGACCTCGAACTCAGATTCGAATTTCCCATCGAACTCGAATCGAATATTCGTGACACGCTCGCCCGAGATCATCGAGCGACGCCCTCGTTCGAATATGGGTTTTATTTGAGCGATGGTCGACGCTGTACCCGTATCGTCAACACGGTCGCCATCAGACCGCGGGGCTATAGCCGAGCTACGACGCCACCGGCGCCCGAGACAGGGGTCGACTGATCCAAAAAGAGGGCGGGGTCGCTCGAATGAGTAGGCGTACCGCCTTGTCAGGCGGGCTCGAGCATCAGGGCGCGAAGCTTTTTGATGGCATTGGCTTCGAGCTGACGGACGCGCTCGGCCGACACGCCGTATTTTGCGGCGAGATTATGCAATGTCGCTTTTTCCGCGTCACCGGCCATCCATCGGCTTTTCACGATATCCCGGCTGCGCTCGTCGAGCGACTGCATCGCTGCGATGAGGCGGCCGTGTTGGCCATCCTCCCATTCCTCGCTCTCGACCTGGTCTGCCGGATCGGCGTCGGGGGCGGGCAGGTAGGCCGCGGGTGCGTGGACTTCGTCTTCTTCGGAGTCGAGGGCCATCGGATCGAAAGACAGATCCCGGGCGGACAGGCGACGTTCCATCTCGGTGACTTCACGCTCTGATACGCCGAGTTCCGTTGCCACGGTTCGGGTCTCTTCGGGGGAGAGCCAAGAGAGGTTTTTCTTGAGGCGACGGAGGTTGAAGAACAGCTTGCGCTGCGCTTTCGTGGTCGCGACCTTCACGAGACGCCAGTTGCGCAGGACATATTCGTGGATCTCCGCCCGGATCCAGTGCACCGCGAACGAAACCAGACGAACGCCGATCTCGGGGTCGAACCGTTTGACGGCTTTCATCAAGCCGAGATTGCCTTCTTGGACGATGTCGCCCATCGGCAGTCCGTAGCCGGCGTAGCCGCGAGCGATATGAACCACGAAACGTAGATGAGACAGGACGAGGGCGCGGGCAGAGTCGACATCGCCTTGGTCACGGAAGCGACGCGCGAGTGCTTGCTCGTCCTCGCGCGACAGCACGGGCACCTTCGAGACGCGATCGAGATACGCATCGAGGCTGCCGAGCGGGCCGGTCAGTGCGAGTTCGGAGTAGCGCGGGGCGAGGACTTGAGATGTCATTCGGGCGTGTACCTCGGACGAAATATTAGCACTCAGCATTTTTGAGTGCTAATCCCCACCGAGGTTCCATCAGGTCGCCAGAAAATCAATATCGAGTTAAATCTGTATATTGTTTCATTTATAGATCAATCAGCCACGAGCTTCGATGCGAGCAATCAATCTGGCTGCACCCAGCCAGGCGCCCAGCACGCCGAGCAGGGTGCCGCCCGAGATCAGTACGAGCGCTTCGAGAGGCTCGATCCCGACCAGTGCGTACCGTCCACCGTAGAGGGAGGCGAGACGCCCGACAGGCTCGATGAGACTCGCGACGGCGAGGCTCACGATGCCGACCGCAGCGGCACCACCGAGCAGCCCAAAGATCACGCCCTCATAGAGAAAGGGCCGACGGACGAACGCGTTGGTTCCGCCGACGAGCTTGGTCACTTCGATCTCCGATCGACGAGCCCGAATCTCGAGTCGAATGGCGTTGCCCACCACCGCGAGCACGCCCACGCCGAGCACGATCGCGAAGACCGCAAAGACGTTCCGCAATAGGTCGAGGATGGCCGTCAGCCTGCGTACCCACTCGCCGTCGAACTGCACGGTCTCGACCTCGGGCCAGGCTGAGAGATAGCGCTTCAGCGATTCGACCCCCTGAGGGTTGGCATAAGCGACATCCGGTCGGAGGGTGATGACGTGCGGCAGCGGATTACCCTGCAAGGCGTCGAGCGCGGCGCCGAACCCCGAGTACTGGCGAAACTCTTCGAGCGCCTCGTCGGCCGATATGAGGGTGGCCTCCTCCACACCGGGGCGTTGACGCGCCGCCTCGGCGAGTTGCTCGGCTTTCGCAAGCGGAACATCGGTTTTGAAGAATACGGAGAGCTCGATGGAGTCCGTCACATCGCCTGCGGCGATGCGGGCGTTTTTGACGAGTAGCCACAGGGTCGAGGGTAGCGCCAGAGCGATGGCGATGACGAATATCGTCAGCACGGTCCCGAGGGGCTGGCGGATCAATCGACCGAACGCCGACAGTAAAGCCTGCGCGTGCCGCGAAAAGTACGTGCCGGGCGAAATCATGCGGCGACTCCTGACCCTGGAGCGGGGGGAGTAGCGCTGAACACCCGTCCCTCGTCGATGAGAATTTCGCGCTGTGCGAATTCGCGGACGAGCGCCATGTCGTGCGTGGCAATGAGTACCGTTACGCCGACGTCTTGGAACCGACGGAACAAATTCATGACTTCTCGAGCGAGACCATGATCGAGATTTCCCGTGGGTTCGTCTGCGATGAGCACCGTCGGTCGTGCCACCACGGCGCGCGCAATACCGATGCGTTGTTGCTCGCCGATGGAGAGCTCGGCCGGCGACACCCGTTCTTTTCCAGTAAGTCCGACTTGATCGAGCGCCGCACGAACGCGTTTATCGATGTCTCGGAAGCGCGTGTCCGACACCACGAGCGGCAAGGCGACGTTATCGTAGACCGGTCGATCCATAAGCAGCTGATGATCCTGAAAGACGATACCGAGCCGACGTCGATAGGCTGGGATCGCACGCGCAGGCAGGTCGCTCGTTTCTTGTCCGTTGACCGTGACGGTGCCGCGAGTCGGACGCTCGATGAGTGTCAGCAGCTTGAGCACGGAGCTTTTACCGGCACCCGAGCGACCCGTGAGGAAAACGAATTCCCCTGCTTTTACTTCAAAAGAGACGTCGTGTAGCGCCTCGCGTCCATTCGGATACTGCTTGAAAACGTGATCGAAACGAATCATGTCTCATTCCCCGCCGTCGTGGCGGCCTCCGACTGTCGTCCGTCGACGAGTGCAGCGGCGAAGGCCGTCGCGTCAAACTCGCCGAAATCTTCCGCGCCTTCGCCAATGCCGATGAATCGAATCGGCAAACCCAGACGTTTCGCGATGGCCAGGACGATCCCCCCCTTCGCGGTGCCGTCGAGCTTGGTGAGCACGAGCCCCGTCACGCCGACGGCCTCGTGAAACTGCACGGCTTGGGCGAGCGCATTCTGGCCTTGGTTGGCATCGAGCACCAGCAGTACTTCATGAGGGGCCGTTGGGTCGACCTTGCCCATCACGCGACGGACCTTGCGCAGCTCTTCCATAAGATGCGACTGCGCTTGTAATCGTCCTGCGGTATCTGCGATCAAGACATCAGCGCCACGACTGCGGGCGGCGCTCAACGCATCGAAGGCGACCGCGGCGGGATCAGCACCGGTCTGTTGGGCAATGAGCTCCGCCCCGGTTCGTTCAGCCCAAACTCCGATCTGTTCGACAGCCGCTGCGCGGAATGTATCGCCCGCAGCGAGCACGACCCGAAGCCCTTGCTGACCCAACCGATGTGCGAGCTTGCCGATGGTCGTGGTTTTCCCAGAGCCGTTCACGCCCACGACCAAAATGGTGTACGGCTTTGCGCCGCGATCGACGACCAATGGTTTGGCCACGGGGGTCAACATGGCTGCGATATCACTGCGCAGCGCTGCGAGCAGGGCATCGACATCATCCAGTTGTTGACGTGCGACGCGAGCGCGCAACCCCTCGAGCAATTCTTCGGTGACAGGTACTCCGACATCGGCGGCGAGCAATCGGGTTTCGAGCTCTTCGAGCACGGCGGCATCGATCCGCCGCGCGCCGAACAGACGAGCGAGTCCCGCACCGAGTCCGCCGCCGGGTCGTGTGAGGCGATCTTTGAGTCGTTGGAAAAAGCCGGGCTTGGATTCGCTTGCCATGCGGGGGCGGATTTTAGGCTACCCTGCGCCGCAAATGGTCAGAAGCGATGGCAAATCACGAGAGCTACGGATCATCGCGGGGGCGTGGCGAGGGCGTCGTCTCCGTTTTCCGGAAGGGCCCGACATTCGTCCTACGCCCGACCGTGTGCGAGAGACCTTGTTCAATTGGCTTGCTCCCGTCATCCGCGGGACCAGGGTGCTCGATCTTTTTGCGGGCAGTGGTGCGCTCGGTCTCGAAGCGCTGTCACGGGGCGCCGCCTTCGCCGAGTTCATCGACAGTGATGCACGCGCCATCGATGCATTGCGGGAACGCCTCGTCGAGTGGAAGGCCGATCCAGGCAGTTTCACCTTGCGACGTGCGGATGCGGTTCAAGCGCTCGCGGCTGCCAAACCGACATCGCAACCGGCATTCGACATCGTGTTCATCGATCCGCCATTCGCCGCGGGCCTCTGGCAGCCGGTTGCGGATCGTCTCGAGGCGGGGGCTTGGCTTGCACCAACTGCCTATCTCTATCTCGAGACGCCCGTGCGTGATCCGCTCGACGGCCTCCCCGAGCACTGGGGTGCTTGGCGTAACGGAACTGCAGGAGAGGTCGGGTATCATCTGTTACGTCGCGCGGAGCCGGCGGCCTGAACGCCGGGTGGGAGATCACGTGGCACACATGAAGCGGAACGCCCTGTACCCGGGTACTTTCGATCCGATCACCAACGGACATCACGACCTCGTTCGTCGTGCCGCCAGCATTTTTGATCGCGTGGTGATCGCCATTGCTGCCAACCCAAGCAAGGCACCTCGTTTTTCTTTGGCGACTCGCGTCGAGCTGGCCAAGGCGGTGCTTGCCGACGTGCCGAATGTCGAGGTTCATGGTTACGCGGAACTCACTGTCGACTTCGCTCGCAAGAACGGACTCAACGTCATCATCCGTGGCCTGCGAGCGGTCTCGGACTTCGAATTCGAATTTCAGCTCGCTAATATGAGCCGACATCTCGACCACGAAATCGAGACGGTCTTCATGACGCCCAAAGAACAGTTCACGTTCATTTCATCGACGCTAGTGCGCGAGATCGCCGCCCTCGGCGGAAATGTCAGCGAGTTCGTGCACCCGATCGTCGCCGACGCGTTGAAGCGTCACCGCGAGGCGGCACTCGCCAAAGCCTGATCTTCGGCCTCGTCCACTCGATGCCGGATTTGTCGAGGTCGACGGCTCTCCACAGATACCACGCGGCCGCTGAGCGATAGGGCGCCCATTTCTCGCCCTGTCGGGCGAGCTCACTCGGCGTGGGAAGATCGCGCAAGCGATACGCGATGCGAAACCCGTTGCGTACGCCGTAATCGGCGATCGGTAGCACGTCGGGCCGGCCCAGTTGGAACATCAGCATCATCTGCACCGTCCACGGACCGATGCCTCGAACCATCGTCAACTGCTCGATGATGTCAGCGTCTTCGAGGGCGTCGAGTGTGGCGGTATCGGGGATACGACCTTGCTCACTCTTCAGCGCGAGATCGCGGATCGCCGCGACTTTGGCGGCAGAGAGTCCTGCGCTGCGCAGGCGATTTTCTTTGACAGCGAGCACGGCGCATGGCGTCGGAAAATCGTCGCTTTCGTCGAATAGCGCCACAAATCGTTTGAGGATCGCTGCGGCGGCACTGCCGCTGATCTGCTGCGAGATGATCGCTTCGGTAAGATGTCTGAACGGGGAGGGAAACTCGATGGGGCGAAGTGTGTAGGGGCCTGCTGCGTCGACGAGCGCAGCCATCACGGCATCCCGCGTCGAAAAATGGCGGACGAGCGTTGCGCGAGTCAGCCGAGGGGTCAGGCTTGGCACGTGTGACACCAGTAGGTCGATCGTTGCGCCTGTACGCGATGCCGTACGAAATCACCACAGCGCCGGCAGGGTTCTCCCTCTCGCTCATACACGAACAGTTTCTGTCTGAAGTATCCGGGACTACCGTCAGCGCCGACGTAATCGCGGAGGGTTGTACCACCGACTTTGACGGCTTGAGTCAGCACCGCTTTGATCGCTTCGACTAGACGTTCGATTTCCTCGCGCTTGAGATGACGAGTTTGACGACCCGGTCTAACGCCAGCGCGAAAAAGCGCCTCGCTTGCATAAATGTTGCCGACGCCGACGACGATGTGCGCATTCATCAAAAACGGTTTTACGGCGACTTTACGCCCGCGTGATGCGCGCCAAAGATAATCCGCATCGAACGTGGGCTCGAGAGGTTCTGGACCGAGTGAGGCAAGCAAAGGATGATAAAGTGCATCGCCGTCGACTAAATGCAGAGAGCCGAACCGCCTTGGATCGTTGAAGCGCAGAGTACGTCCTGAGTCGAGTTTCAGATCGAAGTGATCGTGTTTTAGTCGAGGTGTGTCGGCGGGCAGTACCCGCAAACTGCCAGACATACCGAGATGCAGGATGAGCGAGGAACCGCGATCGAGGTCGATCAGTAAATACTTTGCACGACGTCGTACCCCAACGATCGAGGCATTACGCACAGCGCGCGCGACGCTTGATGGGACGGGCCAACGCAGTCGCGGCTCATGCACGGCGAGTTCAATGACACGTCGTCCCTCGACATGAGGCTCGATGCCACGGCGCGTGGTTTCGACTTCGGGAAGCTCTGGCATTCGCCGGTCACGTTAAACGAAAAGGCCTGCACGAGGGCAGGCCTTCACGAACCGCAGGAGCGTACCGATGGCACGCGAGCGGAGTTACTTGATTTTGGTTTCCTTGTAGGCCACGTGCTTGCGTACGACCGGGTCGTACTTCTTCACGTCCATCTTCTCGGGGTGAAGACGCTTGTTCTTCATTGCCACATAGAAATGACCGGTACCGGCGGAAGAGAGCAGTTTCACTTTTTCGCGCATGGCTTCAGTGCTCCGTCGCTTAGATCTTCATGCCCTTGGCGCGAAGGTCGGCGACCACCGCGTCGAGGCCGTTCTTCTCGATGGTGCGCAGGGCGTTCGTGCTGACGCGCAGCGACACCCAGCGCTGTTCGCCCTCGAGCCAGAAACGCTGCGTGTGCAGGTTAGGCAGGAAGCGGCGACGCTTCTTGTTGTTCGCGTGCGAGACGCGGTTACCCGTGGTGGGGCGCTTTCCAGTGAGTTCGCAGACGCGGGACATCTTGAGAAGCCTTTGTAAATCAGTGGGTTGGACTCGCCCGAAGGTCTTGGACCCTGAGCAAAGGGCCGCTGTTATACCAGTCCCGCCGAGCCGTGGCAACTCGTCCCTGATCTCCCCTTTAGAGCACGCCTCGCTCGGCCAAGGAGACGGTGTACGGTCCGGCGACGATCAGGTGGTGTAGGACCCGGATGTCGACCAGTGCCAGGGCGTCCCGTAGGCGCAGTGTGATGAGCTCATCGGCCCGACTGGGTTCAGCCACGCCTGAGGGGTGGTTATGGGCCAGGATGACCGCTGCGGCGTGATGGGCGAGCGCCTGTCGCAGTACCTCGCGGGGATGCACGCTCGCCCCGTCTAGGGTGCCCCGAAACATCTCTTCAAAGGCGATGAGACGGTGGCGAGTGTCGAGATACAGACAGCAGAACACCTCGTAGGGACGGTCCCGCAGTTGGGCGCCGAGGAATCGGGTGGTGTCGGAGGGCGAGGCGAGCGCAACGCCAGCGCGAAGGGCGGAGAGGTAGTGACGCCGCGCCAGCTCGAGAGCGGCGCGTAAGGAGGCCACCCGCGCCGGCCCCAGACCGCGCGAGTTTAGGGCGCGATCGGTCGACGCTGTCAGCAGGTTGCGCAGGCTGCCGTGTTCTCTCAACAGCGAGCGGGCGAGGTCGAGGGCGTTGGTGCCTCGAATGCCCGTACCGAACAGCAAGGCGATCAACTCGGCATCGGTGAGCGATGAGGGGCCGCTCTCGAGAAGTTTTTCTCGCGGGCGCTCGTTCGTGGGCCAATCGCTCAAGCGAAGAGAACGTGTGGGCATCGAGATCTCCTGCAACGTTTTTTCGGTGATCGGAGCGGTAAGCCTCGAAGAGCAGGGTGGAGTCGAGCGAGAGATGAAAGTCGATTTATTGTGCGCAAATCGACGGGACGTTCGCGGATAATGCGGCGTCGTTCGAAGAGAGCACCGGGAGTTTTCACATGACTCGGCGAGCAATGAAGGTCCGCATCCTCGATCCGCGGATCGGTAAAGAGTTTCCCTTGCCGGCTTACGCCACGGAGGGTTCCGCTGGTCTCGATCTGCGCGCGTGTCTCGACGCGCCGCTCGAGCTTGCGCCCGGTAAGGCCGAGTTACTGCCCACGGGTCTTGCCATCTGGGTCGCCGATCCGGCGTTGGCTGCAGTGATCCTTCCGCGCTCGGGTTTGGGTCACAAGCACGGCATCGTGCTCGGCAATCTCGTCGGTCTCATCGACTCGGACTACCAAGGCCAATTGATGGTGTCGTGTTGGAACCGCGGTGCGACGGCTTACACGGTTCAGCCCGGCGAGCGCATTGCACAGCTCGTCGTCGTGCCCGTCGTACAGGTCGAACTCGAAGTCGTCGACGACTTCACCGCGACCTCGCGAGGTGCCGGCGGATTCGGCAGCTCAGGCACGCGCTGACAGTCGTCACGCGCGCTCGACGATGGCTGTGACGCCCATTCCCCCTGCCGTACACACCGAGATGAGACCGCGGCGAGCGGTCGGAGTGGTGGCCAGCAATTTCGCGAGCGTAGCGAGGATACGTGCACCGGTCGCGGCGAAGGGATGTCCGATCGCCACGCTACTGCCGTTCACGTTGAGCTTCGTGCGATCGATACCGCCGAGTGCGCCGGGACGCTTGAGCTTCGTCTGGCAGAACTCATCGGACTCCCATGCGGCGAGTGTGCAGAGCACCTGCGCGGCAAAGGCTTCGTGGATTTCATAGAAGTCGAAGTCCTGCAGCGTGAGCCCCGCATCGTCGAGCATGGCCGGTACGGCATACGCCGGCGCCATCAGCAGCCCCTCGTCTCCCGTGACAAAGTCGACAGCGGCTGCCTTGCCAAAAGTCAGCCACGCCTGAACAGGCAGTCCGTGGGCACGCGCCCAGTCTTTGCTCGCGAGTAGTACAGCGGAGGCGCCGTCGGTGAGTGGTGTGCTGTTGCCGGCGGTCAGGGTGCCAGCGCTCGAACGATCGAAGCTCGACTTGAGCTTGGCGAGTTTTGCCGTGGACGAGTCCGCGCGTACGTTGTCATCGCGTGACAGACCCTCGAACGGCACGACGAGATCATCGAAGAAGCCCGCTTGCCACGCCGCAGCCGCACGTCGATGGCTTTCGTACGCGAGCTCATCCTGTGCTGCGCGGGTGATGCCCCAGCGCTTCGCCATGAGCTCACAACTCTCACCCATCGACAGTCCAGTGCGGGGTTCGTTCGCGCCGGGGATCACAGGTTTGAAGTGATGAGGTCTCAATGAAAGGAACGGAGCAAGTCGACCGCCGAGACTCTTGGCCCGGAAGGCGCGCATCAAAATTTGTTGGTAGCCACGCGGATACACGATGGGCGGATCGCTCACCGTGTCGACGCCGCCTGCGATCGCGCAGTCGATTTGCCCTAACGCAATCTTGTTGGCGACGTTGATGGCTGCTTCGAGGCTCGTACCACAGGCCCTTTGAAGATCGTAGGCCGGTGTATGCGGATCGAGCGTCGTCCCGAGCACGCTCTCACGCGCGAGATTGAAGTCACGTGAGTGTTTGATGACCGCACCCGCGGCGACCTCGCCAAGTCGTTTTCCGTCGAGTTTGAATCGCGACACGACACCCTGTATCGCCGCCGTCAGCATCTGCTGATTGCCGACCCGCGAGTAAGCTCCGTGAGCACGCGCAAAAGGAATGCGGGCGCCACCGACGATGGCGACTCGACGAACGTTCGATCCGACCAGCATTGACGATCTCCTTAGCGCGCCGTACCCGACTTCACTCGCTCGTAGTGACGATCGCGAAGCGCGGTGTGACGTGATTCGAGCTTCTGGGTTTTTCCGCCGGCGACCACGAGCTCTGGAAGACTCGATACCTCGAGCGGATCACCCGACCACAATACGAGGTCGGCGGGTCTGCCGCGCTCGATACTACCGAAGCGATCGGCGGCACCAAAGATTTCAGCAGGCGCACGGGTAATGGCGGCGAGCGCGTCCATCCGTGGCATGCCATGCGCGACCGCGTTGCCGGCAGCCTGTCGCGTCTTGCCCGCATCATCGACGCCAGTATCGTTGAGGGAGATGGCGACGATGACGCCGGCAGCCCTCAACTTCGCCGCGTTCTGTAATGTCGAGCCGACCTCGTCGAATGAGTCTGGAAGATTGTGAAGCGGATCGACGATCACAGGGATACGAGCCGCGGCAAGCTCGTCGGCAACCCTCCACGCTTCCGCTCCGCCGCGAATCACGGCGTTCAGCTTTTCTTCACGAGCGAACTTGATCGTGTTGCGGATGTCGATGGCACGATCGACATCAAAGACGAATACGCCGTTGCCTTTGAGGAACTCGACCAGCACCTGTCGTCCCGAGGGCGACAGCAAACGCTCGTCGTGCACCATCACGAGGTTGGGTGCACGCGCTTCGACGATGGCCTGGCGCAGCAGCATGAACTGCGCTGCACGTGAGCCGCCCGAGAGGTCGTTCGCGTCGCCGCCGAGATCGACGAACATGATGCGCGCGGGCAGCGGCGCCGAACCGTCGAGACCCACTGGCGCACCCAACCCGGCGACGAGACTGCCGCCCGATGCGGATGCAGGTGTCAGCAGAGTGAAGGTGACGCCGTTGATAACGTTCACGCCGACGGTCATCGACTCGGGGTTGTACGCAAGCGTCACATCGAACTCGGGTCGCATTTGACCGAGCCGTTGCGCGAAGTCACCGGTCGTTTGTTCGATGCCGATCTCTTCGAGACCGATATGTCCGAGACCACCGAAAACGCCGGGGGTGAGGGCGCGACCGTTTGCGTCGATCACCGCGGTGCCCGCGGGAGCCGTCAAGTTTTGACCGATGGCGGCGATACGACCGTCCTGCACATAGACATCGGTGCCTTTGAGGGGCGCCGTGGCGTCACGCGTCATGGTGTAGACCGTGGCATTGCGAACGAGCAGCGTGCTGCCACCTGATGATGTGGCGGCGTCATCGGCAAGGGCAGTGTGTTGGAGCATGCCCACGATGACGAGGCTTGCCAAACTACGGATCAAAGTATTCATCGGATCACCCCTTCGTAGGCAGGCTGACCAAGCAAGAAGTCGGACTCAGGCAGAGCACGCGGTGCAGCGCGATTGAAGCGCAGCGCTCCGTCGATATAGACCTGTTCGGGGAGCGCATAGACGCTGAATGGATTGCCGTTCCAGACGACGACGTCACCCATCTTGCCCTTCTCGAGCGTGCCGATCCGAGCCTCGAGCCCGATGGCTTGCGCAGCATTCCGGGTGAGCCAGGTAATCGCGTGCTCGGGTTTGATCTCGAGCCCCATGCGACGCGCATGAGCCATGCCTTTTGCAGCCTCTTGATTCAGACGCTGAATGCCCTCCGCGGAGTCAGAGTGCACGACGGCACATCCGCCAGGCGCTGCGTCCACAAGAATCATGTTCTCGGGGATCGCGTCGTAAGACTCCATCTTGAACCCCCACCAATCGGCCCAAACTGCGGCGCAGATTTTGTTGTCGGCGAGGAGGTTGGAAATCTTGTAGGCCTCAGTCGCGTGATGGAAGGCGCTGACTCGATAACCAAACTCGCGCGCCATGTCGACCACGATGGCCATCTCGTCAGCACGATAACAGTGATGCTGAATCAGGATTTCTCCGCTCAGAACACCGGCTAGCGTTTCAAGGCGCAGGTCGCGCTTGGGCGGGCGCACATCTTTGGCGCCTGCAGCCTTGCGACTTTCGAACTGCTTCCAATCGCGAGCGTATTCCTGCGCTTCGATCCACTGCGCACGCCAGCCCGCGACGTTACCCATGCGAGTCGAGGGCAACTGACGACGATTGCCGTAGACGCGTTTCGGGTTTTCGCCACAAGCCATTTTTAGACCATGCGGCGCATCGGGAAACTTCATTGCTTGATACGTGACGGCAGGAACATTTTTGACAGTGACCGAGCGGCCACCGAAAAGATTCGCCGAACCTGGCAGCACATGCAGGGTGGTGATGCCGCCCTCGAGAGCCGCTTCGAAGCCCGGATCTTGGGGCCAGATGGAGTGCTCTGACCAAACCTGTGCAGTCGAGGGTGCAGTCGCTTCGTTACCGTCGGAGTGCGCTTCGACGCCCGGTGACGCATAAACGCCGAGATGCGAGTGGACATCGATGATGCCCGGTGTCACCCACTTGCCTCGACCATCGACGATGCGCGCGTCAGCGGGAGCCGCGAGTTGTACTCCGACGGCCGAGATCACTCCGTCGCGAAGCAGGACGTCTGCATTCTCCAAGCGATCACCGTTGCCGATGAGCACCGTCGCGCCGCGGATGAGGGTCGGTGCCGAAGGCGCGGGTTTATAGGTCGAGGGGTAAGGCGAGCCCGTACTCGGAGAGATGGATTGACTCGTTGTGACGGAGGCCTTTGAGGTGTCCGTGCCTTTCATCGGGCCCGCGGCTGAGCAGGCCGTGAGTGCGAGCGAAAGGCCGGCGAGCAGCGCGAGGTTTCGGGGTCGTCGTGAAATCATGCAGCAATGCCTCCCTGCTTGAGTCCGATGCGGTTGCAACTTTAAAGGTCGGCACGGCAAGATGCCCGAACGAGAGTCGGACGACAACAGGGGCGCAGGGCGCGGCCCGTCGATTGCAGCCCGTCAACGAAGAGGCGTCATGGCGTTCAACACCTTCCAGGAGTTCTACCCGTTTTATCTGGGTGAGCACGCCGATCGTACGTCGCGGCGTCTGCATGTCGTGGGTACGATCTTGGGCCTCCTGCAACTGCTGCTCGCCCTGGTCACGGGCAACGGCTGGTTGATCCTGACCGGCCTGGTGTCGGGCTACGGATTTGCCTGGGTGGGGCACTATTTCTTCGAAAAGAACACCCCGGCCACGTTCAAGTACCCGCTCTACAGCCTGCGCGGCGATTTCACCATGGCCCGTGACGTACTCACGGGCCGCATTCCCTGGTAGCGATGCCCGCGAGTCGCATCGATCGCGTTTTCGAAAAACGCCTTGCCGCCGTCATCAATAGCGGTGAGAGGGCTGCGTTGCAGGCGGGGCGCCGCGGTGTCGAAAAAGAATCTTTGCGGGTCACGCCCGCCGGCCGGATCGCGACCACGCCCCATCCGATGGCGCTCGGCTCCGCGCTCACCAACGATCACATCACGACTGATTACTCCGAGGCATTGATCGAGCTCGTCACGCCGACCTTCACGACCAACTGGGAACTGCTGCAATATCTTTGTGACCTGCATCAGTTCGTCTACCGTCATATCGAAGACGAACTGCTCTGGGCGACGAGCATGCCCTGTGTCATCGATGGAGATGCCAGCATCCCGATTGCGCAGTTCGGCCCATCAAACGTCGGCCGGATGAAGACGATTTATCGCGAGGGTCTCGGGCTGCGCTACGGACGAGTGATGCAAGCCATCTCGGGCGTGCACTTCAATTATTCGTTTCCCGAGCGGCTGTGGCCTGTCTGGGCTGCAATTCGCGAATCGCGTACCTCCGGGCAGTCGTTCATTTCGGAGAGTTATTTCGACTTACTGCGCAACTATCGAAGGCTCGGATGGATCGTTCTGTATTTGTTTGGCGTCTCTCCCATGGTGTGCAAGTCGTTTCTCCGAGCGCGCGGCGAGACTTTGCCCGAGTACGGGCGTGGGACGGCTTGGGAGCCGCATTCCACCTCCTTGCGCATGAGCGATCTCGGATACCGAAATCGAAGCCAGTCGAGTCTGGAAGTCTCGGTGAACAGCCTCGACGAATACGTACGCGATCTCACTCAAGCGATCAGCACGCCTCATCCCGAGTACCAGCGCCTTGGAGTGAAGGTCGATGGCGCCTATCGTCAGCTCAACGCCAATTTGTTGCAGATCGAGAACGAGTACTACGCGTTCATTCGCCCCAAGCGCGTCGCGCGATCAGGTGAGCGCCCAACCAAGGCCTTGATGCGTCGCGGTGTCGAATATGTCGAGGTCCGGGCACTCGATGTCAGTGCGTTCGACCCCGTCGGCGTCAATCAAAATAAACTTCGATTTTTGGAAGCCTTCCTGGGTCTGTGTCTCATGCGAGAGAGTCCGCTCATCGATGCGGCCGAGCAGGCGGTTCTCGATGGCAATCACGTCACCGTGGCCCGACGGGGTCGCGAGCCGGGGTTGATGCTGAGCCGCGAAGGCCGTCAAGTGCCCATGCTCGAATGGGCCCGGGAAATCATTGACCAGATGCAAGGTATTTGCGAGCAGCTCGACGAGGGCGACCCGCAAAAACCGTATTCAGCGGCGCTGGCCGTTCAGGCCGCCAAGCTCGACGACGTGGCACTCACGCCCTCGGCAAGGCTCATCAAAGAAATCGGTGAGACGGGCGAGTCTTTCTTCGATCTCGCCCTGCGTACCTCAGCGACCCATAAGGGCTATTTCCTCGATCTCCATCAACCGAACGAGGCTCGCTTACGCGAGTTCGCGGATCAAGCGGCCGAATCGCTCGAGGTCGCGGAGGCGATGGCGAGTGCTCCGCAAAAAGATTTCGATGCGTTTCTCGCCGACTACTTCTCGTAGATCGCGATCTGGCGCTGGCCCGATGAGTCGCGCATGCCGCGGAACATTCCGGGACTATTGAATTCCATCACCACGTTGCCTTTAGGGTCGACGGCGATGACACCGCCTTCGCCGCCGCGCTGCACAAGTTTTTCATGCACAACGGATTTGGCAGCCCGCTCGAGTGACCAGCCGCGATACTCGACGAGCGCGCAAATGTCGTAGGCGACGACCGATCGAATGAAATACTCCCCATGGCCCGTGGATGACACGGCACAACTCGCGTTGTTGGCGTAGGTGCCGGCACCGATGACGGGCGCGTCACCGATGCGGCCCCAGCGTTTGTTGGTCATACCGCCCGTCGAGGTCGCCGCGGCGACATTTCCGCTTTTGTCGACGGCGACGGCGCCCACGGTCCCGAGTCCCGAGAGTTCGTTTTTTGGTTGGGTTTGACCCTGCAGTACGCGTTGTAGCTGGCGCTTGCGTGTGGGCGTGACGAAGTATTCGTTAGGGACCAAGGTGATGCCCTGAGTGAGCGCGAACTCTTCGGCGCCGGAGCCTGACAAAAACACGTGGGGGGATTGCTCCATCACACGGCGGGCAAGATCGATGGGATTTTTAACGTGCCGCAAACCCGTGACCGCACCGGCCGACAAATTACGCCCATCCATGATCGAGGCGTCGAGTTCGGCATAGCCATCGTGCGCCAGGACCGCGCCCTTGCCGGCGTTGAAAAGCGGATTGTCCTCGAGCAGCCGCACGGCTGTCGTGACGGCATCGAGACTGCTGCCACCGGCTTCGAGCACGGCGTATCCCGCATCCAGTGCCTCGGCCAAGCCCGCTCGGTACGCTGCGCCGTCGTCGGGCCCGAGTTGGTCGCGCGAAATCACGCCGGCGCCACCATGAATTGCGATTGAAATCATTTTTGACGATTCCTTGCTTTCGGCAGTCGATGCCCACGAGCAGGTAAGGGTGGCGACCATGAAAAGTTTGACGAAGCGAGTCAAGAGGGGCGATATCACAGTAGGCAATCCTTCAAAGAAATAGAGATGTCTGCCGCTTTGTCGGCATCGAGCTTAGCTCGTACCGCAATCAGTTTGCGTGCCGCCATCTGATCCTTGGCTTGGTTCACCGTATCGATGGCCAGTAATTCGCCATCGCTCTTCAGGTAGCAGCACGAGAACGAATTGTCTTTGGGATGACCACGCAGTACGACTCGATCATGACCTTGAGAGAGACCGATGATCAGCAGCTTGTGGTGATATTGGTCTGACCAGAACCACGGTACGCGATCGTGTGGCTGCGCTTGACCTAGGATGTTGAGCGCGGCCGTCGCCCCTTGTTCGAAGGCGTTGTCGACGGACTCGAGTCGAACCCGACGGCCGTAGCGCTGCGAAGGATGATTACTACAGTCGCCGATCGCGTAAATCGACGGGTCAGACGTTCGGCAGTATTCATCGACGAGAATACCGTTCTCGCAAGCGAGACCCGCGCTCCGGGCGAGCGTGTCGTGGGCGATCACACCGATGCCAACGATCACGAGGTTAGCCTCGATACGTCCCGCGGCCGTGTCGACGCCACACACCCGACCCGACGCATCGCCCTGCAGACCCGTCACGTTGTAACGCAACAGCAGCTGAACGCCGTGGCCGGCGTGCTCAGCTTCGAAGTAGCGCGAGACCGGCTCGGCGACCACGCGGTTCATGACCCGATCGGCCATCTCGAGCACAGTCACTTCCATGCCGAGATGTCTCAACGTCGCGGCCGTTTCAAGACCGATATAGCCACCGCCGATGATGACGGCACGACGACCAGGTTGAATCTCGCTGCGCAGACGATCGGCGTCTGCGATGTCCTTCAAATAATGAACGCCGGCAAGGTCGCTGCCCGGCAGGCTGAGGCGTCGCGGCAGGCTACCCGTCGCGAGAACCAAGGCGTCGTAATGGAGAGTTTGGCCATCATCGAGCGTGACCGTCGCGCTCGAGCGACCGATCGATGCCGCGAGCCGCCCGAGATGGAGGCGGATCCGCTGCTCGTCAAAGTAATTTTGGTGCCGAAGTGTCAGTCGGTCGCGGCCAAGCTCGCCCGCGAGATACTTTTTGGACAGCGGGGGCCGCTGATAGGGTAGGTGGGGCTCTTCACCGACGAGGTCGATACTTCCGCCGAACCCTTTCTTTCGCAGGGTCTCGATGCATTGGATGGCGGCCTGGCCCGCTCCGATCACTACGACTCGTTCCGTCATGGGCGGCAAGGATAGGGCCGAACCGCCGGGCGCACCACTCACGGGCGCGCCATCGACCGAAGTGCGCCATAATGGTGCGCGGGTGCCGCTCAAGAGCCGATGCGAGGCTGAAAATACCGGTCTTTCGGGGCCTCGCCGGCGTGGCATGGAAGGTGCAATACTCAATCGCCGACAGTCGGTGCCTCGCATAGGTCGAACAGGGAGTAGCAGACATGAAACTCGTCACAGCCATCATCAAGCCCTTCAAGCTCGACGACGTGCGCGCGGCGCTGTCGGAAATCGGCGTGTCGGGCATGACCGTCACGGAGGTCAAGGGCTTTGGTCGCCAGCGTGGCCACACCGAGCTGTATCGCGGCGCCGAATACGTCGTCGACTTCGTACCCAAAACCCGCATCGAAGTGGCGGTGCGTAGCGATCTCGTCGACCAAGTAACCGACGCGATCGTCAAGGCTGCCAAGACCGGCAAGGTCGGTGACGGCAAGATCTTCATCACCGATATCGATCGCGTCATCCGCATTCGCACCGGCGAGACCGACGAGTCCGCCCTCTAAGTGTCGAAGGCGATCCGCATCCATCGGGCGGGTGGGCCCGAAGAGATGCGTCTCGAAGAGGTGGACGTTGCCGCGCCGGGTGAGGGCGAGGTTCAAGTTCGCCATACGGCCATCGGCCTCAATTACATCGACGTTTACGACCGCACCGGACTCTATCCGATGCCCATGCCGGCGGGGCTGGGTCGCGAGGCTGCCGGGGTCATCACGGCGATCGGCCGAAAGGTCAAAGATTTTCGGATCGGCGACCGAGTCGCCTACGTTCATACGACGACCGGAAGCTACAGCGAGCGACGCAATATTCCTGCGTCACGTCTAGTCAAGCTCCCGCGTTCGATCAGCGACGAGCAAGCGGCCGCCATCATGCTCAAGGGGCTCACGGCCGAGTATCTTCTCCGACGAACTTATAAAGTGCAGCGCGGCGACTTCATTCTGGTGCATGCCGCGGTGGGAGGGGTAGGTCTGCTGCTGTGTCAGTGGGCAAAGGCCATCGGCGCCCGGGTCATCGGTGTCGTGGGTAGCTCGTCAAAAGCCGTGCTCGCCAAGAAGAACGGATGCAAGCACGTACTCGTCATGGGCCAAGATCCGCTCGTCGAGTCCGTCAAAAAAATCACGAAAGGTGCAGGCGTCAAAGTGGTCTACGACTCGGTAGGCAAAGATACTTTCATCGACTCACTCGATTGTCTCGCGCCGCTCGGCATGATGGTGAGCTACGGCAATGCCTCGGGACCACCGCCGGCGATCTCGCCGCTCGAGCTCTCGAAGCGAGGATCGCTGTTTCTCACCCGCCCATCGCTCTTTGCCTACATCGCCAAGCGTGAAGATCTCGATGCAGCGGCCAAGGCGTTGTTCTCGATGATTTCTTCGAAGAAAGTGCGCCTGCGTATCGGCCAGCGTTATGCGCTGGCCGATGCGGCGCAAGCCCATCGAGATCTCGAAGCCCGCAAGACTACGGGCTCGACGCTGTTACTTCCCTAACGGACCGATGCCCCGAGGGCGTCAGCCGCCCGGCTTCAGAACGCCGATCAGCGCCGAGAGCGCGACGCCCGCCCAGATCGCCAGCACGTACGGACGACACGCGCCCATGCCGTCGATCATCTTTTGATCGCTCTCAGGCGTCGGTCCCGTTGAAGCCATTACTTTGAAGCCCTCGATGAAGGGCGGAATCTTCAAGCGGATCATGAAGCCGCAGAAAATCAGGAACGCAAAGATGAGCAGTTTGGCGGCGAGCCAAGGATAGGGCTGCAGGGGTCCTGTGACCCAGTGGTATCCGACGGACGACACGAGTGCGACGATCATGAACACGCGGAATCGCTTGTCCCATAGCGCCAGCATTCTGCCGAAGTCCGTCCCTTCTTTTTTGTGGATGGTGTGCACGACCCAGACCCAGATCGGACCGAGCGCGACGATGGCGATGGTTTGCCACAGCGGATGTTCGTAGCCGATGAACTCGGCCAGGATGCCGCCTACCGTCAGCATGAGCGCCAGGCAGTAACGCGGCAGCATGTCGAGGTTGATGAAAATCTTGAATGCCGTGAGTCGCGCCTCACGCGAGAGTTTCGTGTTGGTGACGAACGTGCTCGAGTAGAACACGCCTGCATCGCCGCCAAGCCAATACACGAAGAGCAGGATATGGAGATACGTGAATATCCCGTGGGCGAGACTGATCTCTTCCATTGTCTTGAACCCCCTGAAAAAGCGGGCTTAGCCTAGCATGCAGTACCGAGGGGGTTGCTCTGGCGGGTGGCGCCGCCACCGACGTCCGGATGGTCTGACCTCAGGTCGGACATCTACAATCTGTTCGATGTATCAGTCCAGCGAACCACCCGAGCCTGCTGAGATCGGCCCCGCGCTCATCGCATGGCATACGAAGAGCGGTCGCCACGATCTGCCGTGGCAACACGATCGCACACCGTATCGCGTCTGGATCTCGGAGATCATGCTGCAACAGACGCAGGTCTCGACAGTGATTCCTTACTTCGAGCGTTTCATGCAGCGCTTTCCCGATGTGATCGCGCTTGCCGATGCGCCGATCGACGAGGTACTGCATCTTTGGACAGGCCTTGGTTACTACGCGCGTGCGCGTAATCTTCACTCTGCCGCGAAGCGGATCCGAGACGAGTTCAACGGTCAGTTTCCGACCGAGTTCGAAGCCGTGACGAGTTTGCCCGGCATCGGACGTTCGACCGCGGGCGCCATTCTTTCTTTGTCGCTCGATGAGAGACACGCGATTCTCGATGGCAATGTGAAGCGCGTGCTCGCGCGAGTCTTCGGCGTCGAGGGGAGTCCTGCAGAACGACGCGTCGAGCAAGCGTTGTGGCAATGGGCTGAAGCCTGTACGCCCTCGCAAGAGTCTGCCGTGTATACCCAAGCCATCATGGATCTCGGTGCCACCGTCTGCACTCGCAGTCGTCCCGCCTGTGACGCGTGTCCGCTCGCGACGGGATGCATCGCGAGACAGAGCGGGCGGCAACATGAGCTTCCGACTCCGAAAGCGCGTAAGCCGCGCGCGCTTCGCCGTAGCGATCAATGTTGGATGTTGCTCGCTCAAAATTCAGACGGAGCCGTCTTCCTCGAACGTCGTCCAGAACGCGGTATCTGGGGAGGGTTGTGGTGCCCGCCCGAGTTCAAGACGGAGTCGGCATGCCTCGCCTATGCGCAACATCATTTTCGCCTCAAGCGCGATCAGACCTTGAATCCTCTCGAGTCGGTGAAGCATGTCTTTACGCATTTCGACCTCGAGATTTTTCCGCTGTGGATGCAGGGCTGCGAGCCGACCGCCGTGATGGAGTCACCGCAGTCGCTCTGGTATAACGCGCGTCACCCGGAAGGCGTAGCGCGTGTAGGCTTGCCTGCGCCGGTCAAGGAATTGCTCGATCGACTCACTGCAGGACACGTTTGATATGACCGACACCCCCGCCGTACGAATGGTTCAGTGCGTCGTCCTCAAGAAAGAAGCGCCAGGCCTTGAGCGGCCGGTGTATCCGGGTGAGCTCGGTGTACGCATCTGGAGAAGCGTGTCCAAAGAAGGGTGGCAGCGTTGGGTCGCTCATCAAACCATGCTGATCAACGAATACCGTCTCGTGCCCATCGAGCCCAAAGCCCGAAAATTTCTCGAAGCCGAGATGGAAAAATTCCTGTTTAGCGACGGCGCCGCCAAGCCTGAGGGCTACGTCGCACCGAACTAGGGCAAAGCGCAACCCCTTTCCGATCAATGGGTTGCGATGCTCCGCGCTTGACGGCCGACTAGGGGTCTGGTCCAATGCGCGTCCCCATTCGGGGTTACGCTCGTAACCGTGGCCGGATAGCTCAGTTGGTAGAGCAGCGGACTGAAAATCCGCGTGTCGTTGGTTCGATTCCGACTCCGGCCACCATTTT
>VGUJ01000016.1 GCA_016874235.1 Gammaproteobacteria bacterium
GACTGGCCAGTCGAGGGGGCTGCACTCACAGCGCTCATCGTTCATGGTCTAGGCGAACATTCGGGTCGCTACGAACTGCTCGCCCGATGGCTCAACTCGAGGGGCGTCGCGGTGCGCGCGTACGATCAATTCGGGCATGGGCATTCCGAAGGACCGCGCGGCGGCCTGTTGCGAGAGGGTCAACTCCCCGAGCATCTAGGCGACTTGGCTGCTGCGACCATGGCCGAACCCTCGTTCGCGAACCGGCCGCTCGCGCTGATCGGCCACAGCCTGGGCGGACTCGTCGTCGCCTCGGCCATTCGACGCGGTCTCGTCGCTCCGACACTGGCCGTGCTCTCCTCGCCTGCACTCGCCGTACGTATGGCGCCGTGGCAACGCGCCGCGGTCAAAGTATTACCGCGGCTTGCACCCGCACTCACGCTCGGCAACGGACTCGATCCCACCAAGCTCTCGCACGACCCGCAGGTCGTCGCGGATTACCTTGCAGACCCGCTCGTACACGATCGCATCTGCGCGCGGCTCGGTGCTTTCGTGGCGCTGGAAGGCGAAAACGTGCTCGCATCAGCGAGTCGTTGGGCGACGCCCACCTGTGTGCTCTATGCCGGAGATGATCGCGCGGTCGACCCTTCAGGCAGCCGCGCATTCGCCGCAGCGGCGCCATCGAACATCGTCCAAGCGCAGTGCTTTCCCGCGATGTACCACGAGATCTTCAACGAGCCGGATCGGACGCTTGCGCTCAGCGCCCTCGAAAGAGCGCTCGCTGACGTGGCATAAGCAAGGCCCAGACGATCGCCGCAGACACGGCCACCGCACCTGAAATCGCTGCGGTGCGTACCCCGTCGGTGATACTCGCTTCACCGAGAAATACACCGACTGCCGCCCAGACGAACACGGCGCCATAAACGGCATTGCGCGTAACCGCCACCATCCACACGTACACGCCGGTCGCCCCGCAAACCGTAGCGAGGGCCCATGCGTCCATCGAAAGCCCGAACGGATACCAGCTGAGATCAAAGAAAAGCGTGGCCAGGTTCACGAGGGTCGCCGTCGTAATCCAACCGAAGTAGATGGCGAATACACCATCGACACAAAGGAACTCACCTGTCGTGGGCGGCGAGAGTCGACGCAAGCGCGTGAAGATCACGATGAGCGTGGCGAGAATGAACAGCATGATCACGACGCTCAACAACACCTGCCGATAGTGCCACGCGAAAATCCAGGCGGCATTGCCGAGCGCATTGAGGAGATAGGGATTCGTGATCGTGGCGATGCGCGAACGCAGCCTCGGCGATCCGCGCCAGGCGGAGATGCCGAAAGCGAGCAGCCCGAGATAGATGATCGACCAGATCGAGAACACATATCCGGGTGGCGTGAAGCCGGTCGGATACAGCCGCGAAAGCTCACCCGTGTTGAGGCCGTTGATCGGCACGATGTTGGCTGCGGCGTTCACGATGAGTACCATAAGCGTCGCGAGCAGCGGAAAATAGGAGCGATCCATATGACAACCTCCGGGCGTGCCATCATACTCATCTCGCTGCTCGGGCTAGGAGCTTGCTCGACGATGACTCTGGACGGCCGCCTTATCGATACCCGCTATCAAAGCACTAATCACGATAGCCGGGTGCGTTATTTGATCCTGCACTTCACTCAGCTCGATTTCGACCGCTCAGTTCAGGCCCTCACCCGTGCCGAGGGTCCTCGCCGGGTCAGCAGCCACTATCTGGTCGGGCTCGAGCCGCCCACCATCTTCCGCCTCGTCGACGAAGATCGCCGCGCCTGGCATGCCGGCCAAAGTTTTTGGCGCGGAGACACCCAGCTCAATGCGAGCTCCATCGGCATCGAAATCGTCAACCTGGGCGACGACGCCGCGCCGGGGGTCAATTTCGTTGATTTCCCACCTGCCCAAATCGACGCCGTGGTGGCGCTGGTTCGCGACATCGTGACCCGCCATCGGATTGCGCCGCATCGGGTGCTCGGGCACAGCGATATCGCCCCGCAGCGCAAGACAGACCCTGGTCCAAAGTTTCCGTGGCGACGCCTCGCCGAGGAGGGCCTCATCCCCTGGCCCGACCCGGCGGCGGTCGCTGCAGCGTTGCCCGCCCAGCAAGCCTCCCTACCCCCGGTCAGCTGGTTCCAACAGCAACTCGACGCCATCGGCTTCGAGGTTCCTCGGCACGGGGAATTCGACGAGCCGACCCGTCGGGTCATCGCCAATTTCCAGATGAGATATCGACCCGCCAAGTTCGACGGCGTACCGGACGCCGAGACGGCGGCCCTGCTGGATGTTGCCGGCCGCCCCTCGGGCGGTTGGCTAATCCGCGATAAGTCGGGCGCCTGGGCGCCTTATAAGCCCGATTAATCCGGTTTAGGGGATCGCGTCGAACGAGGGCACGATCGTCGGGGTTGGGGTGCCCGTCGCGGGAAGCGTGGCGTTGCCGAGCTGCTTGGCGGAATTGTCGCCCCAAGTCCAGGTGGTCCCCTCCGCGCCGATCGCGGCCGCATAAGATAACCCACCGAAATCGACGGCAATGACTTGGCTCACCACGCTGACCGCCGCGAAAGTGGTTCGCCCCGTGGTGCTACCGTCGCCGAGCGATCCTGAGTCGTTGGCGCCCGCCGCCACCAGCAGCCCGTCGCCTCCGAGTACCAGCGTGCCACGCTCGCCCGAGGCCGCATCGATGACGCCACGACGGACGCCTGTGGGTACCCCGGCATCCATGGTCGATGGCAGCCCGAGGCCGAGCTGCCCATCGGCGTTTTCGCCCCAAATGTAGAGCCCTCGACGCTGGCTGATGGCGAGTGAGACCTCAGCGCCCGCACGGATCCGCTGAATCTCGATGAGTCCCGTCGCGGTCGGCACCCTCGCCGACTTGAAACTACCGTCACCGACTTGCCCCGACGCATTGGCGCCCCAGGCCCACACACTGCCGTCGAGACGCAGCGCCAGCACGTGATTGTTGCCCGCGGCAATCTGAACGACACTGACGATCAGGCTCGCCACCGGCGTGAGGGACGAATCACGCCCACCATTCCCCAATTGACCGAGGTTGTTGCCGCCCCAAGCGAACACGCGACCGTCGTTGAGCAAGACGACCGAGTGCGATCGGCCTGCCGCCACCGCAGTGGCCGGAGCCGGCAGATTCACCTTGACCGGTGCAGACCTGAAGAGCAGATCGCCTGTTCCAAGCTGGCCCGATTCGTTACCACCCCAGGCATAGACGTCGCCATTGTCGAGTAGCACGAGCGCATGAGCGCCGCCCGCCGCAATCTGGCGCGCGGTCCGACCGGCCGGCAAGGTCACGGTTCCAGTCGTATCGCTCGCCGTGTTCACCGTGCCGTCGCCGCGCTGTCCGTCCGTATTGAAGCCCCAGCTCGCCACGGTACCGTTGCTACGACGAACCAAAGTAAAAGCGGTTGCGGCAGCAAGCGGTTTGCCAAGCGCCACCTGCGCCGCAGCATTCGGAACCGCGGCCGCGCTTGCCGTCACGACACGCAAGGTCGCTGCGCTGCTCGTCACGCTACCGAGCGAATTGCTGACGATCACGGTGTACACCACGTTGTCGTCGGCAGCCGACGCACTGGTCAGTCGCAACACCCTGCTCGTGGCTCCCGCAACGTCGACACCGTTGCGACGCCATTGAAACCCGAGATTTCCGCCGATTGCGCGAGCGACGAAGACGGCCGGTTCGCCAGCGATGACGGTCTGCGAAATGGGCGCCATCGTGATGGTCGGAGACGACAGCACCGTGAGCGCGACCGTCTGGCTCGCCACGACACCGCCCGGATTCACCACGAGCGCCGTGAAAAGCGCACCGTCATCTGCCGCTGCTGCGGCCGTCAGGGTGTAGGTCGCCGCATTGGCACCCGCGATCGGTTGATCGTCCCTAAGCCACTGGTACTGCAGCTGTTCACCCGTTGCAGTAACCGAGAATGTCGCTGCCGCGCCGGCATTGATGGTGACGGCGCTCGGTTGCCCAGTGATCGTCGGACCCGGCTTGACCGTCAGCGTGGCTTCGCCACTCGTGACCGAGCCCTGCGCATTGGTCACGCGAACGGAGTACTTGGCCCCGTCATCCGTAGCAAGGAGCGGATCGGTGACGTAGGTGGCGCTCGTTGCGCCCGTGATGGCGACACCGTTTCGCAGCCACTGAAAAGTAAGCGGCGGCTTGCCCGCCACGCCGAAGTCGAACTTCACCTGCTGACCGACGAATGACACTCGGTCTTTGGGCTGATCAGTGATTTTCGGGGCTTCGGGACCCGCACTCGAGAGACAGCTCGACAGCAAAACGAGGGCTGCAAGGGCGAGTAGCGACCTCGAAAGACCGCTTGAAAGGGCGCGAAGTGACATGCCCGAATTCTATCCGAACTGCGGCTTCAGCGCGCCGAACGCCCCGATCGTGAACAAGAGCACCCAAAGCACCACGAGGGCCCACGTCGCCTTGCGCATCAGCGTCTGAAACTCGAGGTTGTCCGTCGCGGTAGCCCGATCCGCCGCGATCGCGGGCAGCGCCGAACGGTAAGCCTCGCGAATGTAGTACCGCACGAAAATCCCGCAAATCATCCCGGCGGCGAACAACAGCACTTTCAGAGCGAGCCAATGCGTGGGGTACGGCCAGCCCGTCACCAGCGACCACAACCCGCTCGCGGCGAAAAAGGCGATCAATGGATAACGTAGGCGCCAATCCCAACGCGCCAGCGTCGCACCCTCGGGCGACTGGCGACGCCAATGAACGAGCCACATGAACCAGAGCCAGACTGCCGAGACGATCCAGAGCAACGCCATCCAGATTCTAGTGAGGGGCACCAGACCAAGCATCGCCGCCAAGGTGAAACCGAGCGGAACCGACATGATCATGGCATTGCGCACATGCTGATCGACGTCGAGGAGAAAATCCCAAAGTCGTATCCGCTCGCTGCCCGAAAGCGTGGTGGTCCGGGCGATGTAATGCGTAAGCGCGTTGATGACGAGCTCACTGCCGAGCCAGTAGCCCATCACGAGCGCGTGAACCCACTTAGTGAGCACGTAAATCTCCATGCGGTGCTACGTTAGCAGCCTCGAACACTTGGGAGGATCACCCATGAAAGTCCTCATCTACGGTCGCCGCGCAGTGGCCAGCGCTTTACGCATGACTTTGCCGCTAGCTCTTCTCATAGGTCTCGCGACGCCCGCTATGCCCGCGCCCGCGCCCGCGCCCGCGCCGACGTTGCTACGCGCCTCGCTCATCGTCAAAAACGCCGCGGACTCCATCCGCTTTTACGAGCAGCTCGGTTTTCGAATCGAGCTCGATCAATCGAACGCGCGACGGCCTGAGGGCAACCCTTTTCCACTCAATACGCCGTCGACAGCCGTACGACTCGTCATTCTCGGCAGCTCAACCGGAGACGGCGGCCGTATCGGTCTCGTCGAGTTTTCCGCGCCGATACCCACGGACAACCGAGCCAATACGCGAAGAACGGGCCTCGGCGATGTCGTCCTGGTGTTTGATGTAGCCAATGCCGAGGCCGTTCACCAGATATTTTTGAAGTCCGGTGCCGACGTTCTCGAGCCGCCGCAAGTTTACGTCTCAAGCCGAACGGCACCCGACGGATCGCCGCTACAGGGACGCGTGTTTCACGTCCGCGATCCCGACGGCTATCTCATCGAGCTGCTCGAGGCACCCAAATCCGTCGCAATCACGCTCGATCGAGCGCGAGGCGACTCCCCGTCCCCGGCGGCGCACAAGTAAAGGTGATGGGTTGCGTGGCCGTCGCCAGTGCACGGAGCTCCGTGTCGCTGCGCGTGCCACCGCCGCGCATAGTCCACGTGCCATCAGACTGCAATAACGCGCTGTAAGACGTGCCGTTGACGGTTGCTCGCGCGACGAGGTCACAACCCCGACGGCGTCCACCCGCGAGCGCCTGCGCCCGCAACAAGGACAGTCGACTCTCGATGGTCTCGCTCGAATTGGGCCGCCAAGTAATCTGCTGACCTACCGCAGGAAGTAAATCGGAATCGAAGGCGAGCACGAAGGCGGTGACCTGTCGGCGAGAGTCGGCGGCCGGCGGCGGAAAGTTGAAGACCGGATCGCGGAAAAAGTTGTCGAGCGTGTCGAGCGTTCCGTCGTTGCTGAAACCGAATCCGCGAATTTGTGCACCGGTCGTCGCACCGGTACCCAAACTGAAGCCGAACATGCCGACCTTGGTGTACATGTTGCGCAGCTGCGGAATCTTGAAGTTCTCCGTGATTCGCCCGCCCTCGAACGTCATGAGACCGTTGGTGCCAAACTGGCCGTTGTCCGGACGAAGCCGATGGCAGTTATCGCAGGAGCCAAGCAGCGTGACCGGAAAATTCATGTACAAATCACGCCCGGCAGACTCTTCGGTAGTCAAAGAATTATCGAGCGCTCGAACCGGATTGGGCGGCATGGCCAACTGCATCGCGAAATCCGTGAACGCTTGCATCTGCGCCGGCGAAATCGGCGTCTCTCGTCCGAGCAAACCCACGAACGCCCCATTGAATTCTTTGAAGGCTGCCTCCTCGAGACTCTCCGTCTGACCGCGGACTACGGCTCGAGCAGTGCCCGTTCGATCACCCCGCCAATGCATGGGTCCGTTACCCTTCATCCCCCGCAATGTTTGAGTCGTCATCGGTCCCTTGAGAGGATGGAAGCGAATGGTCGTTCTCGGGCTCAGGGGTAAGTAGGCATTGGGATTCAGCTGGGTTCGATCGTCTGGGTTGCCGAGATCCCAAGCGAGATGGTCAAGATCGCCGAAGACATGGCAACTCGCACACGAGACCGTGCCATTTGCTGAGCTCAGCGTCGCGTCGTAGAGAAAACGACGCCCCTCCTTGATAGCAGCGCTCTCTGGCGAAAAAAGATTTCGGGTCGATAGCACAGCACGATTGACGGTATCGACCACGACGACTGCGTGAGCAATCCGCGAGTACACAAAAAGTCGATTGCCTGACGCATTGATCGCAAGACCTGCAGGCCCGGCCGGCACATCGATGTGTCGACTCGAATCGGGGGAATAACTTCCTGAGACGAGCGATGCGGACGGCAATGCAGCCACTTTCGACGAACCGAAGGCGGCCGTGTACAGGGTCTCGCCATTCGGACTGAAGACCAAGGCTGTCGGCTGCGAGAGCGATTTCGCTTTCTCTGCAGCGGGCAGACTCGCACCCTGCGGCAGCGCGAAACTGACGTGTCGGTTGAGGTGAACGGGCGTCACGACGCCCGATGACGGCGTGATCACCGTCACACGACTCTCAGCGATTCGCCCGCGCACCGTGGTGTTGCCGCGCTGTCCCGAGCCCTCGAATCGCACCTCGTTGAACGCTTCGGTATTGGTCACGAACAGCCGGCCATCCGCCGGGTTGACCGCCATGTTGAAGAGCGTTGTCCCGACGCCCGCGTGGCGCGCTCCCAAGGCCGGCGTCGTCGCCGCGGCGTCAATCGTGAATACGTCCTCGTCAGGCAGAGTGAATTTGACACGACTCGACCAATCGTTCCGCGCTTCGTCGCGCCACGCCGTGCCATCGAAGCGAACAATGAGTCCGGTCGCTGGCGCCTGTACGCCATCTAGGCTCGTGGTGATCCCGGGTTTCGGGATGTTGAGCGCGTCTCGATGCAGAACGGTCGTTCGATTTCCGGACATGAACGTCGCCGCGTACACCGTGCGACCGTCGTTGCTGACGGCCAAGGCTCGCGGCACATCCGACGGAAGCGTCAAGACGGTCAGCGGCTTTCCGTTCAAAGAATCATCCAGCTGAGCCGCATCGTAAATCCAGATGTCCGCCCGCCCTGCCCCGGGCGTGACGAGCGAGCTCGACGTAAAGCCGGGGCGGTTCTGTCCGCGATTGGCCGAGGAGATGAAGGCCCGCTCGCGGCTCGCGCCGGCGAACACGATATCGCGAGGCTCATCGCCGACTTGCAACGTTCTCAATACTCTTGGCGTGCCATCGAGCCGGACGACACTGACAGAGTCTGAGAGGTGGTTCACCACCCAGACCTCATTCGCATGACGCTCGGCCACCGCAACAGGCTCGAGGCCCACACTGACTGTGCTGGCGAGGCGCAGCGCGTCGCCGTCGACCTCATAGATTTCGAGGCAATTGGCCGGCGCGTTGGTCACGTACACCCGCTGGCCGTCGGAGGACAGCGCCAACGGCCTCACCGGGCCGCTCTCGAATACGACTAGGCTGTTCGGGGCGGAATCAGCAGTCAAGGTGTCGGTGGACGATCCGCATTGCATGACTGGGCGCTGGAGCAACGTGCCCAGCGTCGCGTCGATGGGAGACTGAGTGGTCGTCGGAGGCGTCGCGGCCGGTGGAGTCGTCGCGACATTACCGCCTGATTGACCGCCCCCTCCGCCCCCGCCACAAGCGGAGAGCAGTGCAACAGCGAAAAAAACCACTCCGGCCTTGAAAGCGCTGGCGAACATGCTGACCCCACCCGACTGCCCTCCGAAGTTAGGCCCGTTCAACGGTCAGATGCAACCCTTCGGCTCGATTAATCAACACCTTCTTCTGATCGACCACAGGGCGGCACCCCATGAAAGTTCGACGCGAATTCCGGTAACGTATCGCCCATGAATGCTCTCAACCGAATCCTCACGATTCTTGCGCTCGCCTTGGTATCACCTTGGGCTCAAGGTCAGAGTTTTTCGCTCGCGCCCCTGCCGTACGCCTATGACGCGCTCGCGCCGGTGATCGACGAGCAAACCATGCGCATCCATCATGGTCGTCATCATCAAGCCTACCTCGACAACCTCAACAAAGCCGTCACCGCGACGCCTGCACTCGCCGGACTCTCGATCGAAGCGCTGATGACGCAGATCTCCAAAACGGGAGAGGCCGTACGCAACAACGGCGGTGGTCATTGGAACCACACCTTCTTCTGGCAATCCATGACGCGTCCGTCGCAAGGGGGTTCGCCCTCACCCGATCTGCTTGCCGCCATCACCCGCGACTTCGGCTCGCTCGATCAATTCAAGGCGGCGTTCAAATCGATCGGTCTGGGTCGATTCGGCTCGGGCTGGGTGTGGCTCATCGTCACGACAGACGGCAAGCTCAAAGTCACCGCGACGGCGAACCAGGACAACCCGCTGATGGATGTCGTCTCCGAGCGCGGCCAACCGCTGCTCGGTAACGACGTGTGGGAGCACGCCTACTACCTACAATACCAAAATCGCCGCGGCGATTATCTCGATGCGTGGTGGCAAGTAGTCGACTGGACGGTGGTCTCGACTCGCTACGCCGACGCTCAAAAGAAATAGACCCCACCCTAAAAGGCCACGGACGGCATGCTGAAATTCCTCAAATCCGACGTCGGAGCGGGCACTCTGCTCGTGATCGCCGCGATCATCGCGATGGTACTCGCGAATTCGCCACTCGCCGATCTGTACACCGGCACCCTCAGCACCAAAATTCGTATCGGACTCGAAGATTTTGGTTTGGAAAAATCGGTGCTGCTCTGGATCAACGACGCCCTGATGGCGGTATTTTTCCTGCTCGTCGGTCTCGAGATCAAACGCGAGCTGCTGGAGGGAGAGTTATCGGACCGTCGTCGCGCGGCACTGCCGGTCATGGGCGCGATCGGAGGGATGTTGGTTCCAGCCGGGATCTACGCTGCAATCAACTTTGAAAGTCCGAACACACTCTCGGGCTGGCCGATCCCCGCTGCGACGGATATCGCCTTTGCGCTCGGCGTGTTGTCATTGGTTCGTCGTCATGTCGCACCGGGCCTTCGGGTGTTCTTGCTTGGTCTGGCGATCATCGACGACCTCGGCGCCATCATCCTCATCGCCATCTTGTTTACGGCAGACATTGCGAGCCAAGCCTTGACGCTCGCGGGCGTCTGCATCGCCGTACTCGCCTTGCTCAATCGTTTCGGCGTCACACGTCTCTGGCCCTTTCTCGCGATAGGTTTTTTTCTTTGGCTGGCCGTACTCAAGTCGGGTGTCCACGCCACGATCGCAGGTGTGGTCATCGGAACGCTGATCCCTCGCAAGGCGATGCCGAAACTCGAGCATGCGGTGCACCCCTGGGTCACGTTCGGCATCATGCCGATCTTTGCTCTCGCGAATGCCGGTGCATCACTCGAGGGCGTCGGCCTCCACACCTTCACCGAGCCCGTCGCGCTCGGCATCATTCTTGGGCTGTTCGTGGGTAAGCAGGTCGGCGTCTTTGCCGCCTGCTGGCTCGCAGTACGTAGCGGTATCGCTCAGCTACCGGCGGGTAGCAACTGGGCGTCGCTGCATGGCGTCGCCATCATCACGGGTATCGGATTCACGATGTCGCTTTTCGTCGGATCGCTCGCCTTCACCTCGAACGACTACGACACGGCGGTGAGGCTGGGTGTGCTGACCGGATCCGCGCTGTCAGCGATCGTAGGGTGTACCTGGCTGGTCATGCTGAGTCGCGCTCGCTGAAGAGCGCACGCTGCCAAAGAGGGCAGATTAAAGAGCGCCGCGGGCCTGCTAGATGCGCGGATCTGCGGAGGACATCACGATCGAAAGAGGATCGAGTCGACGCGCTCCTTCGAAAATATTGACGTACCCCGGATCATCGAGACGATCGATGCGCACGAGCGTGCGCGCACGCGGCGCATGGACGAAGCGACCGTCACCCAAATAAATACCGACGTGAGAGTTCGCGGCGCCGCGAGTGTTGAAGAACACGAGATCACCGGGGCGAAGGTCCGTCGCAGCGACCGGTGTTCCGACGGAAGCGAGTTGTCGCGAGGTACGCGGCAGTGCGACGCCGAGCGCCTCGCGATACACGTGATTAACGAGACCACTGCAATCGAAACCGCTCTTGGGGTTGCTCCCCCCGAAACGGTACGGGACACCGATATGCTGCAGCGCGCGATTGACGACGCCCTGCATCAAGATTGATTGCAAGCTGAACACCGGGGAGGCTTGCTCGGCCGAGGTATCGGCCTCCGTGTTGGCCATCACCGGCTGCGCATGCGCGACGGCCACCGCAGCGAGCGCTGCGATCAGGAGACGTCGGAGGCGAAAGGGGTTTGCGGCCAGCATGGATTGAGGGTCTGGGGTCCAGCGTTTTCGGGGGGTGGGGAGTGTATCGGCCCTAACCGAGCGTTGCCACACTGACCGCCCACACAGTCCCGAGTTCCCCACGAGTCATGATCTCGACGCCCCGTCGCTCCGGGGGTCCGAATAGAATGTCGGCATGGTCGACCACGCCGAACGTTCCGCATTCTGGCAGCTACAGTTCTGCGTATTTTTATGGGGTTTTACGGCCATCCTGGGCCGTCTCATCACCCTTCCCGCCACGGCTCTCGTCATCTGGCGCATGGCTCTTGCGACGGCCCTGATCGCGCTCCTGCCCCGGGTCTGGCGGGGTTTGCGGGGGCTCGATCGTCGAACCCTCCGCCATCACGCCGTGGCCGGCTGCGTCATCGGTCTGCACTGGCTGGCCTTCTACGGCTCAATCAAGTTATCGAACGCCTCCGTCGCCGTGGCCTGCCTCGCGCTCGGGTCGGTGTTTGCGGCCATTCTCGAGCCGATGGTCACGGGGCGCCCACACGATCGCAGCGAATTGGTTCTCGGCCTTATCGCCCTTCCTGGCGTCTGGCTGCTCGTCGGCGGCGTACCGTTGGAGATGCGTAGCGGTATCGTCGCAGGCATCGCGGCGGCTGCGCTCTCCGCGCTCTTCGGCAGTCTCAATAAACGCAATCTTGATCCACACGCCGATCCCGCGACGGTGACCACCATCCAAATTGGTCTCGGTACGATCTTCATCACGGTACTTGGCGTCGCCGTTTTCGGTGTGGAGACTGCCTTGATCCCACCCAGCGCGAGCGACTTCGCATGGTTACTCGTGCTCGTCGTTGTCTGCACGCTGCTGCCATTCATGCTCTGGCTTCGAGCGCTCCATCACGTGAGCGTATTCACCACGCAGCTATCCCTTAACCTCGAGCCTGTTTATGCGATCGCCCTGGCGGCACTACTCTTTCAGGAGTACACCGATCTCACGATCACTTTTTACGTGGGCGTCCTGATCATCATCTCGACAGTATTCATTCAGCCCAAGATTTTGAAGCGATGACGAGATACCTACCCGCGCCCGCTCGCGCACCGACAGCAGATGCACTCCGAGTTTTTTGTGCGGGCGCCAATCGTACGCTGCACGATGTGGCGCTGACGCCCCACATGCTCGACGTACGATGGATCGGACTCGATGGGCCGAGTACTCAACGGGTCTTTGAGTTGATTCGGCAGGGCGATAAACGCGGCACCTTCTCGCTGCCGTGGATCATCGAAAAAACCGGTAGTCGCGTGCCTCATGTCGGCAACTGGATCACGCTCGTCGATCTCGAAGGCCGTCCGGTTTTGTTGACCCGGACCGTGAGGGTCGACTCCGCCGTATTTGGACGCGTTGAGCCACAACACACGGCGATCGATGGCTCATCCGTTCGCGACCCCGCGGTGTGGATCCCGCTGCATACCCATTATTGGAATACCCACCTCACCCCGTTCGGGCTCTCGGTCACGCCGGAGATGCCATTTTGGATTGAGGAATTCGTTCTCGTGTACGACGCCGAAAACTGCGGTATAACCGCCGCCGGAGGGTGAATTCATGTCAGGCACTGCAAAGAAAGGCATCAAGGCGCGACTCATCTCTTGGGCCATGAAGAAAATGATGGCTGGAGCCGGCGGCCCCCCGGGTTCGGGTGGCGGCGGACCCCCGCCTTGGGTCAAGGCAATGATGGCGGGCGGCGGTAATCAAAGCATGGCGGCCATGCTCGCGACCTCGAGCGGATTCGAGGGTCGTGAAAAGCTGTTGGGTGACGCGGTCTCGATGGCGCTGCGCACTCTCGATGACCACACGCCCTACCCGCACGACATGAACGACGCGCTCGTGAAAATGCATTTGAGTTCAGTGCAGTTCGCAAAAGACAACGGCCGCATCGCCGATTACGTCGCGCACGACGTCAAAACCATGCAGCCCATGCTGCAGCGCCTCAAGGGCATGATCGAAAAAACCGGCGAAAAAGAAATCGCGCTCGCCGGCATCTTCGATCGCACCACATGCCTCTATCAGCTCTGCCTCGATCTCAAGTCCGAGCCTGGCAAGCGGTCCTTCACGTTCCCCTACACCAAAGTTTTGGAGCTCTCTCGGAAGTCGGGTGAGTTCAGTCTCACCGATCGTGAAGTTCATGAGCTTTGGATGAAGCCACGTCTGAAGGGTTATGCCGAAGTCTTGGGCGTCACGCTCGACATCTCCGACATCGGACCCGACAACAAAGTCACGGTCGCGCTGGCCGCCTGAGTCTCAGGGTGCGTCGGGCTGGGCTTCGGGCGCCGCCTTCACGAAGGGGGTGAGGCTTCGGCAATGCGCATCGATGCCGACGATCACCGGGTACGGCGTGAGATCACAACCGAAGCGTCGAGCGTTGTACATCTGCGGGATGAGACAGACATCCGCAAGGGTCGCCCGATCGCCGAAACAATAGCGCCCGCCCGCGGACTCGCGCTTGACCTGAACCTCGAGCGCCTCGAATCCAAGTCCGATCCATTGACGAATCCAGCGCGTGACCGCCTCATCGCTCGCGCCGAACTCGCTTCGTAGGTAGTTGAGCACGCGTAAATTATTGAGCGGGTGAATATCGCAAGCCACGCTGAGCGCCATCGCCCTGACGGTCGCACGATCGGCCGGACTCGCCGGCAGCAAAGGCTGCTCCGGATGAGTCTCATCGAGATATTCGATGATCGCGAGGGACTGCGTGACGACATCGCGGCCCGATTGCAGTGCGGGTACCAAACCCTGCGGATTGATCGACAAAAACTCGGTCGTTCGGTGTTCGCCTTGCAGCAAGCTGTGACTCGCTTGCGTGAACGTCAAGCTCTTCAAATGCAACGCGATCCGTACTCGATACGCCGCCGAACTACGCCAAAAGTCGTGCAAAATCATTGAGGCGCTCCGATGGCGATCTGGATGTCTGCGATACCCTCGACGCCTCCCTCGAGCACATCGCCGACCGTCACGGCACCGACACCCGCGGGTGTCCCGGTGTAGATGAGATCTCCCGGCTCGAGACTCATCGACGCTGAAATCTCGGCGATCACCTCAGGCACCGACCAGATGAGATCGGCGATATCCCCCTGCTGACGCATCGCGCCGTTGACCGAGAGCCAGATTCGTCCTCGCTTCGGGTGGCCAATGTCCGCCGCCGTCACAATCGCCGAGCACGGCGCCGAGTGGTCGAAGCTTTTACCCCACTCCCACGGTCGCCCCAAATCTTTGGCGGCATTTTGAAGATCACGCCGGGTGAGATCGATGCCTACGGAATACCCAAAAACATGCGCATTCGCATCCTGGGCAGCGATGTTTCGACCTCCGAGGCCGATCGCGACCACCCACTCGATTTCGTGATGTAAGTTTTTGGTTTGCGGCGGATACGGGACGGCGACGCCATTGTCCACCAAGGCATCGACGGGTTTCTGGAAGAAAAAGGGCGGCTCGCGCTCGGGGTCCTTTCCCATTTCTTTCGCATGCGCCGCATAGTTCCGCCCCACACAATAGATACGGCGGACGGGAAATCTTTGATCCCTACCCCGAACGGGCAACGACGCCATCGCCGGCGGGTCGATGACGTACGCGGATCGAGAACTCATGGAGATCCAGGGCTCAGGCCGGAGGCCGTCCCGGCGGAATGGCCAGTGCCGAGGCCTCGCGCTTCGATCGGAGGAACGGATAGAGCAATTGCACGTACCACTTCTCTTGGCCGTAACTTCGGTCGTCTGCGAGTCCGTAAGCCGGCGGAAACTTGCGCGTGATCACCGACGTTCCGAAAAGTACGTCCCAAAAGAACAAGAGGTTGCCGAAGTTACCCGAGTAATACCCGATGCCATCCTTGTCGGATAACGCATGGTGAGCATGGTGGGTGGCAGGCGTCGAGATCGTACGCTCGACCACCCACATCAGCGGCCGCATCGCCGGAATGCGGTACAACGCTTCATCCCAACGCCAATTGCAATGGGCGCCGATGATCACAGACAACTTCACGAAGATGTAGCCGATATACACCCAGCCGAATCCCAGGAACACAAGAAGCCCTGACAGCCACAACCCCGGCATGAAGGCGTAATACAGGGCGTTATTGCGATACACGATGCGCACGCTCATGTAGCTCGCCGAGTGATGAGCACGGTGCAAGGGCCACAACACGCTGGTATGCGACAAGCGGTGCCAAAGATATTGAGTGAGATCGTCCGCAATCAACAATGTTCCGACCATCGCCCACCACGGCCAGTCGACGAGTGCACCGCGATACTCGGGTATGAACGCGCTACACAACGCAGCCGCGGCAAGACCTACCCCACCCGAGACGATCGGGAACATCACGAGAATCGCGATATCGAGTTTGTTGTCCTCGGTGCCAGCTTCTCGCGGAAAGAACCCACCCCGGACGAACTCGATCACCGCAAAAAGCGAGAGCAGGCCGAGAACGACGATGACTTGGGCTTTAACCGGGTCGAGCATGGCAAAAGTGTACCCGATCGCGCTGCGTGGGATAATTCGCCCATGCCTAGCACGTCGAAACACGCCATACCGTTCGTCTATCTCGTCGGTAACTCCCTCCTCGGCCAGACTTTAGCCGCCGCGAGCCCCAAGGGAATCTGCATGCTCGCGTTCGCCGACTCTCGAGGCGAGCTCATCAAAGACGTGGTGCGCCGATTCCCCGGTGCGGTACCGGTACCCACCCGACACCCCTCGATGACGTGGCTCCGACAAGCCGTGCGTCATGTCGCAACACCCTGGGAGGGTCCGTCGTTTCCCCTCGACATGCACGGCACCGACTTTCAAAGAAAGGTGTGGCGCGCCTTGAGGCGGGTACCCGCAGGCCGCAAGGCGAGCTATCAGGATATCGCGCATGCCATCGGTGCCCCGAAAGCGACGCGCGCCGTGGCGGGCGCCTGCGGCGCGAATCCTGTCTCCATTGCCGTTCCCTGCCACCGTATCGTGCACCGCGACGGCTCGATTTCCGGATATCGATGGGGCGTCAAGCGGAAGCAAAAACTGCTCGCGCTCGAGGCGACGCATACGACCAAGTCGGCCCGGACAGCCCGAACGACCCGGATGACTCGTTAAGCGAGTTACCTGGTTCGTCTACTTTCGTCGCATCACGGGCGTCGCCCGATCCCAACACGTCGTATCAATCGTGACGCGCTCACAACTTCGGCGCGGATACTGACCATTCATGCGCCGAAGATTCACCACCTCAAGCCCCGCCTGGTAGCACTCGCAGGCCTCGCTCTCGAGCATGTCGCGACAGCGTGCAACATGCATCATCCTCTGCAGCGGCGGCTCGCGAGATGGCTGCTGTCGGCAGCCGATGCATCCTCGGCCAAAAGTTTTGAGCTGACCCACGAGGAGTTAGCGAGCCTACTGGGTGTTCGTCGGGAAGCCGTCACGGAAAGTCTCTCTAGGTTGTCTCTCGCCGGCGCGATCGAAACGACGCGGGGAAGAGTAAGCCTGCGCGATCGGCAGCTCTTGCGTAACGCCTCGTGCGAATGTCACGACCTCTCTCTCGATGATCGCGTGTCAATGGCTCCCAGAGCCTCTCATCGTCGGATCGCTGCCATCGCTTGACCGGGTGCTGCGCCCGATCGGTCAGATCGGGTTACACTTCGCCGTATGAAAATCGGCGTACCCAAGGAAATCAAGGTTCATGAGTATCGGGTTGGTCTGGTGCCTGGCTCGGTCGGAGAGCTGGTCCGCTCGGGCCACGAGATCCTCATCGAGACACTCGCAGGCGCGGGCATCGGATGCAGCGACGATGAGTATCGCGCCGCCGGTGCAGTCATCCTGCCGACGGCGCGTGCGGTGTTTGAGGCGTCGGAGTGCATCGTCAAAGTAAAAGAGCCCCAGCTGTCAGAGTGCGCCCTCCTCCGACCCGGACAAATCTTGTTCACTTATCTGCACCTTGCGGCCGATCGACCCCAAGCTGAGGCGCTCATGACATCAGGCGCGCACGCGATCGCCTACGAGACGGTCTCCGCGCGCGACGGCAGTCTGCCGCTGCTCACGCCGATGAGCGAAGTGGCGGGGCGTATGTCGGTACAGGTCGGTGCGACGCTGTTACAAAAGGCGGCAGGGGGTAGCGGCATCCTCATCGGTGGTGTCCCCGGGACGGCTCCGGCACGCGTGCTCGTGATCGGCGGAGGCGTGGCCGGCACCGCTGCGGCAGAGATCGCCCTCGGAATGCGCGCTGCGGTCACGGTCATCGATAAATCGCTGCCGCGCCTTCGTGAACTCGACGCTCGCTTCGGAGGCCAAGTCCGCACCCTCGCCTCCACCGCCGATACGATCGAACGTGAAGTGGCCGCCTCCGATCTGGTCATCGGCTCCGTGCTCGTTCCGGGCGCCGCGGCACCGAAGCTCGTCTCCGAAAAAATGATCTCCGGTATGCGCCGAGGATCCGTGGTGGTGGATATCGCCATCGATCAGGGCGGCTGCTTCGCGACGAGTCGGCCGACCACCCATGCCGAACCCATCTATGTCGTGCACGGCGTGACCCACTATTGCGTCACCAATATGCCGGGCGCTGTTCCGCGGACCTCGACCTTTGCGCTGAACGCCGCCACGTTGCCCTATCTCAGGCTGCTCGCCGATCGTGGCCTCCAGGCCGCACTCTCGAGCGACCCGGGCTTCGCGGCGGGGCTGAACGTCAGCGCGGGTAAGGTCACCTGCCCTGCGGTCGCTGCGGCCCTCGGGCTCTACTAGACGCTTGGCGACTGACCTCGACCGGGGCTACCCTGACCCCGATGCGCTCTGTCTTCGGGGGATAGGCATGAAGGTTTCTCGTCGCTCGACTCTCATGGCCACCGCCGCCTGGGGAAGTGCCGGCCTTGCCGGACTGATCGTACCCTCGGCTGACGCGGCGGGTAAAAACCCCCTTCCTGATTTCACCGATCCCGTCACGGCGTTACGCACGCACGTGAAGATGGTGGGAAGCTTGGGTCAGACCACTGTCTATTCGTTCATGCGACTGAATATTTATGCTGATCTTGGAGAGGGAAACTTCATTCCGCTCTTCACGATGAACAACATTCTCGTCGACTACTGGCAGCCCAAAGGCGGCGACCAGCACGAAATGCGTAAGTACGAGGTGGGCTTCTACACCCGATACGATGGCCAAGAGCCGCTCGAAGAATTTTTCAACCCGGTCACCGGACGCACCTCAGCGATCCATCACTTTCGCCTGGGGCCCGTTCCGCGGCTGTACACGCCAACAGGCGTTATCGCCATGGGCTATACGCCAAAGCTCTTGCCGATCGAAGTGATCGGCGATCGAGTCTTTCTCGCCACGCAGTCGATCGAGAGTCGACCGGATATGTTGGATCCCACGCGCACGAGTTACACCAACTCGTTCATGACGATGTCGGCCTCCCTCGCTGACATGACCAACCCTGCCGTTCTGTCCGCGCCTGTTCATCTCCAACTGCAAAACAAGAACCGCTGGGCTCCTTGGATGGGCATGGGAGATCGTCCCGGTGGCACCGTAGCTCGCGGGTTTGGTGGCAAGGTTGACAGCCTGGACGCTCTACCCAAGTCCGTCATCGACGGTGCCCGACGCTTCGTCCCTGAAATCTTTGACACGGCCAACTGGCATCAATTCGTATTCGAAGACTCGGAATATCTCAAGGATCGAGCCAAGTCGTGAACCTCTCCGAATACACGCATTACCGCACCTGCCATCTCTGCGAGGCGATGTGTGGCGTCGAAGTCCGAGTTCGCGGAACCGAGATCCTCTCCATTCGCGGCGACGAAAAAGATCCGTTCAGTCGCGGTCATGTTTGTCCGAAAGCGCTTGGCATCAAAGATGTACACGAAGATCCCGACCGGATTCGTCATCCGCTGCGGCGTACGGCCACCGGCTGGGAGGAAGTATCTTGGGATGAGGCGCTCGCGGATGTTGCGCAGCGATTGGTGTCCATCCAACGCCAACACGGCATGGACTCGGTTGCGAGCTACTTCGGCAACCCCCAAGTTCACAGCTACTCTGGACTACTCGGCGGAGCAAAGTTTTTACGGACCTTGCGAAGTCGAAATCGGTACTCGGCCACTTCCGTTGATCAACTCCCTCATCATTTCGTGGCGTATTTCATGTATGGCCATCAACTGATGATTCCGGTCCCCGACCTCGATCGGACGGCGTTTTTGTTGGTGCTCGGCGGTAACCCCGTGGTCTCCAACGGCAGCCTGATGACCGCGCCAGATGTTACTCGCCGTCTCAAAGATCTTCGTGCACGTGGGGGCCGCTTGGTCGTGGTCGATCCACGCCGCACCGAAACCGCCGAGCTCGCTGACACTCACCTGTTCATCACCCCGGGTACGGATGCTCTGTTTCTACTCTCCGTACTGCATGTGCTCTTCAAGGAAAACCTCATCTCCACGGGAATGCTCAGCACCGCCATCGATGGGCTCGATGTCGTCCGCGACCTAACCTTGCCGTTTTCGCCTGCGGTGACCGCATCGTCGACGGGTATCTCGTCGGATGTCGTCACGCAACTCGCGCGAGACTTCGCGGAATCGGATTCGGCCGTGTGTTATGGCCGTATGGGTGTCTCGACTCAACAATTTGGTGCGCTCTGCCAATGGCTGATCCAATTGATCAACCTCTGTACCGGCAATCTCGATCGCGTCGGGGGTGCGATGTTCACGAAACCCGCATTCGACGTACTCGATCTGGCTGCAGGATTCGGTCAGCGCGGGTCTTTCGAGAAACGACGGACCCGCGTCAGAGGGCTACCTGAGTTTGGTAGTGAGTTTCCGGTCGCAGCGCTCGCGGAGGAAATCCTCACTCCGGGCGAGGGTCAGATTCGGGCGCTGGTGACTGCTGCGGGAAACCCGGTGATTTCGACGCCCAACGGACGACAGCTCGAACGCGCACTCGAGAGTCTCGACTTCATGGTATCCGTCGATTTTTATCTCAACGAGACGACGCGCCACGCCCACCTGATCCTGCCGCCGACCTCGGCGCTGGAGCGCGATCACTTCGATCTCATCTTTCACGTGCTGGCGATCCGCAACACGGTGAAATACTCGAAGCCGCTTTTCGATAAGCCACGCGGCGCTTTGCATGATTTCGAAATCTTCGATCGTCTGGGGGCGCGACTGGAAGAGCTCGATCCCTCACGCAAACCCAAAGGGCTCGCTCGATGGATGTCGAGGGTGCTCACACCCCAACGCAGCGTTGCACTCGGTATTCGCTTTGGCAGTCGTGGCGCGAAATGGAATCCACTTTCGCGGGGACTCACGCTTTCAAAAGTTGCGGCGAGCGCTCATGGTATCGATCTCGGCGCGCTCGAGCCATGCCTGCCGAACCGTCTGCAGACCAAAGATAAACGTATCGATCTGGCGCCAAAGCCCCTGGTTGCAGATCTCCGCCGTCTCGCTAAAGCACTCGTCAAAGAATCGTCCCGCTCGCCAGAGTCTTTACGACTCATCGGTCGCCGCGATCCACGCACCAACAACTCATGGCTCCATAACTCACGACGGTTCGTCAAAGGCCCGAAGCGCTGTACCTTGCTCATGCATCCCGATGACGCCTCCTCACGCGGACTCTCGGCAGGGGATATGGCTATCGTGAGCTCACGCTCCGGGAGCGTGGAGATTACCGTCGAACCGAGTGCCGATATGATGCGGGGCGTCGTCAGCATTCCCCACGGCTGGGGCCATCACCGACCCGGTATCCGCTTGCGAGTGGCACGAGAACACGCGGGTGTCAGCGTCAACGATCTGACCGATGAGACCTTCATTGACGAACTCTGTGGAAACTCGGCGTTGAATGGTGTGGAGGTGTCTGTGGCGCGGGCGGTCGCCTCATCGCCCCCTCCTGCTCTCTCAATGGTGGACCTCTCTGCTTGAGTACGCTCACGATCCCGAACGCGCTGTCCTTCTTCAGGCTTTTCGGTAGTCCGCTGTTGCTCCCTTTGAGTCAGACGGCTAATCAGTTTTGGGTGGTGATTTGGTTTGTGCTGCTCGGACTCTCGGACGCCCTCGACGGCGCGCTGGCCCGACGCTGGAACCAGACGAGCGATTATGGTTCGAAGCTCGATGCCATCGCCGATCTCGTGTTCTACCCCTGCTCCGCCCTCGTATTGGCCATCCTCTTTCCGTCCTATCTCAGCCCCAACCTGCCCTACATCTACGTCACGCTCACGGCGCTTGCAGGAGCGCTACTGATCTCACGCATACAGTGTGGGCGGGTCATCATGCTCCATACGCATATCAGCCGATATTCGGGAGTGCTTCTATTCGTGGTCATGCTGGCATCGTTCGTCATCGATACGACGCTGCTGATCCGTCTCGTCGCCCTGACCTACGCTATCGGTTTCATTGAGGCCTCGCTGATCTTCATCATCAAGGGCCCGGTGTCGCCAGACACTCGCGGTCTATTCTCTCGCTAGGTCTCTGACCTATGACCACCGCGACACTGCCTGTCATTCATGCCGACCGTGTGCTGTGCACGCCGGACGAATGCTTCGCCCGCTTGCCCGACTTCCCCTACGAGCCACGCTATCTTCAAATCGGCGGACTGCGGATCGCTACCATCGACGAAGGACCGCGTGACGCCTCGCCGATCCTGCTCATGCATGGCGAGCCAACCTGGTCTTTTCTCTATCGCAAGATGATTCCGCCGTTGCTCGCTGCGGGCCATCGCGTCATCGCGCCGGATCTCGTCGGATTCGGTCGCTCGGACAAACCCTCCCACCCCGCTGACTACTCGTACCGTCATCACGTGTGGTGGATGAATGCATGGCTCGAGGCCATGGACCTTCGAGACATCACGCTCTTCTGTCAGGACTGGGGGTCATTGATCGGCTTGCGGATGCTCACCGCAAACCCGGACCGCTTCGCACGCGCCGTGCTCTCCAACGGCGGTCTGCCCACTGGAGCGGGACGGAGCGTACCGCCTGCGTTCAAGATCTGGCGCGCTTTCGCCCGCTGGAGCCCATGGCTCCCAATCGGCCGTATCGTCGCGACCGGCTGTGTGTCACCCCTCAGCGCCGAGGAGATCGCCGCCTACAACGCACCCTTCCCGACACGCCGTCACCGCGTCGCCGCGCGGATGTTTCCCCGCTTCGTCCCTGCCGAGCCAGATAACCCGGAGCGCGAAGCCAATGAAGCGGCGTGGCGAATCCTTGAGTCGTGGCAAAAACCCTTCCTGACGCTCTTCAGCACTCGAGACCCGATCACCCGCGGCGGAGAACGCCTCTTTCAAGCGCGGGTGCCGGGCGCAGCCCACCAACCCCACAAGCGAATCCGTGGTGCGGGGCATTTCGTACAGGAAGATAAACCGCTCGAACTTGTCGAACACATCAATCGTTTCATGGCGCAGCGATGATCACCGCCTTACTGCTCCCCTTGCTCACCTACGCGCTTTTCCTGGTTTGGTATGGGGGTCGCGGTCGACCGCTCGTCGAAAAAGAGATCAATGATTTTCTCGCCCTGATCACCTCCCGCGGCATCGATCGCGAGGACCCCGAGCTTTTCGAGGCTTTGAAGCGATTACTCTCGCGCGACGACGGGCGCGAGTTCGTCATGGTCAACCTCATTAAATATCGTGAGAAGGCGGCTTACCCGCCCGGCTCTCCGTACGGCGATAACGCCATTGAGGCCGACAAGCGGTATGCACGCGCGTTTTTTCCCCATCTGCTGCGCTACGGCAATGTGCCGGTCTTCATCTCGCGCCGCAGCGGCTCGTTCATCGAGCCTCAACGGGCCGAGCCTTGGCAGGTGGTTGCGATGATCCGCTATCGGAGTCGTCGGGATTTCATCCGCAGCGTCCGCGCGGTCGTCGGCAAAGACGTGATGATCCACAAGTGGGCGGCCATCGATACGACGCACGTCTTCCCGGTGCGTCCGCTCTTTTCGTTCATCGCGGTGCGCTGGGCCGTCGCCGTACTGATTGCGGTCGTCGCGTCCTTCGCTTACTCGTTCGCAGTCGCCGGATAAACAAGCGGCGAGTCAGGCCCTATGGGTAATCCGAGGGTAAGCCAGATAGCGAAAACGATCGACCAACCGATGAGGAAGGTGAACGAATACGGAAGCATGACGGCGACGATCGTACCCAGTCCCGTCTTCGGCTCGTACTTCTGGAAGAACGCGATGATGAGCGCAAAGTAGCTCATCATGGGCGAGATGATGTTCGTGACGCTGTCTCCCACGCGATAAGCCGTCTGGGTCAGCTCAGGCGAGTAGCCGAGCAACATGAACATCGGCACGAAAACGGGCGCCATCAACGCCCACTTTGCAGAAGCCGATCCCATCAAAAGATTGATGGTCGCCGTCAGCAAAATAAACATACCGAAGAGCGGAATCGCCGGCAGACCGAGCGCTTTCAAACCCTCGGCGCCATTCACGGCGAAAATCAGCCCGAGCTGAGTCCAGTTGAAGAAGGCCACGAACTGCGCTGCAAAGAATACGAGCACGAGATAACCACCGAGCGTCGCCATACTCGCGCTCATACCCTTGATCACGTCGTTGTCGTTCTTGATCGTCCGCGCGCCGATGCCATAAGCGATACCGCTCACCACGCCAAACAAAAAAATGATGGCGACCACCCCCGAGAGCAGAGGCGACTTGAGCAGGTCGCCATCTTCCGGATTACGCAGGAACCCTGCCCCTGGTAAAGAGCCCAGTGGGAGCATCGACCATACCAGCAAGATGATGAGCATCAGGCTGGCGTAGCCGGCGTAACGCAGACCGCGACGTTCCTCGTGGGAGAGCTCTCCGACGAGACCGGAATCGCCCGTCGCGGCGACGGGTTGATCGTCGGGGAACCGAGGTGCGGTGAAACGCTCGGCGACAAACCAGCCGAGTACGGTGATCACAGGCGTCGAGAATGCCATGAAGTACCAATTGGCGACCGGGCTCACGGTGTAGTCAGGATCAACGATGCGCGCAGCTTCTTGGGAGAGTCCCGACAGCAACGGATCGATGGTACCGATCAATAGATTGGCGGAGTATCCGCCCGAGACACCGGCGAACGCCGCAGCCATGCCGACGATGGGATGCCGCCCTGCCGACTTGAAGATGAGTCCCGCGAGCGGAATCAACAGCACGTAGCCGATTTCACTCGCCATGTTCGACATCACGCCCGCAAAGACCACAATCGGCGTCAGCAAGGAGCGCGGCGCGGCAAGTACCAACTTGCGTAGTGCGGCACCGATGAGCCCAGAGTGCTCCGCCACGCCGATACCGATCAAGGCGACAAGCACGGTGCCAAGGGGTGCGAAGCTCGTGAAGTTGGTCACGAGACTCGTCAGGATGCGATGTAAGCCCTCAAGGCTCAGAAGATTGACCGCCGTAACGGTGGCGCCAGTGGTGGGGTGTTGCACGGCAAGGCCTGCCAACGAGGCAAACCAAGATGCAATCACCACGAACAGTGCCAACAAGGCAAAAAGGGTCGCCGGGTGAGGAAGGGCGTTACCGCCCCGTTCGACGACATCGAGAAAACGATCGAGCGCAGATTGACGGGTCATAGATCCGATTTGAGCCGATCGAGCGACAGGTTTCAACGTTGATCGACGGCGATGGCAGCGCCGCGCAGGGCCGCCGAGTCATCATGAATCAGCTTGAGAGGAATCTTCGAGATCCAGGATGTCATCCGACCCTTGGCATCGAATCTTTCGATCAGCGGACTGTCTGCCACCATCGGCCAGAGTTTAGGGAGGACGCCACCCCCAAAATAAACACCCCCGCGAGCGGAGAAG
>VGUJ01000017.1 GCA_016874235.1 Gammaproteobacteria bacterium
GCGGTTTTCACGCTGGTGATCCCGCTGGCATTCTTCGAACACTCAAAGTCGCTGCCCAACGTGGTGTCGCCATTGGTGCGCACGTGTCGTATCCCGATAGGGTCGGTTTCGGTCGGCGCGATATGGACATCGCATCTGCCGATCTCATTGCCGATGTGGTGTATCAGATCGGTGCGTTGCAGGGTCTCGCGACGACCGTGGGTGCGACGGTGAGTTACGTGAAGCCGCACGGCGCACTCTACAACCGCATCGCCGTCGATCCTGTGCAGGGTGCGGCGGTGATCGAGGCCATCCAGTCAATCGATCCGTCGCTCGTACTGGTGGGTCTCGCCAATGCACCGATCATCGCCCAAGCGCGCGCAGCGGGGTTGAAGACGATCGCTGAGGCGTATGCCGATCGCGCCTATACGAAAGAAGGGCGTCTTGTATCGAGGCGTGAGCCGGGCGCCGTGCTGCACGAGCCTTCGCGGATTGCCGAGCGCATGGTCCAGCTCGTCTTGCACGGAACATTAGAAGCCATCGACGGCAGCGCCATTCGTGTTGAGGCGCAGTCGATCTGCGTTCACGGCGATAGCCCGGGCGCGGTGGCGATCGCGCGCGAGGTACGACGTCGTCTCGAGGCCGAGGGCGTCAGCGTGTCGCCCTTTATCAGGCCGCGCGGCGTGTCGCGAAGCGCCAGATGATGGAGCGTCGCGCCTGACGATGCGCGTGTTGTTCGTCAATCGTTCGACGGTCCTCGTCGAGCTTGCCGATCTCGATGAGGTGCTCGCGCTCCATGCGAGTCTCATGTCTGTGCCTCTCGACGGGATCCGCGAGATGCTTCCCGCGGCGCAGACACTCATGCTGCGGTTCGATCCCGCGCGTTGGACTCGACAGACGATTGTCGAGGCGCTTTCGCGACGCGATCTCACTACGACGAGCCGAGCTCAAGGAAATCTGGTGGAGATCCCGATACGCTACGACGGTGAGGATCTCGCCGAGGTTGCGCAACTCTGCGGGCTCAGCATCAAGGAGGTCATTCGTCGGCACGGCGCGAGTGAGTTCACGGTGGCCTTTTGCGGATTTTCCCCAGGGTTCGGCTATCTCGTTGGCGGTGATCCGATGCTACAGGTACCGCGAAGATCGACGCCGCGCACGACCGTTCCCAAGGGGTCAGTCGCACTCGGAGGACTGTATTGCGGGGTGTATCCGCAAGCGAGCCCGGGGGGCTGGCAACTCATCGGCACGACGTCGATGTCGATGTGGGATCCCGCGCGCGAATCACCTGCGATTCTCACGCCGGGCACGCGAGTGAGATTCGTCGATCGCGAGAGTACCCGGATCGTCGAGACGACGACCAAAGAAAAGACGTTCGCTCGTCCCTCTCTCGAAGTGACCGCGGCGGCGCTCCCTGCGCTCGTGCAGGACCTGGGTCGACCCGGTCATGCTGCGATCGGCGTCACCGCTTCGGGTGCGCTTGATCGCGAGGCCTTGCAGACGGCGAACGCGGTGGCGGGCAATCCGCCGGATCTCGCCGCCCTCGAGATCGCTTTCGGTAACTTCTCCCTCAAATGTTCCGATGAGGTGGTGATCGCTTGCGCAGGCGCTCCGACGCCGATCACGATCACTCGCGCCTCGGGTGAAATCTTTCAAGCCGCCATGCATGAGGCGATTTGTTTGCGGTCGGGTGATAGCGTGACACTCGGCTATCCCACGCAGGGCGTACGAACCTATCTCGCAGTGCGTGGCGGCATCGACGTGCCGCAAACGCTCGGTAGTTCGTCGCGGGATGTACTCGCCGCGCTTGGACCGGCGCCGGTCGTGAAGGGTTCGATGCTTCCGATTGGGCGTGCTGCGCAAGTCCCGACGCGACCGCTCGTCATGGCGCATGCCGCAAAGGCACTGCAGAAGGCGGGTGATGAGGTCGTACTCGATATCTTTGTAGGCCCGAGAGCCGACTGGTTTACCGAGGATGCGCTGCAAGTTCTGTGTCATCAGGTTTGGCGGGTGACGCCACAATCGAATCGCGTCGGGCTCCGGCTGCACGGAGAAAAAACGCTGACGCGACAGAGGACGGACGAGCTGCCGAGCGAGGGCATGACGAGCGGCGCCATCCAGGTGCCTCATGACGGTCAGCCGGTGTTGCTGCTGGCCGATCATCCCGTGACCGGAGGATACCCCGTAATCGCTGTGGTGGCGGAGCATCATCTCGATCTCGCCGGCCAGATACCGCCTTCGGCCACGATCCGGTTTCGGGTGATCGTCAATCCGTTGACTTGACCGCGCCCATCCGGGCTATAGCGGATCTAATTTCTTTGAGATGAATACGTATGCGGGGTATTCGCAATGCGAGTCGAGGCAGATAGTCAGGAGGATTCGATAGAAACTCAATGGGGAAATGTCATGAAAATAACAACTCAGATGTTCGTCATCGGCTTGATGACGCTGATTGGTGGAGGGATCTCGGCGTAGAGTTCCGCGCAAGACGCCGCGATGGGACCCAACTCCATCGTGTTGCGACTCAATCTGGAAAAATCGGCATATCAAACTCCTGCGCCCAAATCCGATCGACGAGTCACCTCGCTGGTGAACGACGACTTCAAGATGTCTATTCGGGGTGTCAATGGGAGCGGGATGTCGTTTGCAGCGATCTACGATGGAAAGGTCGACGGCAAGGAGTATCCGGTTAAGGGAACACCTAATGTGGATACCTTTTCTTTGACGCGTTCCGGTCCTAAATCGATTGCGGTACTGGCGAAGAAGGGCGGTAAAGTGGTGGTCGAAGGTGACTCGTTCACCTCTGCAGACAATCGCACATGGATCTTGGCTTATCGACTGATAGACGAAAAAGGTCGAAAGTCTCCGACGACCGTCGAGGTTTACGACATCATCGATCCCGTAGAGGGTACGTGGGGTCTCAATCTTGCGAAGTCGAGCTATCAGACGCCGGCGCCGAAGGGTGAGACGAGAAACATCCGCATGAATGGCGATACCGTCGATTTCGTTTCGATCGGCACCGATGATGCGGGACTTCCTACTCGACTGAGTTGGAGATCGCGGCTCGATGGCAAGGACTATCCGATCCAAGGTAGCTCGTCGTTCGACACGATTGCATCGACGAGTAGCGGTCCAGGGGCGGTCAGTAGCGTGCTGAAGAAGAACGGACAGGTGGTGACTACGGCGGAGCGGACCATCTCGGCGGACGGTATGACCATGCAGCTCGTGTCCAACGTCACCCGTGCCGACGGCTCGACAGCCCGTAACGTCGCGGTGTACGACCTACAGCAATAAATAGGCCGACCGACCGTCGTTTGACGGGCGGGTGGGGCGTCACGCTGTCGTGCGTGGCGCCCTTTTTTTAGGGGCGTCGTTCTATCGCGGCGGTCTACTTTGAGGCGACCGGGTACACTGCGTCGCCTATGACCGAGTACGACTACATCATCGTCGGGGCGGGGTCTGCGGGCTGTGTGCTCGCGAATCGATTGACCGAAGATCCGGCGGTTTCGGTGCTGCTGCTCGAGGCGGGTGGGCGCGATTGGCATCCGCTCATCCATATGCCGGCGGGTCTCGCGCGCCTTGTCAGTAATCGACAGATCAACTGGAGTTACTACACGGAGCCCGAGCCGCAATTGCTCGGACGACGCCTCTACTGGCCGCGAGGTCGAGTGCTCGGCGGCAGCAGCTCGATCAACGCCATGTGTTACGTGCGCGGTGATGCAGCAGACTACGACGAGTGGGCTGCGCTCGGCGCGACGGGCTGGAACTTCGATGCGGTGCTGCCTTACTTCAAAAAAGCGGAGCATCGACCGACGGGGGACCCAAACTTTCATGGGGCGGGTGGACCGCTGCATGTCGAGGATCTGCGTCATCGCAATGCGCTCAGTGAGCGTTTCTTGCAGGCCGCGTGCGAGCGCAATCATTCTTTGACCGACGATTTCAACGGCGCCTCGCAAGCGGGATTCGGTCCCTATCAGGCGACCCTCAAAGAGGCGAGACGCTGCAGCACGGCAGTAGCTTATCTTCGAGCCGCCATGACGCGACCGAATCTCACGGTGCTTACCGGAGCCTCCGCCGAGCGCATCGTTCTTGAGGGGGATCGCGCCGTAGGCGTCGAATTTGAGAGGCGCTCGGCACGGCATCGCGCTCGGGCTCGGGCTCGTCGAGAGGTGTTGCTCTGTGGCGGCGCAATCAATTCGCCGCAGCTGCTGATGTGTTCAGGCATCGGACCTGCGAACGAGCTCGAGTCGGTGGGCATCAGGGTCGCGGTGTCGCATCCAGAGGTGGGACGCAACCTGCAGGATCATCTCGATTACTGCACCTTGTATAAGAGTAGGCGTTCCATCAGCTACGATATGAACCTGCTCGAAGAAGGGATAGCGGGCTTGCGTTATCTCGTGACCCGCTCGGGTCCCGGCGCGTCGAACGTCGCCGAGGTCGGCGGATTTTTCCGCTCGCGTCTCGCAACAGACTCACGCGCGGACATTCAGTTCCATTTCGTGCCCGCTCAGCTCGACGACCATGGTCGCAATCGTTTGCCCGGTCACGGCTATACCCTGCACGCGTGTTTTCTACGGCCAGCGAGTCGCGGCCACATCGGTCTGCGGTCGAACACGATGAGGGACACGCCGCGTATCCATGCTAATTATTTGAGCGCCGAGGGGGATCTCGAGCGTCTCGTCGAGGGCGTGAAGTTGTCGCGCGAGCTTCTCGCCGCGCCAGCCTTCGATGATGTGAGGGGCGAGGAGGTTTTTCCGGGCGCCTCGGCGCGCAGCGATGCGGCGCTTGGGCAGGCGATCCGAGAAAAAGCCGAATCGATTTATCACCCCGTGGGCACGTGCCGCATGGGTAGTGACGGGCGATCGGTGGTCGATCCCGTCTTGCGGGTACGCGGCATTCGAAGCCTGCGTGTGGTCGATGCATCCGTGATGCCGCGCCTCATCGGCGGTAATACGAATGCGCCGACCATCATGATCGCCGAGCGTGCGGCCGATCTCATCAAAGGCGCGGCTGCCTGAGTGATTGCTTCGAGTCGGCCCTTCGAAGAGTTGACGCCCGATGCGGTGCTCGCGGCCGCTGAGTCGCTGGGCATCGACTGCGACGCGCGACTCTTCGCGCTCAACTCTTACGAAAATCGCGTCTATCAGCTCGGTTCGACCTCGCATGGCATGTTGGTACTCAAGTTCTACCGACCGGCGCGATGGAGCGATGCGCAAATTTTGGAAGAGCATGTCTTCGCTGCGGAGCTCGTGGCCGGAGAGTTGCCCGTCGCTGCGCCGATGACCTTTGACGGTCGCACCTTGCATCAACACGGAGGGCTGCGCTTTGCAGTGTTTCCTCGGATCGCGGCGCGAGCCGCCGAGATCGATGCGCGCGGTTCAGCGGATCTTATTGGACGAACGCTCGGAAGAATGCACGCCATCGGTGCCACGCGGTCGTTCGATCAGCGTCCGGCGTTGACGAGTGAGCGGCTAGGCTGGCGAGCGCGTGAAGCCTTACTCGATTCGTCGTTTCTGTCGCGCATGATCGAGGAAGGTGCACTGGATGAGGGGCTGATCGACAAGTACGCCGAGGTCTCGGAAGAGTTACTCGAGCGCGTCGATGACGCGTTTGCAGACTACGGACCGACGTCAAAGATTCGTCTACACGGCGACTGTCATCTCGGCAATGTGCTCTGGAACGAGCGCGGTCCCGTCTTCGTCGACCTCGACGACTGCATGAGTGGTCCGCGGATGCAGGACTTGTGGATGTTCCTGTCCGGATCGCTCGATGAGCGGCGCGGCCAATGGCAGGAGCTCATCACGGGCTATCGTGAGTTCCATTATGTGGAGTCGCAGGAGTTGGCACTTATCGAGCCGTTACGAGCGCTACGTATGGTGCATCACTCAGCGTGGGTGGCGGCGCGTTGGGAGGATCCGGCCTTCCCGCGAGCCTTCCCGTGGTTTTCGAGTTCGCGTTTTTGGCAAGAACACGTGAGCGATCTCTGGCAGCAACTCGATGCGCTGCGCAGCGGAGATTGGATGGCACTCGAGAAAGGCCTATGACGAGGCGAGTGCTTTTCGTTTGTATGGGCAATATCTGCCGCTCGCCGACTGCGGAGGTGGTGTTTCGCGACATTGCCAGGCGAGAGTTCCCGCAACTCAAGCTTGAAGTCGACTCGGCAGGTACACATGCCTATCACGTTGGAGAGCCCCCGGATCCACGATCCATCGATGCGGCGAGACGGCGAGGGTATGACCTGACTCCGCTGCGGGCTCGCAGGGTGAATCAGTCGGATTTTGATTGGTTTGATCATTTGTTTGCGATGGATGCCGACAACCATTCTAGATTGCTCGAGATCGCGCCCGCCGCGAGGGCGACTCGCGCCGTCCGATTCCTGGAGTTTGCGTCGAATGACGACCGGCGAGATGTGCCGGATCCGTCCTATGGAGATCGCGAGGCCTTCGAGCTTGTGCTCGATCTTTTGGAGCAGGCTTCGCGTGCTGTGCTCGTACAGCTTAGCGGTCGTGTTCAGCGACGAGTTTGAATCTGTAGTTCACGACGACGGTAATCGAGGATGAAGGTGTCCAGAGCACCGATCACATCCATGCCGATGAGCATGGCCGGCTCATCGTTGAGGCGCCAATGCTCAAAGATGTGAAGGTCGAGAAAATTGATACGCGCGTGATTAATTCGCACGCTACCCAAGCGGATCGTTGGCACCCGTAGGCTGATACCGTCCTGCACATCACCGGTCACGCCGATGACGTCCTCCGGATACCCTTCTACGCCGCGACGCCGCGCCTCGATGAGCGCCATCCGGAGTGCGACGTTTCCGAGCGTCTGCTGCGCGCCCGTATCAATCACGGCCTTGACCTTCACCGGGCCGACCCAGGCCTCCACCCACGGCACACGCTTTGGAGCGAATTGCACCGGGATGGTGGAGAAACCCGGTGGGGCAGGCTGGCCGCGTGAGCGGGTGATCTCGATTCGATCCTTCCGAAACTCGGCGACGATACGCCGCTCGCTGAGAGTGCCCGGTGCCAGCACGCCGTCGGCTCCGCCGAACGCATCCTCGACGAGCACGAGCCGCTGGTTTTCGGCGAGGAAGTCGCCGATCTCGACTCGCTTTGCTTTGACGAGGGTTGCCGGCGCGACGCCCGTCGTCCCGCGGAGTAACACCCTGCGCGACCGGTCGGCGGGTAACGCGAGTAGATTCGCGGCGTCATGAGTGAGTGCCGACGTGGTGGCGCCGGTATCCAGGACGAGACGAAGAGGGCCTTGCCCATCGATGTAAACGGGCGCCCAGATTCGCCCGATTCGATCGCGTAACGTCGGCGCGACATAGCGAGGCTCCGGCGCCGTGACCAGTACCTCCGCCATCTGCGGGTTGCTGGCGGGCGTACGCGCCGAAATCAGCAGCCCGAGCATGATCGCGACACCAATGAAAACGGCGCCGGCGGGCTTCGTCACTTGCCTCGGCGCGCGAGGCTGATCATGCTGGAGGTCATTGAAGCGGAACATGTCGCTTTTCTTCGTTGAGGGTCAGATCGGTGAACTATCGTAACGCGACTATTGGGCTTTGGATCATTTCGCTAGCGTTCTTCGACGCAGTCTCCACGACCGCGAATTCCGCGAGTCCGCCGGCATGGGTCGCGACGCCGCCGTCGTTCATCAATCCTGATCGTCGCGAACAACTCGCCACGGCGTTTCCGGAGATCGACGAGCGGGTACGTACCTTTCTTGCGCGGGAAAAAGTTCCGGGCGCCGCCTGGGGTGTCGTGATCGACGGCCAGCTCGTCCACGTCGGTGTCGAGGGTTTACGCGACGTGGCATCGCAGGCGCCGGTGCAGCGCGATACGGTCTTTCGAATCGCTTCGATGACCAAGAGTTTCACGGCGATGGCGATCCTGCAGTTGCGCGACGCCGGTAAGCTCTCGCTCGACGATCCCGTCGAAAAACATGTGCCCGAGTTGCGAACGCTCCGCTATCCGACCGCTGATGCGCCGAGACTGACTCTGCGGCATCTACTCACGATGTCGGCGGGCTTTCCCGAAGACAATCCGTGGGGCGATCAGCAATTAGCGATCTCCGAGTCCCGCTTCAATGAGTTATTGCAAGAGGGCATCGCCTTTTCGAATTCCCCCGGCGTGGCTTATGAGTACTCAAACTACGGATACGCGATTCTCGGACGAGTCGTTGCGAGAGTCTCGGGCGTCGGCTACCGCGAGTATGTCCGTCGAAAAATTTTCGAGCCACTCGGTATGCGCTCTACGACGCTCGAGCCCAGCGAGGCGCCCGCCGATCAATTAGCCTTGGGCTACCGACGTGAAGATGACATCTGGAAACTCGAGCCTCAGCTTGCCGATGGGGCGTTCGGTCCGATGGGCGGGATGCTCACCTCGCTCGAAGATCTATCACGCTATGTCGGCGTCTTCCTCGATGCCTGGCCGGCGCGTGACGGCTCTTCACAGGGACCGTTGTCGCGATCCTCGCTGCGTGAGATGCAGCAGATCTGGCGAACCCGTCCGAGCGCCGTGACGCGCGATACGACGGGCGCACTCCAATTGACGTCGGGCGGTTACGGATACGGGCTGCGTGTTTCGCAGACCTGCGACTTCGGACACGTGGTGGCACACAGCGGTGGCCTGCCGGGTTTTGGTTCGCAGATGCGTTGGCTACCGGAGTATGGGGTCGGACTCATCGCGTTTGGCAATCGCACCTACACGGGTTGGGGCGCGGTGTTCGACGAGGCGCTCATGAGCCTACGTCGTACTGGAGCCCTCATGCCGCGCCAGGTGCAACCCGCGCCCGCACTCGTCGAGGCGCGACGCGGCGTGAATTCTTTGCTGCAACGCTGGGACGACGCTGAGATCGATCGACTCGCCGCGATGAATCTGTTTCTCGATCGCTCCAAGGATCGCCGTCGGACGGAATTCAGGGTGTTGAGCGAAGCGATGGGAGCATGTCGAGAGCGACCCGGATTTCTCTACAGCGAGAATGCGCTGCGCGGCGATTGGTTACTCGACTGCGAGCGGGGTGTGGTTCACGTGTCGGTGACTCTGGCGCCGACTGCGCGTCCCGGCATTCAGCATCTCGAACTTCGAAAGTGGCCGCTCAATGCTGACGTGTCAGCGATGACCGGATTGCCCCCGCAGGCCTGTCCTCGATAAGCGCCTAAAACTTCAGTCGTGATCAGCCGCCGCTTGCCGAGAGCAAGCGCGGTGACAAGCCCGCTTTGGTCAGCGCTGCGATCAATGATTCGGTGTGATTGGCATCGCGCGTTTCAATCGTGAAGTCGAGATCCGCAGCTTTCGCTGGAACGTCGAGAAACAGACGGTGATGGGTGACGTCGATGATGTTGCCACCGGCCTCGCCGATGATCGAAGCGATGCGGGCGAGGGTGCCCGGTTGATCCGCACTTTCGAAGCGAAGGGTCACGAGGCGGTGCTCGCGAACGAGTTGTCGCTGTAGCACGATACCGAGTAGGCGAGTGTCGATGTTGCCGCCACACAGAACGAGCCCGACTTTTCGGCCCTTGAATCGATCCGGGTAGGCGAGTATCGCGGCAAGGCCCGCAGCTCCAGCCCCTTCGGCGACGGTTTTCTCGATCGAGATCAGAAGACTGATGGCGCGTTCGATGTCTGCTTCGTCGACGAGAACGATATCGTCCACGAGCGTTGAAATGAGTTCGCGAGTGATGTTGCCGACGTTACGAACCGCGATACCTTCGGCGATCGTCTGGGAGCCAAATGCATGCGCTTCGCCACGGACCGCATTGACCATGCCGGGGAACGCCTTGGCTTGCACCCCGATTAATGTGATGTCGGGATTGATTCCGCGCGCAGCGACTGCCATGCCGGAGAGCAAGCCGCCACCACCGATCGGCACACACAGCATTTCGATGTCGGGATGCTCCTCGAGCATCTCGAGTGCAATCGTGCCCTGACCTGCGATGACGTCTTCGTCATCGTAAGGGTGGACGAAAGTCAGATTCTCCCGCACGGCGAGAGCGTGAGCGTAGGCCTCGGCTTCGGCTAACTGGTCGCCATGAAGTACAACCTTTGCACCGAGCAACTGGGTTTGTTGCACCTTGTTGAACGGCGTGTTGGAGGGCATGACGATCGTCGCCGGAATACCCATCTTCGTCGCGTGATGGGCGACGCCTTGGGCATGGTTTCCGGCCGACATCGCGATGACACCGCGTTTGCGTTGCTCTGGGTCGAGCTTTAGCAAGCGGATGAGCGCGCCACGCTCCTTGAAGGCCGCGGTGAATTGCTGGTTTTCGAACTTGAGATAGATCTCGGCGCCCGTGATAGCCGATAGCGTCAAAGAGTGGCGGCAGGGCGTGCGTACGATACGGCCCTTCAGGAGCGAGGCGGCCTCGCGAACTGAGTCGAGGGTAACAGTCATGTGAATATGATACTCGTCAGGCTGTACACTTCGCTGCGCAACGCCAAATTTTATAATGAGCGAGTCTCCGAAGTCCCGTTTTCAGCGCTGGCGCGCATCCACCCTCGCGCCGTTCCGACATCGCATTTTCGCGACGCTTTGGTGGGCCTCGCTCGCCTCGTCGTTCGGTGGGCTGATTCAGACGGTCGGTGCCTCGTGGCAGATGGCGCTCATCTCGCCATCGCCCGATCAGGTCGCCCTGGTGCAAGCCGTCGGCGCCTTGCCATTTTTCTTCTTGTCCCTAATCGCCGGGGCCCTTGCGGACAATTACGACCGGCGTCTCATCATGCTCGTCTCGCAATGGCTGGCGCTGTCGGCGTCGGTGGCCTTGGCGGCGCTCGCCTTCCTCGACATGATCACGCCGGCCTCATTGCTCTGGATGACTTTCCTCATCGGTTGCGGCGCCGCGGCATTTGCGCCGGCTTGGCAGGCGAGTATCGCCGAGCAGGTTCCCCGCGAGGTGATTCCCGCCGCCGTCATGGCCAATGCGATGGGGTTCAATTTGGCGCGCAGTATCGGCCCTGCGATCGGAGGCGTGATCGTCGCGGCCGCCGGCGCCGTGGCTGCATTCGTGATTAACGCAGTCTCCTATATCGGTCTGATCTTTGTTCTGAGCCGCTGGAGGTTGCCGAAACCTGAGCGCTCACTCCCGCCCGAGCCGTTGGGTACGGCCATTTCGGCGGGTATCCGTTATGTGCGTCTATCGCCGAACCTGATTGCGATCATGGTTCGAGCGGTGCTCTTTACGGTACCGATCACGGCGGTGCCAGCCTTGATGCCCGTCGTTGCTCGAGACTTGCTCGGTGGCGGTGCGCCGACCTACGGTTTGTTACTGGGTGGCTTCGGTTTCGGCGCCATGCTCGGCGCACTCTCGAGTGCTGCGTTCCGTGCGCGCTTCTCGAGCGATGCGCTACTGCGAGGGTTATGTGTCGTGGCGGCGTTCGCGATGCTCGGCATATCGCAGAGCCCTTGGGCCATCACGACTTTTCTAGCGCACGTCGTCGCCGGTTTCGTTTGGACCTTGAGCCTTGCTACGTTCAATATTGCCGTGCAGCTGTCTTCGCCGCGCTGGGTGACGGGTCGAACCCTTGCGACCTACCAAACCTTTGCGTTCGCCGGCATGGCAGCGGGCGCATGGTGTTGGGGTCTGGTCGCGTCCGAAATGGGTCTCCGTCCCGCGTTGGCGATCGCGGGTGTCACGGTACTGATCACGCTTGCGGTGGCACGCTGGTTACCGGTTGAGGTGGCGCGATCGGGGTCACTCGACCCTCACGTCGCGGCGTCGTTCGAAGCGCCCCGCGTGACGCCGCATGAGTCGGCGGGACCTATCGTCGTCACACTCGAGTATCGGGTTCCTGAGGCTAACGCGGTCGAGTTCGTGGGTGTCATCAATGAATTAGGTCGGATTCGTCGGCGCGACGGGGCGAGGCGTTGGTCGGTATGTCAGGATCTCGACGATCCTGTGCTGTGGACAGAACGCTTCGAAAGTCCGACTTGGATCGACTACCTGCGCAGACAGACTCGACCGACGCTCGCAGATCAGGATATCCGTCGTCGGCTTTCGCAACTCATCGAGGGCGAGCGGGGCAAGATGCGACGATACATCGAGCGACCGCCGGGTGCGGCGCCGCTCGGGTCCGACGGTTCGCGTCTCGAGCCGCTTGATGACACATTTGGTCACGGTTGACTCGTTTTTTAGGGGGGTGATTCATGAGTGATCTTTCTGATCGAACACTCGTCGCGGATCCGATGGCTCGCGTGGCTCGGTCACGGCATGAGTTCGGCGAGCACGGCGGCGTAAACCTCTCCATCGAAACGAGTGCGACCTTCACCGTCATGGAGGCCGGCAAGATGCCGGCGCTGTTTGAAGGGCGCGAAGGACCGAAGGGTGGGTGCTTCCTGTACGGACGTCATTTCAATCCCACCGTGATGGTGCTCGCGAGACATCTCGCTGCACTCGAGGCAACGCCTCACGCTTATTGCACAGCAAGCGGTATGGCGGCGATTTCAGGTGCGCTCTTGCACGCCTGTAACTCGGGTGATCATGTGGTGGCGGGTCAAGCACTTTACGGCGGTACCTGGGCGTTGTTGCACGACTTTCTGCCTCGAAAGGCGAATGTGCATACGAGCTTCGTCGACCTCTCTGACCTCAAAGCAGTCGAAGATGCCTTCAAAAAAAATACTCGAGTACTGTATTGCGAGACGGTTTCAAATCCCACCTTGCGAGTGGTCGATCTCCCGGCGCTGGCTGCTATCGCTCATCGGCACGGTGCTCGTCTGATCGTCGACAATACCTTCTCTCCTTTGACGATCACTCCGGCTCTGCATGGGGCGGACGTAGTCATCCATAGTCTGACCAAGTTCATCAACGGTGCCTCGGATATCGTCGCCGGTTGTGTGTGTGCAGAAGGCGAATTCATTGATGGCATGTATGATCTTCACACTGGAAGCTTGATGTTGCTCGGTCCAGCGATGGATCCGCGGGCTGCCTATGAGGTGGCGACGCGATTACCAAATTTAGGTCTGCGTTTGGCCGCGCATGCGGAACGCGCCTTGGCGTATGCGCAGCGTCTCGAAGCACTCGGCGCGAAGGTCGTCTACCCAGGATTAACTTCACACCCCGACCATGCGCTGTTCCGTCGATTGGCCAATCCGGGCTATGGTGCTGGCGGTTTGTTGAGTGTCGATTTTGGCAGTGCGGTGAGAGCCAATCGCTTCATGGAGCATCTGCAAAATACCGAAGATTTTGGTTACATGGCGGTGAGCCTCGGCTTCAGCGACACGCTCATGAGTGCGAGCGCCTCGAGTACCTCGAGCGAGCTCGACGAGGGCGCCCTGCGGGCGGCTGGAATTAGTCCGGGCTGGGTACGCCTCTCGGCGGGGTATACCGGACGACTCGAGGATCGCCTCGCGCAGCTCGAGCGCGGCTATCGTGAGGCGCTTGAGGTAAGCTGAAGGCTATGAACATCCAAGATGCCTCTTTGACTGCGCGGCCTGTCGACCGGTGGTTCAACGCCTACTCGCAAGATCATCAGCATCCGCTCAACCAGCGTTTGCATGTGTTTTGCGTTCCGGCAATTGTTTGGTCGCTGATGGCGATTCTCTATGCCATACCGACGCCGGGTGCGCTGGGGTCGCTCCTGCCGCCCTTCGGTGTGTTTGCTGCGCTGCTCGCCGGACTGTCGGTGATATTCTGGATCTGGATGTCGTTGCCGCTTGGACTCGGCATCACGGCGCTGACCCTGGCAGGGTTGTGGGTGAATGCGCTCATCCTCGAGGCGATGGGTTCAGTGACGTTGCTCGCGATTGGTGTCGCAGTCTTCGTCATCGCCTGGATCGGTCAATTCATCGGTCATCATATCGAGGGTCGACGACCCAGCTTCTTCACCGATCTCGTTTATTTGATGATCGGACCACCGTGGGTGCTCGCCAAGGGTTATCGCAGCCTCGGTCTTCGTTGGTAATCATTCGATCGGAGTTCCTCTGATGACTCATCCCTCCCGATACTCAGTGCACCTCGGTGCGCTGATGGTGGCTTTTTCTTTCATTTCTGTCGCCTCTACGGCAAGTGCCGATGATGCGCTGCTCAAATTCGTCGAAGCCCGACGAGCAAGCGATCACGCTGTCGCGCTACAACTTTGGAACTGGGCAGAGGTCGGCTACCAGGAAGAGCAGAGCAGCGCTCGAATTCAGAAAGAGTTACGCGATGCCGGTTTTTCCGTGAAGGCCGGGGTCGCCGGCATGCCCACGGCTTTCGTCGCCGAGTACGGCAGCGGTAAGCCTGTTATCGCGATCCTCGCCGAAATGGATGCGTTGCCCGGCGTCTCGCAAGCCGCGGTGCCTGAGCGATCTCCGTTGCGCGGTCGTCTCTCCGGGCACGCCTGTGGGCATCATCTCTTTGGTGCCGGTTCGACGTCCGCTGGCATTGCCATCAAAAATTGGCTGATCGCCAATCGTCGGAGCGGCACGATCCGCGTGTACGGAACACCAGCAGAAGAGGGTGGCGCGGGCAAGTCCTACATGGTTCGAGAAGGCTTGTTCAGCGATGTCGACGTCGCGTTGCATTGGCATGCGGGCGATCGCAATGCGGTGACCAACGAGCCGACGCTCGCCAACAAGAGCGCAAAGTTTCGATTCAGCGGTGTGGCGGCGCATGCGGCGGCGGCGCCCGAGCGCGGACGCTCTGCGCTCGATGGTGTCGAGGCGATGAATTTCATGGCGAATCTGATGCGCGAGCATGTTCCCGAGGATGCCCGCCTGCATTACATCGTGACTCGCGGGGGTGATGCGCCCAACGTGGTGCCAGAGTTTGCCGAGGTTTTTTTACTACGTTCGTCATCGCAACCCGATGGTGATGGCTGAAATCTTTGATCGATTGGTGGCGGTCTCCGAAGCTGCGGCATTGGGGACCGGCACCACGGTCAAGCACGAGGTGATTCACGGTGCGTACAGCCTGCTCCCCAATGACGTGCTGGCGACGGCCGTCGACGTCAATCTGCGACGCGTGGGTGGGTTGACCTACGACGCCACCGAGCAGGCGTTCGCCGAAAAACTATTCGCCACCTTGGGCAAGACTGATGTGGCACTCGGATCGGAGCGTGAAGTACAGCCGATCGGTCGACGTCTCGGGATGGGATCGACCGATGTGGGCGATGTGAGTTGGGTGGTACCCACGATCGGTTTTCGAACTGCAACCTGGGTGCCGGGGACGCCGGCTCACTCGTGGCAGGCGGTCGCGGCCGGCGGAATGTCCATCGGTCTCAAGGGCATGGAAAACGCGAGCAAAATTCTCGCGCTGACGGCGACAGAGTTATTCACTCAACCCGAGCTCATCACGCGTGCCCGTGCGGAGTTCGAGCAGCGGCGCGGTGCGGGCTTCGCGTATCGGAGTGCAGTGGGTGATCGGGCTCCGCCGCTCGATTATCGTCGTTAAATTACTGATGGAGAGGTGAGTATGAGAATTGTAAAACTTCTGATCGTCTCTCTGTGCGTCGGCGCTTTCATTTCTTCCGCGGCCGCCGACGAGGGTAAGGTTCGTCGTTGGGTCAGCATCGTCGATAGTGGAAATCGGGCGGGTGAAATCGTCGAGCGCTGCACGACGCCGACTGAATGCGAAGTCCGTTTCATATTCAAAGATAACGGTCGCGGTCCCGAGATCAGCGAGCGCTACTCGCTTGCGGCCGATGGTTCGTACACCCGCTATGCCGCGAGCGGTTTGACGACCTTCGGCTCCCGAGTCGACGAGCGATTCCAGACACGTGGCGCTCGCGCGAGTTGGCAGTCCACCACCGAACGGGGGCAAAGCGATCAGGCGACTGGCAAGTTGTATCTGCCGATGAACGGCAGCGAGCTGATCTATGAGCGGATGGCGAAGCTCACCGCGAACGGCCGCTCCGCCTCGATATTGCCCACCGGTTCGGTGGTTCGGCGGACGCTCAAGACGGCGACTTTAGGAGAGGGTGCCTCTCGGCACGATATCGAGCTCGTGATCTTCAGTGGTCTCGGGCTCACACCCGATTTTGTATGGCTCACCCGTGGCGAGACACCCGAGTTCTTTGCCTACGTGATCCCGGGCTATAGCACCACGTTGCCCGAGGGCTACGAGCGAGATGTGCCAAAGCTCGTCGAGTGGCAAACGGCTGCCGAGGCGGAACTGCTCGCGGGCTACTACAGCCGTTTGTCGACGCCACTCGATGGCCTGAGTGTCATCCGCAATGTGCGCGTATTCGACAGCGAGAATGCCCGTCTGCTCGATGGACTACGCGATGTGTATCTACTTCGCGGACGCATCTCGGCGATCAAGCCTGCGGGAGTCGGCGTCGAGGCGATCCAAGCTGAGCGTAGTCTCGATGCGGCAGGTCGAGTTCTGCTGCCCGGTCTGTTCGACATGCATGGCCATGTAGGTCGCTGGGAGGGCGGACTCAATCTGGCTGCCGGCGTCACCACCGTACGCGATCTCGGTAATGACAACGCGACGCTACAGCAAATCATTGATCAGACCGAAACAGGGCAGGTCTTCGGACCGCGTATCGTGCCGACGGGCTTTCTGGAAGGGGAAAGTCCGTACTCGGCGCGTAACGGCTTTGTCATCAGCACGCTGGATCAGGCGAAGGCGGCGGTCGACTGGTACTCGGCTCACGGGTATCCGCAGATCAAGATTTACAACAGCTTCCCGCGAGAGCACCTCAAGGCAACGGTCGCCTATGCGCACGAGCGGGGAATTCGTGTCAGTGGGCACGTACCCGCCTTTCTGCGGGCGCGAGATGTCGTCGAGGCGGGCTTCGACGAAATCAATCATATCAATCAGGTGATGTTGAATTTTTTGGTCGACGACAAGACGGACACCCGGACCTTGCAGCGGTTTTACCTGCCCGCGCAAAAGACGGCGGCGCTCGACTTCGAGGGGCGAGAGGTTCGTGACTTCCTCGACCTTCTCAAGTCGCGCGGTACGGTGATCGACCCGACGCTCACTACCTTCGACTTTCTGAGACAACGCGACGGTGAAATGTCACAGGCTTATGCGTCGATCGCCGATCATCTCCCTGCAACACTGCGGCGCGGTTTGATGAGCGGAGGAATGGAGATTCCGAATGCGCGTTTGCACGCGCTCTATAACAGCTCCTACTCCCGCATGATCGACTTCGTTGGTCGTTTACACCGTGAGGGAGTTCCGATCGTTGCCGGCACGGATGCGATCGCGGGCTTTACCTTGCAGCGGGAGCTCGAGCTGTACGTTCAGGCCGGTATCTCGCCCGCAGAAACCCTGCGTATCGCCACCTGGAACGGGGCCAAATACAGTCGGGTGCTCGCCGATCGTGGCAGCATCGAGGTGGGCAAGCTCGCCGATCTCATCCTCGTTGAAGGCGATCCGACACGCGATATCTCAGCGATCCGCCATGTCGCGCTCGTCGTGACGCAGGGACGGAGCATTGATCCGTCGGCGGTGTTCTCCGAACTTGGTATCAAACCCTTCGTTGAGACGAGACCGCGATGGCAAGACTCCACCATGCGCTGAGCGCAAGGTGGAGCCTCGAGTAGTTTGAATTTAGGTTATCGACGCGATGGGCGCCGATCGGTATTCGTTTTCTTCTCTTCGGCGCCCAAAGGCGTAAAGGAATACTTTTGCCCAGCGAGTGCGGCCTCGTACATGAGACCGCCCTTGGCGATGGTGAAGACCGCAAACCCTCGATAAAACTCGCCTGTGGTGGTGGCGTCTCGCTTTCCGCCGCTCATGCCGGCACTGGTGCCGGTTGTGCCTGCCGTCGCGCTTGCTGCCGCCGTGATGGCCACTGCGCTCACGCCGGCGCCGAAGGTGAACTCGCCGCCCGTGAATTCGTCGAGCGCGCGTTTGTCCTGCAGAAAAATGACCTGGCTGTAGGCCTGGCCACCTGCCTGAAAGCCGACGCTGAGCTGAGTCAGTCGGACGTCACCGATGTAACGGCCTTGCTCGTAGACGCGTCCGCGTCCGCTCGCACCACCGAGGCCGAGGCCGCCTTTGCCGACGGTCGGGAAGATGGCGTACCCGTAACTGCGATCAAAGAACGAGGCGCTCTGACCCGCGTTGCGGAAGAGTTCTTTCGTCTCGGCGTACTCGTCGGCGACGGATTGTGCCGTGAGCGTGAGGGCGGCGAGGGCGGCAATCAGAAGGCTAAGTAGCGAACGTTTCATCCTTGCAGTCTCCGTGAACCGATGCCCGATCGCGGGCGATCCATGGTGCGAATGCTATCGCGTTTGACGAGCGGTTACACTCTATCGATGAGTACCGAGTTCGGGATTGTGATGGAGGCGTCGCCGGGTTATACCGCGACGCTCGCCCGAGAAATTGAGGCGATGGGATACGACACGCTACTGTGTCCTGACACGCAAAACCTCAGCCCCGATCCGTTTTCGCAACTGGCGCTGGCGACTCAGACGACACGAACCCTGCGTCTCGGCACAGGCGTGACCAATCCGGTGACTCGCGATGTCGCCGTGACCGCGTGTGCGTTCTCCACGCTGCAAGCGGAGTCCAATGGTCGGATGATCTGCGGTATCGGTCGTGGAGATTCCTCAGCGGCTCACATCGGTGTCCGAAATGGCACGACCGCGCAGCTACGCACCTTTGTCGAGCGCTTACGCGCCTATACGCGCGGTGAAACCATTGATCGCGAGGGGACGGCGTCGAGGATCCGGTGGTACGACTCGCTACCGGTGACGCCGCTCGTGATCGATGTGGCCTGCACCGGGCCGCAGACCATCCGTATGGCGGTCGATGTCGGCGATCGAATCAGCTTTGCGGTAGGCAGTGCGCCGGAGCGTATCCGTTGGGCGATGGATGTGGCGCTCGCGCGGCTCGCGGAAACAGGCCGCTCGCGTGACTCCATTCGGATCGGTGCCTACGTCAATCTGGTTTGTGATCCCGATGAGCGTCGGGCGATCGCGCTTGGACGAATGATCTCCGGGATGGTGGCGCATTTCGCTGGTATGAAAGACGCGCCGCTCGACCACTTGCCGCCACAGCTCAAAGATCTCGCGGCCAAGATGCAGACCGGCTACGACATGACGCGTCACGCTCAGGAGGCCGGGAGTCATCTCGCCGAGGTGCCCGACAGTTTCGTCGATTGGTTTTCCATTTGTGGGCCGCCGACCAAATGCCGCGATCGCTTGGGAGAGTTACTCGCCATGGGGCTCGATCACGTCTATCAGCTCGGCGGTTCGCCGGTCGCGCATCCGCATGGCGCGCGTCAGGAAGCCATGGTTCGACAGGCGGCGCTCTACGCGAGCGATGTCATGCCTCATTTTCGTTGAGTTTTTTTGAGTGTTCGGATGAATCGAGAGAACTCCCCTGACTCCTTAACGGCGGCGACCGTACTCGAGCTCGCGCGACTCAACGGCGTGCCCGTCGACGACGAGGCGATGGCCTCGCGGATCGCCCTCGGGGCTGCCGCAGCGACGACCGCGGTGCGCGCCGCGGTCGGTCAGCTCAGACAGGCGTCACTTACCGCAGTCGAGGCGGCCGATTATCTACCGAAGCTTGAATCGCTCGCATCCCCGTCACCCGATCCTTCATCGCAGGATGTCGATTCTCGACGCGTCAAAGATTTCCTCAACACAGATCTTATCTCCACTTCCGAGCGACTCATCGCCGGCGAGTTGCGCAGTATCGATCTCGTACGCGCGGCACTCGAGAGCGCTGAGCGCGCGGAGGCGAGAACGCATTGTTTCTTAAGCCTCGAGAAAGAGGGGGCGCTGCGCGCTGCGGAAATCGCGGACGCGTTGCTGGATGAGGCGAGACGACAGGGCCGCAAGCCACTCGCTCCGCTGCTCGGTATCCCGCTGGCGCACAAGGACATGTTCGATCGTGCCGGGTATGCCGCGACCTTCGGCTCCAAAGCCCTCCAGCCCGTCGTGGCCTCACGGAGCGCTACGGTGTTGCAGCGTCTGGAGGTGGCGGGCTCGATCCCACTCGGCGCACTCAACATGGCGGAGTTTGCGCTCGGCGCCACCGGACACAACGCGGCTTGGGGCGACTGTCGCAATGCGTGGGACCCGGACTATATCTCCGGAGGCTCTTCCAGCGGATCGGGCGCGGTGGTGGCCTGCGGCGCGACCTTCGCGAGTCTCGGCTCCGACACGGGTGGATCGGTTCGCATACCAGCGTCTGTGCAGGGCGTGTTCGGGTTGAAGCCCACCTACGGACTGCTGCCTCGAACCGGGAGCATGAAGCTTGCACCGTCGATCGATGTCCTAGGTCCGGTTTCGCGCTCAGTTCGTGATCTCGCGCTCATTCTCGGGATCGTGGCGGGAAGCGATGGGGAGGATGTGCAGTGTTCGATGCGACCCGTGCCCGACTATCTCCACTCGCTCGGTCGAGGCGTCGAGGGTCTGCGTATCGGGGTCCCGAGAAACCATTTCTTCGAACGACTCGATCCGCAGATTCGATCGGCCTGCGAGCATTCGCTCGGCATTTTCGAGGCCGCGGGCGCTCGTATCGTCGAGATCGATATCCCCTTCGCCGCGCACTTGGCCGAGCTCAGTCGTGCGATCGTGTACTCGGAGGCCACCGCCATTCACGCCGACACCCTCAGAACCCGTGGATCAAAGTATTCGCCCCAGGTGCGGGTTCGAGCGAGTACGGGCCTTGCCATTTCGGGTACGCATTATTTGGAGGCGTTGCGGGTTCGCATTCCCATGCTGGAGCGTTTCGTCCAGGACGTCTTCGGTCGTTGCGAGATCCTGTTCACGCCGACGTTGCCCATTCGTGTGCCACGTCGCGACGAAACGGATGTCGGCGCGGGAGCGCGCCTCTGGGAGGTACTCGGCGAGCTCGTGCGATGCACGGCACCGTTCAATTATCTAGGGCTGCCGGCGCTCAGTGTACCGGCGGGACTCGACGATCGAGGTTTGCCGATCGGAGTTCAGCTCATTGGTCTGCCGTTTGGCGAGCCTTCGCTGCTCGCCGCCGCGGCGGTTCACGAACTCGCTTTGCCGCCTCCCAGGCTCGCGAACTGACCTCTGAAGTACGCAAGCGGAGAGCCCTCACGCGCGT
>VGUJ01000018.1 GCA_016874235.1 Gammaproteobacteria bacterium
CACGGCGGTCACCTTACGCACGGCGCCAAGGTCAATTTCTCGGGCAAGATTTTCAACGCGTCGCAGTACGGCATTCGATCCGATAACGGCGAAATCGATTACGACGCCCTCGAGAAGCAGGCGCTCGACGTGAAGCCTCGACTCATCATCGCAGGGTTCTCTGCCTATTCGAGGTACCTCGACTTCGCACGCTTCCGCGCGATCGCCGACCAGGTGGGGGCCTATCTGCACGTCGATATGGCCCACGTTGCCGGTCTCGTGGCGGCGGGCGTCTATCCAAACCCGGTGCCGTACGCCGATGTCGTCACGACGACCACGCACAAGACCCTGCGCGGCCCGCGCGGCGGGCTCATTCTTGCGCGTAAAAACGACGAGCTGACAAAAAAATTCAATTCGCTCGTGTTCCCGGGCACGCAGGGCGGCCCGTTGATGCACGTGATCGCGGGTAAGGCCGTCGCCTTCCTCGAGGCGCTGCAACCCGAGTTCAAAGATTACCAACACCAGGTGGTCGCCAATGCCCGCGCCATGTGCACCCAGCTGCAGAAGCGCGGCTATCGCATCGTCTCGGGTGGTACCGATAACCATCTTTTCCTGATCGATCTTTCCGACAAGAACATCACGGGCAAAGAGGCCGATGCCGCGCTCGGGGCGGCTCACCTTACGGTCAATAAAAACGCCGTGCCGAACGATCCGCGCCCGCCCATGGTGACGAGCGGTATTCGCATCGGCACGCCGGCGGCCACGACCCGAGGCTTCAAAGAAGCCGAGGTCACGCAAGTTGCCGACCTCATCGCCGATGTGCTCGATGCCGAAGGCTCGGCCGAGGCGATCGCGAAGGTGCGCGAGCAGGTGACGGCCCTCTGCCGCCGTTTCCCGGTGTACGAGTCGTCGCGAGCCGGTCGCTGATCGACCGAGCACGCCACTGACGGGACGACGCCATGCACTGTCCCTTCTGCGGTCACGAAGAGACCAAGGTCAATGACTCGCGTCTCGCAGCCGAGGGTCGGCAGATCCGCCGTCGTCGCGAGTGTCTCGCCTGCGGTGAGCGCTTCACCACCTTCGAAACCGCCGAGCTCGTCATGCCGCTCGTCGTCAAAAGTCATGGCAGTCGCGAGCCGTTCGACGAACAAAAACTACGCTCGGGTCTTTTCAAGGCGCTGCAAAAACGCCCGGTGGAGCAGGAGCGGGTCGAGTCGGCCGTGACCCGCATCATGCAGCGGTTGCGCGGCCTCGGTGAGCGCGAAGTGCGCTCGCGCCAGATCGGTGAGTTCGTGATGGACGAGCTGCGTCATCTGGATGAAGTCGCCTATGTGCGCTTCGCGTCCGTATATCGCAGTTTTCAGGATGTCGAGGCGTTTCGAGACGAAGTGGAGAAGCTTCGTAGCCGTCGTCGACGCGAGCCGCTCGCCGGTCAGCTGTCGTTACTGAGTGGTGAAGACGCAGCGTCAAAGAAATCCGGCGGCGCCTCGAAAGACTCGAAAGGCGCGAAGGGCGACGACGGTGAGTGAGCCGCGCGATGAGTGACGCCCGCGACGAGCGCTGGAGTCGCTTCGAGCGGCTCGCAATGCAGCGCGCGCTCGAGCTCGCGGCGCTCGGCGCCACCACCACCCAACCTAATCCGCGCGTCGGCTGCGTCATCGCACGCGACGACACCATCCTCGGCGAAGGCTGGCATCAACGCTCCGGTGAGCCCCATGCGGAGGTTTTCGCGCTGCGCGCTGTGGGCGAGGCAGCGCGCGGGGCCACCGCGTTCGTGACACTCGAGCCCTGCAATCACCATGGGCGTACACCACCCTGTACCGAAGCTTTGATCGCCGCTGGTATCTCCAAGGTCATTTTTGCTTGCGGTGATCCGAACCCCCGCGTCGACGGGTCGGGCGCCGCGCGACTGCGCGCCGCGGGTATTGAGGTCGAGACTGGGCTGCTCTCTGATCAGGGCGAAGAACTCAATCTCGGGTTTTTCAGGCGCATGCGAACAGGGCGCCCCTGGATGCGTCTCAAGCTTGCCGCGAGTCTCGATGGTCGTACCGCACTCGCCAACGGCGAGAGTCGCTGGATCACCTCGCACGAGGCCCGCGACGACGTGCATCGTTTTCGGGCCGAGAGCGCGGCGATTCTGAGCACAAGCGCGACCGTCCTCGCCGATGACCCCGAGCTCACAGCGCGACCCGTTCGTGCGGCAAACGACGACTCAAAGATCAGGCCTCCGCTGCGCGTGATCCTCGATCGTCATCTGCGAATTCCAGATACAGCGCGAGTCTTTGCGACGCCGGGTGAGATCGTTCGCTTGACGTCGGCGCCGGCATCCGCGTCGGCGGCCGCCGACGCGAGCGGTCGTATCGAAGTGATTGCGAGCGCGCCCGACGGGCACCTCAGTCTCGAGGCGGCACTCGCCTGGATGGGCGGGGCAGGGCTCAACGAGGTGTGGACCGAAGCCGGCCCGACGCTCGCCGGCGCCTTGTTGAGCTCGCATCTCGTCGATGAGCTGGTGCTCTATCTCGCGCCCCGCCTGCTTGGGCCCGATGCGCGACCGCTCGCCCACCTCGAGGGGCCGCTACGCCTGGCCGACTCGCCCGAGTGGCGGATTCATGATCTGCGCCAGATCGGCCCCGATATCCGTATCATGCTGCGCCCGAACCGCTGAGGCGGCCGGGTCACCCAGGACCAGAATCGATGTTCACCGGAATCGTGCAGGATGTGGGTCGGATCGTGACGCTCGAGCGTCGCGGCGGCGACGTGCGCCTGCGCATCGCGGTCGATCGTCTATCACTTGCGGCCACTCGTGCGGGCGATAGCATCGCGGTGAGCGGTGTGTGTCTTACCGCGCTCGAGATCGACGCCCAAGGGTTTTCAGCAGATGTCTCGAACGAGACCTTGTCGCTGACCACATTAGGCGCACTCGAGGTCGGTCGCCGCGTCAATCTCGAGCCCGCCCTCAAAGCCGGGGATGCGCTCGGCGGACATCTTGTGTCGGGTCATGTCGATGGACTCGGTGAAGTGCTCGAGGTGCGCGAGGATGCGCGCTCGGTACGCATGCGCTTTGGTTGCCCACTGTCGCTCGCCAAATACTTTGCTCGCAAGGGCTCGGTGGCCATCGATGGCGTAAGCCTCACGATCAACGACGTCGGGCCGACCGAGTTTTCGGTCAACCTCATTCCGCACACCCAAGACGTGACGACGCTTGGCGAGTTCACGCCGGGTCGTCGCGTGAATCTCGAGGTCGATCAGGTGGCGCGTTACGTCGAGCGTCTGCTCGATCCGCAGGTGGCACGATGAGTGTCGAGCTCGATCGCATCGAAGATATCTTGGCCGATCTTGCCGCCGGTAAGATGGTCATCATCATCGATGACGAGAGTCGCGAGAACGAGGGCGATCTCTTGATGGCCGCGAGCAAGGTACGGCCTGAAGACATCAACTTCATGGCGCGCCACGGGCGTGGGCTCATCTGCCTCACGCTCACCGAAGAGCGATGCCGACAACTGCGCTTGCCTCTCATGGTGAGCGACACGCATCGCGAACACCGCACGAATTTTACGCTCTCGATCGAGGCTGCCGAGGGCGTCACGACCGGTATTTCCGCGTACGACCGGGCGCATACCGTGCGTACGGCTGTTGCGCCCGATGCCTCGCCGCAAGACCTGCGTCAGCCGGGGCATATCTTCCCGATCATGGCGCAGCCGGGCGGCGTACTCACGCGTGCGGGTCATACCGAGGCGGGGTGTGATCTCTCGCGTCTCGCGGGCCTCGAGCCCGCGGCCGTGATCGTCGAAATCATGAACGACGACGGGACGATGGCGCGGCGCCCCGACCTCGAAATCTTTGCTCGGCAGCATGGTCTGCGTATCGGCAGCATCGCCGATCTCATCCGTTATCGATTACGCAACGAGCGCTCGGTCGAGCGCATCGCCGATCGGCGCGTGACGCTCGAGTCGGGCGAGTTCCAGCTGCTCGCGTATCAAGATCATGTGCATCGTGACGTGCATCTCGCACTTGTGTACGGCGACATCGCAAGCCACGCATCGCCCCTTGTGCGCGTGCATCTCACCGATACACTGCGCGATGTGGTCGGTGTGGTCGATAGCGCCAGGCGCTGGACGCTGCGCGCGGCCCTTGAGCGCGTGGTCAAGGAAGGCGCAGGGGTGGTCGTGATTCTTCGCGATATCGAATCCCCGCGCGAACTTGCCGACGCCGTGCAAACCCTCCATCGCCGCCCCTCGGCAGGCGCTATTGGCGAAGGCCCTGAGGTGCTGCGCACCTATGGCATCGGTGCGCAGATTCTCAAAGATTTGGGGATTCGCCGAATGCGAGTGCTCTCGAGACCCTGGCAGTTGCAGGGCCTCGCGGCGTTCGATCTAGAAGTGGAAAGTTACCTGGACCGCGGCTCATGAAACTGGACACACCCTCGACAGAACTCGGTCGGCCGCCGACCCTCGATGCGCGCTCGTTGCGTGTCGCGGTGGTCTGCGCACGTTTCAATGATGCCCTCGTATCGCAGTTGCTCGGAGGCGCGCGTGCGGCGTGGGCTCGTCACGGTGGCTCGCCTGAGTCGCTTGTTCTTCATCGTGTACCGGGTGCGTTCGAGTTGCCGCTCGCTTGTCAGCAAATTGCCTTGGCGGGGCGTGTGCATGCGGTGGTCGCGCTCGGTTGCGTGATCCGCGGTGACACCCCGCACTTCGATTACGTGGCCGGGGAGTGCGCGCGTGGCCTCATGGACGCCGGGCTCTCGACAGGCTTGCCGATTATTTTTGGTGTGCTCACGGTGGATAACCTTGCGCAGGCCGAGGAGCGCGCCGACCCGGCGCGCCTGAACAAAGGTGGCGAGGCGCTTGAAGCAGCCCTCGAAATGATCCAGCTGCTTCGGGAGAATCGTTCTTGAGTCCCATCAAAGATCCTCGCTCGGGCGCGCGTTCTGTCGCCCGCAAACTCGCCATGCAGGCGCTCTATCGTCTGCAGCTTAACGAATCGCCTTGGCAAGATCTCCTCAGCGAGTTCGCCGCCGAAGAAGACATGGCCCGCGCCGACCGAGAATATTTCGACGAGATCGTGCGTGCCGTCGTCGAGTCGCGTGCCGCGCTCGATGAGCAACTCAAAGACTGGGCCGATCGCGCGCCCGCTGAGCTCGACCCCGTCGAGCACGCCGTGTTGCTCATTGGCGTGCATGAGCTCGCGCAGCGCCCCGATGTGCCCTGGCGTGTCGTGGTCAACGAGGCCGTCAGCCTCACGCGCCGATTCGGCGCCACGGATGCGCACAAATACGTCAATGCCGTGCTCGATCGCGCAGCGCGAGTGCTGCGACCGCACGAACATTGAGCCGAATGGCCCTCGGTGAATTCGAACTGATCGATCGCTATTTCCGCGAAGCCGGCTGTCGCCGCGGCGACGTCGTGCTCGGCGTGGGCGACGATGGCGCGATCCTTCGCCCGCCCGAGGGCTTCGATCTCATCGCTGTCAGCGATACCCTCGTCGAGGGCGTGCATTTCCCGGCGGGTGCGCCGGCGCGCTCCGTCGGACATCGTGCGCTCGCCGTCAACTTAAGCGACATTGCCGCCATGGGCGGCGCGCCCGCCTGGAGTTTGCTCGCGCTCACGCTGCCGCGCGCCGACGAGACCTGGCTCAAGGAATTCGCGAAGGGGTTTTCTTTGCTTGCACTCGAACACGAGGTGTCGCTCGTCGGGGGCGATACCACGCGTGGTCCTTTGATGATTGGCGTTCAGGTGTTGGGGTTCGTGCCCCATGGCGTTGCCTTGCGTCGCGCCGGAGGTCGGCCTGGCGATCTGATCTGCGTGTCGGGTACACCGGGCGATGCCGCAGCGGGCCTGGCGCTGCTCGCGCCCGATGCAAGGGAAGGGGTCGGCGACCCGATCTCTCGCGCCGCGTTGCGTGCGCGGTTTGAATACCCCACCCCTCGACTCGAACTCGGCCGCCAATTACGTGACATCGCCTCCGCCTGCATCGACGTGTCGGATGGCCTTGCAGGCGATATCGGCAAGCTCGCTGCATCAAGCGGATGCGCGGCCGTGATCGACCTCGAGTGCGTGCCGCGCTCCGAGGCGCTTGCCACGCTCGTGCGCGAAGGGGTATTCGAGGAGCGTGACGCCCTGCGTTTCATGCTGGCCGGGGGCGATGACTACGAGCTCGCGTTCACGGTGCCCCCCGAGAATCGAGAGGCACTCGCGGAACTCGAGGCGCGAGGCGATGTTTTCGTGATCGGTACGTTCGTCGAAGCGAAGGCCTCAGAGCCGCTCGTGGCTATTCGGACGGAACGGCAGGAGCTACAGCAATACCTTGATGCGCTGCCATCAAGCTTCGATCACTTTGGAGGCTGAGCGTTAACCCGCCGCGTCTTTGTTGCGCTCGATCAGGGCGTAGGCCGAGTGATTGTGGATCGACTCGAAGTTCTCGGCTTCGACGCTGTAGGCGGCGACGCGATCTTCGGCATTGAGCCGCATCGCGATATCGCGCACCAGATCCTCGACGAACTTGGGATTGTCGTAGGCCTTTTCGGTGACGTATTTCTCGTCGGGGCGCTTCAAGATTCCAAAGACCTCGCACGAGGCCTCGGACTCCGCAATGTCGATGAGCTCCTCGATCCACAGATGCTCGCGCAGCTTCGCCGTGATGGTCACGTGCGAGCGCTGGTTGTGCGCACCCCGATCGGAGATGCGTTTGCTGCAGGGGCAAAGACTCGTCACGGGCACTACCACCCGCACCCACATCTCGGCCGCGGTACCGCGCTGCTCGCCGAGGAGTGTCGCGCGATAGTCCATCAAACTCTCGACGCCCGACACCGGCGCCTTCTTCATCACGAAGAACGGAAAACTCATTTCGATGTGACCCGACTCCGCCTCGAGGCGCAGGGTCATCTCGCTCAGCATGCGCCGAAAGTTCTCGACGGAAATTTCGCGCTCGCTGTGCAAGATCTCGACGAAGCGAGACATGTGCGTGCCTTTGAAATCATGCGGCAGATTCACGTACATGTTGAACGTGGCGACGGTGTGCTGCTCGCCGCTCGAGCGATCACGCAGCTTAACCGGATGCGTGATGTCCTTGATGCCGACCTTGTTGATCGGTAGCTCGCGCGTATCGGCGCGCGACTGCACGTCTTCGACGGTCTGAACCACAGAATTCATTGATCAGGTCCCCGTACGCGACAAGTTGCGCTGTGCCTGCCACCAACCGTCGATTTGCTTGGCGAGACCGGCGGCATCGAGGCCGGCGAGGGCGAGACAGTCTTCGCGACTGCCATGCTCGATGAACCGATCGGGAATGCCGATGAGATGCAGCGGCAGGGAGATACCCCCTTCCGCGAGCGTCTCGGCGACTGCCGACCCTGCGCCCCCCTGCACGGCATTTTCTTCGACCGTGATGACGGCACGATGACGCGCCGCCATCTGTTTCACGAGGGCGACGTCAAGAGGCTTGATGAATCGCATGTCGACGAGCGTCGCATCGAGTCGATCGGCGATCGGGCGCACCGCATGCAGCAGCGTCCCGAACACTAGGATGGCCAGACCGCTTTGGCCCTCGCGGCGTACGACGCCACGCCCCACCGGTACCGCCGACATCTCGCGCACCGCGGGCGTCCCGTTGCCGATACCACGCGGATAACGCACCGCCGAGGGTCCCGAGAGCGTCGTCGCCGTGTACAGCATCTGACGACACTCGTTCTCGTCCGAGGGCGCCATCAGCACCATGTTCGGAATGCAGCGCAGATAAGAGATGTCGTACGCGCCTTGATGGGTTGCACCGTCACCGCCGACGAGACCCGCGCGATCGAGCGCGAACACCACGGGCAAATTCTGAAGCGCGACGTCATGAATCAACTGATCGTACCCGCGCTGCAAGAACGTCGAGTAGATCGCGACCACGGGCTTCAAGCCCTCGCAGGCGATGCCTGCGGCGAAGGTTACGGCGTGTTGCTCCGCGATCGCCACGTCGAAATAACGACCGGGGAATTTCTTCGAGAACTCGACGAGGCCCGAGCCCTCGCGCATCGCCGGCGTGATACCCACGATCTTGGGGTCGCGCTCGGCCATGTCGCAGAGCCACTCACCAAAGATTTGTGAGAACGACGGCCCCGCCGACTTCTCTTTGAAGATGGTACCGCTCGCCGGGTCGAACGCACCTGGACCGTGCCACTTGATGGGGTCGGCTTCGGCCGGCGCATAGCCTTTGCCCTTGCGCGTGACCACATGCAGGAACTGAGGGCCCTTCAAGAGTCGCTGATTGCGCAGCGTGCGCACGAGTGCGCCGATATCGTGTCCGTCGATGGGGCCGATATAGTTGAACCCGAGCGCCTCGAAAAGGCCGCCTGGAAGGATCATCCCCTTGAAATACTCTTCGGAGCGGCGTGCGAACTCCCAGGCGACCGGCATCTTGGCGAGCACTTTCTTGCCTGTCTCGCGCAGCGCCGCGTACTTGCGACTCGAGAGCACCCGCGTGAGGTATTTCGAGAGCGCGCCCACGTTCTCCGAAATCGACATGTCGTTGTCGTTGAGCACGACGAGCAGGTCGGTGCGCAGTGAGCCCGCGTTATTGAGCGCCTCGAAGGCCATGCCGGCCGTCATCGCGCCATCACCGATCACGGCGACGACGCGCCGCGAAGTGCCTTCTCGCTCGGCGGCGACCGCCATGCCGAGCGCTGCGCTGATCGAAGTGCTCGAGTGACCCACGCCGAAGGTGTCGTACACACTCTCCGCGCGGGTGGGGAAGGGCGCGAGCCCGTCCTTTTGTTTGACGGTGTCGAGCCGATCACGACGACCCGTGAGCACCTTGTGCGGATAGGCTTGGTGGCCGACATCCCACACGAGCCGATCCTCGGGAGTCGCAAACACGTAGTGCAGCGCGACCGTGAGCTCGACCGTGCCGAGGCCCGCGGCGAAGTGACCGCCGCGCGTGGCGACGGTGTTGATCAAATATTGACGCAGCTCATGGCAGACCTCGCCCAAGGACTCGACCGGCAGCGCGCGCAGGTCAGCCGGCGAGTTGATCTTCGAGAGCAACGGATATCGTTTGTCGAGCGTAGTCATGGGAGCGCGACAGTGTATTAGTTCGCGCGGCCGATGACGAAATCGGCAAGCGCTGCGAGCCCCTTTCCGGCCGCTCCGAGCGGGGCGAGGGCCGCATGCGCCCGGGCCCGCTGGGCCTCGGCCGCGGCTTTAGCGCCCTCGAGACCCATGAGGCTCGTATAGGTCGGCTTGTCGTGGGCCGCATCCGCCCCGGCGATCTTGCCGATGGTGTCGGTCGTCCCGGTCACATCGAGAATATCGTCCTGGATCTGGAACGCGAGGCCGATGGCTGCGCCGAATTCGTGCAGGGCCTGCCAGGTCGGGCCTGAGAGTACGCCCGCGGCCGCCGCACCGAGCAGCACCGAGGTCTCGATGAGCGCGCCCGTCTTGAGTCGATGCATGCGCTGCAGCGCGGGGACGTCGAGCGTGCGACCGACCGATTCGAGATCGATGGCCTGACCGCCGGCCATGCCCGCGGTGCCGATGCCGCCGGCGAGCAGGCGCACCATGGTGAGCCGACGGATCGCTTCGTCGGGGGATTGATCCGCAGGACCTGCGAGGCGCTCGAAGGCGACCGCCTGCAGCGCATCGCCCGCCAAAATCGCCGTCGCCTCATCAAAGGCCTTGTGACAGGAGGGACGCCCGCGTCGCAGATCGTCATCGTCCATCGCTGGCAGATCGTCGTGGATCAGGCTGTACACGTGGATGAGCTCGACCGCAGCGGCCGGGTCATCCAAAGATTCGAGCGAGGAACCGAGCGCGACGCCTGTGGTGTAGACGAGCGTCGGACGCAGACGTTTGCCACCGCCGAGCGCGCTGTAACGCATCGCTTCGATGAGACGGGTCGAGTCCGACCCTGACAAAGGTAGCGCGCGCTCGAGCACGCGCTCGATCCGCTCGCGGTAATCCATGCTCACTCGTCCTGCGAGGCCTCGTCGTCCTCGTCCGCATCGAAGCGTTCGAGGCTCGCCGCGCCATCGCGCTTGAGCAAAATATCGACCCGCGCCTGCGCCGCATCGAGCGCGCCTTGGCAGTCACGGGTGAGGGCGATCCCCTTCTCAAAAGATTTCAGGGATTCTTCGATCGGCAGATCCCCGGTCTCGAGCTTCTCGACGATGGCTTCGAGCTCGGCCAGGGACTTTTCGAAGTCGGGCGTGCGCTTGGTTTTGCTCATGAGATTCTCAGCCGGTTGACGGTGGGGGGTCCCCAGACTACATTGACCTGACCATTAGACTGAGTCTAACTGGTTCCCCAGGACTTCCGACACAAGGAGTGATTCCGTGCATCTCAAAGGCAGCAAGACCGAAAAGAACCTGAAGGACGCCTTCGCGGGTGAGTCGCAGGCCAACCGCCGTTACCTCTATTTCGCAGCCAAGGCCGACGTTGAAGGCTTCAACGACGTCTCGGCTGTGTTCCGCTCGACCGCCGAAGGCGAGACCGGCCACGCCCACGGCCACCTCGAGTACCTCGAGGCGGTGGGTGATCCGGCCACGGGTCTGCCGATCGGTGACACGAAGTCGAACCTGAAGGCCTCCATCGCCGGCGAAACACACGAGTACACCGACATGTACCCGGGCATGGCGAAGACCGCGCGTGACGAGGGCTTCGACGAAATCGCTGACTGGTTCGAAACGCTGGCCAAGGCCGAGCGGTCGCACGCGAACCGCTTCACCAAGGCTCTCGAGTCGATCTAAATCGCTCTCCAGTACGGCGGCGTCGGTTGCTCCACGGCACCGACGTCGCCGTTCTGATTCTGGCGAGCGTATTTCCCAAGGAGAGGGACGATGAGCCAAAGCACGATCACCGGCGGTCGCGAAGGATCACTCGAAGCGCCGATCCGTCATCCGCTTAACTGGCGCGATCCCTCGTTCTACGACGAGGGGGCTCTCGAGAAAGAACTCGAGCGCGTGTTCGATATTTGTCACGGCTGTCGTCGTTGCTTCTCACTCTGCAATAGCTTTCCCACCTTGTTCGATGCGGTCGATGAATCGCCCTCGGGCGAACTCGATACCGTTGATAAGAAGGTCTATTGGGACGTCGTCGATCACTGTTACCTCTGTGACATGTGCTACATGACGAAATGTCCTTATGTCCCGCCGCATCCGTGGAACCTCGATTTCCCGCATCTCATGCTGCGCGCCAAGGCCATCAAGGCCAAAAAAGGCGAGGTGCGGGTGCGCGACAAGATTCTCTCGGCGACCGACGTGGTCGGCCGCATCGCCGGGATCCCGGTGATTGCGCAGGCCGTCAACGCCGTAAATAAAACCGACGTCGGCCGTACGCTGCTCGATGTCACGCTCGGTGTCGCCACCGATGCGCCGATTCCGGAGTACCACTCGAACAGCGCGCGTCGTCAGCTCGCCGGTCGCGAGCTCAAGGTTCAGGCCAAGCCCACCGAAGACACCCGCGGCAAGGTCGTGCTCTTCACCACCTGCTACGGTAATCGCAACGAACCCGATCTCAACCTCGATCTCGTCAAAGTATTCGAGCACAACGGTATTCCCGTGAAGATCGTGTCGCAGGAAAAATGCTGCGGCATGCCGAAGCTCGAACTCGGCGATCTCGAGACCGTCGCTCGCCACAAAGACACCAACATCCCCGCGCTCAAGCAGGCGATCGATGAGGGGTATGACATCGTCGCGCCGATTCCGTCGTGCGTACTGATGTTCAAGCAAGAGTTGCCGCTGATGTTCCCCGAAGATGCCGATGTGCAGGCCGTGAAGGCGCGCATCTTCGATCCTTTCGAGTACCTCATGCTGCGTCATAAGGCCGGACTCTTGCGGACCGATTTCACCGACGAGCTCGGCAAGGTGAGCTATCACGTGCCCTGTCATTTACGCGTACAAAACATCGGCCTCAAGACGCGCGATGTGCTCAAGCTCGTACCGAATACCACCATCGATGTGATCGAGCGCTGCTCGGGGCACAACGGCACCTACGCCGTGAAGAAAGAGTTCCGTCCGGCCTCGGTCAAGATCGGCAAGCCGGTCATGAGTCGAGTCGAAAAAGCGAACCCCGATCACTACACATCGGACTGTCCGATGGCCGGCCACCAGATCGAGACGGGCCTCAAGGATCCGAAGGAACCCGAACACCCGCTCAAATTGCTCCGGAAGGCTTACGGAATCTGACGCCATGCAAAAACTCACCACCGCCGATCTCATGCCCCTCGAGACCTACGCCCGGGAGCGTCAGACGTTTCGCAGCAAGGTCATTGCGCACAAGAAAACCCGTACCGTCCCGGTGGGGCCGAATACCACCTGGCTCTTCGAGGATCGACTGACCATCCATTACCAAGTGCAGGAAATGCTTCGCACTGAACGGATCTTCGAGCCCGAGGGGATCGCCGAAGAGCTGCATGCCTACAACCCGCTCATCCCCGATGGCCGCAACTGGAAAGTGACGCTGCTCGTCGAGTTCGCCGATCCGGCGACCCGTCCGCAGCATTTGGCGCGACTCAAGGGCATCGAAGATCGTTGCTATGTGCAGGTCGCCGATTTCTCGCGCGTCTACGCCATTGCCGATGAAGACCTCGAGCGCGAGAACGAAGAGAAGACCTCGTCCGTGCATTTCCTCCGTTTCGAGCTCACCGACGCCATGGTGGGTGCGCTGCGCTCCGGTGCGCGGCTCGTCATCGGTATCGATCATGCGAACTACACGCATGCGAACGATGCGTTGCCCGAAGCGTCACGCGAGGCGCTGCTCGCCGACCTCGACTAGGCCGATTTAGCCTAGAATTGGGGGATGGCCAAAGACTACGACGCCTCAGCGATTGAGGTCCTCTCCGGGTTGGAGCCTGTTCGGCGCCGCCCGGGCATGTATACCGACACCAGCCGACCCAACCACCTCGCGCATGAGGTCGTCGACAACAGCGTCGACGAGGCCCTCGCAGGGCACGCCAAGCAGATCGACGTCACTGTCTACAAAGACGGCTCGCTCGAGGTCACGGACGATGGCCGTGGCATGCCAGTCGACATCCACCCCAAAGAAAAAGTGAGCGGCGTCGAGCTCATCCTCACGCGATTGCACGCGGGCGGCAAATTCGACAGCGGCAGCTACAACTTTTCCGGTGGTTTGCACGGCGTCGGCGTGTCGGTGGTCAACGCACTTTCGAAGCAGCTCGAGTGTTGGGTCCGTCGCGGGGGCAAGGAATACAACATCGGTTTTCGCGACGGCAAAATCAGCTCCAAGCTCGAAGTCGTCGGCACGGTCGGGCAGCGCAACACCGGCACCACTGTTCGGTTTTGGCCCGACTCCAAATTCTTTGATTCCGATAAGTTCTCGGTGCCGCAACTGCGCCACATGCTCAAGGCCAAGGCCGTGCTGTGCCCAGGTCTGCGCATCACCTTCGCCAACGAAGCGACGGGCGAGAAGGACAGTTGGTTCTTCGCAGGAGATCTCGGTGCCTATCTGGTCGACGAGCTCGGCAAAGCTGAGCGCCTGCCGACTGAGCCCATCACGGGTAAGCGAGAGCAAGATCAAGACAGCGTCGACTTCGCGATCTGCTGGGCGCCCGATAGCGAAAGCGCCATCGCCGAGAGCTACGTCAATCTCATTCCGACCTCCGACGGCGGCACTCACGTCAACGGTCTGCGCGGCGGGACGGCCGCGGCGGTGCGCGAGTTCTGCGAGTTCCGCAACCTCTTGCCGCGTGGCATCAAGCTCGCGCCCGAGGACGTGTGGGACGGCGTGCGCTACGTGCTCTCGATCAAGATCCGCGAGCCGCAGTTTGCGGGGCAGACCAAGGAGCGACTGGCTTCGCGCGATGCCGCGCAGCTCGTCGAGGGTTACGCCAAAGACGCTATCGGTCTCTGGCTCGCGCAACACCCCGATGCCGGCGAGCGCATCGCGCAGTTCGCCATCGAGAATGCGACGCAGCGCCTCAAGGCAGCTCAAAAAGTACAGCGCAAACGTATCTCCGGTGGGCCCGCGCTGCCGGGCAAGCTCGCCGATTGCGCAGGCGACGATCCCTCGCGCTCGGAGCTCTTTTTGGTGGAAGGTGACTCAGCGGGTGGCTCGGCGAAGCAAGCCCGCGACAAAGATTTCCAGGCCATCATGCCGCTGCGCGGCAAGATCTTGAACACTTGGGAACTCGAGCCCGGCGAGATCGGCTCGTCAGCCGAAGTGCACGACATCAGTGTCGCGATCGGCATCGACCCAGGCACGTCGGATCTCTCAAGACTGCGTTACCACAAGATCTGTATCCTCGCCGATGCCGACTCAGACGGTCAGCACATTGCAACCTTGCTCTGCGCGCTTTTTTTGCGGCACTTCCGGCCGCTCGTCGCGCAGGGCCACGTGTATGTCGCCATGCCGCCGCTCTATCGCATCGATGCGGGCAAGCAAGTGTTCTACGCACTCGACGATGCCGAACGCGACGCCTTCCTGCAGCGCCTCACCGATGAGAAGGTGAAGGCGAAGCCGCAGGTCACACGCTTCAAGGGTCTCGGTGAGATGAACCCCTCTCAGTTGCGCGAGACCACGATGGATCCGCGTACGCGGCGACTCGTGCAGCTCACGCTCGATGCGGCCGACCAAACCGACAGTCTCATGGACATGCTGCTCGCCAAGAAACGCGCCGCCGACCGTCGCGAATGGCTCGAGCAGAAAGGCAATCTCGTACAGGTGAGCGTCTGATGCAGAAGCAGGAATTAGGATTCGAAGGCGTCGAGCGTCAACCGCTGCGCGCCTTCACCGAGAAGGCGTATCTCGAGTATTCGATGTACGTCATCCTCGATCGCGCGCTGCCTGCGATCGGCGACGGGCTCAAGCCTGTACAGCGACGCATCATCTACTCGATGAGCGAGCTCGGTCTCTCGGCTGTGTCGAAGCACAAGAAGTCCGCGCGCACGGTGGGCGATGTGATCGGCAAGTTCCATCCGCACGGCGACTCGGCCTGCTACGAGGCGATGGTGCTGATGGCGCAGCCCTTTGCGTATCGGTATCCCATCGTCGATGGGCAGGGTAACTGGGGTTCGCAAGACGATCCGAAGTCCTTTGCGGCGATGCGCTACACCGAAGCGAAGCTCACGCGTTACGCCGAAGTGTTGCTCAAAGAACTCGGCGAAGGCACGGCCGACTGGGTGCCAAACTTCGACGGCACGCTCGAAGAGCCACAGGTGCTGCCGGCGCGTTTGCCCAACTTGCTGCTTAACGGCACGACGGGCATCGCGGTCGGCATGGCGACCGACATCCCGCCGCACAACCTGCGTGAAGTCGCGCAAGCCTGCATCCATTTGCTCGATGAGCCCGAGGCGACAACGCGCGCGCTCATGAAGTTCGTGAAGGGCCCCGATCTGCCGACCGGGGCCGAGATCGTCTCGCCGCGTTCCGACCTCATCGATTTCTATGAAAAGGGGACGGGCAGCTTCAAGGCCCGCGCGACCTACACGATCGAGGACGACTGCATCGTCATCGAAGCACTGCCTTATCAGACCTCCGGCTCGCGCGTGCTCGAGCAGATCGCCGAGCAGATGCGCGCCAAGAAATTGCCGATGGTCGACGACCTGCGCGATGAGTCCGATCACGAAAACCCGACGCGCCTCGTCATTGTGCCGAAGGGTCGAAAGTTTGAGGCCGAGCAACTCATGGCGCATTTGTTTGCGACCACGGATCTCGAGCGCAACTACCGCGTGAACCTGAATGTCATCGGTCTCGATGGTCGACCGCGCGTCATGGGGCTGCGCGACATCCTTACCGAGTGGCTCGAGTTCCGTATCGCAACGGTCAAGCGCCGCCTCGAGTGGCGCCTCGACAAAGTGTCGAAGCGTCTGCACCTCCTTGATGGCTTGCTCATCGCCTATCTCAATCTCGATGAGGTGATCCGCATCATCCGTCGCGAGGACGAACCTAAGCCCGTACTCATGAAGCGCTTCAAGTTGAGCGAAGAGCAGGCCGAGGCCATCCTCGAGACCAAGCTCCGTCACCTCGCCAAGCTCGAAGAGATGAAGATCCGCGGCGAGCAGGAAGAGCTCGCCAAGGAGCGCAATGAGCTCGAGGCCATCCTCGGCAACAAGAAGCGTCTGCGCAAACTCGTCGGCGACGAACTCGCTGCCGATGCCGAAAAATATGGCGATGCCCGACGGTCGAAGATCGTCGAGCGCGAAGCGGCTCAGGCCATCGACGAGACGTCGCTCATCGCCAACGAGGCCGTCACCATCGTGTTGTCCTCGGGGGGTTGGGTGCGCGCGGCGAAGAGCCATGAGATCGACCCGAAATCTTTGCAGTACAAGACAGGTGATGCGTTTCAGGCGGCTGTGCGCGGCATGTCGCTGCAACAGGCGGTGTTCCTCGATACCACGGGGCGCACCTATTGCCTGCCGGCGCACTCTTTGCCGTCGGCTCGCGGACTCGGTGAGCCGCTCTCGGGTCGTCTCAACCCGCCGGATGGTGCGAAGTTCGCCGGCGTGATGATGGGTGATCCGGAGGGGCTGTGGTTGCTCGCGTCCGATGCGGGCTACGGATTTACGGCGCGGCTCAAAGATCTCATCACCGATCGCAAGGCTGGCAAGACCGTGCTCAACCCGCCTGAGAATGCTTTCGCGTTGCCACCGGCGTTCGTGCCTTCCGAGAAGAGTCTCGTGTGTGTCTCGATCGTCGATGCCGATGGCGAGAACGGCCGACTGCTCGCATTCCCGGTGAAAGATGTCCCCGAGATGCCGCGCGGCAAGGGCAACAAGCTTTTCAATATCCCGACGGCCCTCGCCAAAGAGCGCGCCGAGGTCGTGATCGGCGCCGTCGCCGTCGAGCCCGGCGGTTCACTGCTCGTGCACACGGGCGATCGCTCGATGACGCTCTCATGGGGTGATCTCAAAGATTACGTCGGTGCGCGCGCCCAACGCGGTGCCGTGCTGCCGCGTGGCTGGCGTCGCGTGACGCGTCTCGAGGCGGTGGCAGCGTCGTAAGGCGGCGTTACCCGCGCGCGACGATCATCGTCTTCGAGGCCGCACCCGGGATCTCCCGCACGAGTTTCGGCACGAGATAGCCGGGCAGGGTACTCGTCATCGTCTCGATGATCTCGAGGCCGCGTGACTCGCTCACCTCAAAATGCGCACTGCCCCTGACCCGATCGAGCAGGTGCAGGTAATAGGGCAGGACGCCATGCGTATGCAGCGTACGCGAGAGCGTTGCGAGCGTCGCCGCATCGTCGTTCACACCCCGCAGTAATACCGATTGATTGAGCAGCAACGCGCCGGTCGTGCGCAGTCGGGCGAGTGCCTCGAGCGCATCACTTTGCAGCTCCTGCGCATGATTGACGTGCAGCACGATCGTCACGCGCCAAGGCAGTGCGCGAACCCAGTCGATGAAGCCCGCGTCGATACGCGAGGGCAGCACGATGGCGTTTCGGGTGTGCAGGCGTAGCGAGCTCAAGTGCGCAATACTCTTGAGCGAGTTCGTAAGGGCGTTCAGTCGTGCATTACTCAAAGAAAGCGGATCACCGCCACTCAAGATCAGCTCTTCGATCGAGGGGTCTGCCGCGACCGAGGCGATGGCTTCGCGCCAGCGACCCGTCTCGCTTTGCTGGTCTTCGTACGGGAACTCGCGCCGGAAACAGTAGCGACAGTGCACCGCACACGCGCCCGTCGTGACGAGTAATGCGCGGCTCGAATATTTGCGTAAGAGGCCGGGCGCTTGCTGATAGCCCGACTCACCGATCGGGTCGCTGACGAAACCTTCGGTCTCGATGAGCTCTTCGTCGAGCGGTAACACCTGACGCAGCAACGGATCGGCAGGGTCGCGAGGACGCATGCGCGCCACGAAGCTTCGGGGCACTCGCAGCGAAAAGAGCTTCGCCGCGGCCTCGGCAGGGCCCAGCCACTCCGAACCGAGATCGAGCGCACGTAACAACTCCGCCGGGTCCGTGATGGCCTCGGCGAAATGCTGTTGCCAAGTGGAATCGGGCGGGTTTAGGTGGCGGGTGTTGGAGGTTGCCGTTATCATACGCGGCCTTTTCGGCCCGGATATTCTGGGCTTCACCGAGCGCGAACGCAAAGCGGAAGACTCAAATGGGCAGCTACAACACCAGCGAATTCAAATCCGGCCTCAAGATCCTCATCGACGGCGACCCGTATGTCATCGTTGAAAACGAAATGGTGAAGCCGGGTAAGGGTCAGGCCTTCAACCGCGTCCGCGTGCGCAATCTCAAGACGGGTCGCACGGTCGAGAAGACCTGGAAGTCCGGTGACTCGGTCGAGTCGGCCGACGTTGTCGACGTCGACATGCAGTACCTCTACCAGGACGGCGACTTCTTCCACTTCATGGTGCCCGACAACTTCGAGCAGCACACGGCCAGCAAAGAAGCGGTCGGTGATGGCGCTCAATGGTTGAAGGACGGCATCACCTGCATCGTGACGCTCTGGAATGGTGTGCCGCTCGTCGTGACGCCGCCGGCGCACATCGAAGCGACCATCGTCGAGACCGATCCGGGCGTGCGTGGCGACACCGCAACCGGTGGTCAGAAGCCCGCAAAGCTCGAGACGGGTGCCGTCGTGCGTGTGCCGCTCTTCATCAACCAGGGTGAAGTCATCCGCGTCGACACGCGAACGGGCGAGTACATCTCGCGCGCGAAGCAGTAAATCTTTGACGTCGCCCGCGCGGGCGACGGCGATCGTCAGCGCGGTCGCTTCTGCTCGAAGTTCCAGGCGTGCTCGACGATCGTCTGAAGCGCCGGATACTTCGGCGTCCAGCCAAGCGTTGATCGCGCGGCCGTCGAATCGGCCACGAGTCTCGGCGGGTCGCCTGCACGACGAGCCTCTTTCACCACCTTGAATTCGCGACGCGTCACGCGTCGAACGGTCTCGATCACCTCGAGTACCGAGAAGCCATC
>VGUJ01000019.1 GCA_016874235.1 Gammaproteobacteria bacterium
CTTCGAGATCCAGGATGTCATCCGACCCTTGGCATCGAATCTTTCGATCAGCGGACTGTCTGCCACCATCGGCCAGAGTTTAGGGAGGACGCCACCCCCAAAATAAACACCCCCGCGAGCGGAGAAGAGCAAGGCACAGTCTCCTGCAAAGCTCCCGAGGATCGCTAAGAACCGCATGACGGCATCTCGGGCGATCGAATCGCCCTCTAGCGCGGACTTGGCAATCGCCGCCGCCGTCGGCGCCGACGATAGACTCTTTCCCGACAGCTGCAGGTCACAACGAAAAAGCATGGGCCGCTCGAGTCCACGAACCACTTCGGTTCCTGCTTCAGCCCTGATCTGTCGTTGGGTTGATTAATCGAACTTCAGACTGGCGATTCTGTCCACTTTAGTTGACAATGCGGATCTCAATAGGACGTTGGGATGTTGAGGAGCGTCGGGTGCTCTCTCTCAGTGAAATGGTTTTCGGCATGGTCGGCCTTCTCATACTCCTGATCGGTGGGATCGGGCTCTTTGGGTTGCGCATGCTTTCGAAAATGCGATCGGCGTCCCGTAAACTTGAGCTCGATTCGGGCGATCAACCAAGGTCAAATTCATGATTCGCGTCACCTACCTCAGCCAAGCCTCAGAGCCCCTCTCCGCCGACGGGCTACTTGGCCTGCTCTCCCAATGCCACCGTAACAACACCGCCAAGGGGCTGACGGGAATGCTGCTCTTTGGTAACGGCACTTTCTTGCAGTCGATCGAGGGCGAAGCCGCCGTCGTTGATCCGCTCATCGAGCGTATCTCCAAAGATTCCCGACATCGCGATATCAAGATTTTGCGACGTGACGAAATCACAGAGCGCCAATACTCAGAATGGAGCATGGGATTCGAACGGGTCACTGAATCCACCCTTGCCGCCATCCCGAGCCTGCGCAACTTCGGACTTCCCAATTTCAACGCTGATTACCTCAGCACGCACGATGACGTCGTCGATACCCTGCTAGAGCGCCACCGCGCTCCGCACTGGGATCCCTTGATCCGCGAGCTCGATGCCCGAGACAAACTCATCAAAGAACTCCGCGGTGAACTCACTAGCACGAGAAACGATGTCGAAATGGCTGCGCTCGTTCTTGAAACGGTGGTCGAAGTGGCCAAAGACGGACGTCTCGATGAGTCGCATCTCGACATCTGCCGCTCGACATTAAAGTCTTTGAGGTAGCGCGTCCCGAGACCTATGAAGGACTCGACCAAGGAAGTGTTGGTCTTTCTCCTGACAGGCGTCGCCGCAGTCCTTGTTTTTTCGGGATACAAAATTCTCGCAATGCTGGGGTTGACCTCCTGATCAACTCCACGTCTGACCCGAGTGTTAGTCCTTAAAGTAAGGATCTTCCAAATGGCCAGCTCGGATGTTGGCGCGTAACGACGGTTCGAGAAGTTTCGGCGCTTTTAGCGTGGCATCTCGCTTCTCTCGCATATCAACGAACTGCTCCAGCGTCACGCCACCTTTCAGGTGAATGTTGTTGTCTCGAAGATCGATGGGACTCGTGAGGTATTGCGGTGCGACCCCTTCGCCCGGGTAATCGTGACAAAGAAATATTCGAGTGGATTCCGGTAGCGACAGCAGCCGCTGCATCGAGCCATAGAGCGTGCGGGCGTCACCTCCCGGGAAGTCGCAACGAGCTGTTCCGTAATGAGGCGCGAAAATCGTATCGCCAACGAACGCGGTATCGCCAATCAAATAGGTGACGCTGTCGGGCGTGTGACCCGGCGTCGCGATGACGTCCACGTGCAGCTCACCCAATGAAAAGCGATCGCCAGGCTTAAAGAGCGCATCGAACTGACGTCCGTCCGTTGGGAAATCGACTTCGAGCTTGAGCCGAGACTTGAAGGTCTGTTGAACCTGGCAGATCCCCTCGCCAATGCCTACGCGCGAGCCGGGAAGTCTGGCTTTCAGCCACTGCGCTGAGGTGAGATGGTCCGCGTGGGCGTGAGTCTCGAGAATCCACTCGATGCGCAGATTCTCGCGACGCACATGATCGAGCAGCCTCTCTGCAGAGGCGGTCGACGTGCGTCGGGTTGCGGGGTCGTAGTCGAGGACGGGGTCGATGATCGCAGCGACTCGGCGATCGGGATCCGACACCACGTGGCTGAACGTCCCGGTCGGCGGATCAAAAAAGGTTTCAACGGCGGGAGACCCGCGCTGACTCATGGGAATACTCATCGGTTGATTGTAGGTCCGACCCTCGAAATGACCCAGTCCGTATCTTCCGACCCCGCAGAACGGCCGTCGGACCTCGCGATCGAGGGTGCCATCGAGAATGGCAGTTACGATAACGATTGCCGCCCCTTGGGCGGCTCATCTCGAAACTTGGGGGTCGATCATGATTCTGTTGACGGGCATCACGGGCAATATCGGTGGAGCGACGGCGCGGGCGTTGCTGGCTCAGGGCGTGCGATTCCGCGCACTGGTGCGCGATCTGACCAAAGCAACCGCCTGGGCCGAGCAAGGCGTCGAACTCGTACAAGGCGACTTCGACGATGCCGAATCCATTCGCCGCGCTCTGGCAGGCATCGATCGTGCCTTACTAGTCCTGCCCAACGGCGAGACTCAGGAGCGCCTCGAACTCTCGTTCATCCGTACGGCGAAAGAGGCCGGCCTACCTTGGATCATCAAGCTCTCTTCGCCCGAAGCCGTACGTGGCACCACGAGCCCGATCCCGCTCGCTCATATCGCCGCCGAAGACGCCATCATGGCCTCGGGTATGAAGTGGACCTTCGTGCGACCGAGCTTCTATATGCAGAACTTCCGCGGCTCCGTGAAGGCCGCCAGAGCGACCGGAAAACTGTCCATGCCCATGGGTAAAGGAACGATCGCCGTCACAGACAACAACGATGCAGGGCTTTTTATCGCCCACGTGCTCACCGATGCCGATCAGACGAGGCATCACGGGCAGTGCTACGACATCACCGGACCTGATCCCGTGATGACCTTCCATGACGTCGCGAAAGTGATCGGTGAGTTGATCGGTCAGCCGGTGGTCTACGACGACTGCGACCCCAAGGCGTTCCAAGAGGCGATTCGTCCCTTCCACCTAAACCAATGGCACTCCGATGCGGTCGCAACACTCTTCGCTGAAATCGCGAGCGGCCGCACCCCTGGCCACAAGACCGATACCTTCCAGAAAATCATGGGTCGGCCCGGCCGGTCGCTGCGGGACTACTTAAAAACACTGGCGTGAATCTCAATGATTTCGACTTGTCGATTCTAGGATCAAGTATTCCAACGCCCAGTAATGCCCGTTTTCCTTGAAGGAGGCACGACGAGGGTCGAGAGTGACGTCGATATTGCTCGCGCGGGCGAGCGGGCGGTTGGTCGACGGGGCGGGATCATCGGTATTGATGATCGCCACGGCATCATCGGCACAGCGTCCGTGCTCTCGAGCACCGTGAGCCCAGTCGACAAATCCCCAGATCTGAAACGGATCTACGAAAACCATGGTGATACGCGGGGGCGTTGTCATCCGCTCACGTAATCGCTCACAAAGCGCATCCAGTACGTAGGCTCCGGAACTGTGCGCAATAAGCTCGAGATCACGCGCCTGCGGACTCTTTTCCCACTGCGCGATCAACTGCTCTGCCACCTGCTCCCCCGCTCGCTTCGCACTCGCCGCAGCACGAAGCCGGGTGTCGGACCACGGATCCCAGCGCACGAAGCGAGCGACCTTCCCCTGCTCCTTCAAGGCGTCCACGACCCTTGGAAACTGAGGATTATCCGCATCGACGCTACCATGAAACACCAACGTCATCGCCCGATCGTCAGGAAACCCAAGCGGCGGCAGCCGGAACTCGAGCGGCGTACGGCTATACCACTCCATACCGCCCAGCATGACGCCGATGGACGCGACGAGGAGGGCAGCAATCTTTGAATGCCTTGTCATGAACTTCGACTCTCAACGACCCCGACGACGAAACTGATAGCTACCGCTCGCTGGAACTTTGAACACCACGCTGCCATCCTGTCGTACGCCCGACTCCTCGTACCACACTTGATCGCGACCGATGACAATCTTGGCGTTGATCGTCATATCCGTGCGGGTCTGCTGCGAGATGATTCGGCACTCACCACGTGGAATCTCGCCGATGAAGACATCGGCGTGACGCCTGAAGGGCAAACGGCATGCGGGCGGATAAGGGATCAAATCGTCTCGAGTAATGCTACGCAGCGCAGCCTTCGGATCGAGCTGAGCATCGCGCCAGCGATCGGGATCGCGGAGCGTGAAGAAGTCCATCATGACCGTATTGCGACTCTCGTCGATCTCGAAGGCCCAGATCCGCTGCCGCTGCAAACGACCCTCCGGACTGCCGATCGGCCACTGCAGGTAGATCACGTGACGACCGAGCGCAGGCGCCTCAACCAGCGCGAACACGGGAAACAAGCGATCGGGAGCACGTGAAGGGTCGGGCGTCGACTCGGCCAAAAAGTTTTCGCCATGAACCACTTGCTGCTGATTGTCGAAGTCGCCAACGACCCATCTGATCAGTGTATTGAGCTCGGCCTCCAGAGGCGTCGTTGCCGAAGCGCTCTGCACCAAAGAGATCACGAGCAAAGAAATAACCGTCTTGATCACTCGATCCATATCGCGACCTCCGCCGGCGCGAGCGTTACGGCACCACGTAAAACTCGCGCATTGCTGGGAAGCACATCGTTGATCGAAAGCGTATGGGTGGAATAATTGAATGCGAATCGAAGATCGCCGAGGCGTCGTAGTCGCAAACCTTCGGACAGGTCACAGAGATGAAGCCCCGCCTCCTGAGTGAGGGTCTTCATAAGCTGGCGTGTCGACGTGTCGTCGAGAGCCGCCGCGAGATAGCGAACATTCTGATGTCGATACAGTACTCCTCGCCCGCTCATGAGTACCCACTCGGGTACCAGCGACGTCTCAACATGCTCGAGCCAGCGATGAACATTGAAATGGCGTCCCGGTTCGATCATCCCCTCGCGCAGCGACTCAACACGTATCACCTTGATCGGAATGAGCGACTGCAAGTTCCCTGGCGGCAACTCCCAGGGAATCGCGAAGTGGCTCGTCTTACTGCCGGAGCGGGGTCCAATCAGTACGTGAGCCGATATGGCGCGCAACTGTGCCGCGAAAGACTCACTGACAATCGGTGAGCACGGTATGACGACGACTTTGTAGAGAGAGAGATCAGCCGACGACGGCAGAACATCGACATCGAGCCCAAGACTGCGTAGCGCACTGTACCACTCGAAGGCGGTGCGCAGCGTCGACTCGCCTGCGCCTTGCGGCTGAATCTGGGTGATCCATTCGGCGTCGTAATCGAATACCAATGCGACCTCTGCTTTTACCGTCGACCGCTGAGTATCCACGCACTCATCAGGGAGAGACTGAAGGTCAGCGACGACACGACGCACTTCATCCGCCGCGACGTCATCCTTGCGATCGGGCCTGAGCAATCCGGCATGCATCTGCTCTTGGGCGAACGGCGTCTGCCGCCATCTAAAATATGAGACAACCTCAGCTCCGTGAGCGATCGCCTCGAGAGTCCAGAGACGGATCATCCCGGGCAGTGGCGAAGGATTGAAACGCGCCCAATTCACAGGTCCCGGCTGCTGCTCCATCACCCACCATCGCCCACGCCCGACACCGCGATACAGATCGTGATGGAATGCCGCGATATCCGGATGACCCTGCCGGGCATAGCGTAACTTTTGATCTGTCGTGAACCAGAACTGCTCGAGAAATCCGAGCGGATAACTATCCCAAGAGGCGACATCGAGATCGCGGGAAACCTCATGGTGATCAAAGTCCGTGACGAAACCCATGAAGTTATGGGTCAGCGTTCGTCCCGGCGAGTACTCCCGCAGGATTCGACACTGTGCCTCGTTGAACGTCACCACCTGATGTGATGAGAAGCGTCGAAACTCGAGAACGTGCGCGGGGTTCGGCTCCGTCACCGTTAGATTGGGCAGATCAATCTCTTCGAACGATCCATACTCCATGCTCCAAAACGCATTGCCCCACGCCGCATTCAGCGCGCCAATATCTTTGTATCGATTGACGAGCCACGAACGAAAAGACTTTAGAGCTGCCACAGACCAGCTGAGCGTCGTATCGTGACAGCCGTACTCATTGTCGGTCTGCCACGCAATGACCGCGGGATGCGCGCCATAGCGCTCAGCAACGGCTCGAGTAATACGTCGCGACTCCGCGCGATAGCCCTCATGCGAGAAACAGTAATGACGACGAGAGCCGAACCTGCGCGGACGACCCATTGCATCGATGGCGATCATATCGGGCATACGGTCGATCAGCCATTTGGGCGGTGTTGCCGTCGGCGTACACATCACGACTGCAAGCCCCGCCTCTGCTAGAACCTCGATCGCCTCATCCAGCCACGCCCAATCAAATCGACCCCGCTCGGGTTCGATCCGACTCCAAGCGAACTCGCCGATCCGCACCTGCGAGAGGCCCATCTCGCGCATCCGCCGGGCATCGTCCGCCCACCACTCGCGGGGCCATTGCTCCGGGTAGTAGCACACACCGAGCCGAGGTGCCGTCACTTGGGCGATCATTCCGCCTCCACCGCAATCAGCCATGCCGTACCGGGAAGACGTCGCGGCAAAGAAATTCCCGAATAGGCGAGCGCGGCCCCCGTCATTCGCACTCCTTCACGCCAAACCTGAGGTGAGTTGAGATACCGCGCAGGATGCTCCGGCCAAGGCGTCAGCAGTCGTACACAATATCTTTGATACGGCTCCAGTCCGTGTAAGCGAATCGGTTCCGCCTCAAAGTGCTGTGCGAAGAGCGACTGCGTGATTAATGCAAGCCCTCGGTTCATCTGCACGACAAACCACCCGGCGGCTCCCTCATCGGATGAGCAGAGCTCATAGACTGAGCCGTGATGAATGACGTCGCGCCACTCTTTGTAGAGCGCAATGTGCGCACTTAACGTTTGTCGGTCGTCTTCACTCATCGTCGAAGGATCGGCCTCGACACCCATATGACCAAACATCGCGGTTTTGGCTCGAAAATCCATCGAGAGCATTCGTCCTGTGATGGGGTTCGGGCTGGGCCCTACATGATGACCCAAGATACGAAATGGCACGAACTGCAGCCAAGATCGATTGATACGCAATCGCTCGATCGGATCGTTGTTATCGCTCGCCCAGAAGCGGGTACAGCGCGAAAGCAGTGCGTAGTCGACACGCCCGCCTCCGCTTGCACACGTTTCGATTTCCACCTTCGGGTGTGTCTCGCGGAGCCGATCGAGCAAACGATAAAGCGCTTGAGTTTGACCAATACTTCCGGAGGGAATCGGAAACAATTCCCGATTGTGATCCCACTTGAGGGCAGCGATCGAGTAACGCCGAAGCAACTGATCGATCACGTTGTAAAGATGGTCGGTGACGTCAGCTCGAGTCAGATCGAGTACGAGCTGATGGCGTTGCGTCGCGCGTGGAAGGCCCTCTACTGCAAGACACCAATCGGGATGCGCTCGATAAAGCGCGGAGTCTGGACTCACCATCTCGGGCTCGATCCACAACCCAAAGTCCATCGCGAGCGATTCGACGTGACGAATGAGCGACTCGAGACCTTCCGGAAACACGTCGACCGACGGATTCCAGTCGCCAAGACTCGAACGATCGTTCCGTCGACCGCTGAACCACCCATCGTCCAAGATAAACCGCTCGATACCGAGCTCGGCCGCCTGCTCAGCGAGTGACTTGAGTTTCGGCAAGGACAAAGCGAAGCCGCAAGCTTCCCAAGTGTTGAGATGCACTTTTCTGGGGGCGCGCGAAAAGGCTTGCGGTAATCGCTCATCGAGGACGTGCCGATGGAGCGTCTGTCTCAACGCAGCACGCCCCGAGGAACTCACGGCGATCACGGCCGACGGCGCAACGAATGGATGATGACGAGACAACACGATCTCACCAGGGCGGATCCGCGCCCCAATCGAGAGTACGGCGCGTCCGTCGGGATCAACCCTGAGCGTCCAGGTGTGATCGCCGCTCCACGCGAGATGAACTGCAAGCGAGAGACCGTAATGCTCCGTCGAGTCCGCCGACTCGAACAGCAGCCACTGACCACCCGAAAATCCGGGCGTCCCCCCTTGAGTCTCGCCATGCAGTCGGGCCGATCTGGAAATCTCTGATCGGGTGGCATGCATCTCGGCTGCCCATCGGCCCGAAAACTGGGTCACGTGGGTCGCCCATCGCGGTAGCGGCAGGACGAGCGAGGCGCAGCGCAACAACTGCACCGGATCCTCGCCCTCAAAGTTCACGCGCTGGCTCACCTCGATGACGCCACTGTGTCGAGCGCTCCACCGGCTTTCCACCGAGAGCGTCAGTGCGGGATCAACGAGGTGGAACGTCACTGCGGCATCGTCACCCTCAACGCCGACCGATTCCGCCCGAAGAGCCAGCTGATGCCCTGCCCGAGCGATCTCGACCGCCGGCGAGCCGGCATATCCCGCCTCGATACAAGGAAGGATCGACGGCGGGATACGCTCGTCAGGCTCAGACTCATGCGCCCCTCGTTGTAGCGCCCCGCAGAGGACGCTGGCGTTTTGCTCAGGAGGCAGGCCTGGGCCAAGGTAGGCAAGCTCGGCCACCCCCCGGCTGAGGTCGAAAATCAGCGTGGTCGCTGGGGCATCGAGCCGCCATGTCGACGGGGTCGTTGGCACACATCCTCCTAATGTCCCTATTATTGCCGACTGAGGCGTCTGCCGGGGGGAGAACATGCCAACTCAACTGATGACCGACGGGATCGTCCAGATCCTGATCTTCGTCGCGCTGACGCTCTTGATCGCCGTAGCCACTTTTTGGAAGGTTCGACACTCGCGTCCAACTCACGATGGCTCGGGCAAGGACGTTTTTCTGGCGGGCGGTGGCCTCAGCTGGCTCTTCGTCGCAGGCTCCATCACCCTCACCAACCTCTCGACCGACCAACTCGTTGGCATGAATGGCAACCAAATGTTGCTGCTCGCGTGGTGGGAGATCGCCGGATTCTTTGGTCTATTGATTCTCGCCTACGTGTTTGTCCCGCTCTATTACCGGAACCGATGCACCACGGTGACAGAGCTGCTCGAGCGTCGCTATGGAGGGACAAGCATTCGGACGCTCATCTCCGGGCTCTTCCTCTTCGGGAATATCGTGATCTATCTTCCTGCGGCGCTCTATAGCGGTGGACTCTTCATGCAATCGCTGTTCGGAGGAACCACGTCCGTCATGCTCTTCGCGACGGGACTGGCTCTGATCAGCGCCGCCTATACCATGCTCGGCGGACTACGCGCCGTCGCCGTCATGGATACGTTCTCTGGAATCGGAGTGCTGGGTCTCGCTCTGCTCATCGTTTTTTTATCTTTGGCGGCGGTCGATTTCGACATCGTGTCGGAGGTGCCCGTAGAGCGACTGACCATGATTGGGGGTGACGACTCCCCCATTCCCTGGCACACACTACTCACCGGGATGCTTTTCATCCAAATCTTTTATTGGTCGACGAATCAAAACATCACTCAGAAAGCGATGGCTGCCCCGACGGTCGAGGAGGCGCGAAAAGGTGTACTCGCTGCGGCGGCGATCCGTATTCTCATCGTGCCCCCCATCGTCGTGATCCCGGGTGTGGTCGCCTACAAGCTCTTCGGTGATGTGGGTGACGCCGCCTACGGGAAGCTCGTCGCCGAAGTCTTGCCGAGTTGGTTATCTGGCGCCTTCGCAGCCATGGTCGCAGCGGCCGTGATCACGACCTTCAGCGCCGTGCTCAATAGTACGGTCGCCCTCTACTCAGTGGACTTCCACGATAAATTCATCGGCAAAGTGACCAATCACTGGCGGCTCGGCGCGGTGGTTTCGATGGTGGTGACGATCATCGCCATCCTCCTCGTTCCCGTGTTTCAGAATGCCGACAGCATCATCAATCTTCTTCAGCAACTGAACGGCTTGTTTTCGATGCCCATCCTCTCCGCCTTTATCGTGGGACTGCTTTTCCGGAACGTCGGTGCTTGGGCTGCAATCTTTGGGGTAGCGTGGGGCTTCGGCGTGTATGCACTCTACACTTTCGTTTGGCAACCCTCCGGGCTCATCACGCTGCACTACATTCATTTTATGGTGATCGTGCTTGTAAGCTCCGTCATCGCCGCACTCGTTTTCAATCGAGTCGCACTCTCTCGCCGCGCGGAGTACATCGGCTTTCGTGATCTCCGAGCCCCTGCCACATGACTCACGCGTCTTCCGATAACGTCCATCGCCGACGCAATCCGCTCAATGGCCGATGGGTGCTCGTATCACCGCATCGCAATGCGCGTCCGTGGCGGGGAGAGGTCTCGGCGTCCACAGCCAGATCAACCGTTGCACATGATCCAGGGTGTTATTTATGCCCGGGTAATCCGCGGATCAGTGGCATTCTCAACCCGAGATACGAGACCACCTACGTCTTCGACAATGATTTTCCGGCGCTCTTCAGCTCCAGGGTGACCGAGCACGAAACACCGTCAAGCGGCGATCCGCTGTTTTTGAGTCAAGGTATCGAGGGTCATTGTCGAGTGGTCTGCTACTCCCCTGATCATCACCGAAGCATGGCTCGCCTGTCTACCGTCGAGATACGCCGAGTCGTCGACTGCTGGGCTACGGAGTCTGCAGACCTCGGGGCTCGGTACGAATGGGTTCAGATCTTCGAAAACAAGGGTGAGATGATGGGATGTTCCAATCCCCATCCGCACGGACAGATTTGGGCATCGAATCACCTCCCCGACGAACCTCAACTCGAAGAGACTCACCAAAAACATTATTGGGATACGCATCGACAGATCTTGCTCTCGGAAATCGCACGGTACGAACTCAACAGTGAGCGGAAGGTCTCGGCGAACGATCATTGGCTTGTCATCGTTCCTTGGTGGGCAACATGGCCGTTTGAGACGTTGCTTCTGCCTCGCTTCGATGTGAAACGCATCGAAGATCTAGGTGATGATGCACGGCAATCTTTGGCCTTAATGCTGGGCGACCTGACTCGTCGATACGACGCGCTGTTCGGTTGTGAGTTCCCCTATTCGATGGGCTGGCATGGCGCACCTCATCGACAGTCTTCGGTCGAGCATTGGCTGTTGCACGCTCATTTCTACCCGCCATTACTTCGGTCGGCGACCGTTCGGAAGTTCATGGTGGGCTACGAAATGTTGGCCGAAGCGCAGCGCGATCTCACGCCTGAACAGGCCGCCGAGCAATTGCGTGCCCTCGAGCCAAGTTGATTTCTCGAGCTTCGATGGACATGCACCCCCTCTTTCGAGACGCCCGAGCATTACTTCAACGGCAACTCGGAGCGATTTCTCAGCACGAGGTGTTTGCGCCGGGTCGAGTCAATCTGATCGGTGAACACACCGACTACAACGAGGGGCTTGCGCTGCCTCTCGCACTTGATCTCGGCACTGCAGTGGCCGTGTCACCCCGAACGGACGGAGAAGTGGTCGCAGTCAGTCTCAGCGACGGCCAGCTTCATCACGATCGCTTCACGACTCAAGCCATACCTGCGGTGGGTCCGACGGGCTGGTGGGGAAACTACCTGCGGGGGATGTGCGCCGAAATGATGGGCTTCGGCATCACTCCCCGCGGAGCGGATCTCGCAATCGTGGGGAACCTCCCATCTGGCGCCGGCTTATCTTCGTCCGCATCGCTGTCTATCGCAGTCGGAAAAGCACTGCTTGCGAACGCGCCGGCTACCCAAGTCGAGCCGTCGACCCTCGCCCATTGGGGTCAATCGACAGAACATCGCTATGCGGGATGTTTATGCGGAATCATGGATCAGATGACGATCGCACATGCCTCCCCGGGCGACGCGATTTTTTTAGACTGCCGAGATCTCACAATCGAGCGTCGGTCACTGCCCTCGTCATGGTCGATCTTGGTCGTTCAATCCGGCATTCGGCGTGAACTCGCGACCGGGGCATACAACCTACGTCGACAGCAGTGTCGTGAGGTGGCTGAGTTCTACGGCCTCAGCTCTTTAAGGGCGCTTCACCCACACCTGCTCGAGACACTGCCCGAACCACAAGATCACATCTTGCTTCGTCGTGCGCGGCACGTCGTTTCTGAAAACGCGCGGGTCGAGATCGCTGCAGAGGCGATGCAACGCGGAGATTTGAGGACATTCGGTCGCGCGCTACGACAGTCTCATCGCTCTCTGCGAGACGACTTCGAAGTCACCATTCCGGAAATCGACGGGCTCGCCGACTTGGTCAATACGCTGATCGATCAGCACGCCGACGGAGAGGGCGGCGCAAGGATGACAGGCGGAGGTTTCGGCGGCTGTATCGTGGCGGCAGTCCCAAGTCACGCAGCGCAGCAACTGGGCGAGCTCATCACGAAAGCCTGTGGTCAGCCCGTCTACCGACAATCGAGCCGTTCGGCGGGGGCAGAAGAGGCTTCTTAAATCCGCGACAGCAGGTTCTGCAGCTCCGACATTGTCGCTCTCGCCTGCTCAGTCAATACGATCGATTTCTCTCGTCGATCTTCGCGGGCACTGAGTCCAATGCTGAGTAACCCAAGGTTCTCGAGACGATAGATGAGCTTACGACAGGCGCGATAACCGCCGAGACCCTCTGCTCGAAGAGCACCAATTAAGCTGGAGATTGATTCGCCGTTGTAGCGCGCCACGATGATTAGCGCGGGAATCAAGTTGAGATGCTTCATCACACCTTGGAGACAAAGAAATTGCTCCAAGAATTGTACTAAACGACGCGCGCCGAGGCGATGGAAATCGCTATTTACCCACCTCGCGGATCAACGACGCGTAAGCCGAAAAATACTTGAGGGCTTTTTGGGTTGGGACGACCAACTTCACACGGGCATCATCTTCGACCCCCTCAAAATCGACGAAGCCGGCCTCTCTCAGTTGATTGATTCGCTTTCGGATCGTATTGATATGACCAAGATCGCGCCGAATGAGCAGCTTATACATTGGGTACGGCTCTCCCCGCTTCCAGGCTTGCGCGATTTCAGCCAGCAGAGCCTCAGTATTCGGCGTGGAGAGCAAGTCCGCTTCGGGAAGATCTTTGAGCGCCCCCAGAAGCCAACGAAACCTCAGATATAGCTCGACCAGCTCCTTCTTCGGCTTTGGCATGATTATAGGGGGCTGACGCCGGACTTACGTTTTTCAAAGAATACGACAATGCGCTTCAGTGTGTACAGCAACACCAATGCTCCGAAAAAATCACCGACGAACATCATCAAAAAATCATAATTAATAGGCTGTTGCTCGCGCCCAAACACCGTGCGAACCGCTATATGACCCCCAGAATTGAGGATCGCGGAGACGAAAGCCAGAAGAATGAGACGGCGCCCATCGATGGCGGGGATGCCCTGGCCGATTCGCGGCAAGATGCCTTTTCCAGGCCACTCGCGAACCGTCAGTAACGCAGCGAAATAGGCCGCGAGGCCCGGAACGAACCCCAACGGCACATCAATCAGGGGATTCGAGGTCAGGCCGTCGAGTTCAGCCCACCTCAGCACTCGAGATCCGATCGAGAAGCCGAGAGCGCCCGCCAAACCAAATAGCAACACCAGCATCATGCGAAGGCCATGCGGCAAGTAAAGCCAATTGATTCCAGAGACGTATTCAGTCCACGAAAACAGCAGCGCGAACACCGGAACGACGACGCACCATGCAATGGTGGAAATGGCGACGAACAACAGAAACAAACCGATGCGACCCATCCGCGCAGAGTAGGTAATCGACCTGATCCATTCAATACAAAAAAACGACCCTTATCTCTGGCGCGAGTCAGCTCTCGGAGTGCGTTACGCGTTAAAGTTGCGCCATCGCCGCGGGTAAAGCCGGCGCCTCGCTCAACGGTGGATTCCATGATCGCCCTCGCAAACCTTCGTTTAGCCCGCTACCCCCGACTCGCCCTCGCGGCGTTCGCCTTCGCTGGAACACCCCTCGAAAGCTGGGCGGAGATCGACGACATCGGCTCGCTGAGCCAGGCGCAGTTCAAGCCTTTCTCCCGTGATCTCGTATCGGCTCTGAGTTATAAATCCATCACTCCCGCAGAACCTCTCGGTATCACCGGATTCGATGTCGGAGTGGGCGTGTCAGTGATGCAGACCGATACCGATCTTCCCTGGGGTATCGCGCTCGGCACCGAAAAGAGCTATCTCACCGTGCCGCGCATCTCGCTACAAAAAGGCCTTCCCTTCGATGTCGACGTCGGCGGCTTTTACGCCACGATACCGGGGACGGGCATCCAATTCTTTGGTGCCGAAGTCAAGTACGCACTGGTCGAAGGAAACGTCGCTTTGCCCGCCATCGCGATCCGCGCTGCGACGACCAAACTGACCGGCCTCGAGCAACTGGATCTTGATACCCGAAGTCTTGAGCGCACGGTGAGCAAAGGCCTATTGAACTTCACGCCCTACGCAGGAATGGGCAAGGTTTGGGGAGAAGTGACTCCGCAAAAGTCTGCGTTGAGCGGCATCGCCCCGCTTTCGAAAGAATCTCCAGATATGGTGCGCGTGTTCGCGGGACTCAACTTCAGCGTCTTCCTCGGCAGCCTTGCAATCGAGGTCGAAAAGACGGGCGATAACCTCGGCGCCTCGACTAAGATCGGAATCCGCTTCTGAATCAGCGTCCGACTCCGGCGGGCGTCCCCATGATCCGATTCATCTCGATAAAGTTGCCGTCGGCATCCCACACGGCACTGAACATCACGGGAATCACGCCGCCGTCTGCCGCCGGGTAATCAATCCGGCGTGGCGCCTCGGCCACAGTAACGTGGGGTGTCGTTCGAATACGCTCGAATCGACTTTCGAGATCCTGAAGATTGAACACCAAGATCGGATCTCCCGCTTGGGCCCGACGAAACTCTGGGGCCGGCAGCGGATCTTTTTGATTCAGTCTCTGCATCAGCCCAAGTACGCCAATGAAATCGTCATTGGCTCGCAGTAAAACGAGTCGCGTGGTCCCACTGATGACTTGGTCATAAATGACCTTGAGCCCGAGTGCGTCGCGGTAGAGCGGAAGCGACTTGTCGACATCGCGTACGACGAGCGTCGTGCGTCGAAGATCGACGGGAATACGCTCTGACTCGCGAACCGGCGCGGACGAGGCAATCGCCGACATGACCCAAAAGAGCAAAACCGCTGAAAGAATCGGGACATTCTTCATGAAAATCACCCCTTTTTCGCTTCACCCTTCGCGATCGCCAGCAGCGCCTCAGCCTCTCTCTCCGGCGAAAGCCCGGCTTTCAGCTTCGCCCGCTCGGCTTCCGGTCTAGCGAGATGCCAGACGAGCGTGTCTCGTGCCGTCTCACGCATCGATCGGACCGAGAGCCCCGCTTTCACTGCTCGATCAGCCGACGTGGCGGCGAAACCCGCGTTGTCTCCTTCGGATGGCGCCCAAGCCGGCATATCCCCCCAAGGGGTGATTTTTTGTTCATCGAGCGTCTTGGTGTCGATCCATCGTGCCTTGGGTGCAATGGCGGGTTTCGCGAGTGCTTTTGCGGCGGCGATCGACTCGGTCACCACATCTCCGATCGTGAACCGGCCCGTCGGCGACAGCGCATTGAATGTACCGCCAGTCCCATCTTCGATGATACGCAAAGTGAAGGCCGCCAGATCGCGCGCATCGATCAGCTGAATCGGATCACGCGGAGAATTCGGCGCGATCATCTCTCCACCGCGCGCAGCACGAGCGGGCCAGTAGGTAAATCGATCGGTGTTGTCATCAGGGCCGACGATCAGCCCAGGACGAATGATCGAGGTTCGACGCTCGCCGAAGACTTTGTACGCAGCAGTTTCGCAAAGCGCCTTGAGTGGGCCGTAGGTTGCGCCGTCGACGGTTTCGACGGATTCGTCTGCAAGCTTACCGACGGGCGAAGTTTCGTCATTCGCTCTCGCGAAGCTTTCGTAGACGGAAATAGTCGAGATGAAGACATATCGCGCAACGCGTGGCTCGAGCAGAGCGGCGGCATCACGCACCTGCCTCGGTACATAGCCCGAATTGTCGATGACGGCGTCCCACTCGCGACCCTCGAGCGATTTCAGATCGCCGTTTCGATCGCCGCGAAGACGCTCCACGCCGGGGAAGCGATCGGTGTTGGTCCGCCCACGATTGAAGAACGTCAGGGTATGACCACGTGCCAGGGCGAGTTCGGTCATGTGTAGCCCGATGAATCGAGTGCCACCCAGGATGAGCAATCGAAGAGGGCGTTTGGATTTCTCGAGAGCGAGACCCTCGAATGAAGCGAGCGCAAGGCTCGCTCCCGCCACGGAAAGAAAATTTCTGCGTTTCATGGCGTGCAGAGTAGCAAAAGAAAAACCCCGTGAGCCTTACGGCTCACGGGGTCTTCTTTGATAAGGACCCTGACGGTGACCTACTCTAGCGTCGCAACAGGCGAAACTACCATCGGCGCAGAGCGTTTTCACTTCCGAGTTCGAAAAGGGATCGGGTGGTTCCCGCTCGCTATGGCCATCAGGGAATTCTTTAATCCGGATGTTTTTTGACGTGACGCAGTCGCGTTCACATGAGTGATGGAATCAACTCCATCGCAATCAACCTTTCAAGCAA
>VGUJ01000020.1 GCA_016874235.1 Gammaproteobacteria bacterium
TTCCCTGCAATGACCGCTGGAATCCATCCGCCGCTCGGAGTCACCGACACGAGCCAGCCTTCGGCATCGGCCGTTACGACCGTGGTGGTGCCGCGCCAGAATGGACCTTCGGGATCATCGAGCGGGTAGCTACGCATGACCGTCGGCGTCACACCACCTGGTGAGTAGGGGCGTTCTTGAGTCGGGCTTGATGGGGTGAGGCGCTCGGTGAACCACTTCGTATAGGGATTGACGCTGCCTTCGAACGGATAGGGATCGCCGGGTCCAATCGAGGGATCGTTACGCGCATCGATCAGCGCCGCACGCTGCTTTGCATACTCTTTGGAGAGCAAGCCGCGTACGGGCTCAGCGGGCGGAAACGCCGGGTCTCCGTAATAAAAGTCTCGATCGGCGAAGGCGAGGTTCATGGACTGATACAGGGTGTGAAGATATCGCCCTGAGTTATAGCCCATGGCTTTCAGGTCAAAGTTTTCGAGGATGTTGAGGGCTTGCAGCATCATCGGACCCTGGGTCCAGACGTCGAGCTTGTAGACATCGATGCCTCGATAGCTCACCTGGCGAGGTTCCTCGATCTTCACCTGCCAGTTGGCGAGGTCTTCGCGGGTGATCAATCCGCCCTCTGCCTGAATGGACGAGGCGAGCTCTGCTGCGATATCACCACGATAAAAACGCTCGTAAGCCGCCATGATCGCCTGCTTGCGCGTTGCGCCGCGCGCGAGGGCGCGTCGTTCGGCATCGACGAGCTTGCGGAGCGTAGCTGCGAGTTCCGGCTGTCTAAAAATTTCACCCGCGCGCGGACCTTCGCGTCCGTCGCGATCGGCTGCGCGGCCGAGATGCGGGAGCATCACCCGGGCCGTATTCGGCCATTCCCTGATCTTCGTCTTGTTGCGCTCGATGAGACCTGCGGTCTGCGCTTCGATCGGGTAGCCATCGGCGAGGTCGATGGCAGGGGCCAGCACTTCGGCGAGCGAGAGCTTCCCGTACTCGGCGAGCATCACGAGGATGCCGCCGGGCGTGCCGGGCGTCGTCGCGGCGAGCGGACCGAATTCCGGCGGATACGTGAGACCCTTCGATTTGAAGAACTCTGGCGTGGCACCCGTTGGCGCGACGCCGAGTGCGTTGATGGCGATGACCTTCTTGAGTTTGGGATGCCAGATGAGCGCTTGGGTTTCACCGCCCCAGTGCAAGACGTCCCACATCGTCGCCGTCGCCGCGATCATGGCGCAGGCGGCATCGACGGCGTTACCGCCGCGCTCAAAGATTCGTGCACCGGCGGTCGCACCGAGAGGCTTGCCGGTGATCGCCATCCAACGCTGGCCGTGGAGTGGGGGTTTTTCGGTTCGTTCTTGCGGAACCGCGAGTGAGGCGGTGAGTGCCAGTAGGGCAGCCGACGCGATGACAAGCAGTGATCTTTGACGCATGATTCAGTGACCCTCGAATGCAACGAGAGCTTGGACGGGTATATCGAGAGCGCGGATCCGGTCAGCGCCCTTGAGTTCTGGGAGATCGATCACGAAACAGGCCGCGACGATCTCGGCCCCTAACGAGCGAAGTAATGAAATCGCGGCAAGCGCAGACCCGCCCGTAGCGATGAGATCATCGACGAGGATGACTTTTTCGCCCTGACGAAGGGCATCGCGATGGATCTCCATCACATCGCTCCCGTACTCGAGCGTGTATTCGACGCGTAGCGTTTCGTACGGCAGCTTGCCCTTCTTTCGGATGGGCACAAACCCGGTACCGAGCTGGTGAGCGACCGCTCCGCCCAAGATAAACCCCCGCGCTTCGATCCCCACGACCGAGCCGACACCCCGATCTCGATAGGGCGATGACAAAGATTCGACGGCTTCGCGGAACGCCGCCGCATCGCCGAGTAACGTGGTGATGTCGCGAAACTGGATGCCCGGCTTGGGGTAGTCGGGGATGGTTCGGATGGTGTCTTTCAGCACGGACGCACCTTAACATGACGCCCCATGACACACGTATCCCGAACCCTACTCCTCCGCGGCCTGATGCTGCTGCTTCCGATGGCGTCCTCTGCAGCGGCGATCGGCGCCGAGCCGCCGATCATCGGTCGCGAGCAAGTGAACGCCACTCTTTGGATGCAGAAGGCGGCGGAATACGAGATCTCCGCCTTGCAGATCTATCGGCTTGCGACCGAGCGACTCGCGACGACCCTCGCCGCGCCCGGGAGCGCGGCGGTCGAACAGCAGAACACCGATGCTCGTCGACTCGCGGCGATGCCGACCGCCATCATCGTAGACCTCGATGAGACCGTTCTCGATAACTCCTTCTATCAAGCGCGTCGGGCGTTGCTCGGCGGCGAGTACGACGAACCCTCATGGCAGGCCTGGATGCGTGAGGCGTCGGCGCCTGCCATCGCCGGCTCCGTCGAATTCCTGCAAGCTGCCTCTCGGGCTGGACACAAAATCTTTTATGTGACGAATCGTGAGTGTCGGCCCATCGACGCAACACCCGACGATGCCTGCCCTGCGCGGACGGCGACGCTTCATAATTTGCAGGCGCTCAATCTCCCTAACGCCGCAGACCGTGACGCGCTTTCGCTACGTCGTGAGCGACCGGAGTGGGAGAGCTCCGACAAGACCGTTCGCCGCAAGTGGATCGCCGAGACGCATCGCATCGTCGCGCTGGTTGGTGACGACCTTCGTGATTTCGTCGATCGACCGGTCTATGCTGAGCGCGCGGATGAACTCGCTCCGTTACTCGGCACACGCTGGTTTTTGCTGCCGAATGCCATGTACGGATCATGGGAGCGCGCGGTCAGCGGCGGCGCCTGCACAAGCAACATGTCGGCTGCAGAGTGTGCGGGGGCGACGACTCGCAAGCGCTATCAGGCTTTGCAGCCCGAACCCTCAGCGGGGGCAGCGACGTCCCGGTAGGGCGATATCGACCCAGACGAGACGGTGATCCGAGCTCTGCTCGGTTTGGTCGTTCACGAGCGCGAACTCCGCATCTTCGGCTCTCGGCCAGAACACGCCCGATGCGCAGACCTCGAGATCTTTGGAAGGCAGTACGTAATCCACGCGCAAGTTGCCGACCGATCGAGGGCCGTCAGAGAAATCGCCGGTATCGAATGCGGGATCACCCCGCTGAGTCAGGTTCGCGCCACCTTGGCGAACCGCTGCTTCGGCTGCGCCGAGACTACGCGGCGCCAACGCGCCGAGCGCCGCCTCGCGATGGACTCGCGGATGTTCGAGCAGTTGGGCGATCGCACCGCTGACGCTTCCCCCATCGACGGGGTCTGCGTTCAAATCCCCTGCGATGACGAAGGAGGCGCGGGCCTCGAGTCCACCGCGCCGACCGGAGTCATCGACGAGATAGCCCGCGCGATCCTGATCGATATAGTCCGCCCACAGACGGATCTCGTCGTGATTACGACGACCGTTGCGATCTTCGGGACCATCGAATCCGGGTGGGGTGGGGTGGCTGACCAAAAAGTGCAGCGTGCGCGGAGCCCCGTCCGCCGCGGTCGGCAGACGGATGGCAACATCCCAGTGACTTTTGGAAGACAACGGCAGCTTTGCGAGGGCTTCGTCCGAGTACCAGCCCGGAGGCAGGATGGCCCCTGGCATATCGCGCCAAAGAAATGATCGGAATGTCCGGGTTGCCCCGCGATCGATCGAGAACCGTGACAACACCAACATGCCGTACTGCCCCGGGAACACGCCGAAGCCGAGCGCATCGCCCCCGCCTCCGATCTGGCCATCGCGATCGAAGTCGAGCCCGCTTGGCATACCGGTGTTGGAAGGAGCGATGAAAGCGTGGGGATAGGCGAGTGGCTCGCCGCCGACCTGCGAGACTTCGAGATAGTTTGACTGAAAGAGCGCCGGCGCCTTCGGGTCGTAATCGAATTCATTGAGTAGCAGCAGGTCGGGTCTGATTTTCTGCAGGACGGCCGCGACCGCTCGAGGCTGCGGCGAATCCCCTTTCGACAGCTCGCGAGCCAGATCACCCTCGTTACGTCTGAAGAAACTGATATTCCACGCTGCAACCCTAAACGTCCCCTCGATCGCTGGCGGCGGTGTGGGTGCGGCGTTGACCGGCGAGGAAAGGCTGAGCGAGTACAATAAGAGCAAGCCGACGGTCGCCGAGAGGGTCGTACCGGGGACCGCCACCAAAGAAAAGGGGCGCCTTGCGGCGCCCCCTTTTTGTCGAGTCTCGAGAGACATCAACTCATCAGAACTCGTAGCGAAGACCCACTTGGATCTGCCAGCGCGAGCGCTCGGTGTTACGGGTGATGCCACCGCCCGGGCCCGAGGCCGTCTCAGGATTGAGCAGCGTTCCGTTCGGCGAAGCGATTCGGTAGCGGGCGCAGGTGAGCACACCGGCGTTGTCCGACACGCCGTTCGCGCCGGCACAGCTGACGTCGAACAGTCGCACGTCTTCGCCGTACTCCTCGATCACGCCCCACTTCTTGTTGATGAGGTTGAGGACGTTACCGATGTCGAGCGTGACGCGAGCCTTATGGCCGTCGGCGAAGCCCGGCAGTTCCTGACTGAACTGCATGTCCCAGAGGTTGATCGCCTTGCTCGAGTAGGAACCACGCGGGACGATACCGCCCGTCGGGATGTCAAACTTCGAGACGATGGCGCGCAAACTATTGAGCGTCGCCAGGCTGTCGAAGGACACGAGCGGTGCCGAGGTGATCGTCACGACGGACGTCGTACCGACCGTCGTCACCGTCGCTTCACCCGAGAGGTTCGGCACATAGGCGAGCTGCGCACCGCGGTTCACACCGAAGGTCGCGTTACGGCCCGAGCCGCCGCTCATCGTGAACGTGACCGGACGACCCGAGCGCCAGTCGGCGAACAGCGAGATACGAGTCTCGAGGTCACCGAAGAGGTTCTTGCGCCAGCCGAACTCACCCTTCACGGCGTCCGAGATCTCTTCCTGACCACGACCCGAGGTCGCGGTGTTCGGATCGAGCGCGGCGTACTGACCGCCGTAGAGGGAGCTCGCCGTCGACGAGAAACGAGCGGAGGCTGAGAACTCGTTCGAATTCTGCTTCGAGTAGGAGAGCGAGAAGTTGAAGCCGTTGTCGAAATACTTCGATAAGCCCAACGCCGCCGTCCAGATCGAGCCTGTGGTCCCCGGGTTGTAGGCCTGAATATCGCGGCTGGAGCCCGGGTTGACCGAGCTGACCGTCGTATTAGCAACCGCCGTACGCTGCGCCGTGGACAGCGAGTCGTAACGAATACGACCATCCGGCGTAAGCGCTTGCTGACCGTTGACGATGAGGTTACGAGCACGGATGTCGCGGAAGGCAAGACCTTCCTTGGTGTTCACGTACACACCACTCGCCGACACGTTGTATCCATCGCCCATTTCCCAGTTGACGGCGAGGTTGACCCTCCAGTCGGAGGGCATCTTGAAGCCCGGAACCATCGAGTTGGTTTCGGACGTGGCCGGAACCGTCGAACCGCCGAGCGCCGCCTGAACGGCAGCCGGGATCGTCGTGCCGAAGCTCGAGTTCACACCGACGTTGAGCGCTGCAAGACACGGCGCCGGATTCGTGGTGCAGTTCACTGCACCCGTCGTTTCGATGATGCCCGTCGCTGTGCGCTCAAAAACAACCGTGTTGTCGCGGATGCCGGTGTTGCTGAACGAGTTCGACAGGAACACGTCCGGCAGACCGCCCGAGAAGAGACCGATGCCACCACTCACCTTGATGGTGTCGGTCGCACGCCAGTCGAACGAGAAGCGCGGCATGAACACGCTCAGCCCGTCGTAGGTTTCTTGGTTATTGAAGCCGAAGCGGTTGACGAAGTTCGGGTTGAGTGCCGGCTTGTCACCGACGTTGTACATGTCGTAGCGAGCACCGTAGGTGACCGTTAGGTTGTCGGAGACATCCCAAGTGTCCTGCAAGAAGAGTGATGTCGTGTCGTACGAGAAGTTCGCTGCCGCATCGTTCGGATTACCCGAGAGCGCATTGCGGTAGAGGAGTGAGTTCGCACGGCCGGCCGCAAAGTCTTCGATCGAGTCGAAGTAGTACGTGCCGTCGCTGTTCGGAAGGAAGAGGTTGAAGATGTCTTGACGCTGGAACTGTACGCCCGCCTTCACGAGGTGGTCGCCAGCCGTCAGTTCGGCCGAGAACTGGGCCTGCGTGTTTTCGGTCTGCAAGAAGTTCGCGTGACGGAACTGGTCAGGTCCGAAGCGAACTGACGGGACGTTGGTCGCACCGTTACGGCAGTTGAGCAGCGGGCTGCTCTGACCGGCCGCATCGAGGTTCGTCTGGGTCGCGCACACACGAATATCAGCAAAGTTTTGACCCGCCGGCGGTTCCTGCAGACGCGTGTAATCACGCTGCGATACACGGAACTCCGTCGAGAGGTTGTCGGTCCAGTTGGAGTTGAGCTGCATCGCCATCGTCTCATCGAGCTCGCCCGTGAGATACCACTGCGAGTCGAGACCGGCGCTGGTCGTGCTGAGGTTGGTGCGCTGGATGAGGCCTGACTCCGACTTGCGGTAAGACACCATCGCACGCTGGTTATCGGAGATGTTCCAGTCGAGACGGGCCGTGTACTTCTCGTCCGTGATCGGCTTCGTCTGCGGGATGCTGCCGACCGGGTAGGTCGAGCGATAGGTGTTCGCAAACACGTTGGTGACGGCCGCGATATCGTTGGTCGTCATCCGCGACGTACCACCTGCAGGTCCGAGGATCGTCGTGGCAAAGCCACCGCCCGCAGGACCAACCGACGTCACGTCCACCGACTCATAGTTCTCATACGAGAGGGCGAAGAACAGGCGATCTTGGATGATTGGACCACGGAGCGTCGCGCCGTAGTTGTCCTGCTCGACGAGCGTCTTGATCGTCGTGCTGCGGATCTTGGTGCCGACGAGGTCTTCGTTCAGGAAGTTGCCGAACACTGAACCGCTGAAGTCGTTCGTACCCTGACGGAGCACCACGTTGATCGCACCGCCGAGGAAGTCGCCGTTCTCGACGTCGAACGGAACAGCCTGAACCGAGAACTGCTCGACCGAGTCGAGCGAGACCGGACCACGGCGGGTCGGAAGACCACCCGTGTTCAGACCGAAGTCGTCTTGGGCCTGCACACCGTCAATCGAGATGCGGTTCGTGCGGGGGTTGGAGCCGGCGATCGAGATACCACCGTCACCACGCAGGTTCGCGGAGACGAGCGGGTCGCGACGCGCGAGGTCGCGGATGTCACGACTGATCGAGACCACGGCTTCGATCTGATCGCGATCGAGCGTGGTGGAGGAGCCGACTTCGATCGCATCGCGAATCGCCGTGGCCGACACCAGGATTTCCTGGATCGCCTCTTCGAGGTTCGCGTTCAAACGACCGGTCTCACCGACGGTGAGGTAGAGGTTGTCATACTTCACCGAGCGGTAACCGCCCGACGCGATTTCCACCGTGTACGGACCACCAACACGCAGACCGCGCGCATCGAATACGCCGTTGTCGTTGGAGGTTTGCGTGGAGCGTGTGCCGGTCGGCGTGTGGACGATCGTGATCGTCGCGCCGGCGAGCGGCTTGCCGCTCACATCGGCGACCGTTCCGCGCAGTGCCGAAGTGGTCTCTTGCGCCATCGCCGTCGGAACCACGACGACGAAGGTCAACAAGCTCACCAACAAAGTGGTCGCAAGTTTTCTGAGAAGCATGAAGGTCAACTCCTGAACAACGCTTTTTTTTGGATGCTTTGAGCGACAAACCCGGGGGGTGGGTCGGGTCGGGGCGCAATTATCGCCCGAAAGACGGTTATTAGTGTGACGAAGAGAAGACAAAATCAGACCCGCCTGCGGTGTTGGGTGCACGCCACAAGGTGGTCATTGGGGCGATCGCGGGGACGATCGATTTGGGATCAGGGCTGCCCGGTCTCGAGGGCGACGACAAAATGCTTACGGCAGAGGGAGATATAGCGATCGTTTCCACCAATTTCGACCTGCGCTCCCGAGGTTTCGACCCGACCATCCGCCCGGACTCGCACCACCATGGTGGCCTTGCGCCCGCAATGGCAGACCGTTTTGAGCTCGACCAGGTTGTCGGCCCAGGCCAGAAGCTGGGCACTGCCCTCGAAAAGGCGGCCGAGAAAGTCGGTCCGAAGGCCGTAACACAGCACGGGCACGTCGAGTTCGTCGACCACTCGAGAGAGCTGCTTCACATGGGCGGTGCTCAAAAACTGCGCTTCATCGACGAGCACGCACGCGATCGGGCCATCGCCGAGATCGGTCTTGATCTCTTCATAAAGATCTTGGTCCGCAGCGAAGTGCCGGGCGTCGGAGCTGATGCCGATGCGCGAGGCCACCTTGCCACCGGCGCGATCATCGAGTTTGGCGGTATAGACGAGCGTACGCATCCCACGCTCGCCGTAGTTATGAGAGGCCTGCAGCAGGGCGGTCGATTTCCCCGCGTTCATCGTCGAGTAGTAGAAGTAGAGCTTGGCCACGATCGTTCGACTCTCAGCCTGCGACGATGCCGACGATGCAGCCCGTCATGCACGAGCCCAGCGTTGCGGCGACGAAGGCCGGCCACGCGAGCGAGGCGAGGTCGCCGCGACGCTCGGGCGCCATCGTGCCGATGCCGCTGATCTGGATGCCGATGCTTGCGAGGTTCGCGAATCCGCAGAGACCGTAGATCGTGATGAGGCGCGAACGATCGGAGAGCGCTTCTGGGGGCACCGTCGTCAACTGAATGAACGCGATGAATTCATTGAGCACGCTCTTCACGCCGAGTAGCGATCCGGCGGTGGTCGCTTCCGACCACGGAATGCCCATGAGCCAAGCGATCGGCGCGAAGATCCATCCGGCGATCCGTTCGAGCGTCACCGCTTCGCCGCCCACGGGCGGCAAGAAGCTCACGATGCTGTTGGCGAGCGCGACGAAGGCGGTGAGTACGATGAGGATCGCAATGATATTGAGGAAGAGCGCAAGTCCGTCGCTCGTACCGCGGGTGATGGAGTCCATCGCGCTTTGGTAGATACGAGGAGACTCCTGCAGATCCTGTGAGCTCCCCGAATCATCGGGCAGCATCATATGTGCAAAGAGCACTGAGGCCGGTACCGACATGATCGACTTCGTGATGAGATGCCCGAGCACGCCCTCGAACTGCTCACCGAGCATCGCCGAGTAAATCACCATCACCGAGCCAGCGATGGTCGCCATGCCGGCTGTCATGACGAGCAGCAGCTCGTAACGCGACATACGGGCAAGATAGGGGCGAACGAGTAGCGGCGCTTCCGTCTGTCCCAAAAAAATGTTCGCCGTGGCGACGAGACCCGAGGGACCGCGCGTACCGAGTGCACGCTCGAAAACCCATGAAATCCCTCGAATGACGACGGGCAGGATGCGCCAGTACCAAAGCAGTGCCGAGAGCGCCGACATCACGATGACGAGCGGTAACACCTGAAACGCGAACGTGACTACAGCGTTCGGGTTCGTGACCGTGAAGGGCGTGTCGCCACCGCCTACGTAACCGAAGACGAAGGCCGAACCTTTGAGCGTCGCCGCGCCGAGTGCGCCCACTGCTTGATTGAGATAGAGCAGACCTTCTTTGATGACCGGCGCTTTGAGCAGCAGCGCGCAGATCACGAACTGCAGCACGAGAGCGATCCCAACGAGCTTCCAGTTGATCGCCTTACGATTACTCGACATCGGCAGCACGAGGGCGATGAACACGGCGATGCCGAGCAGTGCTTGAAGATAAAGCGTCATGGGTGATATCCCGTTATTTGAGTTTGATTTCGCGCAGCCGCTCTTGCAGATATTCCTCGGCAAGAATCGGCGGCAGCGGTTCGGGTTTGCCGGGGCCCACGCAGGAGGGGAGTGCCGCGATGGGGAAGTCCGGATTGAAGTGCAGGAAGAACGGCATCGAGAACCGCGCGTTCTGTGCACGGTCTCGAATCGGGTTGATCACGCGATGGCTCGTCGAGCGCAACATGCCATTCGTCAGACGTTGAAGCATATCGCCCACGTTGACCACCATCGAGCCCGGCGACGGATTGATCGAGAGCCATTGTCCTTGTCGCGAGAGTACCTGCAAGCCGGGCTCTTCGGCACCGAGCAATAAGGTGATCACGTTGATGTCTTCGTGCGCACCTGCACGGATGCTCTCGGCGGGGTTCGGCGGCATCGGCGGGTAATGAATGACCCGCAAGACGCTGTTGCCAAGCTGAACCTTATCCTCAAAGAAATCGGGCGAAAGACCGAGTACGCGCGCGATCGCCGAGAGCAGACGTCTCCCCGTGAGGTCGAACGTCTCGAACATCTCGATGCAGGTCTCTTTGAACTCCGGAATCTCCGCGATCCATACGTTGTCGGCCATGTAGTGCCGATAGGGGTGCCCGACTGGCAGTTCGCGGCCGACATGCCAGAACTCTTTGAGGTCGAAGTGCTGGCTACCCTTGGCGGTTTCGATGCCGAACGGGGTGTACCCCCGGGCTCCGCCACCCCCCTTGATGTGGTAGCGATGCTTGTCGGCCTCAGGCCAGGCGAAGAAGAGCTTATATAAGGAGAGGAATCGGTCGATCAGCGGCTGCGGGATGCCGTGGTCGGTGATGATGACGAAGCCGTAATTCTCGTAGGCTGCACCGAGGTCCCGCACGAAGCGCGCGTCTTCGACGTCCCGCAGGCTCAGGGTCGGGATCTGCTCTGACATTCGCGCATTCTGCACGGTCACGAGGCGTACGTTAAGATTTCGTGATGCTTGACCTCCTCGTGCGCGTCCTCGTCGCCTACCTCTTGGGCTCGGTCAACGGCGCCCTGCTGATCGGGCGTTTTCGAGGCGTCGATATCCGCACGCAAGGCAGTGGTAACGCCGGCGGCACCAATGCCCTGCGCACACAGGGCTGGGCGTTTGCGATCGGTGTGATCGTCATCGACCTCGGCAAGGCGGTCATCGCCGTTCAGTGGGTGCCGACCGCGCTTGCCGCGCCAGCGTTCTCACCCGAGTGGCTTGCGGCTGCGTGCGGTTTCGCCGCGGTGCTTGGTCACGTCTACCCCGTGTTCCATGGATTTCGTGGCGGCAAGGGCGTGGCGACGGTACTCGGGACACTGCTCGCCCTTTCGTTGCCTCTGCTGGTGGGCATGCTCGCCGTGTGGCTGCTCGTCATGTTCGTCTTTGGCTATGTGGGGCTCGGCTCGATGGTGGCGGCGAGTGCGCTGCCGCTGCTTGCGCAATACGCTGGCGTCCTCGGCGTGATCGCGCTCGATGAGGTCCTGCCGCTGACGACGTTCGGTGTGGTGTGTGCAGTCTTCGTCATCTGGACACATCGCAGCAACATCGCACGCATGCGCGCCGGCACCGAGCCGCGCGCTCGGTCGCTGTGGCTACTTGGCCGCTTGACCGGAAAACTGTGACGCTCGCACGCGAGATTTTCCGTGCGCTCGCCGAGGGCGGCGTGCAGTCGGGCGAAGCACTCGCCGAGACCGCAGGCGTCACGCGCAGCGCGGTGTGGAAAGCGATCGAACAGTTAAGAGAGATGGGCCTCTCGATCGAGGCGCAAACCAACCGGGGATATCGTCTCGTCTCGCCCTGCGAAGCACTCGATGCTCAAAGAATCCGTGACGCGTTGACGCCCTCGGTTCGACATTCGACGGTCGTTCAGGTCGAGTGGGAGATCGACTCTACGAACGGCGCCTTGCTGTCGGCAGCGCCGCCTACGCCTGGGCAATTCGTCGTGCTCTTTGCGGAAAACCAAACGGGAGGGCGCGGTCGTCGAGGTCGCGTTTGGCGCTCTGCGCTCGGCGATAGCCTGTGTTTCTCGATGGCCACGAGCTTCGAGCCTCTGCCGAGGGATCTGCCTGCGCTCACGCTTGTCGTCGGTGCCTGCCTCCGCGCAGCCTTGCAGCACTGCGGTGGCCGCGATGTCGCGCTCAAGTGGCCGAACGATCTCGTCACACCGAAGATGGAAAAACTCGGCGGCATCCTCGTCGAGTTGCGCGCCGAAGCGGGTGGGCCCGGTCATGTGGTCATCGGTATCGGACTCAACCTTCGCCTCTCCGAAGAGACAAAAAAAGCGATCGCAGAGACCGGCACTCTCCCCAAAGATTTAGCCTCGCAGGGTGTTGAGGTGGGTGTGCGCAATGCGCTCGCGGCCGAGATCATCGGCCGCTGTATCGAGGGACTCACGCAGTTCGCGCGCGAGGGCTTCGCGCCGTTCATCGAGTCGTGGCGATCTGCGGATCTCTTGCTAAATCAAGCCGTACGGGTGTTGGATGGCGGTGGTGAGCGCGAGGGTATCGCCCGCGGCATCGACGATCAGGGCGCGCTGCAGATCGAGACATCTCCAGGTCAAAGAATATCGCTCATCGGCGGCGAGTTGAGCGTACGACGAGAGGGCAAGTCATGAGCTATACGCCTCCGAAGGTGTGGGTATGGAACAAAGGGAACGGCGGACGCTTCGCCAACATCAATCGACCCATCGCCGGGGCCACGCATGAAAAAGAGTTGCCGCGGGGTCGCCACCCGTTGCAGCTGTACTCGCTCGGCACGCCGAACGGCATCAAGGTGACAATTTTGCTCGAGGAGCTGCTCGCGCTCGGGCACTCGGGGGCGGAGTACGACGCGTGGTACATCGATATCGGTGCAGGCGATCAGTTTGGCAGCGGCTTCGTCGAAGTGAACCCCAATTCCAAGATCCCGGCCTTGCTGGATTTAAGCGGCGACCCGCCGGTGCGAGTGTTCGAGTCGGGTTCGATCCTCACGTACCTCGCCGAGAAGTTCGGTGTGTTTTTACCTCAGGCCGGCGCGAGCCGCGCCGAGTGTTTCTCATGGCTTTTCTGGCAGGTTGGCAGCACCCCTTATCTCGGGGGTGGTTTCGGGCATTTCTTTGCCTACGCCCCAGAGAAGTGGCAGTACCCCATCGACCGATTCGCCATGGAAGTGAAGCGTCAACTCGATGTGCTCGACCGGCATCTCGCCGAGCGCCGTTATCTTTGCGGTGAGCATTACAGCATCGCCGACATGTCGACATTCCCATGGTACGGCGGGCTCATACTGCAAGATCTTTACGGCGCTGGGGAGTTTCTCGAGGTGGCGAGTTACAGGCACGTAGTGCGCTGGGCGAAAGAAGTTTCCGAGAGGCCCGCGGTCAAGCGCGGCCTGCGGGTCAATCGCAGCAAAGAGCCCGACTCGCTGCGCGAACGTCACGCCGCGAGCGATTTCGACTGAGTCAGGGTCGTAGTTCGGCGATGGCGAGCGTGACGCCGCGGACCCGTCGCCCTGCAGGCAGACTCAGGATGTCGAGATTCACGACACCGAGTTCCCAGTCGATCTGCACCATGCCAAAGTTTTCGCCCGCATAAAGCCGGCCGCCGAGTCGTTGCGGGTCGATCTCGGGTTGCCTCGACTCGACGCCGGAGTTGAGCGAGCTCGAAGTCAGCTCATAAAAAGGATAGGGCGTGCCCTCGACGCGGCGATACGCCGCCGCGCGATGCCGATCTCCCGATAGAAAGATCACGCCGTTCGCTTTAGTGTCTTTGATGAGGTGAGTAAGCCGAGCGAGTTCCAGCGGCATCGTCCTCCATCCCTCCCAACCATGACCTTCGGCGATCACCTGGATCGACGAGACGATCAGCCGAAGTTCGGCCGGTTGTCGAAGTTGCTCTTCGAGCCAACACCACTGCGCTTCACCGAGCATCGTTTTCTTCGGGTCGTCGTCCGGCACGAAGCGTTGCTTACCCGGCGCATTGCGTTGATCTGTGGCTTTCAACGGTGAGCGGAAGTAGCGCGTGTCGAGCAGGATGATCTGTACCCGACGACCGGTCGGCCCGTAGATGCCTGCCCTATAGATTCCCTCTCGCAAGCGCATCGGGTCATCGGCAGGCACATCAAAGAAATCAGCGAAGATCGACTTCGCCTCGACCTTGATTGGGTTCTCTTCGCCGCCGTCATTCAGGCCGTAGTCGTGATCGTCCCAAACGGCGAGCAAGGGGACTTTCGAGCGCAACTCGCGAAAGCCCGCTTGTGCACCGAGCGCCGCATAGGCGCGGCGCATCTCGACGAGGTCGGGCCCGACGTCGCGGATACCGACCGAGTCCGCATAGACGTTGTCACCCAGCATCATGAAGAGTTGAGGGTCGCGATCGAGCAGGGTCTGCCAGCGCGGAGGTGTTTTCTCCTCATCGAGGCAGGAGCCGAAGGCGATGCGCTCGAGGGGCAGGCGTGGATCAAGTCGGGGGTAGGGCGCCGCGAGCGCGGTTCCGACGGCAAAAAACGCGGTCAAGAGCAGGACGAGCAGGGAAATTCGGGTATTCATGAGCCCCAAGTGTACCCCTCGGAGGATGACAGCCGAGGCCGTCGGGGTAGAATCAGCGCCCTCGCGAGACGCTCACCGGCGCCGGGTTAGCACAGTGGTAGTGCAGCAGTTTTGTAAACTGTTGGTCGGGGGTTCAAATCCCTCACCCGGCACCAATTTTCAAGGGCTTACTTCAGCCAGTCTCCCAACTCCGTCACCATTTTTGGTGGCCTTGGTGGCCCAAT
>VGUJ01000021.1 GCA_016874235.1 Gammaproteobacteria bacterium
TGGAGCGTTCGATCAAAGACTGTACGTCATTCCGTCTCGGGGGCTAACAATCGTGCGTAACGGACCAGTCGGTAACGATGCGTTTGAAGATGTACAGTTCTTGGGGAGACTACTTGGAAACTAACCGGAGCTTCACTTTCATCAACTGCTGAAACCGTTCACGACTAGATCGTCGTCAAAGGCATTAAGCATATGAAATAAGATGTTACGCGCCGACGTCTGTCACAATAGGCGCGTGACGACCGATTCCGAAGACCAACCTCGATTATCGAAGCGGCTTAGCGAGCTTGGGTTTTGTTCCCGGCGAGAAGCCGAGGAGTGGATCGTCAACGGTTGGGTTCGTGTCGATGGCCAAGTCGTCGATGTACTCGGGTCTCGTGTCAGCCGCGACGCGAAAATAGAAATCGATCGCCGCGCGCGTGAACAACAGAGCGCGCTCGTCACCATCATCCTGAATAAGCCGATCGGATACGTATCGGGACAAGCAGAAGAGGGGTACGAGCCGGCGACTGTCTTGATTCGACCTGAGAATCGCTGGAAAGGGGATGACTCGGGTCGGCGCTTCGATCCGAAGCAACTTTTTGGCTTGGCGCCCGCAGGTCGTCTCGATATCGATTCGACGGGGCTCATGGTGTACACCCAGGATGGTCGAATCGCGAAGCAATTGATCGGTGGGAATGACGTCGAGAAGGAATATCTCGTACGTGTGCAGGGCGTTCTGTCGGAAGAAGGGCTCCGTCGTTTACGCCATGGCCTGACGCTCGATGGCGTCAAGCTCAAACCCGCCCAAGTTGTATGGCAGAACGAAGATCAGCTTCGATTCGGATTGCGGGAAGGGAGAAAGCGCCAGATTCGTCGGATGTGCGAGATGGTAGGGCTGAAAGTGACTGGCCTCAAGCGCATACGCACAGGTCGAGTATTGCTCGGCGCGCTGCCGGTCGGGCAATGGCGCTTTCTGCGCGAAGATGAGGGGTTTTAGTCACCCGCCCGGGAGCGAGTGAGTTCATAAGCACAGATATTTACGGCGGCTGCGAGATTGAGCGATTCGATCTGCCGCACTCCGGGAATGGAGAACGCTTCGCCCTTCAAGCGCGTTACGATTTCCGAGGGCAGTCCGCGAGCTTCGTTACCGAACACATAGGCGTCGAATTGTTTGAAGCTCGATGCACCGACGGGCGTGCCATCTAAATCGAGTAATGCGAGTCGCGGGTACCGCGACTGTAAGGTCTCGACGGTTACGTCCCGCTCGATGGGGACATGAAAAATCGCGCCCATGCTCGCACGTACGACTTTTGGGTTGTAAAGATCGGCGCTTTGCGGTGAAAGCAGGCATCTGAAGTTCCCGAACCACGCCAAGGTACGCAAGAGGGTCCCGAGATTCCCGGGATCCTGCACTTGATGGAGATAAAACACATGCTCCCCGTCACGCGGTAATGCGGGCTCGAGGATGGGAACGACGGCCATGATGCCTTGAGGGCTATGGGTATCGCTCAGCGCAGCCATCTGCCGCGCGCTCAATCGATGAAGCGGCAAGGCCTCGGGCCAAGGCTTCGGTAGCTTCTCTGACTCGTATTCGTGGGTGACGAACACCGTCGTCGCACCCAGCTCTGGGGTGCGCGGCTGAACTCGGAGCAGCTCCAGGACCAGGTGTTCACCCTCGGCCAGATAAAGCCCAAGCCGATCACGGTGCTCCCGGAGACGTAATTTCTTTAGTTCGTCGAAGGTCATGATTTTCGCTAGTCTATCGCCATCATGGCCCGATCCAAGAGCAGCGGCAGTTGGTTGCGCCGACACGTGACCGACCCCTACGTCAAACTCGCCCAGAAAGAGGGCTATCGTTCGCGTTCGGCGTACAAGCTGATCGAACTCAACGAGAAAGATCGTTTGCTCCGCCCCGGTCAGTGGGTCTTGGATCTGGGCTCCGCCCCGGGAGGATGGTCCCAAGTTGCAGCCCGAGCGGTCGGCGCGAAGGGACGGGTTCTGGCGACGGATACTCTGCCGATGGATACGATCCGAGGAGTCGATTTTATCCAGGGAGACTTCACGAGTGATGAGGTCGTGAAGCAGATTCAGGATTGGCTCAAAGGCGAGAAATTCGATTTGATCATTTCTGACATCGCGCCCAACCTGAGTGGTATCGACTCTGCCGATCAGGCACGATCGATTTACTTTTTGGAACTGGCTCTCGATACCATGCGCCTTACACTCAAGCCCGGAGCGGCGTTCATCGCAAAAATGTTCCAAGGCCAAGGGTCAGATGACTACGTCAAAGAGCTTCGGAAGAGTTTTCAGAAAGTATCGATTCGAAAGCCGAAGGCCTCTCGCCCTGAATCGAGAGAGGTCTACATCGTTGCCAAAGATTTCAAGGGATAACTGACTGCAATGAGTTTACCTACCACCAACAAATCTCTTGGCTGCCGAGGTTTGGGTCTTTGCGGTTCAGCGTCTGCGTTCGCCTTCATCATCATCACGATCTTTTTGGCTGGCTGCGCATCGGTGGATATGGATGGCCGGATTGCAGCTGTCAACCGCGAGTTCCGCGACTTCACCGGCGGAGATTTAAGGCTATCGCGATCGGTCGAGGTCGATGAGGCCGCTCTTAGTGGCCTGCTCGATCAGCCCGTTACTCAGGAGATGGCGGTGCGTATCGCGCTGATGCATAGCCCCGTCTTCCAAGTCATGTTGAGCGAATACTGGGGAAACGCCGCAGGGACGATGCAGATCGCTCGTCTTCCGAACCCGGTCTTTGCGTTCGAGCGTCTTCGCGACGGTGACGAGCTCGAGATCGGTCGATTGCTATCGATCGGCGCACTTGATCTTCTGACGCTACCGCAGCGACGAAAAATCGCGACCCAACGCCGACTCGCGGAGGAGTGGAAGCTTTCGGGGGAGATCGTCGAAAAAATCACTAAGGTACGTAAGAGCTGGGTCAGAGCCGTCGCCGCACAACAGACCGCCGGGTATGCGGTACAGGTCTTCGAGAGCGCCGAGGCGAGCGCTGAGCTCGCACGACGTATGGAGGCAGCCGGAAATTTTAATCGCATCACGCGCGCGCGCCAGCAGGCCTTTCATGCGGACGCCACTGCTCAATTAGTCGTCGCGCGACAAGAGTCTCTCGCCCGACGGGAGGAGTTGATCAGGGAGCTCGGTTTGGACGATGAGGCCGCTAGGAAGCTCGTGTTGCCTGCGACGCTGCCGTCCTTGCCAGATGCGGCGCTGTCAAACGAAGAAATCAGTCAACTGGCGAAAACGGCTCGACTCGATTTGCAGTGGGCACGATATCAGTTCGAATCTGCCCGTGCCGCACAGGGTTTGACCGGGATGACGAGTTGGATCGACGTCGAGGTCGCCGGTCGCCGCGACAGCGTTTTTGATAACAGCAGTGGTACCCGAGAGACTGTCAGAGGTTATGAAGTCGAGTTAAGACTGCCAGTGTTCGATATCGGCGATCTCGAGCGAGCGGGTATGAACGCCGAGACGATGGTGGCCTTAAATCGCTACGAATCAGTCCGCCGTGCTGCCGGTTCTCATTTAAGAGAGCATTACGCGGCCTATAAGACAGCCTATGACCTTGCAATCCATCACCGTGACGAAATCGTGCCGTTGAGAAAAATAATCTCCGAAGAAAATCTGCTTCGATACAACGGCATGTTGATCGGAGTTTTTGAACTTTTGGCTGATTCGCGTGAACAAGTTTCTGCAGTGATGTCGTCGATCGGCGCACAGCAGCAATTTTGGCTGGCGGATGCGGCGCTCAGGGCCTCGCTCGTCGGTCGGCCGCAGGGCGTCGAAATCATTGCCCCGCAGAGCGCAGCGGGGTCGGATCGAGGCGAGGGGCACTAGTTATGAAATCAAGACGAGATTTTTTCGCGTTTGCTGGGATTGCCGGTGGCGCGCTGGCGGCGGGCAGTGTGGCGCGTGCCGCGATGGTAAGGCTGCCCGAGCCTGTCGTCGAAACCTCCGCGGCGACACGGCCTCCTTTGCAGCCAACCGCGGGGCGACCGTATCGACCTGTCGTCACCCTAAATGGCTGGACCTTGCCATTTCGAATGAACCGTGGTGTCAAAGAATTTCATCTTGTCGCAGAGCCGGTCGTTCGTGAATTTGCACGAGGCTTCAAAGGTAATCTTTGGGGCTATAACGGGCAAAGCCCCGGGCCTACCATCGAAGTGGTCGAGGGCGATAAGGTGCGGATATTCGTCACCAACAATCTGCCCGAGATGACGAGTGTTCACTGGCATGGACAGCGTTTGCCCTCTGGTATGGATGGCGTCACCGGGCTCACTCAACCTGGTATCCCTCCCGGTAAGACGTTTGTTTACGAGTTCATGGCTCGACGTCCAGGCACCTTTATGTATCACCCCCACACCGATGAGATGGTGCAACTTGCGATGGGAATGATGGGGTTTTGGGTGACCCATCCTCGTGACAAGCATCCGCTTATCGATGACGTCGATCGTGACTTTTGCTTTCTGTTGAACGCGTTCGACATTGATCCGGGAAGCTTCACGCCAAAGGTCATGACGATGCTCGATTTCAATGTTTGGGCATGGAATAGCCGAGTGTTCCCTGCGATCGATTCGCTGGTCGTGAGGCATATGGACAAGGTTCGGATCCGAATCGGAAATCTGACCATGACCAATCATCCGATTCATTTACATGGACACGAGTTCTTGGTGACTGGGAGTGACGGCGGACCGACCCCGATGTCAGCGCGAACCAACGAGGTCACGCAAGACATTGCGGTCGGACAGATGCGTCAAATCGAGTTCGTGGCAGATGAGGAGGGTGACTGGGCGTTTCACTGTCACAAAAGCCATCACACCATGAATGCCATGGGGCATGACGTGCCCACCATGATCGGAGTTCAGCACGGAGAGTTAGCGAACAAGATCAATAAACTGATCCCCGACTACATGGTCATGGGCGAGCGGGGTATGAAAGAAATGAGCGAGATGGAGATGCCGCTGCCCGACAACACTATTCCGATGATGACCGGTTACGGGCCTTTTGGTGCGCTCGGCATGGGGGGGATGTTCAGTATGGTCAAGGTAAGACGCGGACAAAAGCGCGATGACTATTCAGATCCGGGTTGGTTCAAGCACCCGCCTGGCACTGTCGCATATGAATACCCGAGCGCGCCGCCTTCGCCTGTGAGATCCCACTCGAATCATTGATGAGTTTTTTTCGACGAGGAGGGTGACTGATGTTGGAATTGTTTTCGAAAAGTAGGAGCCTGATACACCAGATCTTGCTCGCTTTACTGGTATCGCTCGTGTCACCTCTGATGGCGGAAGAGCCCGAGTGGGTCTCGGCCGAGGTTCGAAAAATCGATCTCGAGACCGCCCGCGTGACGCTACGTCACGAGGAGATTAAGAGCATCAGTATGTCTGCGATGACGATGCCCTTCTACGTTCGGGATCCCTCGACGCTGCAGACGATCAAGGTGGGGGATGCCGTACTTTTTACCGTCGTGCGGGAGCAGGGACGATTGGTCATCACCGATATCAGGCCAGTGAAAAGATAAGAAATCTCTTAATTGTTTCGCGAATCGACAGACTATTCGCTGAGCGCCGACAGACGCTGCTGACGATCGATCAGCGCGCGAACTCTTTGGTAGAACTCCTCTCGAGATTTAGGTTCAGGGCCGAGAGTCGCTCGTGTCCAGTTGGAGTTGCTGGCGATCACCAGACGGCGTTGTGGATCGACGAAGATTCCTTGACCAAAAATGCCTTGTGCGGCAACAGCACCGTCGTCGTAAGTCCACCACTGAAAGCCGTAGCCTTTGCCTGGAACTCCAATATCCATCTGCTTTCGAATGGCTTGAGGGAACCAGTCTTCGGGAACAATTTGTTTGTCGCCGACTTTACCGTTCGCCAGTACGAATAGGCCGAAGCGTGCGAAGTCTCGCGTCGCCGCTTGTAGACAACACCCTGCGATTTCGTGCCCGGTCTTGCTTTGCAGCCAGGTCGCCGTCGCCGCCATGCCCGCCGGATGCCAGATAGCGTCTTGGAGGTACTGAGCCAAAGGCTTCCCGGTGGCTGACGACACGAGAACCCCAATCAGATTGGTCTCACCGGTGTTGTAGTGCCAAACGATCCCCGGCGGATGGGCGCGCGGAAGCTTGCGCATATAGCTCACCGTCGCATCCATACCCGGGTCGGCTTTGGCGTTGTTGAACTTTGCAACATCCGCTTCGGGATCTTCGTAATCTTCGTTCCACCTGACACCCGAGCTCATGGTCAGCAACTGACGAATTGTGACGTCGTCGTAGGCGGATCCGCGCAAGTCGGGAATATATTGACTGACCTTGTCTTCTAGGCTCTTTATGTAACCATCCTGAACCGCGGCCCCAACCAAGGTCGAGGTGAAAGACTTTGCTACCGAAAAACTTGTCCAACGGCCCTCTGCGTCGAAGTCTTGGCCGTAGCGTTCGAATCGGATCTTCCCGTCCTGCAGGATCACGAGCCCCGCAGTGAGCTGGTCCGTCATGTACTCCTCGACCGCCGGAATCTCGAGTGGCTCTCCGACCGGCAGGTTCAAAGGTTCGGGCGAGGGGGTGATCACCGACGCTTTCGCAAGCAAGGGCAGGCGATCCATGGCGCGGAACGCGGCGTGACGCTTATCCTGCTTCCAACTCAGCACGTCGGAATTGGTCGGAAGCGCTGAAAGCAGTCCTCGAGTCTCTTTATCGAGATTGAAAAACCAGAGGGCTCCCCCCGCTACGAGTAGGCCTGAGACTGTCAGCAAAAGTGTACGTAACCGCATTGAATTCTCGTTTTTTCCATCGGTACGCTAGCGCGATATCATCACTATCCTACCGCGCCGCCGCTGCCATTCATATCAACCGACAGGATGTCCTTCATGTCCGGATTACTGACGTTCGCTCTCGGATTAATCGCGCTCGTGTTAGGCGCGGAAGCGTTAGTCCGCGGAGCCTCCAAGCTTGCGCTATCTTTTGGGATATCGCCGTTGGTAGTTGGGCTTACAGTGGTCGCATTTGGAACCAGTGCGCCTGAAACCACGGTATCCGTTTCCGCGGTGTTGTCGGGTCAGACGGATATTGCAGTGGGTAATGTCGTCGGGAGCAACATTTTCAACGTGTTATTTATCCTGGGGATTGCGGCGTTGGTCATTCCCTTGAGTGTCAACGCACAAGTCATTCGCCAAGAAGTCCCCATGATGATCGGTGCCTCGGCACTGCTGCTCGTGTTCATCCTCGATCAGCGCGTTTCATTTTTTGAGAGTGCATTTCTGTTTGCTCTCTTCATCGCTTACACGGTCTATCTCATCTCCCAGTCGCGCCGACAATCGGCGACGGTCCAAGCCGAGTATGCAAGCGAAATCAAGTCTTCAGCCAAGACTGCATGGGACGGAAAGCTTTCCGTGCAGATTGCACTGGTGATCGTCGGATTGGCTTTACTCATATTGGGTTCGCGATGGCTGGTCGCAGCGGCAATCGGGTTAGCACGCGACCTAGGCGTCAGTGAGCTTGTGATCGGGCTCACCATCGTCGCTGCAGGGACGTCACTGCCGGAAGTGGCCGCCTCGGTCTCTGCAGCGATCAAAGGCGAGCGTGATATCGCAGTCGGCAACGTCATCGGGAGCAATATTTTTAATATTCTCGGGTGCGTTGGCGCAGCGGGACTGGCGTCAGGTTTTGAGGGACTCGCAATCGCTCCAGCTGTTGTGACGTTCGATATCTGGGTCATGCTCGCCGTCGCGCTGGCATGCCTGCCGATTTTCATTAGCGGACGAGAAATTGCACGTTGGGAGGGTGGACTGTTCTTAGGGTACTACGTCGCCTACGCGGGCTACGTCATCCTCGCCGCCCAACAGCATGATCAGCTTCAGGCGTACTCGTCGGTCATGTTGTCGTTCGTCGTCCCGATCACCATCGTGACCTTGATCGTGTCATCCGTTCGCCCATCGAAGAGTTGAACGCGCGCTGATCAGCTTTCTGCCATTGCACCATTGAACCGTCTCAGCAGTGGTTGAGTCAGGTAGGCGAGTAGGGAGCCCGACCCGAACACGATCGACATACCTCGGTTCGATGCAGGCTTCGACGATCAGGTCGTCGCCGTCCGGAACGATGTCAAGAACTCGATCACCGGGCTTGATCACGCCGCCGACGGTTGTGACTGCAAGTGCGACGATGGTCTTCGATTGATGTCTCTACCTAAATCTCGACGGCAACAGAGTCGCAGGAAGTGGTGCTTTTCCTGAGAGGGATCGGAAGCTGATCCGATCAATTTTTCTCAATGATTTCATGGAGTTGTACGATAAAAAACCGACATGACGAGAGAGGAGGTATTGGTCTAAACGCGAATGATTGTTATTTGCATAAGCTTCTTGTAGTGTTTGCTCCGGACATTTCGGAGGGGTTAAGGGTGAAAGGTTCGGATTTCATTCGTAGCGGTGCTTGCCTCGGCTTGGCGGTGCTGAGCACCGCCTCGTTGGCTCAGGGTGGTGCGTTGGAGCGAGAGGCCGAGGCGGGAAGCAGCTCCCTGCCCACGATCGTCGTCATCGGCTCCTCCGGAGAAGACCGCCAGCGCCAACCGGCTGCCAATACGGTGATCACCTCCGAGGAACTGCGCCTTCAGCAACCGCGCTCCACCGAGGACGCGCTACGTAACGTCCCGGGCGTGTCGATCAAGCCCGAAGAAGAGACCGCCATCGTCGCCAATATCGGCATCCGGGGCCTGAGCTCGGCCGATTACAAAACCCTCATTCTCGAAGACGGCGTGCCCGTGGCGCCGGGCCTCTTCGTGGGCAATGGCCGGTACTACAACCCTCGAATCGAGCGCATGGATAGCATCGAGGTACTGAGGGGCGCCGGGTCTCTCCGATTCGGCCCGAGCACGATCGGCGGTGTCATCAATTACCGGACCAAAACTCCGGAGCCCGGCGTCCGAACCGAGCTTCGCGCGGGGTCTTTCAACACCCGAGAATGGAGCATCGAGGCTGGCATGGAATCGGGCTCGGGTGACTCGACCTTCGGACTCGTAGCGAGCCGCGCTGAAAGCGACGGCTTCATGGGTAAGGGTTATCGCATGCGCGATGTCATGCTCAAAGCCAGAACCGAGCTCGCCGCGAACCAACGGATCGGCTTCAAATATACGGATTACCGAAACGACGCGAACATTTCCTACCGCGGAATTTTTCTGGCCGAGTATCGGGCAGGGGGCGATCGCAACCCTGCACCAGATGATTGGTTTTTGACCGGTCGACGCTCGGTGGATCTGAGTCACGAGTGGACGATTTCCGATCGTGCGCGACTGCACACCCTCGTGTTCGGTAGCGAAATGCATCGCGACTATTGGCGTTTCGTCACCCACAACAGCGCCTCGGCTGCCGCGAGTCGTTGGATTTATACCGATAACCTGAATGGTAGCAATCGAGGCTTCGAGCGAGAAGGCGTAGACAGTCGATTGACCCTCGGACATGAACTTTTCGGCTTCGATAACGACGCCGAGATCGGTCTGCGGTACATGTCTGAACGCGTGCGCGACGTAACGGTTGCTGCCAATCGCGCGACTCCTCGAAGTGGGTCCGTCAATCGAGAGGTGATCGACTCTGCCGAGAGCTGGTCACTGCACTGGCAGAATCGTTTTTCTTTGACGGATCGCTTTGCGATCACGGCCGGCCTGCGTTCAGAGCTCTATGAGCAGCGACGGGAAGATCTGCGAAGAGCAGTGTCATTAGGGAATCAGGCGACGGCTAATAACGCCGAATGGCTCCCGGGTTTGGGCCTCACGTGGCAGTTATCCGATGGCGTGCAAGTCTTCGCGAACACCTACAAGGCCTTTTCGCCTGCATTGAACGGCGACGCCTTGAACGGACTCGAAGACCAGGACTTGCAGGCTGAATACTCGATCAATACCGAAGTGGGCCTGCGAGGATCGACAGCTGCCTGGAACTATGAGGCGACGTTCTTCCGGATGGACTTCGACAACCAGATCATTCCGGCCAACAGCAACAGTCAGTTTCAGGTCACGAACGGCGGAAAGACTCTGCATCAGGGGATCGAGTTTGGTGTCGGTTCCGAGCTGAGTCCGGCCATAGCGTGGAATGCCAATCTGACTTTTGTCGCCGATGCGGAATTTGCCGGGGATCGCTTTACGCGCTCAGGAGCGCTCACGACGCCTGACGCGAATCGCATTCCGTACGCGCCTGAGTGGATTGCGAATATCTCTCTGACGTACGAGCAGGGTCCAATTCGTGGCGCCTTGCACGTTCATCATACGAGCGCTCAGTTCACGGACGTGCTGAACACTCGTGCCATCAACGAGAGCGTCAGCGGGTTTTTCACCGGCCAGATCGACGGGTATACGCTTGCCGACCTCAGCGTGCTTTATCGGGTGAACGAGAAGTTGGACTTCGGAGCGACGGTGAAGAACGTCGCGGACGAGCGTTATATTGCGAGCCTTCGTCAGGGCATCTACGTGGGGCCGGAGCGCAGCTTTGACGTCGGATTGCGCTATCAGTTCTGATCAACTCGCAGCGTGCCGCCCTGCAGCATGACACTGCGAGTCGCCAAGGCCTTGATACAGAGCGGATCGTGACTTGCAATCAACATCGAGAGCGAGCTCGAGCGAAGGATGTCGAGCAAACGCCTCGCAGTCGACTCGTCGAGCGAGGCCGTCGGCTCATCGAGCAGTAACAGCTTGGGTGACATGGCCAACAGACCGGCGAGTGCGACGAGTCGCTTCTCACCTCCCGAGAGTTCGTGCACGGGGCGCTCCGCAAGCTCGTCAAGCCCGACTTGTGCGAGTGCGACATCTGCTGCCTCATGCGCGCGCTCTGCACTCCATCCGAGGTTGAGCGGCCCAAACTCTATGTCCTCGAGAACCGTCGGGCCGATGAGCTGATCGTCTGGATCCTGGAACAACAACCCGATTTCACCACGAAACTTCGAAAACTCCGCGTCCCGTCGGCAGCGTTCGTTAACCAGCGAAATCTCACCCGAGTCGTGCTCGATGAGTCCGAGAGCAGCGAGTAGCAGCGTGGTCTTCCCGGCACCGATACTCCCGCGCACGACGACCCGCTCCCCGAGCGAAACGTCAAGATCGATTCCGTGAAGTACCGTCCGTGCTCCGCGGCGCACGATCACGTTTTTAAAGCTCAGCAATGTCGACATATTCAGGTCCAAAGTCTCGAGAATATCCACGCCGAGAGTATGACGGCGACTACCCCGACAAATAGCGTCCATTCGGATCGAGGGAGAGAATGCCAATGACTGTGCTGCCGCGTTGGCCATCGCAGCGTGGTGTAGCCGCGTGCCGCTAAACCGAGCTTGATTCGTTCGCTTCGAACGAGTGCATGGATAATCAGCCACGCGACCAATTGCGAACTGACTCGTAGTGTTCTGAAACTCGCCGAGGTTCGATACGCCCGTGCGCGCATCGCCTGAGTGAGGCGAGAGCGGGTGTTGTCGAGTAGGGCGATCGAGCGAACAGTCAGTGCGAGCAGGGTGCCGAGCGACTGCGGCATCCCGAGACCGACGACCGCCCGAGCAAAGTCGATCCCAGTCATCCGCATGAGGAAAATGCTGACGGACAATGCGATGAGATTGATGCGGAGTGAAATTTTGAGCGCCAAGGTGATCCCGAGATCATTCAATTGAATCGTGGGCCACTCCACGGGAATGGTCAGCCAGACCCAAAAAACGAAAAAATTGACGATCGCCAGCCGTTTGTACAGTGATCGAAATTTCAGTTTGCCTCTCGCGACGAGGATTGCTGTCGCGAGGGCTGCAACGCCCAACAATACCGCGAGCGTGTCGATCGAATCGATCACCGTCACCGCTATGCTGACGACCAAAATTGCGGCGACGCGTAATCGTCCGTCGGGTCGGTGTTCGTGGCTCATCGGAGAAACACGCTCGGCAAGGCTCTACCCAGTGCCGCGACGACGAGGGCGCTGACGAGCCCGTCGATGAGCCAGGCCGGCAGCTGCGCGGCGCTGAACAAGACGATCAGGTTGAAAAAATCATCTTGCCCTGTGGCCCACAACATGACGGATGCGATCGAGGTTGCTCCGCCGATCCCGATGGTGGCGGCGAGCAGTCCGAGAAGCATCAATCGACGTTGGGAGTGCAAGGATGCGACAACGAACGGGCGTAGTAGGAAATGAGCGAGGACGGCAGGTGTGGCGAGCAGCAGCGTATTGGCGCCAAGTACGATAAAGCCCCCGAAAGAAAAGAGCAGCGCTTGAAGAATGAGCGCGACGAATATCACCGGGAACGCCAGCCATCCGAGCAGCAGGCCGATCAGTCCGTTGAGTATGAGATGTACACTGCCGATCCCGACTGGGATGTGCAGCGTCCCGACAACAAAGAATACGGCGGCGAACAGCGCTGCAGTCGGAAGGGTGGTGGGCGAAAGTT
>VGUJ01000022.1 GCA_016874235.1 Gammaproteobacteria bacterium
GCCATTAACTAAGCCCGCGATCTCAGCCGTGAATTCTGCGGCCGATCGTCTCGCCCATCCGCACGATGCGGCCGGTCGCAAGATGCGGCGCCCACTCGATCGTGTCTTTGGGGAAGAGCAGGATCACCGTCGAGCCCATATTGAAGCGTCCCATTTCTTCACCGCGCGCCGCTGCGAAAGGCTTACCGCCTCGCTCGATGTCGAGCCGCGTCAGTCGCCGCGGCCGTCGCGGCGCGACTTCGCCGTGCCACACGGTTTCCATGGAGCCGACGTTGAGCGCGCCGATGAGCAGCAGCGCATGCTCGATGCCTTCGCCCTCAAAGAAACAGGCGATGCGCTCGTTGCGGGCAAAAAGATTGGCGACGCCGTCGGCCGTGACACGGTTCACACTGAAAAGACGCCCCGGCACATACCACGCATCGCGCAGCGTGCCAGCCATCGCCATGTGAATACGGTGATAGTTGTAGGGTGCGAGATAAATGGTTGCGAAGTGCCCACCCCGAAATCGCTCGACCCACTCGCGACGCGAGGCGAGCAGTGCATCGAGCGTGTAATGACGACCCTTCGCCTGCAGCACGCGGTCGTCGTCGATACGACCGATCTCACTGACCGTCCCATCGACAGGGCAGGCGAGTTCGAGCGGATCGACGGGCAAGGGCCGCGCGTCGGGCTTGAGTGCGCGCGTGAAGAACGCGTTGAACGACTCGAACGCGAGCGGGTCGCTCACGAGCGCATCACTCAAGTCAGGCTTGAAGCCCTTCACGAAGTTCGAGATCAGCAGGTTCTTGAACCACGGCGTTTGGCTGCGCGCCGCGGCGTGGATGAGCCGCGAAATACCGTGTTGCGGCAGAACGTGTTGTAGCGCGACGAACGCGCGGGCAGCGGTGGATGGCACAATGTCTGACATGCGCAAAGTATCCCACAGGCCCGCCCGTCCCCGACCCCCCACCGTGCTCGAGGCCTTGGTCCATGGCGCGAAGGCGCTCGATCGGGCCGGGGTCTTCTTTGGGCATGGCACCGACAATGCCGAAGACGACGCGGCGGCGATTCTCTTTTACGTGCTCGACCTGAAGTCGGCGCCGAGCCCCGCGCTCTATCGCCGTCGACTGACCCTGCGCCAGGCCGTGGCCTACGAGGCGCTGCTCGAGCTGCGTATCTCGACGCGACGTCCGGCGGTGTATCTCACGGGCCGCACCTGGTTCGCGGGGCTGCCGATGCGCACCGACCCGCGGGCGCTCATTCCGCGCTCGCCGATTGCCGAGCTCATCGAAAATCAGTTTCGACCGTGGATCGACCCGGCACGCGTCAAGCGTGTGCTCGATCTTTGTACCGGTGGCGGTTGCATCGCGCTCGCCACGGCGCACTACCTGCCGAAGGCGAAAGTCGACGGGACGGACATCTCCGACGAAGCCCTCGCACTCGCGCGAGTCAATGCACGCGAATTACAGCTCTCGCGTCGTGTCCGCTTCGCGAAATCGGATCATTTCGCGGCCCTCAAAGGCCGTCGGTACGATATCATCGTCTCGAATCCACCCTACGTCGGGGCGCGCGAGATGCGTTCGCTGCCTCCCGAGTACGAACACGAACCGCGCCTCGCGTTGGCGGCGGGCAAGCAGGGTCTCGATTCGGTGCGCGTCATCCTCCAGCAGGCGGCGCGACACCTCACGCCAGGAGGTCTCCTGGTCGTCGAGGTAGGCAACACCGAGACGCAGGTCCGACGCCAGTGGCCACGCGTGCCGTTCACCTGGCTCGAGTTCGAGCGTGGCGGTGGCGGCGTATTTTTGTTGACCCGCGAGCAGCTGCAACGTCATGTCCGGTAACACCATCGGTCGCCTGTTTCAGGTGACGACCTTCGGCGAGAGCCACGGTCCGGCACTCGGCTGCATCATCGACGGCTGTCCGCCGGGTCTTGAAATCTCTGAGGCCGATTTCACGCGCGATATCGATCTTCGTCGCACGGGCACCTCGAAGTTCGTCAGTCAAAGAAAAGAAGAAGACGCCGTACGTATTCTCTCGGGTGTCTTCGAGGGGCGAACCACGGGCACCTCCATTGGCCTCGTCGTCGAGAACACCGACGCGCGCTCGCGCGATTACGACAAGATCAAAGATCGGTTCCGCCCCGGGCACGCCGACTACACCTATCAACAAAAATACGGATTTCGCGACTACCGGGGCGGCGGACGCTCGTCGGCTCGCGAAACTGTCATGCGCGTTGCGGCGGGCGCCATCGCTCGCAAATATCTCGCCACGCGTCTCGGCATCGAGATCCACGGCTATTTGAGTCAGATCGGCTCGCTCGTACTCGAGCCGGTCGCACCCGAGACGGCCTACGACAACCCCTTCTTCTGCCCCGACCCCTCGCGTGTCAAAGAATTAGAAGATCTCATCTGGAAGCTAAGAGAAGAGGGCGATTCCATCGGCGCGCGCATCACGGTCATCGCCAAGGGCGTGCCACCGGGCCTCGGTGAACCCGTGTTCGACCGTCTCGATGCGGATCTTGCCTACGCCATGATGGGCATCAACGCGGTCAAAGCCGTCGAGGTGGGTGCTGGGGTGCAGGTCGTCGCGCAGCGCGGCAGCGAACATCGTGATGAGCTCACGCCAACGGGCTTCACCAGCAACAACTCAGGCGGCGTGCTCGGGGGCATCTCGAGCGGGCAGGACATCATCGTCCACGCCTCACTCAAGCCCACTTCGAGCATTCAGGTGCCGGGTCGCACCATCACGGTCGATGGTGAGCCCACCGAGATCATCACCACCGGTCGTCACGACCCGTGTGTCGGTATTCGAGCGACGCCCATCGCCGAGGCGATGATGGCGATCGTGCTCATGGATCATTGGCTGCGCCATCGCGCGCAGAACGGCGACGTCAAATCGACGACGCCGGTCATCACGAAGTCGGAGAAGAATCGATGAGTCGTCAGTGGAATGTCGCCGTGCTCGGGGCAACCGGCCTCGTGGGCGACACCATCATCAAAGTGCTCGAAGAGCGGAAGTTCCCGGTCGGCGAGCTTTATCCGCTTGCGAGCAATCGCTCGCTCGGCAAGACCGTCGAGTTCAACGGCAAGAGCTATCCCGTCCTCGACGTTGACACCTTCGACTTTTCCAAAGCGGATATCGGTCTTTTCTCTGCAGGCGGCGACGTGTCTCGTGTCATCGCGCCGAAGGCGGCTGCAGCAGGCTGTGTCGTCATCGACAACACCTCTGAGTTTCGTTACGAGGACGACATTCCGCTCATCATCCCCGAGGTGAACGCCGCGGCGATCTCGCAGTTCACCAAGCGTCGCATCATCGCGAACCCCAACTGCTCGACGATCCAGATGCTGGTTGCGCTCAAGCCCATCTATGACGCCGTCGGCATTGAGCGCATCAACGTGGCGACCTATCAGTCCGTGTCCGGTGCTGGCAAAGAAGCCGTCGAAGAGCTTGCCGAGCAGACGGTCGCACTCGTGAGCGGCAAGGGCCCGGTCAAGCCCAAGGTCGTCGCGGCGCAGATCGCCTTCAACGTGGTGCCGCAAATCGACAAATTCATGGATAACGGCTACACCAAAGAAGAGATGAAGATGTTCTGGGAGACCCAGAAAATTTTTGGTGATCCCAACATCAAGGTGAATGCGACCACCGTTCGTGTGCCCGTGTTCTTCGGGCACTCCGAGGTCGTCAACATCGAGACCCGTCAAAAAATCACGGTACCTGAGGTACGCAAGCTGCTCGAGAAGGCGCCGGGCGTGAAGGTCATCGACAAGCGCGAGGCGGGCGGCTACCCGACGGCGGCAGTGCAGGCGGCGAACGACGATCGCGTTTTCGTCGGTCGCATCCGCGAGGACATCTCGCACGAGCGCGGCCTAAATCTTTGGATCGTCTCGGATAACATCCGCAAGGGCGCGGCCACTAACAGCGTGCAGATTGCAGAAATCCTCATTCGCGATCATCTTTGAGCGCAGCGTGCTCAGCCGGGGGTGACATCGTGACGCGACGCCAAAAATCTTTGACCGTGAGGCCCCGGATGGTCCCCCATCCGCCGCGCCTGGCGCTTGCCCTTGCGCTCGCTTTCGGCGCAGCCGGGGCGTCGGCACTCGAACTCGGTAACGCGCGGCTCCTATCGTCGCCGGGGGCCGCACTTGAGATCGAAGTCGCGCTGCTCGAGGTCGCCGACGGCGAACTCGACACGCTGAAGCCCCAGCTGCCCGCCAACTCGCGCTCGCCATCACTCGCGTCCGCCTCGATCGAGCTCGGTCAGTCGTCCTCGGGTGTGCCGGTGCTGCGCATTCGGAACGCGACGCCCGTCGCGACCGATGACGTGCGCTTCGTCGTCGTCGCCGATTGGGGTCGCGGCCGTCGCTTCCGCGAATACCTCGTTTCTTTGGATGCGCCCGCAACGCCGGCAGCGCCTGCCGCGGCGACCACCGCGTCGCCCGCCTCCTCGACGTCCGCTGCGCCGAGCCCGCCGACGTCTCAGCAAGCCGTGCGCCTCGTGCGTCGCAATGAAACGTTGATGTCGATTTCGCGTGAGTGGTCCGCGACCACCGGCGTCACGCTGCCGCAGGCGATGGTCGGTATTTTCCGTGCCAACCCCACCGCCTTCGGGCCAGGGGGCATGAGCGAGATGATCGTGGGCTCGATCCTCACGCTGCCCGATGCGGCCGCGCTCAATGCGATCTCGCCCACAGCAGCCTCAAGCGAAGTCAGCCGAACGCTCGGCATCTGGCGCACGGGTGGGGCGGCTTCGGCTCGGCTCAGTGCACCGGCGCCTGGCACCCAGACCCTGACGACGGCCCCCGCGAAGCCCGCCGCTGCGACCCCCGCCAAAACCGCGCCGCCCACCGAGACCCGTGCGGCGCCGACGCCTGTCCCGACACCGGTTCCGACGCCGGCCCCGACCGCGACGCCTGCTCCGGCCCCTGCGACGGCACCGACCCCGTCCGCTGAGCCGCCCGTCGCCACACCGCTCGCGCTCGAGCCCGTGGTCCCGGCCGAACCGGAGACCCCCGAAGCCAAGGCCGCGCGTCTCGAGGCCGACCTCCAAGCCGCCGCGGCCGAAGTCGAGGCCCTCAAGGCCCGTCTTGCCGCCGCAGAGGCTCCCTCGGGCCCCGATACCGTCGGGCAGGGGGGTTGGATGGCCGAGGCCCGTCGCTGGGCTGCCGAAGCCTGGTGGTCAATACCCGCTTTGCTGCTGATCTCGCTCGTTTTGCTGATTGCCTTTCTGGTTCGGGGTCGCCGACGCGCCGAAGCCGCCGAGCCCGCCCCTCGGCAGGAAATGACCTTCGACCTGCCGCCCATCAAGGCCGCGCAGGATGCCGACGCCCTCCTGGACGCGCCGCTGCGCGCCGCCCCCGAGCGCATCGCGCCGGTCGCCGTACCCTCGATCTCGGCCACAACGGCCGCACCGCCAATCGATGAGGACCTCGAAGGCGATCCGCCGCCGGTCGATGAAGCGGGCAGCAAGATCAACCTCGCGCGCGCGTTCATCGAGATGGGTCAGCACGATGCGGCCATCCTCGAGCTGCAGGCGGCCCTGCGCCTTGGCGACGAAACGCAGCGGGCTGAGGCGATCCGCTTGCTCGACTCGCTGCCGAAGTCGTGACCCCTGAGATCGTGACGCCAATCGCATGACCCGCTGGGCCATGGGTGTCGAGTACGACGGCACACACTTCTGCGGTTGGCAGCACCAGCCCGGGTTACGCAGCGTCGAAGATGCTTTTGCGACGGCGATTGGTACCGTCGCCGACCACAATATTTCTTTGATCTGCGGCGGACGCACCGATGCGGGCGTGCATGCGGCGGGGCAGGTGATCCACTTCGAGACGGAGGCTTCGCGCTCGTCGCGCGCCTGGGTGCTCGGCACCAATGCCAACCTCGATCGCAAGGCGAGTGTGTGCTGGGCGCTGCCTGTGCCTGAACATTTTCATGCGCGCTTCTCGGCGACTCGTCGTCACTATCGCTACAGCATCTTCAATCGCAGTGCGCGCTCGGCGCTGCACGACGGTCGCGCGACGTGGGTCCCCGCTCCGCTCGATGTCGCGCGCATGCACGAGGGCGCACAGCATCTCGTCGGCGAGCACGACTTCAGCGCGTTTCGTTCGGCCGAGTGCCAATCAAAATCACCCATTCGGCGTATCAGTCATCTCTCGGTGCAGCGCGAGGGTGAGCTCATTTATATCGACGTTACGGCGAACGCGTTTTTGCATCACATGGCGCGCAACATCGCAGGACTCCTGATCGAGGTCGGTCGCGGTCTGCGCCCAACCGATGAGGTCAAAACCTTGCTCGAGGGTCGCGATCGTCGCCGCAACGCGCCGACCGCCGAGCCCGAAGGGCTGTGCCTGCGTCGTATCGAGTACCCCGAGGCGTTCGGATTGCCTGATCCGGTATAGTCGCCGCATGGCCTGGTTCGAAAAAATCGTACCCTCGCGCATCAAGACCGAGCGTCGTTCGCGTTCGGTGCCCGAGGGGCTTTGGATCAAGTGCACCGCCTGCGACTCGCCGCTTTACCGCGCCGAGCTCGAGCGCAATCTCTTCGTCTGCCCGAAGTGCGCGAACCACATGCGCATCGGCGCGCGCGATCGACTGCTGCGCTTTCTCGATCCCGACTCCGCTAAAGAAATCGGTGAGCGCATCACCCCTGAAGATCCGCTCAAGTTCCGCGACAGCAAGCGCTACCGCGATCGCCTCTCGGCGGCTCAAAAAAGCACTGGCGAAAAAGATGCGCTGATTGCGATGTCGGGCACACTCGAAGAGTTGCCGGTCGTCGCCTGCGCGTTCGAGTTTCAGTTCTTGGGAGGCTCGATGGGCTCGGTCGTGGGCGAGCGGTTTCGTCGCGCCGTCGATCACGCCATCAAACACCGTGCGCCGCTCATCTGCTTCTCGGCAAGCGGGGGCGCGCGCATGCAGGAAGCGCTTTTTTCTTTGTTGCAGATGGCGAAGACGAGCGCCGCACTCACCGAGTTGCAGGCCGCGGGTCTGCCGTTCATCTCGGTCCTCACCGACCCGACGACGGGTGGTGTCTCGGCGAGTCTGGCGATGCTTGGTGATCTCAACATCGCCGAGCCGCGTGCGCTCATTGGTTTTGCCGGCCCGCGCGTCATCGAGCAGACCGTGCGCGAAAAACTTCCCGAAGGGTTTCAGCGCAGTGAGTTTTTACTCGAGCACGGCGTGATCGACCAGATCATCGACCGTCGCGATCTTCGGCCGCGCCTCGCCGAGCTGCTGCGCAAGCTGATGCGTCAGCCCGCGGCGCCTCCGGCTGCCCATGCAGCTCCCTGACTGGCTCGCCTACCAACAGGCGCAGCACCCTAACGCGATCGAACTCGGACTCGACCGCGTGCGCGAGGTCGCGCAGCGCCTCCAGCTTTTACCCGCTCAATATCCCTCGATCATCGTCGGCGGCACCAACGGCAAGGGCTCGACCGTCGCGTTCCTGACAGCCTTGTGTCGCGCCGCGGGCCTGCGCACTGGCACCTACACCTCGCCGCATCTGCAGCGCTATAACGAGCGCGTCGCGATCGACGGTCAGCCGGTCGATGACGCCACGCTGATCCGCGCGTTCGAGCGCATCGAGGAGGTGAGGGGCGATACACCACTCACCTTTTTCGAATACGGCACCCTCGCGGCCTTCGTCATCTTTGACGAGGCGTCGGTCGGGGCAGCCGTCATCGAAGTTGGGCTCGGCGGTCGGCTCGATGCGACCAATATCATCGATGCCGACGTCGCCGTGCTGTGCTCGGTCGGACTCGATCATCAAGATTGGCTCGGGCCGACGGTCGAGGAGATCGGGCGCGAAAAGGCGGGCATCTTCCGCGCGCGACGGCCCGTGATCTTGGGGTCGCCCGAGATGCCGAAGAGCGTTCACGAGGCCATTGCGCGTCTGCAGTGCGAGGTCACGCAGCGCGATCAGCATTTTTTCTTTGAGCAAGACGGCGAGAGCTGGCGCTGGCGGGGCCCAGGTCATACGTTTGACTCGCTCCCGCTGCCTGCGCTCAAAGGGCCCATTCAAATGTGTAATGCCGCAACTGCCATCGCTGCGTTCACTGTGTGGCAGCGGGTCTGCCCGACACCTCACCGCGAGCTCATTGCTCGCGGACTCACCACCGCCGAACTGCGCGGTCGGTTTCAGCGCATCGCGCCGACGCAGGCGGGCGATCCCGAGTGGATTTTGGATGTCGCCCACAATGAGGACTCGGCTCGGGTGCTCGCCGAGGCGCTCAAGGCGTCACCCGCCGAAGGTAAAACCGTGGGCGTTGTCGGCATCCTGCAGGACAAGGACGCCGTCATCATCGGCGAGTCGCTCGCCGGGGTTATCGACGAGTGGGTGCTCTGCGGTCTCGACGGGCCTCGCGGCCGCGGCGCCGACGATCTGCGCGCGCGTTTACCGGCACGCTGCCGCAGCGTCGCGCTTGCACCCGATGTCTCCCATGGGTGTGCGACGGCGAGGGCGCTCGCTCGTCGCGGCGATCGCATCGTCGTCTTCGGATCCTTTCACGTCGTCGGCCCGGCGCTCGACTGGCTTGGTTTATAATTTGCAGCTTGGACACTGCGCTCAAACACCGGCTCACCGGTGCCGTCATTCTCGTTTTGCTGGCCGTGCTGCTGCTACCGGAGTTGTTGACCGGTTCCGGCGAGGCTGCGAAGTCGTCGGCGGCTGCCACCCCCACTGCGGGTGACGGCGAGCGTCGCTTCGA
>VGUJ01000023.1 GCA_016874235.1 Gammaproteobacteria bacterium
CGCGTCGGACCCGAGATCGATCGAGCGGCAGCGAACGCGCTCGCAAAGAAACTCGCCGATGCCGGGCACAAAGGTTCGGTCGTGAAGTAGAATTCAGAGCATGACGTGGCTCGATATCACCATCACCGTCGTCTTTCTGGTCTTTGCCGCGTTCGGTCTCATGCGCGGCCTCATCGCTGAAGTCTTCAGTCTCCTCTCCTGGATCGTCGCGCTCTACATCGGCTCCCATTACGGGGAACTCGCGCGGCCCTACGTTGAGTCCTTCGTCACCAACGCCAAATACCAAGGCCTGGTTGCCTGCGTGCTCGTGGGTATCGTCACCTTCATCATCGTGGCGCTCATCGGTATTTTGCTCAGCAAAAAAATCAACGCGACGATCTTCGCGCCGATCAACCGCATGCTCGGCATGTTCTTCGGTGCTGCGCGCGGTGCGATCGTCGTCGGGTTCTTCACGCTGATCGCGCTGCAGTTCGGTCTCGAAGACGAGGCGGTCTGGAAAGCCTCCAAACTGCGTACGGCAGCGACCACCTCGGCAGAGCTTCTCGACAGTCTCGTCGACTTCGAGGCGCTCCTCCGTAATCAAAGTATTGTCGGACGCCCGAGCGCTCCCACCTGATCATCACGAGGCGAACCCATGTGCGGCATAGCAGGTATCGTCGGTAAAAGTCCCGTCAACTCGCGGCTCTATGACGCGTTGACGGTGCTGCAGCACCGCGGGCAGGACGCCGCCGGCATCGTCACCGCCGTCGAGGGTCTCGTCTGCATGCGCAAGGGACAGGGCCTCGTGCGCGACGTCTTCAGTCAGCAAGACATGCTCGAGCTGCGCGGCAACATCGGCATCGGTCATGTGCGTTATCCGACCGCCGGCGGCGACAACGTCTCCGAGGCGCAGCCTTTTTATGTGAACGCGCCGTACGGCATCGTGCTCGGTCATAACGGCAACCTCACGAACGCCACCGAACTCGCCGACGTGCTCATCCGCGAAGAGCGTCGTCATCTCAACACCTCGTCCGACTCCGAAGTGCTGCTCAACGTGCTCGCTTCCGAGTTGCAGCGCGTCGGCACGCCTCGCGTGACCGCCGCCGACGTGTTCGCGGCAGTGAGTGCGCTTTTCCGTCGTTGCCGCGGCGCCTATGCCGTCGTCGCGATGGTGATCGGCCACGGCATCTTGGGGTTTCGGGATCCGAACGGCATCCGTCCGCTTGTGATCGGCCAGCGCGAAACCGCAAAGGGCGTCGAGTTCATGCTCGCCTCCGAGTCGGTCGCGCTCGACATGCTCGGCTTCACGCGCGTGCGTGATGTCGCCCCGGGCGAAGCGGTGTTCATCGATGAAGCTGGTCGCTTGAGTTCCCAGCAGTGCGTCGCGACGACGCGCCAAGCGCCCTGTATCTTTGAATACGTTTATTTCGCGCGTCCCGACAGCATCATCGACAACGTGTCGGTGCAGCGTGCGCGCATGCGCATGGGCGATCGCCTTGCCGAGAAAATCCGTCGTGAACGACCGGACCACGATATCGACGTCGTGATCCCCGTGCCCGATACGAGCCGTGTCGCGGCGCTGCAGTTGGCGCAGGGCCTTGGCATCAAGTTCCGCGAAGGGTTCATCAAAAACCGCTACATCGGTCGCACGTTCATCATGCCGGGCCAAGAAGAGCGTCAAAAATCGGTGCGCTCCAAACTCAACGCGATCGATCTCGAGTTCCGCAACAAGAACGTGCTGCTCGTCGACGACTCGATCGTCCGTGGCACGACCTCGGCACAAATCATTGAGCTTGCGCGCGAGGCGGGTGCACGCAAAGTGTATTTCGCCTCGGCGGCACCGCCCGTGCGACACCCGAACGTCTACGGCATCGACATGCCGGCTGCGAGCGAGCTCGTGGCCGCGGGGCGCACTGAAGAAGAAGTACGCCAAGTCATCCATGCCGATTGGCTCATTTACCAAGAGCTCGCCGATCTCGAGCTCGCCTGTCAGCACGACGATTCGCATGTCACCGAGTTCGACACCTCGTGCTTCTCGGGCAAATACATCACGGGCGATGTGACCCCTGAATACCTCGAGCGTTTGCGGCAAGAACGTTCCGATGCCGCCAAGGCGCGTCGACGGACCGGCGGTTCGCTCAAGGTCGTCCGCGGCGTCTGATGCGGCCGCCGCTTCGCGCTGCGACCCCGCCCGAGTGGGTCGATGAAGCCATCCGTCGCTGGCCTGAGTTGCTCGCCGATCACGCCAATTGCGAGAAGAAAGCCGCGTCCACCGCGCTCGCGTTGATGTTCGCGTATCCCGAAGATCGTGCGCTTGCGACGCGACTCTCGAAGCTCGCTCGCGAAGAGCTGCGTCATTTTGAGCAAGTCGATAAGTTGATGCAGGCGCACGCCGTGCCTTATCTGCGTCGCAAGCCCGGTCGCTACGCCTCCGCGCTGCGCGAGGCCATGACGACGCACGAGCCGTATCGAAAGCTAGACCTTTTGCTTTGCGGCGCGCTCATCGAAGCGCGATCGTGCGAGCGGTTTTCTTTGCTCTCGAGTCGTACTGAAGGCGAGAGTTTGCCGACCGATGTCGCGGCGCTTTACCAAGGCCTGCAGGCTTCCGAGGCGCGGCACTTTGAGCTTTATCTCAGGCTCGCCGAAGCGCATGTCAAAGCTCACCCCGAGTGCGAGCGCCAAAAGCCTTGGTCAGCACGCCTCGAAGAACTCGCAACCCTCGAAGCCGAACTCGCCACGAGCCCGGACGCAGAGTTCAGGTTTCATTCAGGGTTGCCGCAGATCGGGTCAGCTCAGAGCTGAACGGGATCGTTTAAGCAACGACTTGTCTTCGCCAACCGTCAGCCGTCACTTCCAGAAACTCCCCCGCCTCATCCCACGCGGCGAGCACGACGCGTTCCGCGTCGCCGTTACGCGTAGCGTGATGATGTTCGGCAGGGCGATGCGTGTGCCCATGAATCATCTTCCGCGTACCGCTCGCCTCAAAGGCCGCGATCACGGCTGACGGAGTGACATCCATGATCGTCGCAGCGGTGGCACGTGTGTGGGCCTTGCTGCCCGCACGCGCGGCGTTGGCGAGTATCTGTCGCGCGTCAATGGGTAGCTTGAGCACGCGATCTCTGAACCCAGGATCACGCACCGTCGTGCGCAGCTCCTGATACGCGGCATCGCCGGTACACAAGAGATCGCCGTGGGTCAGCAGTACGCGCTCGCCGAAGAGGGTGACGACCGAGGGGTCCGACACCAGCGTCCCGCCGATGCGTCGTTCGAACGCCTCGCCGTACAAAAAATCGCGATTGCCCTGCATCACGTAGAGGGCGACACCAGAGTCCGATAGCGCGCGCAGTGCCCGACACACCCGATCGCGCGCCGGATCCGGATCGTCATCACCGATCCAGGTCTCGAAGAGGTCGCCGAGGATATGCAGGGACGCCGCCCCGCGAGCCTCGCCCTCGAGGAAGCGCAAAAACGCCTCGATGGTCGCAGGCGCGCTCGAGTCGAGATGCAGGTCGGAGACGAACAGGTGGCGCACGGGGTAATTCTAGGGGAACCCGTCGGTTAATATGCACTGATGTCCCCAACCGGTACCACCACCCGCTTCGCACCGAGCCCCACGGGCGAGTTGCACCTTGGCAATGCGCGCACCGCGCTCTTCAACTGGCTGCTCGCCCGGCGCGATGGCGGCCGATTCCTGCTGCGCATCGAAGATACCGACGCAGAGCGCAGCAAACCCGAGTTCACCCAACAACTCATGGAAGACCTGCAGTGGCTCGGTCTTCCTTGGGATGGCGAGATTGTCGCGCAGAGTCAGCGTGGCCCGGTCTATCGCGAAGCCCTCGATAAGCTCGAGCGGGCAGGGCGCGTCTACCCCTGCTACTGCACGCCGCTTGAGATCGAAGTCAGCCGCAAGTCGCAGCTCACCTCGGGTCGACCCCCGCGTTACGTGGGCACCTGCCGCAACCTCAATGATTCCGAGCGCGCCGCCAAACTCGCCGAAGGCCGCAAGCCGACGCTGCGCTTCAAAGTGCCCGACGGCGGTCGCGTCGAGTTCGTCGATCTCGTGCATGGTGAGCAGCGCTTCGAGTGCAACGACATCGGCGATTTCATTGTTCAGCGCGCGGATGGCTCGGCGGCGTTCTTTTTCTCGAACGTGCTCGATGATGCCTTGAGCGGCGTCACCACGGTGCTGCGCGGCGAAGATCATCTCTCCAACACGCCACGCCAGTTGCTCATCGCGATGGCGCTCGAGCTCAAAGCCCCGACCTATGGCCACCTCTCGCTCATCACCTCGGCCGACGGCTCGCCGCTCTCAAAACGTCACGGCGCAAAATCTTTGAGACAACTGCGCGAGCAGGGCTATTTGCCCAAGGCGCTCGTCAACCATCTCTTCAGACTCGGTCACTCGAGCGATCTGCACGATCTGCTCGATCTACAAAAACTCGCTGTGGGGTTCAACCCTGCGCATCTCGTACGCTCGCCCGCGCGGTTTGATCCTGTGCAGCTCGAGGTGTGGCAGCGTCGGGCCGTGCACGCACTCTCGAGCGACGAAGCGCTCGATTGGATGCGTCCGCATCTCCCGAACACGCTCGATGCGGCCTCGGCAAGCGCCTTTGCTGCGGCGCTTCACCAAAATCTTCTCTTGCCCTCCGATGCCGCCTATTGGGTGCAGGTCGTCTTCGGCGAATTGCCCGAGCACGATGCCGAGGGCATGGAGCTCATCAACGTCGCAGGCCCTGCATTCTTCGAAGCCGCCGCTGCAGCGATCCGCACGCATGGCATCGATTGGAAAGCCGTCACCACGGCGATTCGTGAGCAGACGGGTCGCAAAGGCCCCGAGCTTTTCAAGCCGCTTCGACAAGCGCTCACCGGACGACGCGACGGCCCCGAGCTCGCGCCGCTCCTGAAGATCATGACGGCCGCGCGCGCCATCGCGCGTCTCGAGCGGCTATCATCCGCGGCCCCATGACGATCCGCATTCACAACTCGCTGACCGGTCAAAAGCAGACGCTCACGCCGATTCGTCCGGGCGAAATCCGCATGTACCTCTGCGGCGACACGGTCTACGACTTCTGCCATATCGGTCATGCGCGCTCGAAGGTCGCGTTCGACATCGTGCATCGGTACCTGCGACATCGCGGCCTCAAGGTCATTTTCGTCCGCAACATCACCGACATCGACGATAAGATCATCCGGCGCGCCGCCGAGCTTGGCGAGCCCATCGACGCCTTCACCGCGCGATTCATCGATGCGATGCACGAGGACTACGATCGCCTCAATGTCTTGCGACCCGATCACGAGCCGCGCGCCACGCAATACGTGCCCGGTATGATCGCGCTCACGCAAACGCTCATCGACAAGGGCCACGCCTATGTCGCGAGCGACGGCGATGTCATGTACTCCGTCGGTAGTTTCGCGGACTACGGCAAACTCTCGGGAAAACGCCTGGCCGATCTACGCGCCGGGGCGCGCATCGAGGTCGACACCGCCAAGCGCGATCCGCTCGATTTCGTGCTTTGGAAGAAAGCAAAACCCGGCGAACCCGCGTGGGAGTCGCCTTGGGGTCCGGGGCGTCCGGGTTGGCACATCGAGTGCTCGGTGATGTCCGGTGAAATCTTAGGCAGCCACTTCGACATCCACGCCGGTGGCATGGATCTCAAGTTCCCGCACCACGAAAACGAGATCGCGCAGTCCTGCGCGGCCACGGGCGATCACTTCGCCAATCTTTGGATGCACAACGGGTTTGTCAATGTGGATGACGAGAAGATGTCGAAGTCGCTCGGCAACTTCTTCACCATCCGCGAGGTGCTCGGTTCCGGTCACATCCGTCACCCCGAAGTGCTGCGTTATTTTTTGACCGGCAGTCACTATCGTGGCCCGATCAATTACTCACTCGCGCAAATCGAGCAAGCGGACGCTTCGCTCGGTCGTCTCTACACCGCGCTGCGCGGCCTCGATGCGCCGCCCGTCAAAGCGCCGCAAACCGGCGACTCGCAAGCCTGGCAGACGTTCCATGCTGCGATGGACGATGACTTCAACACGCCCGAAGCCATCGCCGTGCTGCAAGCCATCGCCGGTGAAATCAACCGGGCACGCGATGCCGGTGACGTCGCGGGCGCCACGGCCAAAGCGCGCGAACTGCGCGCGATCGGTTCAGTGCTCGGGCTGCTGACGCTCAATGCAGAAGACTGGTTCAAAGCCTCGAAAGGGCAGAGCACCGAAGGTGGCTGGGACGATGCGCGCATCGAAGCGGCCATCGCCGAGCGCCAGGACGCGCGCAAGTCAAAGAATTTCAAACGCTCGGATGAGATCCGCGACGAGCTCGCAGCGGCGGGCATCGTGCTCGAAGATAAACCGGGCGGCGCGACGGTCTGGCGACGCTCCTGAAGAGTTGATCGTCGTTAGGGGCTAGTGCCGCGGAGCAGGGTCATTAACTGGTCGGTGGTGAGCTTCGTCTTGGCGATGCCTCGAGCCGCGGCAAAGCGCTCTTTGCTCGGCGGCTTGTGATCCTTGATCTGTTGAATGACGATCGTTCCGTTTTCGCCGACGCGGAGTTCCACGCGCTGCCCCGGTCGCAGACCGATGGCATCTCGGATGTGTTTGGGGATCGTGATCTGACCCTTGGTGCTGAGCTTAGTCGCCACGGCGCTACTCCGAAAAAAGACTGACTTTCGGCAAGAGACTAACAACTCACCCAAGATTCTCAATTCGGATATCTCGCCAAATCGCGTGAATTGCGCGGCAGACCGAGTCCCCGCACCCACATTCGGACCTGATCCGAATGCGATGGAGCGACACGTATTCCGTTGGCTCCAAGAAGGGGCGTCGCGCGCCAGGGATGGCGCGCGCCGAGCTCACAGGGATGTGGTTTTGGCGTCCCCTTCTTGGGGCCAACGGAACACGGGACGCTACGCCGCCGCTCAGGTCGCGCTCACGACTCCTACCCCCTCCTCAGCGCCGCCTCGAGGTTGTTCTTCATCAGCATCGCGACGGTCATGGGGCCGACGCCGCCGGGCACAGGGGTAATCCACGAAGCGCGCTTGGCGGCCTCGGCAAATTCGACATCTCCGCAGAGGGCGCCGTTTTCGCGTCGGTTGATGCCCACATCCACCACCACGGCACCGGGCCGGATCCACTCGCCCTTGATGAGCCCAGGCTTACCGGCCGCGGCCACGAGCACCTCGGCCTCACGCACATGGTGCTCCAGATCTTCCGTGAACCGATGCGTCACGGTCGTCGTCGCGCCCATCAACAAAAACTCGAGCGACATGGGGCGTCCCACGAT
>VGUJ01000024.1 GCA_016874235.1 Gammaproteobacteria bacterium
TGGTGTCAGGCGTCTGCCGATTTATCACGTCGCAGGGCTGCTGCAGCGCGACCGCCGATGGCAGGGTTCAGCTGTTGCTCGAATCCGCGCAGCGCGAAATTTTGAGTGTCGAGACCTGCGAGCTGCGCAAGGCTCACGTCGTATAGCGAACGACGGATGGCGAGGTTCACGCGCTGCCAGGCTTGGCCTACGCCGCAGGTGGTCTCAATCTCGCAGTGACCCTGGCCCGCCGAGCAGTCGGTGACCGCGACGGGTCCCTCGAGCGCATCGAGGATGGCGGCGGCCGAAATGGTCTGAGCTGGACGCGCCAAGGAATAGCCGCCGTGTAATCCGCGCGTCGAGCGCACGAGCCCGCCGCGCTGCAAAATCTTCAGCACCTTACTCACCGTCGGCATGCCGATGCGGGTGCGCTCGGCGAGAGCGGGCGCACTCAGACAGGCCTCCGGGTCCCGGGCGAGAGCGGCCAGGAGTACGGTGGCGTAGTCGGTCATGCGGGAGATGCGGATCATAAACGGGACCATTTTAGTCCAGATTAGAAATAGTTGCAAGGAATTCACGTGCTTGGGACCGCATGAAGGCGCCCACGCTTTGGTAAACTCCCGCCCCTTTACGGGCCGCCATGCCGGCGACCCCCTACGTCCCAGGGATGGCATGTCAGAACCGGTTATCAAGGTCAGCGGTCTGGATTACGAGGTCGGCGGGCGATCGATCTTCAAAGGTCTCGATTTCGAGGCCCAACCCGGGCGCATTACGGCCGTCATGGGTCCGAGCGGCACCGGCAAAACCACGCTGCTTCGCCTCATCACAGGGCAGTCCAATCCGACGCAAGGGCGGATCGAGGTGTTCGGTCAGGATGTCAGCACCCTCGACAAGCCGGGTCTCTATGCCTTGCGTCGGCGCATGGGCATGCTCTTTCAAAACGGGGCGCTACTCACCGATCTCGATGTGTTCGAGAACGTGGCCTTCCCGGTTCGCGAGAACGCGCAGTTGCCTGAAGCCGTGTTGCGTCAACTCGTGCTCACCAAACTTCATTCGGTGGGACTGCGGGGCGCCGCCAAGTTGATGCCCTCCGAGCTCTCGGGTGGTATGGCGCGTCGCGTGGCGCTCGCGAGGGCAACGGTGATGGATCCCGAGCTTCTCATTTACGACGAGCCCTTCGTGGGGCTCGATCCCATCTCGATGGGTGTGATCGTTCGTTTGATTCGCGAGCTCAACGAAGCGCTCGGCATCACGAGTATCGTCGTCTCGCACGATGTCGGTGAATTGTCGTCGATTGCGCACTACAGCTATCTGCTCTCAGGGGGTCGCGCCGTGGCGTCGGGCACCCCTGAGGAGTTACGCGCGAGCCCGCTCGAAGTGGTGCGGCAGTTCATGAGCGGGCAGGCCGACGGCCCGGTGCCGTTTCATTATCCGGCGCCGGATTACCACGCTGAGTTGCTCGGTACGCGGAGCGAGCCATGATCGCGGCGTTCATCCAGCGCGTCGGGCGCGTCGCCGTCTTTTTAGGCAGAGTGCTCGCGCAGTGCGGCCCGGCCTTGGCACGTCCGCGGTCGGTCGTTCATCAAATCTACAACGCGGGTGCACGCTCGCTCGTCATCGTCATGCTCTCGGGGCTTTTCGTAGGCATGGTGCTCGGGTTGCAGGGGTTCGATCTCTTGCAGCGATTCGGCTCTGAAGATGCGCTGGGTGTCGCAGCCGCGCTCGGATTGCTCAAAGAATTAGGTCCCGTGGTGACGGCGCTGCTCTTTGCCGGGCGCGCGGGCACGGCACTGACTTCCGAAATCGGACTGATGCGCGCCACCGATCAGCTGACTGCCATGGAAATGATGGCCGTCGATCCTTTGCGCTACGTGGTCGCCCCGCGTTTCTTGGGCGGTGTGATTGCCATGCCGCTGCTTGTCGCCGTCTTCAACGTCGTGGGTTTGTTCGGCGCACAGCTCATCGGCGTGCAGTTGATGGGTGTCGATCCCGGCGCGTTCTGGTCCCAGATGCAGGGCGCGGTCGAACTCAACGACGTCACCGAAGGCATCGTCAAAAGTGTGTGCTTCGGCGTGGCCTGCAGCCTCGTCGCCGTTCACGAGGGCTTCACCGCAAAGCCCACCGCGCAGGGTGTGGGTCTGGCCACGACGCGCACCGTCGTCATTTCTTCGGTCCTGACGCTCCTGCTCGACTACATGCTCACCGCCGCATTTCTTGGAAGGTAATCGACTATGAAACCGCAACGCTCTCTCGAGATTGGCACCGGCCTCTTTGTGCTGCTCGGCTTCGCCGCGCTGTTCTTCCTCACCACGCAGCTGCCAGGTAGCGGCCTGACCGTGGGTGGGGATTCGGGCTATCGCGTGACGGCCCGCTTCGACAACATCGGCGACCTCAAGGGCGGCTCGCCCGTCAGCATGGCGGGTGTACGCATCGGCCGCGTCGAGTCGGTGACGTTCGACTCCAACGACTATCGCGCTGTCGCCACGCTGCGCATCGATCCGCAGTTCGATCGCATCCCGGATGACAGCGACGCCAGCATCCAAACTCAGGGTCTGCTCGGCGGAAAGTACGTCGGCATCGGGCCGGGCGGTTCCGAAACTTTCCTCAAAGACGGCAGTCAGATTGAGTTCACGCAGTCGGCCATCGTGCTCGAGTCGCTCGTGAATAAGTTCTTTGCCGACTTCGCCAGCCGCGGCAGCGAAGGTGAGGCCGCCAATGAGGGCGGCTCGAAGGAGGGTGGTCAATGAGGTCTGACGTCATGACTCGCATGTTGTCTGCGGTTTTTGTCGCGCTCGTGTTGAGTGCCGCGGTCGTCACCGCGCCTGCGTTCGCTCAGGCCAAGTCGGTCGTACCGAAGTCTGTCGATGCCAGTGAGCCCGGCAAACTCATCGACTCGGCCGCCAACATCATGATCTCCGAACTCGATGCTCGTCGAGCCGAGTTCCGCAAAGATCCCTTGAAAGTGTCGGCACTCGTTGAGCGCGTGCTGTTGCCTCATTTCGATGTCGAGCACGCGGCGCGACTCGTACTCGGCCGTCACTGGCGTACGGCCACGCCCGAACAGCGAGAGCGCTTCATCGATGCGTTCTATGGTTCGCTACTCAATAACTATGGCGATGCGCTCATCGAGTTCACGGGCGATCGAATCAAGGTGCTGCCATCGCCGGTCGCGGCGGATGCGACGAGTGCGACGGTGCGCACGGAGGTCAAGCGCAGCAATGGTCAAAAAATTCCCGTCAATTACACCTTGCGTAAGACCGACGCTGGTTGGAAGGCCTGGGATGTCGTCATCGAAGGCATCAGCTACGTAAAAAGCTTCCGCGAAGATTTCGGCTCCGAGATTGACCAAAAGGGTCTCGATGCGGTCATCACTCGTCTCGAGGCGCAGAACCGCTCTTCTCAGAGTGGCGGGTCGAAGACTCCTGGTGCGCGCGGAGTGCCTCTTTGATCCCGCTCACGTTCGAAGATCAGGGGCCGCTTCGTCACTCGTTGCGTGGCAAACTCACGTTCGCCACGGCCTATGTGGCGTATGCCGAGGGGTTTCGTCGATTGATGGCGCTTGAGCGCGGCGCGCGCTGCGAGTTCGACTGCTCGGGTATCTCTGACGCCGATAGCGCAGGCCTCTCAGTGCTCATCGAGTGGAAAGGTGAGGCCGTTCGTCGAGGCATCACGCTCGTGTATCTCGGGTTGCCCGCCGCCGTCGAGCGGCTGGCTCGAATCAGCGAAGTCGATACGCTGCTCAAAGCGGCGTGAGCGTTGCCGCAACGTCCGCCGTAACGCCGCGTTAACGCTTAGGGCGTTGCATCGGGGTTCACTGGGTCTTGCTCAGCAAACTCCGATTCCAAATCTTCTGCCGGCACGTTGCCGTCGCGAACCTGGTACTCGCGTCGCTGCAAATACGCGCTACGCACGAAGGCGTAAGGATCTCCCGAACGATCGAGCACCGCGTCGGCGTCGAGCAATCGCACTCGAGTCTCGAACTTGTCGAACGCCCAGAGTGACCAGCGTGTGCTGTCGTCCTCGAGATAGGAGCGCAGTTCGCCAAAATCGTCCGCGAGACTGCCGATTCCGTCACGAAGCGTGGTGGGTCCGAAAAGAGGGATCACGAAGTAAGGCCCGGT
>VGUJ01000025.1 GCA_016874235.1 Gammaproteobacteria bacterium
GACGACGCCTTGTCAGGGCCGAGGCGTAGCAGATCCACTATCTGTCCCTCAGTGCGCCGAGCAGCGCCCCCACGTTGTGGCGCATCATGCCGAGGTAGCTTCCGGCGGTGGTTCCCGGCCGATCGAGTGCGTCCGAGTACAAGCGGCCGCCGACGCGCGCGTTGCCTTCCGCAGCGATCTGCTCGATGAGGCGCGGATCGAAGATATTCTCGAGGAAGACCGCCCGTACCTGACCTTTCTTGAGTTGCGTGATCAGTGCCGCAACGTCGCGTGCGGAGGGCTCATCGTCGGTTGACCACCCCTGCGGTGAGAGGATCGTGAAACCATAGGCTCGCGCGAAGTACCCGAACGCATCATGCGAGGTGACGAAGCGGCGCTCGTCGGCGGGGATTGCGTTCGTTGAGGCGCGGATCTCCGCGTCTAGCGCGAGGAGTTCACGCCGATATCGCTCGGCATTGACTGCAAACACGGCGGCATCGGCTGGTTGCGCGGCAGCGAGTGCCGCCGAGATTCGAGTGACGTAGCGAACGACATTCCTCGGGTCCTGCCAGGCGTGGGGATCGATCCCGTCGCTGGAGCGCAAGGGCTTGATGTCACTACCCGCGATCACCAACCTGCCGCGGAAGCCGGAGGATGTGATGAGTCGTTCCATCCACCCTTCGAATCCCAGACCATTCATGACGACGACTTTCGCGCGTGTAATGGCCATGACATCGGAGGGCGTCGGTTCGTAGACATGCGCATCAGCGTTGGGGCCGACCAGGGAGCTCACGGCAACTCGATCTCCTCCGATCTCCTTCACAAGATCGGCGAGTACAGAGAAGCTCGCGACCACCGGCATCGGCAGGTCGCGACCCAGCGCAGGGGTGGCCCACGTCAGTGAGATAAACAAAAGGCAAGCAATCAGGCGCTGCAGCACCATCAAGATCTCCTTATCCGTATTCGGTTTCTGCCTGCGAGAATTGATATCAGGTAGGCGCTTCCGGCGCACAGCACGATGGCGGGACCGCTCGGAAGATCGGTCTGGATGCTCATGGTCAAGCCGATCAGTGCACTGGCGACCCCGATGAGCACAGCCAGCAGGATCAGCGGCTCGAGGCGCGTGGCCCATTGGCGCGCCGCAGCGGCCGGTAGGATTAGGAGGCCGACGGCCATGAGTGTACCGAGAATCTGAAATCCGGCGACCAGATTCATGACGACGAGCACCGTGAAGGCAACGCGCACGATCGTCGCCGTGGCGGTGCCGTCGAAGAAGTCGGCTTGCAGCGTCGCGAGTACGAGCGGTCGGTAGAGCCAAGCGAGCGCCAGCCATGTCGACGTAGCGACCGTCGCGGCCAGCAGCAGTCCCTGGTCATCCACCGCCAGGACCGACCCGAACAACAGGTGTGCGAGATCTACCCTGCCGCCACTCGCCGCGACTCCCATCACCCCGATGGCCAGCGAAATGAGATAGATCGCGGCGAAGCTGGAATCCTCTTGCTCGCGCGTGCGCTGCGCGACCAGGGTCGCCAGCAGGGCGACGCTGATGGCGGCGATGAATCCGCCGAGAGCCATCGCCCAGATCGACAAGCCGGCCAGCAAGAAGCCGGCCACCGCACCCGGCAGAACGGCGTGCGCCATTGCATCTCCCACCAGGCTCATGCGACGAAGAATCAGCAGCGTGCCGAGCGGCGCCATCGAAGCCGCCAGTACTGAGCTGCCGACCAGCGCACGTCGCAGGAACAGGTACTCACCGAAGGGCGCAAGCAGATCGGTCATGCGACGTGTCGCCAGCGATGAGCAGCCAGCGACTGCTCCGTGGGACCCCAGGAGATCACTTGCCGGTCGAGCACTAGTGCGTGCGGGCAGAGCGCTCGGGCAAGTTCCCGATCGTGAAGCACGACGATGATCGTTCGGGAATCGGCGTGCCAACGTGCGATTAACGATGTCAGCATCGCGGTCGTCTCTTCGTCGATCGCATTGAAGGGCTCGTCGAGCAGAATTAATTGTGATTGTTGCTGGATCAGTTGGGCGAATCGGGCGCGCTGCAGTTGCCCCGACGACAACTCGTCCAATGTCCGCAACTGAAGATCCAGCAGACCGACGGTTCGAAGCGCGTCAAGAGCACTCTCGAGTGCCTGACGTTCGATGTCGCGAAAAGCGCCGTGCATCCGCCAGGCCCCCATCGCCACGAAATCGAGGACCGTGACGGGAACCCGCAGGTCCAGTTGCGGTACCTGTTGCAGGTAGCTAGTGTTCGGCGGCGACGGCAGTCCTGCGATGACCCCGGTGGCGGGTTGCAAGCGGCCGGCGAGTGTGTCGAGAAGCGTCGTCTTACCGGCTCCGTTCGGACCGAGGATCGCGGTCAGCGATCCGGAAGAGAAGATGCCGCTGATCTCGGTGAGCGCCAGGACCGTCCCGCGAAGGACGGAGACATCCTTGAGCGCAATGTCATTCACAGCGCCCACGCGACTGCGAGCCAGATTGCGAGGCCAATCAGCAGTGCCCCGAGCGATCGTCGACCCGCGCTCATTCGTAACATCGACATCTGGAGGCCTCAATCGCAAGAATAAAGTGTTATATCATAACATTCCGTACAGGCTAGCGAGAATCTGGGGATATCTCGAAGAGCCCTAAGTCCGACAGCGGCTGGAGGACGACTGGCCCGCGCAGGCGCTGTAACGGATGCGGGTTTTCGAATACGGCGAAAGCTGGGAGAGCCGAAAGTTCATCTATGGCGAAATTAGCGACCCGAAAAACATCGCCCGACTCGAGTAAGAGTGCGATGACGCGGCTCGCTGATCCACAGCGCCTTCGTCCGGGAAAGAATTCTTCAATCACCCAGTCGATGCCGGCAGTTGTCTGGCTGTCGCACTCGGTCCACGGCAATGAACCTGGCACCACCGATGCCGCCATGTTGACGGCGTATCATCTGCTCGCCTCGAGCACTGGAGTTTCGCTGATCTGCCGACCTACGACCGAGCTCCCGCCGATCCGAGCCGCGTCGCGGTGCTGCCGCGCGAACGCTTCCGACACCAGTCGACCTGTGATTTGTACTTCACGTGCGAGGAGCCGTTGGGCCGCTGGCGCGGCAGCATGGATCCAGTAGCCTGCAAGTATCGGCAAGACAACGATGGCATTGTCTACGCGGAATTCGACATGCTGCTGTACCCGGATAATCTGTGGTGTCGCTAACGCAGCATCCGCGGTGAGATTGACAGCTTTAGTTGGCTGTTGTTTGACCGGCGCGCCGCGAAGCGGCCTTGAAGCTCATCGCCGAAGATGCGCCCGGTTCCGATCGGCTTAGACGGTCTGAATAACGGCGCCGTGACACCGCTCGCGATGGCATCCCATACGGCCCGCGGGGATCCGGCGGACAGCCGGCTATCAGCCTCGATGAAACGGCGTACACTCGCATCTAAAGGTCCCGAGTCGAGGCAAGACCCTGGTTGGTATAGGGGCTTACGCAATCGACCCCTATCCGAAGGGGATCTTTGAAAGCGGGAATCCGGGGATACAGCGGCCTCTGCCGGGTGTCATCGCACAAAGTATGTGCAGTCGAAGTCCTTACTCCGAGGTGATTAGTTTCATGCGTATCTTCATCCTGACCCTGTTCATCGCGAGTGGCCTTTGCGCACCAAGGGTGGACGCCTCCGATCGCGGTTTCACCTCAGAGATTTTCAAGCAGTGGGTCGACATGCGCGTGGGCGAAGGGCAGCCTGTCTACTGGTATGCCGTCGGCATCGCCTACACCTTCCCTGAGGGTCGGCCGGTGATGCGTATCGAGGGTATCGACGCCGCCCGACTTGAGACCACACTCTCGAGCGACTCTGATGCGCATCAGATATCGCGGAAGATCTTCGTTTATCGCGACATCACCACCAACGCCATCCTG
>VGUJ01000026.1 GCA_016874235.1 Gammaproteobacteria bacterium
AACCCGCCGGATCCGGCTCAGCGATGAACGCGGAGTCATTCGTGTTCGGAACGCTGCAGATGGTGGCCTATGGCCGAGACCATGCCGAGGCGCTGGTGGAGTATTCGGCAGACCGTGATACGGTGCTTTAGCGCCGGGATTTCGCCATTGGGGACATCCTTGAGTGCGCATAATGTATATTATGTAAAGTTAACGAATGATCCTGATCTTATCGGCGATGCCCGAGGAACTCTCGGCCATCTCAACCTCCGTTCAGCGCCCCGCTACTCATCGTTCAGGAAGCCGTGAGGTCGTCCAGGGGCTGATTTCCGGTCAACCGGTCAGTCTGGCGTTCTCCCGCTGGGGCAAGGTGGCTGCGGCCTCGACGGCGGCTCACCTCATCACCGCGCTTCGTCCCACCCATGTGGTCTTCACAGGCATCGCCGGCGCCCTTCGGGACGATTTATCCATCGGCGATGTGGTCTTTGCACGCGAACTCTTCCAGCACGATCTCGACGCCTCGCCTTTCTTCCCGCCCACCCATATCCCGCTTCTCGACCGCTCAGGACTGCCGGCAGATCAATCCATGACCGAGGGGTTACGGGCGGCGCTCCTCAGGGCACACGGCGAGCGGGCCCCCAGAACCTGGATCGCGGACATCGCGACGGGCGATCAGGTGATCGGACGCCCTGTGCAACGCGCTCAGGTCCTCTCAGCCGTACCACAGGCTGCGTGTGTCGAGATGGAGGGCGCAGCTGTCGCACAGGTTTGCCATGAGTTCGACGTGCCTTTTGCGTGCGTTCGGATGATCTCGGATCGCGCCGATGAGTCCCTGGCCCCAGCCGAGGTGTTTGCACTGGCTCGGCGCTCGGGGGACTGCGCCACGGCGATGCTCCGCGAGTGGCTCGCCTGCGAGTTCGACTAGGGAAGCACTCCCGCCCAGCCTGCCACCCACGCGCCGCCGAACCATTGGATACGGCGGGTCACCACCTCGCCCCGGCAAGGTGCGAGGCGGCATTCATCGCGATGCGAAAGAGCGCAAACGGCAGGACCACGATGCCCCAATGCACCTCGCCCGCCACCACGGGTACCGCGAGCGCGACCAACGCGAGGGTATTCGCGGCCCGGTAGATTGTTACCACATTGGACGAGGATGCTTCGACGATTCGAACACTCATCGCCACATGATCGAGGGCACGAGCACCAGCGCACCGACCGCGGAGTCTTGGTCGAGGTTGCCCCCACGCGTCGCCACGAAGGCGCCAACGGTGATCACCGCGAGACCGATCTCGAGGAGAGGCGTCCAACGGCCGGCGGGATGACTCGACATGCCCCGAGGCTCAGCGAACGGTCTGGGCCTGGGCGCGCATCCAGCGCTCTGCCGTCGTGCGGTCGACGATGTCGGCGTAGCGGCGTCCGACGTCACGCATCGTGTCGTCGTGAGGACCTTGCTCCGCATCGCCACAGCAGTCTTCGACGACTTGAACGCGAAAGCCGAACGAAAACGCATCGACGATCGTCGCTCGAACACAGCCACTCGTCGTGCATCCGGTCACGAAAACGGTATCGACGTTTTGCTTCACGAGCCACGCGATGAGCGGTGTTTGGAAAAACATCGATGGCGCATTCTTGCAGTAAGTGAAGTTGGAGGGATCGTGGATCTTAGGATCCATCTCCGTGCATTCATGTCCATAAAAGAACTCGCGACGGACGGCTGCGACCTTCCAGAGCGGCATGTCTTTCTGACTGCAATACGCCGTGTAGCAGGCGGCG
>VGUJ01000027.1 GCA_016874235.1 Gammaproteobacteria bacterium
GATCGTACGCGCGCACCGCGACGCCCCTCGAGTTGAGCCATCGGGCGAGCAGTTCGTAGCGACCCGAATGTTCGCCTAGACCATGAACGATGAGCGCTGTGAGTGCAGCCCCCTCGACTGGCCAGTCGTATACGGTGAGTTGCGAGCCGTCTCGAGTGCGGAAGGCTCCTCGGGTGATCAAGGGTTTGACTCGTTCAAGGCGTGTCGAGGGTCGATGCTGCCGTCGCTGCGGGGGCTGAACCTGCGGCGCCGGCGCCAATGTACTTGTCGAGGAAGGCCGCGACTTTTTCTCCGAATTCGACTTGGTTGTCGAATTTGGCGTAACCATGCCCCTCGTCTTTTTTGACGATGAGTTCGTAGGGGACAGCGTTTTTCTTGAGCTCGCGTTCCATCATTCGTGCGTGTTCGAGCACGACCCGCGGATCGCGGGCGCCGTACGCCATGAGCACCGGCGCCTTGATGCGATCGGCAAAACGCGTGGGTGAGCGTGCTTCGAGCTCTGCGAGATCGCTTTTGCCCTCACCAATCTGCAGCTTGATGTCTTCGCGCAGGGGTTCCCATGCGCGAGGGATCGTGCGCAACAGCAAGGGCAGATCGGTGACCCCGACGTAGTTGATGCCACACTTGAAAAGCTCGGGGTTCTGTACGAGGCCCATCATGGTCGCGTAGCCGCCGTAGCTTGCACCGAAGATGCAGATACGTTGTGGATCGGCGATACCCTCGGCGATGGTCCACTTGAGCGCATCGATGAGATCTTGCTGCATTGCGCCGCCCCACTCACGCCACCCTGCCTTGTCGAAGGCCAGTCCGTAACCGAGGGACCCGCGGAAGTTGACCTGCAGCACTGCATAGCCGCGATTCGCCATGATCTGCACGAGCGGATCGAAGCCGTAAAAATCGCGTGCGCGGGGGCCGCCGTGCGGCATGAGGACTAGCGGAAGATTTTTTCCGTTCGACTCTCGCGGAATCGTGAGATAGGACGGCAGCATCAGCCCGTCACGCGCGGCAATCTTGAGCGGCTTCATGGGCGAGAGCTGCGGTTCCTTGAGCCAAGGCAGAACCGAAGCGAGCTCTTCGAAAGCGTTCTTACTGCGATCGAACAAGAAGAATCGGCCGGGATTGGTGCTCGAGGTGACGGCGAAAATCATTTTCTGTTCGTCGCGCGACGCGCTTGAGAGGAACACTTGCTGATTCGTGAAACGCGCCTTCAGGATGTTCTGCAAATCCTTCAGGCGCGAATCGAACATCAACTGCTGCGGTTTCTCGGCCGAGTAGGAGACGCCGACCATGTCGTCGGTAATGCGCGAGCCGATGACGCCGCTGACGTCGACATCGGGGTGTTCGTAAACGAGCTCGCCTATCTTTCGAGTCTTGGGGTCGAAGCGGAAGATCGCTGCTTTGTCACGCGGGTTGCCGGCGGCATCGAGTCGAGAGGAGACATACCACTTCTGGCGATCTTGACTGATGTACGCCGGAGACCAGCTCGGTTGGCCCGTGCGCGAGCGTGACCACTCCTCGAATTCTTTGGACTCGCCGTC